>JAFECJ010000026.1 GCA_018242205.1 Pseudomonadota bacterium
AGCGCCAGCAAATTGGTCTGGCGCGCGATCTCGTCGATGACGCCGATGATGTCGGTGATCTTCTGCGAGGAATCCTCGATCTTCGCCATCGCCTGAACGGTCTGGGCGACCACCTGGCCACCGCGATTGGCAACGTCACGGGTCGCATTGGCGGATTGGCTGGCCTGCTGGGCGCTTTCAGCGTTCTTGCGGACGGTTGCCGAAAGTTCTTCCATCGCTGCGGACGTTTCCTCCAGGCTTGCGGCCTGTTCTTCGGTGCGCTGCGACAGGTCGGTCGTCGAGGTCGATATCTCGGCAGAGGCATTGGTCACTTCGCGGCCGGAGGCCTTGATCTCACCGATCGTAGCGCGGACCTTGTCGGCCATTTGCTGGACCGAGCCGGCGATCTGGCCGACTTCGTCCTTGCGGCCGGTCCCCGGCACGCGCACCGTGAAGTTGCCTTCGGCGATTTTGTCGAGCGGGCCGACCAGATCGCGCAGCGGCGCGGCAATGCCGTACTGGCCGATGACGAAACCTCCCGCCAGGCCGAACAGGATGCCGATGCCGGCCGCGATCATCATCAGTCTCGAGACGCGGAGATATTCGTCGCCGGCTTCGGTGGTGACGGCGTTGACTTCCTTGTCGAGGCTATCCGTTAAGACGCGAATATTGTCGCGGACCTTGTTGGCCAAAGCGGCGCTGGCAATGGCCTCGACGCGCAACTTCTCCATTTCCGGCGGGATCTGGACATTGGAGATCGCGGCCGCGGCGTGAAATATGTTGTCGATTTCCTTTTGGTAGGTAACCCACTCGGACTCGATCTGTGTGAGCTTGCTCTTGACGTCGGGCCGGGTGGCCCGGTCCTTCAGCGATTTCAAACGCTCGACAAACAGCTCGCGTTCGCGGGCGATGGCCTCGCGGGCGATTTTGACGCTCTGCGGGCGCGGATCGGCCGATATCTCGAACTCGGCGCGATTAATCACCAACAAGTTGACGGCTAGCTTCTGGGCGTCGAGCGACTCGTTGGCGGCAAAGTCCATCTTCTCGGTCGCGGTACTCATCGTTTTCAGTGAAGTGACGCCAAGCCAGGTGATGCCTGACGCGATCAGCGATAGCAGCGAGACGACGGCGATAATCTTGGTCAGTACGCGGAAGCGGGCAAGAAACGACATAGCAATCCCCCAATTGGTTGCTGGTTAAAAAGAGCCGGTAAGTCGTGTTTTGACTTCGCCGTCAGGCGTCGAGGATGACGGTCTTGACGTCGTTGTCGGCCTGGTCGGCCAGGAGGTGAGGCAGGTCGATCAGCGCGATCATGACGTCGTCATGGGACACGAGGCCGGCCAGGAAGCTGGTCGAGTGCCCGTGGTCTGTCCGCGGCACCGGCTGGATGCGGTCTGCATCGACGGAGACGATGTCGAGAACGCGATCGCCAATCAGGCCGATCTGGCGTTCGCCGATCTGCACGATGATGACGATGTGCAGCGGTGTCGGTTCGGTCAGGCCCTGGCCGAAGCGGCAGCGCAAATCGACGATGGGCACGATGACGCCGCGCAGATTGAGCACGCCATGCACATAGGCCGGCTGTTTAGGCAGGTGCGTGATGGCAGCCCAGCCCTTGATTTCGCGCACCGCCATGATGTCGACGCCATATTGGTCGTTGCCGATGGCGAAGCTGATGAACTCGATGACTTTGGCGGATGTCTGGACCCCGGTCGCGGCGGCGACAGGGGACGCTATGACGTGTTGGATAGACTCGATCGTCTGTTCGTCAGTTCGGCTCATGTGTACGGCACCCCTTCATGGACATGACGTGCGGCGGCAGCCGCCGACATTTCGCGCGTGAATTTTCCGGCCGGTGGCGTCAGCGACAAATCCACATTGCGAGCATGTAGTAAAATATTACCGGCGACATCTTAAGATTTAATAAGAAAATATTCCTAAATAGATTGTCATAATGGATTGATCAAAAACGCAAGATTGCTGAGGTGATGCGAGGTGCGGGAGAAATTCGAGCAACGTCATGACGTTGCGTTGTCGCCGCAGGGCGAGCGTCGCATCGGCAAGCAGGCAAGCACGATCACGCCGAACCAGCAGATGCAGAAAAGGAAAAATACAAAACGTGTTTGTGTTTATAATAGCTACAGATGCGCCGTCAATTTCGGCGATGGCGAATCACGATACGCAAAAACAAAATCGCCGGGCCAAGCCCGGCGATCCTGAATGGCCGCGATCGGCGCGAAGTTCGGTAGGTTTCAGTAGGTCCCGGTCCCGTCGATCACCGCTTTGAGTTCGATGTATTCCTTGCAGGTCGTGTTGCCGCACAAGGTATTGACCTTGGCGAGGTAATCTTTGGCCTTGAGGCGGTTGCCCTGTTCGGCCTGCCACATGCCGTAATACGACCAGGTGCGGGTGTGGTTCGGATCGGCCTTCAGCGCAGCCTCGTACCAGATTTTGGACTCTTCGTAGTGGCCCATGCGGCGGTTGGCATAGCCGATGTAGTTGGCGACGTCGGGATTGTCGTCGCGGCCGAGCGCATGCATCGCGGAGATGCCCTTCTCATACTGACCGGCGAGGATCATCTCGCGCGCGTCGCGGTAGCCCTTGAGGAAACGGGCGTGCGCGATCTGCCGTTCCTGCTCCTCGATGGCGCTGCCTTTCTTTTCCTTTTTCTTGTCGTCGGTCGGCGTGTCGGTGCCGGCCGCGTAGATCGGCTTGAGGCCAACCGCGGTCACGATCAGCGCGGCGGAAGCGATGACGGAAAAATGGCGGAGGAGGCGGGTAAGCGTCATGGTCTAGACCTCATGGGTGAACCGGCGCGGGACCAACGATACGACAAATCCCGCCCTGGCGTGAAAAACAATCCGTGAGGCCTTTTAGTCCCGGCAGGCTGCAATTTTACCAGAAGGCGGGAACCCAAGGTTTCCTGAACGGCGGATAACAGCCGGTCTCAGGTCGCATTCAGCGGCAAGGGCTTAAGACCAGCCCATCAGCCGGCCTCCCGCCGGTCCGCCGCGCAATTATCGGGTGAGCGGCCACCCGGCCACAGGATCAAGACCATGTTGAAGTCTCTCAGCGCTGCCGTCGTCGCCCTCAGCCTGATCGCCGCTCCCGCCGCCTTCGCCCAGGGCTCCGGTTCCGCGCCCGCCGCCGCGGCCCCGGCCGCCGTTGCGACCCCGGCCCAGCCTGCCGTGAACAAGGTTCACAAGGTCAAGCACGTCGCCAAACACAAGGCGCACAAGCACATCGCGCACAAGCACGTTGCCAAGAAGCATCTCGCCAAGAAGCACGTGGTGAAGAAGCACCTCGTCAAGAAGCATGCGAAACTGAAGTCGGCGAAGGCCGTCAAGACCGCGAAGCCGAAGACCGCGATCTAATTCGGCAACGCATGAGGGTATCGAAGCGGCGTGGCTCCCCGTGAGCCGCGCCGCTTGACTCATGTCGCGGTTCCAGTGAAGACTTTCCTCCGTGCTGGTTCCCCGGGTTGCACCGGGGACGAAAGAGGGAACACGGCCTTTCGCGTCGACAAGCGCGACAATCCGTGGCTGCCCCCGCAACTGTAAGCGGCGAGCCCGCGTCCAGAGGGCCACTGGGATGTCTCCATGGGGAGTGTTTCTCCGTTGGGCGCCTGGGAAGGCCGGACGCAACAAAGCGCTTTTCAAGCGCCAGGCTATGACCCGCAAGCCAGGAGACCTGCCAGCGCAGTCACCCAACCGGTGGACGGGCGGTCCATACGGAGCGGCACTTCGCAGCGGTGACGTCAATGCCGGTGCGATGGTCCGTTGGAAATCCGAATTTCCACGACATCGGCAGGCGAACGTCGCGGGCGTCGCGTAGTCCAGCGTTCTCTTGTCCTTCGCACCGGGTTTGGTCTCACCCGGAGTGTCCGTTCATTGAACGGACGCCAACGAAGGAATGTGCGTTATGGGGGTTCGTTTTCGTCTGACTGCCGCGACAGCGGCAGCGGCTATTATGGCGGCGGGGGCCGCACGCGCTCAATCGCGATCGGAACCGGTCCAGTTGCCGGAAGTTTCGGTGAGCGCCACCGGCGTCGCCACGCCGCTCGACCAGATCGGCAGTTCGGTCACGGTCATCACCGCCGACGACATCGCCCGCATGCAGCGCCGTACGCTGCCCGACCTGCTCAACAGCGTGCCCGGTGTCAATGTGGTGCAGACCGGTGGTCCTGGCGGACAGACCGCGATCTTCATGCGCGGCACCAACGCCCAGCACGTCAAGGTGCTGCTGGACGGCATCGATATTTCCGATCCCAGCACGCCGAACGGCGCCGTCGATCTCGCCCATATCGTGACCAGCGACGTAGACCGCGTGGAAGTGCTGCGCGGCCCGCAAAGCAGCCTCTACGGCGCCAACGCCATCGGCGGCGTCATCTCGATCACCACCAAACGCGGCAAGGGACCGGCCAAGGCGACCGCGACGCTGGAGGGCGGGGCGATGGGCACGTTCAACCAGTCGGCCGCGGTCAGCGGCGCGAAGGATCGCATCGACTACGCCTTCAACATTACGCATCTGCGCTCGACCAACATCAACGTCACGCCGGCTTATGTGTTGCCGGCGGGGCAGGCGGCCAACCCGAACTCTTACGATAATATGAGCTACGCGACGCGGCTCGGCGCGCAGCTCAACGACGATCTGCGCGTCAATTTCAGCGGCCGTTATGTCGATGCCAAGCTGCTCTATTCGAACGACGATGCCAGCGTGTTCCCATCTGCGCCCTACGCGCAGCGATCGGACTACCGCAGCAAGTCGTTCTATGGCCGCGCCGAGGCGGTCTGGGCGACCTTGAACGACCGCATCGTCCACACCTTCGGCGTCAACGTTACCGACGCACGTCGCAGCAATCAGGATCCAAACGGCAGTCCGCCGCAGACCTATAACGGCACACGGACATCGGTGGACTGGCGCGGCGACATCAAGTTGGCGCCCGAACACACCCTGATCCTCGGTGCCGAGCGTTCGGATGAGCGTGCCGACGGCGCGACGACAGGTACATTCCCGGCTGGGCCGCTGAGTTTCTCCGGCAAGAACGGCAACACCGCCGGCTATGTCGAATTGCAGTCGCGGATCGCGGAGCGCCTGTCCATCGTCGCCAATGCCCGTATCGATGATGACGACCAGTTCGGCAGCCATTCAACCTGGCGCATCGCGCCGGCCTTCCTGGTGCCTGTCACCGAAACCAAGCTGAAGGCAACTTACGGCACCGCCTTCAAGGCGCCGACGTTGTACGAACTCTACGGCGTCGGCGATTTCGGCTACGTTGGTAACCCGAACCTGAAGCCCGAGACCAGCAAGGGCTACGATGTCGGCTTCGAGCAGCCTTTGTTCGGGGGGCGGCTTCGGTTTGGTGCGACGTACTTCCGTAACGACATCACAGACCTGATCAACAACGTCTTCACACCGGTCAACACCTACGTCAATGTTGGCAAGGCCAAGACCACCGGCGTCGAAACATTCGTCGATCTCAAGGTCAACGAGCAATGGCGCTTCCACGCCGACTACACCCGCACAAATGCGACCGACGAAATCACCCACAAGGAACTGCTGCGGCGGCCCAAGCACAAGGCCGACTTCTCCGTGGTGTACCGGCCGATCGAGGCGCTCGATGTGTTCACGACGCTGGTCTATGTCGGGCCCTGGGACGACTTCGATCGGCAGGGCCTGCTAACGGCGCCGCAGACGACGCCGGGCTATATGGTGGTCAACCTTGCCGCCAATTACGTGGTCAATCCGCAAGTCACGATTTTCGGCCGCATCGATAATCTGTTCAACAAGCGCTACGAAGTTCCGGTCGGCTGGCAGGCGCCGGGCGCCAGTATCTTCGGTGGTGTCCGGGTATCGACCAACTAGAAGCTGTAAGATGGCAGACGACGCGCGGATCGATGCCGCGCGTCGTCCCCTTCCATTTGCTAGTCTGCTCCGACGATTCCGTGGGGCGAAACCATGACTAGAAATCTGCTCTTTGCGGGCGCGCTGCTCGTTGCGTTTGCGACAGTTCCAGCGCGCGCCGACGATATCCTCGATGCCATTGATCAGAGCCGCAAGGCGTATCAGGCCGGCGATATGGCTGCGGCCAAGCAGTCGCTGGATCTGGCATCACAACTGATCGCGCAGAAGAACGCCGAGGGCTTCGCCGCTTTGCTGCCCGAGCCGCTCTCCGGCTGGAATGCCGAAAAGGCACAGGTGAATGCCGTCGGCGCGGCCGTGTTCGGCGGTGTCTCGGCAGCGACGCGGAGCTACACCAACGCCAAGGGCGACACGGTGGAGATTTCGATCAGCGGCGATTCCGCGCTGCTGATGCAGTTCGCGCCGATGCTGAGCAATCCGGCGATGGCCGGCGCGCTCGGCAAGCTCGTTCGCGTCGGCAGCCAGCGCGCCGTGCAGAACCAGGACGGCGACATCATGATGGTCGTCGCGAACAAGGTACTGATCAATGTGCAGGGCTCGGCGGATGCGGCGAGCAAGATGGCCTATGCGCAGGCCATCGATGTCGCCAAGCTGTCCAAGATGTAGCCGCCGCCGTCACGGCCGCGGCGACCACATCACCGGCACCAGCTCATATCCGGTCCCGGCGCGGATAAGGTGACCGCAAGCCGGGAAGGGGAAATGATAGGCGGACACCAGCATGCGGTCGGCTGCGGCGCGGTCGAGCATGCGGCGGCGCGCCTGCACCGCGCGCGGGCCGTCCATGTCGAAGGTCGGTTGCCAGTCGGGGTGGCGTGCGAACAGGTACGGGTTTCGTACCGTGTCGCTCATCACCAGCATGGATTGCCGCTGCGACTGCAGCGCAAACGCGCAGTGGCCCGGCGTGTGGCCATAAGCCGGGATCGAGACGATGCCGGGCACAAGTTCCGAACCGGGCTTGTAGCGCTGCACCTCGCTGGCGATGTCCTTGAAGATGCGGCCGGCGTTGAGGAAGTACTTGTGGACCGTACCGGTCGCGCGTCAGGTTGGCCTCGTTCATCCAGAACGCCCATTCGGGCTCCGGCACCATGATCTCGGCCCTGGTGAAGACCTTGTCGCCATCCTTGGTCTTGATGCCGTTGATATGGTCCGGATGGAAATGCGAGATGACGATGACGTCGATGTCCTCGGGCCGGATGCCGGCGGCGGCGAGATTGGCGTTCATCAGTCCGGCGGTGTCGGTGATCTGGCCGGCGCTGCCGGTGTCGATCAGAACGAGCTTCGATCCGGTGTTCACCAGCAGCGCCGTGATCGAGATCGGCAGGACATTGGGCTTGAGAAAGGCCTGCGTGAGCGCCCGATTGACGGCGCGGCTCCCGGCGTTACGGACGAAACCGTCGCCGATCGGCGAATACCAGATGCCGTCGTAGAGGGCCGTCAGTTCGAAAGCGCCGAGATTGTAGCGGTAGACGCCGGGACCCTGAACCTTGGCGAAGGGAGCGGCGGCCTCCGCAAGGCTCGACAGTGCCAGCGCGCCCGCGCCCAGCGCCGATACCGCCGCGACCTGCCGGATCACATTGCGGCGCGTCGGGTGGGGCTCGATGGCCATGACATGAAATCCGGATCAGCCGCGCGCGCGACGATCGCCCACGCCGATTGACAGGTTACAAGCCACTATGGTCGAAACCAAGGGCGCGACGGTCGAAGAGGAATCACGAATGCGTTGGCTGTTCTTGCTCGCAGCGCTGCTCGTGGCCGGTTGCGCCAGCGACGATGTCGGGCCCAGTCCGGCCGAACTGAAGGCGCGCTGGGATGCGCAGAACGTCCTTCCGCAGAATTATAAGAGCGATCTCGTTGCTTTCATGCGAACCTACCTCAACGACCCGCAGCACGTCCGCAATGCGCAAGCGTCCAGGCCGACGCTCAAGGCCCTGAGTGACGACAACCACCAACGTTTCATCGTTTGCGTGCGCTTTCGCGAGCGCCAGGCGGCTGGAACTTACGCGGCGGCGAAAGAGGGGTACGCGACGTTTGTGTCGGGCAAGCTCGACCGCTACGTCGATACGCCGAAGGACGTCGCCGCGCTGTGCAAGGATGCGTCGCTCGAGCCGTTCCCCGAACTGGAAAAGCTGCCGCCCTGAAACCGACGGGCAAAGATCACAATTCCCGGCCGCGATCGTGCGGGGCGGTGAGTGTCAAATACTCACAACCGCCGGGCATGATCAGGCCCGACGGTCCGTATTACAGATTGGCGGTCGAAAGAGGCCTCGGGCTACGAGGTCACTTTACCTTGAGGTTTTCCGCAGACGTCTTGCCGCGGTTCTCGACGAGTTCGTACTGAACAGTCTGACCTTCGTTCAGCGTGCTAAGTCCGGCGCGTTCGACCGCCGAGATGTGAACGAACACATCCTTCCCGCCTTCTTGGGGCTGGATGAAGCCATAGCCCTTCGTCGGATTAAACCACTTTACGGTGCCCTGAGGCATGCTAGATCTCCGAGGTATTACGAAGCAACGCTTCAGTTTGGCACAGTCCGCGACCGACGAACAAGGTCTTCGACTGCCCGAAGGCCATGCCGGTTGCGATATTTTTGGGCTGGCGAGGAGACCGGTATCAACCGCGTGGTGCCGGATGAGAGGATTGAACTCCCGACCTTCGGTTTACAAAACCGCTGCTCTACCGCTGAGCTAATCCGGCGCTTTCCGGTGCAGCCGCTCCGATAGCGGAATCGTGCTGACAAATCAATTGTATGGTCGCTCGTGGCGATTGCTTATGGCGCCCTGCGGCGCGGCTATGAGCGATCCCGCGGTAATCGCCTCAAATTGTCGGTTATGCCGTAGGAATCCGGTGGTTGCGACAATATAGCCCGAGGTGGCGGGGTGGCTGCCAAATAAAATGCCCCGCAGCGTTGCCGCTGCGGGGCATTCGTCGTTGCAGTCGAGCCGATTGCCGGCTCGCGGCTCACATCTGGGTAATGTCGCGATCTTTGGTCTCGGGCAGGAAGATCAGGGCCACGACGAAGCTCATCGCCGCCACCGCGATCGGATACCAGAGGCCCGAGTAGATGTTCCCGGTTGCCGCCACGATGGCGAACACCGTGGCCGGCAGGAAGCCGCCGAACCAGCCGTTGCCGATATGGTAGGGCAGCGACAGGCCGGAGTAGCGGATGCGGGTCGGGAACAATTCAACCAGCCAGGCGGCAATCGGCCCGTAGACCATGGTCACGTAGACGACCAGGATCGCCAGCAGAATAACCGTCATCGGGTAGTTGATGTCCTTCGGATCGGCGCTGGCCGGATAGCCGTGTGCCTTGACCGCCGCAGTAATCGCCGCGGGCAGATTCGGCGTCTCGGCAGTCAGCTCGGTGTCGCCGATCTTGACGCTGGCGCGCGTGCCAGCCGGGGCCGCCACGTTGTTGTAGTTCACCGACAGGTTGACCAGCGTCGACTTGATGACGTCACAGGCCGTGGTGAACTTCTCGGTGCCGGTCGCCTTGAACTGGAACGAGCACTGTTTGGGATCCGCGGTCACGACGACCGGGGACGCCGCGAGCGCCGCTTCCAGCTTCGGGTTGGCGAAGTGCGTCAGGCCCTGGAAGATCGGGAAGTACGTGATGACCGCGAGCGCGAAACCCGCGAGCATGATCGGCTTGCGGCCGATCTTGTCCGACAGCCAGCCGAACAGGATGAAGCACGGCGTGCCGATCGCCAGCGCGATGACGATCATGATCTGCGCGGTGACCGCCGGAACCTTGATGGTCTGGGTCAGGAAGAACAGCGCGTAGAACTGGCCGCCATACCACACGACCGCTTCGCCGGCGGTGGCGCCGAGAAGCGCGAGGATCGCGATCTTGGCGTTCGACCACTGGCCGAAAGCTTCCGACAGCGGACGCTTCGAGGCTTTGCCTTCAGCCTTCATCTTCTGGAACAGCGGCGACTCGTTGAGCGAGAGCCGGATCCAGATCGACACGATCAGCAGGATGGCCGAGAGCAGGAACGGCAGGCGCCAGCCCCAGTCGCCGAAGGCCTGCTCGCCCATCGCGGTACGGATGCCGAGTATCAGCAGCAGTGCCATGAACAAACCGAGCGTGGCGGTCGTTTGAATCCACGAGGTGTAATAGCCGCGCTTGCCGGGAGGCGCATGTTCGGCGACGTAGATCGCCGCGCCACCGTATTCGCCGCCGAGCGCCAGGCCCTGGATGAGGCGGAAGGCGATCAGCAGCACCGGTGCCATGATGCCCAAGGTGGCGTAGCCCGGCAGCAAGCCGATGAAGAACGTGCCGACGCCCATCAGCGTCATCGTGACGAGGAAGGTGTACTTGCGGCCGATCATGTCACCGAGTCGGCCGAAGATCAGCGCGCCGAACGGACGAACGGCGAAGCCGGCGGCGAAGGCGAGCAAGGCGAAAATGAAGCCGACATTCGGCGGCACATTGGCGAAGAAGTATTTCGCCAGGAACACGCCGAGCGTGCCGTAGATGTAGAAATCGTACCACTCGAACACGGTGCCGAGTGACGAAGCGAAAATGACCTTCCGTTCCTCGGCGGTCATTCCGCGGGCAGTAAAGCCTGTTGCGGTCGTCGTTGTCATAGGCGTTTCCCCAATTGACGCGTGACGCGTCGGTCATCGGGCGGCGCCTGGTTTCTTAATTTTTTATTGATGCCGCCCCGAGGGTATCGATACGCCTTGGCCGGGAATGGCGTCTTTCCGTCTCAGGTCTTACGTCTAAAGTCTAATCTCTCTCTATAATACATTGATATGTAATGAGTAAATATTCATTACGGTATCGTAATCTCTCGCGATAATTTACGGGAACTTTATGCGCGCCGATAGGGCGGCAGCGATCCTCAAAGCGTGAGGGCGAGCCGTTCAAGGACGTCGATCAGCCAGGCGGCGGCCTGAAGCACGGCCAGCCGTTGGGCGAGCTTGCTTTTGCGAAAAGTTTCATTGAGCAGTTTGAGCGCGCGCTTGTAGCCGGGATGCGCCCGCACATTGCCGTCGAGACCTTGCAGCCGCTCGATCAATTCGCCGCGGCGGCTTTCGATCTCGTCATAGCGTTGTCTGAAATCGCCGCGCACGGGAGCCGTCGGGCGTTTGTTCGATAGGGTCCGGTTCGGCATCGCAGTTAACTTTAACGGCGCGACGCGCGCGGCGCTACCGTTTTTTGACGGCTGGCGTCGCGGGTCGAAACCACGGCGTGAGGGCGGATCCTGGACTCGGTGCAATTGACTTGGCGCGATTAATGTTACCTCGCGAAAGCGCGGAGCATCGTAAAGGCTTCGTATAAAATGCCCGGAGAAACACCGATCGATCGGATCATTTGCGATGCGCGCATTGTTGGCCGTTGCCGCTATGGCTGCTCTCGGGATCGCCAGTCTCGGCGGCGCCGGTGCGTCCGAGTGGTCGCATCGTCACGTCAGTTATTATCCGTCGTACGTGGCGCGTGCGCCGCAAGTCGCCATCTATGACATCGAACCCAGCTCCGGCATTCGCGCCTATTGGGCGCGGCCGTGGCAGGGCCGTCACTATTATCCGTTCACCGGCAAGAAGCCGAAAGTAGGACGGCGCGAGAACCTCAACGCCCGATATCCGGCGCCGAAACCGGCGCCGAGCTACTACCGCGAATGGTCGACGCTTTCGCTGTATCCACCCGGTGTGATGCTGCCGCCGGCCGAGACCGCGGTGCCCCTCGTGCCAATCCTGCCGCCGAGGTAGATGCCCATGGTCCTTGCATCCAGAATTGCCGCGCTCGCTTTTGCCGTCACCGTCGTCGCGGGTGGTCCGGCGCGGGCGCAGTATTATAGCTCGGTGCAGCAGAGCCCGCCGCCGCTCTATCCCTACGCGACGCAACCGCGCGCCGCGCAGCCTTACGCCGTTGAGGTGGCGCCGGGCACCTACGTTATTCATCGTCCCGGCGAGGCGCAGACGCCCGCTTATCGTCAACGCGCGCATCGTCCGGCGCCGAGGGCCAAGGCGCTGCGGACCAGGAACGATCCGCGGTTGATCGAGGAACTGCGTCAACGCGCGACGGTCAAAGCCAACTCCGACAACAAGAGCAACGCCATCAACACCACGAAGATCGTGCGCCACAAACCGAAGGTGGTCGAAACGACGCGCTATGTCGACGATCCGCCGCGGGTAGTCGAGCGCTACACGGTCGTCGACGACAGCCATGGCGAGAAAAAGGTCGTTGTCGAAACGCCGCAGCTCGACAAGCACAAAGGCGGCAAGAACGAAAAGCGCGTCATCCAGGCCGACGCCGAGATCACGATTCTCGGCCCCGATCGCATGACCATTCAGCTCTATCGCAAAGGCGAGCGCGGCAAACCGGGCGCGCGACTGAACTGACGATCTCTACAGAGATAGTGGGCGGCGGCGGCGGGCTGGGGGGCCCGCCGTTTGCTTTTCAGCTCTGCCGCCCGATGCGGCTGGCGATATAAAGCGACAAGACTGCGGCGTTGGAGACGTTGAGGCTCTTGATCGCGCCCGGCATGTCTATGCGCGCCACCTTGTCGCAGAGTTCACGCGTCAACTGTCGCAGGCCCTTGCCTTCGGCGCCGAGCACCAGGGCCAGTGGCTGGCGCAGTTTCATGTCGGAAAGATCGGCTTCGCCGTCGGAGTCGAGACCGACCACCATGAAGCCGCGTTCCTTCAGCGCCGTCAGGCCGCGGCCGAGGTTCTGCACAAGGACGAGCGGCACGTGTTCCAGCGCGCCGGAGGCCGCCTTGGCGAGCGCCGCCGTGGCGTCCGGCGAGTGGCGCTGCGTGGTGACGATGGCGGTGGTGGCAAAGGCCGCGGCCGAGCGGAAGATGGCGCCGACATTGTGCGGATCGGTGACCTGGTCGAGCACCAGCACCGTGCCGCGCGCCGGCACGTCCTCGATCGGCGGCGCGGGCAGGGGATCGGCCTCGAGATAGAGGCCCTGATGCACGGCGTCGGGCAACAGCCGCTCGTCGATGGCCGAGGGCCGGACCACCTCGGGCGCCAGTGCCCCGGCGATGCCTTCCTCGGCGAGGCGGCGGGCGGCGTTGTCGGTGGCGAGGAACTTGCGCAGCTTGCGGGCCGGGTTGCGCAGCGCCGCGGTGACCGTGTGCCAGCCGTAGAGGATGACCGGCTCGTCGCCCTCGGCGGTGGCGCGCAGATCCTCGCGGCGCGCCCGCGTAAATCGCTCGCGGCGATCGACCTGCTCGTGGGTGGCGCCGGGCTTGCGGCCGGACTTGCTGGGGCGTGAACTCATGGCCGGAGCTTTAGAGGATCGGAGCCGGGCCGAACAGCGCCTCGCGGCAACTTTCCGCAACGGCTCCATTGACTTCCCGGCGGCCCCTGCCCATAACCCCTGCCATTCCATCACCGTCCGGTGCGGAAACCCCGTTTTGCTATGGGGATCAACGGACTAGGGCGGGCGGCGCGATCGGCGCCGGGGCGCAAGCTCGAGGAATCCGAGCTTGGGGGAGAGTGTCCCGAGCGGCAAAGGGGGCGGACTGTAAATCCGCTGGCTATGCCTTCGTAGGTTCGAGTCCTACCTCTCCCACCATCCTCATTTTAAATATCTGAAAAATATATGCTTCTCGGCTGCGCGAGGCGCCGCCGCGCGGTCCTGCGCGTGTGTTGCGGCGATCGGTCCGGGACGATGTGGCGTTGCCAAGGCGGCACCGGATAGCAAATCTCAGACTTTGGCCGCGTCGAACGCCTCGAGGGCATGACGGCGCATGCCGCTGACTGGTTCGACTGGCCTGGTGGCGCGGTCGTCGATGCTGACGAGGGCGTCGCGCTCCTTCACCGACGACAAATGCGGGCCAAGGTCGCGCAGCAGGCCGTCGGTCACGCCATAAATCCAACCGTGCAGATGCAAAGGCTGGCCGCGCAGCCAGGCTTTCTCCACCGTCGGGATCGCCGCGATACGACGCACCTGCATTTCGACGTTGAGTTCACACATCCGGTCGATACGCGCGTCCAGGTCTGGAATGGCGTCGAACAGCTTGCGGTGCTTGCGGTAGAGCATCGTGATCGGCTGCAGCCAATGATCGACCAGCGCCGTGCGTTCGTCGCCCAGGGCGCGCTGGATGCCGCCGCAGCCATAGTGCCCGCAGACGATGACATGCTCGATGCGCAGCACCTCGATGCCGTATTCGAGCACGGCGAGCAGGTTCATGTCGCTGGTGTGCACCATGTTGGCGATATTGCGCTGAACGAAGACTTCGCCGGGATCGAGCCCCAACACGTCATTGGCGGTGACGCGACTGTCGGAGCAGCCGATCCACAACAGCTTCGGGTGCTGGATGCCGGCCATGCGCGCGAAATAGCCGGGATCGTCGCGGGTCTTGGCCTGGGCCCAGATGACATTGCGATCGAACAGGTGGTCGAGGCACATGGCGTCACCCTTGGCGCAATCAGGGTCTCAAGTGGTCGGTCGTTGGTCGTTCGCGATCGCCGGCCGCCATCGTCAAACGTTTCGCCGCCAGCCAATGTTCGAGAGCGGCCGCCGAGAGTTCGCATTCGTCGGCCAGGCCGGCGGCGAAAATGCGCCACTGGTCGAGATTGCGATAGGGCACGCCGACGATCAGCGGAATGCCGAGCAGCGCGGCACGGCCGAGCAGATCGCGCAAACCGCCGCCTTCGGCTTCGACCTTGCCGAATTTGTTGATGACGATGAGGTCGAGATCCTGGTCCAGAATGGCGATCAACAGCCCCGCGGCGTTGGCCAGCCGGCTGTGATCGAGCCGGCAGCCCCGCGCCGCCGGGCCGCGGTATTCCGACAACTGAAATCGGGTTCGGGTGTAAAGTTCTTCGACCGCCATATCGCATTTGGTACGGCCGGGAACGTCGGTGTTGATCTGCACCAAGCCGGCGACCTTCACGCCGTCATCGCGCAGCCGGTAGGCGGTCTCGGCGATCAGGCGATCGGCGGCGAAGCCGTCGGAATAGGCCATTGCCAGAATATTTGATGACGTGCCGCCGATCATGGCGTGGTCCTCGCCTTATGGATGCAGTGCGCTGGCGAAAGCGCGCTTCAAGTAAATCGCGGCTGGATCGACCGACTGGCCGATTTGGCCGAGCAGGGTGACCCATTCCTCTTCGGACGCGGCGTCGGAATAACGCCGCACGGCGGCCTGGCTGAAGCTCGCGAGATCGAGGCCTTCGCGCGCGGCGCGGTCGGACATCGCACTCAAGAGCGCCAGATCGCCGACGCTCATGATGACTTCCGCGGCCATGGTGTCGTCGGTTAATTGTCTCAGAACATCGCCCAGCAGCATGGGTTCGCCCCTCAGTTCACGTAATGCTCGGCGGCGCCGGCGAGCGCGATGCCGTCGATGCGGGCGGCCGAGACCAGCCGCGCGATATATTGCGCCTGGGCGCGGTGCATGACGCTGTCGCGCAGATAATCGGCGATGCGCTCCGCCACCGCCTCGAAGGGCAGGGTGCGGCCGTCGTGCTTGCGCGCCAGCTCAATGATGTGGAAGCCGTAGCGCGTCGCGACCGGCGCGGCGCTGATGTCGCCGGGTGCCATGGCTTCGAGCGCCTCGGCGAATTCCGGCGTCACCTGATCGGCCGTGAGCTGGCCGAGATTGCCACCCTGACTTGCCGACGGACAGCGCGAATGGGCCCGCGCCAGTGCGGCGAAGCTGTGCGGATTGTCGCGCAGCGCCGCCAGCACGGCTTCGGCATCGGTCCTGGCTTGCGCATAGGCGACCTGGTCCGCCGGCAACGCCGCGAACAGGATATGCGAGGCCTCGTAGATGTCCGACGAACGGAATCGACCGATGTTGTTGTCGTAGTAACGCCGGCAGGTCGCTTCGTCGGGTTCGGGGACGGCGACCTCGCGCTCGATCACGGCGCGCATTAGCGCCTCGTCGTCGGTCTCGCGGCGGCCGTCCGCGGTAAGCGGCTCGGGCGTGAGGCCGAGCGCCGCCGCGCGCTGAAGCAACAGTTCGCGCACCACCAGCGCCTGCGCCGCCTCAAGCCAGGCGGCAGCCGGCTTGTCGGCCGGATGGTGCTGCATCTCGCGGACAATGTCGTCGCGCGGGATGCAGACGCCGTTGACGCTGACGTCGACCGGCTTCGACGAGCCGTTGCCGGCCACGGTGACGTTGATGGACACCGACATCGCCGTCACTCCGCCGGGACCAGCGGACGCCGCGTGCGCACGACCTGATAGCCGCGGCGGCCGAGATACCAAACCGGTGCGCTCCAGATGTGCACCAGCCGAGTGAATGGAAAGACCAGAAAGATGGTCATGCCGAGGAACAGGTGCGCCTTGAAGATCGGGTGCACGTCGGCAATGACCGCCGAGACGCCCGGCTGCAAGGTGAGGATGCCCTGTGCCCAGGTCATGAACTTCACCATTTCATGACCGTCCAGATGATGCAGCGACACATAGATGGTGCCGAGCCCGAGCGTGAGTTGCAGCCAGAGCAGGAGCAGGATGGCGATGTCGCCGAACGACGAGGTCGTACGGATGCGCGGGTCGAACAGACGGCGATGCACCAGCAGCGTAATGCCGATGAAGCAGGCGACGCCGGCGACGCCGCCGATCGAGATCGCCATCCACTGCTTGAAGGTGTGCGATATGCCGAGCGTGTCGAACACCCAGATCGGCGTCAGCAGGCCAACGCAATGGCCGGCGAAAATGGCGAGAATGCCGACATGGAAAAGGTTGGAGCCCCAAGTCAGTTGCCGGCGGCGCAGCAACTGGCTCGAGCCGGAGCGCCATGTGTACTGTTCGCGATCGAAGCGCACCAGGCTGCCGAGCAGGAACACGGTGAGGCAGAGGTAGGGATACCAGCCGAAGACGATGGAGGTGATCATGTCGCGCATGGTCGTTTCCTTACGGACGCGGACGTTGGGGCATGTCGGGCGCGGGGCGCATGCCGCCGCGCACGCGGGCGATGAGATTGTCCTTGCAGCCGTCGCCGGAACCGGGACCGAAATTGACCGGCTCGTCCTCCCAGGCGGCGTCGAGCGCGGCGAGGTCGTTGGCGTCGGGATCCGGTAGTTGCAGCAGGGCGGCGACCTCGTTGTCCTTGGGCTTGGCCGCCGACAGCGCGATCAGCGCGCGGAACACCGCCTCGTAGGCCGAGCGGCGCTTGCGCAGGCGTTCGGCGATGGCGGCGAAGATGTGAGCCGGCTGGCCGAGCGTGTCGCAGGCGTCCTGCGCCGGCTGCGTGGCGAGATATTCCAGGAACAACGGCAGGAAGTCCGGCAGTTCGTTTGCCGCCATCTCGAGGCCGGCCGCTTCGTATTGCCCCTTGAGGTCGATCATGGCCTGGCCGCGGTCGCGGCTTTCGCCATGGACGTGCTCGAACAGGTGCAGCGACAGCGACCGGGTGCGGTCGAACAGGAGCACATAGCGTTCCTGCAGGTCGTAGAGATCGGTGCCCGCCAGTTCGTTGAGCAGCTTGTGCAACTGGTCGCGCACCGAAGCGGGGATTCGCCTGTCGTTGTCCAGCACCTCGCTGATCTCGCCCGTCGCCTGCGTCAGCTCGGCGGTCGGATAGGTCAGCAGCGCGGAGAGGGCTTTCAGGGTAATGCTCATCAGGCCATCTCCATCGGGTTCTTGCCGCGTTTCGGCGTGCCGAACAGGTTGGTCTCGGAGGTGCCGCCGGAGCAGCCATTGCCGAACGAGAAACCGCACGAGCCGCGCAGGTCGTAGGCGTCCTCGTTGACCTCGCGATGCGCCGTCGGGATGACGAAGCGGTCCTCGTAATTGGCGATCGCCATGACGTGATACATGTCCTCGATGGCGAGGCCGGTGAGACCGACGCGCCTGGCGATGTTCTCGTCGATGACACCGTCGATGGTCTTCGACCGCATATAGGCGCGCATCGCCAGCATGCGCTCGAGGCCGAGCGCCACCGGTTCTTCCTTGCCGGCGGTGAGCAGGTTGGCGAGGTACTTCAGCGGAATGCGGAGCGAACGAACATCCGGCATCTCGCCGTCATGGCCGATCTTGCCGGCCTGCGCCGCGGACTGGATCGGCGACAGCGGCGGCACGTACCAGACCATCGGCAGCGTGCGATATTCGGGATGCAGCGGGAAGGCGACCTTCCACTCCATCGCCATCTTGTAGACCGGCGAGCGCCGCGCGGCTTCCAGCCAGTTCTCGTTGATGCCGTCGCGGCGCGCCTGCTCGATGATGCGCGGATCGTTCGGGTTGAGGAACACGCCGAGCTGGGCGTCGTAGAGGTCCTGCTCGTTCGGCACGCTGGCCGCTTCCTCGATGCGGTCGGCATCATAGAGCACGACGCCGAGATAGCGGATGCGGCCGACGCAGGTTTCCGAGCACACCGTCGGCTGACCGGCCTCAATGCGCGGATAGCAGAAGATGCACTTCTCGGATTTGCCGCTCGACCAGTTGTAATAGACCTTCTTGTAGGGGCAGCCGGACACGCACATGCGCCAGCCGCGGCACTTGTCCTGGTCGATGAGGACGATGCCATCCTCCTCGCGCTTGTAGATGGCCCCGGACGGGCAGGCGGCGGCGCAGGCCGGATTGAGGCAGTGCTCGCACAGCCGCGGCAGATACATCATGAAGGTGTTTTCGAACTGGCCGTAGATGTCCTTCTGTACGCCGTCGAAATTGACGTCCTTCGAGCGTTTGGCAAATTCGGTGCCGAGGATTTCCTCCCAGTTCGGGCCCCACTCGATCTTCTCCATGCGCTGACCGGTGATCAGCGAGCGCGGCCGCGCCGTCGGCGAGGCCTTGAGCTCCGGCGCGTTCTGCAGGTGCTCGTAATCGAAGGTGAAGGGCTCGTAGTAATCATCGATCTCCGGCAGGTCGGGGTTGGCGAAGATATTCGCCAGCACCCGCCACTTGCCGCCGATGCGCGGTTCGATCTTGCCGTTCGCCTTGCGGCGCCAGCCGCCGTTCCAGCGCTTCTGGTTTTCCCATTCCTTGGGATAACCGATGCCGGGCTTGGTCTCGACGTTATTGAACCAGGCGTATTCCATGCCTTCGCGATTGGTCCACACGTTCTTGCAGGTGACGGAACAGGTGTGGCACCCGATGCACTTGTCGAGGTTCAGCACCATCGCGATTTGCGCGCGGATTTTCATTCTGCGGCCTCCAGATTGGTCTTAGGCGCGACGGCGAGCGGTTCGGGTTGATCGGTGGCCGGCTTGTCCAGCCAGTCGACCGCCTTCATCTTGCGGACGATGACGAACTCGTCGCGGTTGGTGCCGATCGTGCCGTAGTAGTTGAAGCCGTAGGCCTGCTGGGCGTAGCCGCCGATCATGTGCGTCGGCTTCACCACCACGCGCGTCACCGAGTTGTGGATGCCGCCGCGCTGGCCGGTCACTTCCGAGCCCGGCACGTTCACGATCTTTTCCTGCGCGTGATACATCATGCACATGCCGTCTTTCACGCGCTGCGAGACGACGGCGCGGGCCACCAATGCCCCGTTCGAGTTGTAGGCCTCGATCCAGTCATTGTCGGCGATGCCGACCTTCTTCGCGTCGTTCTCGCTGATCCAGACGATCGGACCGCCACGCGACAAGGTCAGCATCAGCAGGTTGTCGGTGTAAGTGGAGTGGATGCCCCACTTCTGATGCGGCGTGATGAAGTTGAGGACGATCTGCTTCTCGCCGTTGGGCTTGCTATCGATCACCGGCTTGACCGCCTTGAGATCGACCGGCGGCCGATAGACGCAGAGCGCTTCGCCGAAGGCCCGCATCCACAGATGATCCTGATAGAGCTGCTGGCGGCCGGAGAGGGTACGCCACGGGATCAGTTCGTGGACGTTGGTGTAGCCGGCGTTGTAGCAGACCTTCTCCGACTCCAGGCCCGACCAGGTCGGCGCCGAGATGATCTTGCGCGGCTGCGCGACCACGTCGCGGAAGCGGATCTTCTCGTCTTCCTTCGGAATGGCGAGATGGGTGTGGTCGAGGCCTGTGGTTTTGGACAACGCGTCCCAGGCCTTGACCGCGACTTCGCCGTTGGTTTCCGGCGCGAGCGACAGAATCACCTCGGTGGCGTCGATGTCGGTGTCGATGCGAGCCAGCCCCTTGGTCGCGCCTTCGTCGGTCACTTCACCGTTGAGGCGCTTCAACAGCTCGACCTCGTGCTCGGTGTTCCAGGCCATGCCCTTCACGCCGTTGCCGATCTTCTGCATTAGCGGCCCGAGCGCGGTGTAGCGCTTGTAGATATTGGGATAGTCGCGCTCGACCACCGTCACCGCCGGCATGGTCTTGCCGGGGATCGGGTCGATCTCGCCCTTCTTCCAGTCCTTGACGTCGAAGGGCTGGGCGATTTCGCCGGGGGAGTCATGCTGGATCGGGGTCAGCACCACATCCTTCTCGACGTCGAGCACTTCCGGTGCAACGCGCGAGAACGCCTTGGCGATGGCCTTGTAGATCTCCCAGTCGCTTTTCGCCTCCCACACCGGGTCCACCGCCGAAGTCAGCGGGTGGATGAAGGGATGCATGTCGGAGGTGTTGAGGTCGTTCTTCTCGTACCAGGTGGCGGTCGGCAGCACGATGTCGGAATAGACGCAGGTCGTCGACATGCGGAAGTCGAGCGTCACCAGTAGGTCGAGCTTTCCTTTCGGGGCGTCGTCATGCCAGGCGACTTCCTGCGGCTTCTGGTGCCCGGTTTCGCCGAGGTCCTTGCCCTGCACGCCATGCGTGGTGCCGAGCAGGTGCTTGAGGAAATATTCGTGGCCCTTGCCCGACGAGCCGAGCAGGTTGGAGCGCCACACGAACATGTTGCGCGGCCAGTTGTCGGGATGGTCGGGGTCCTCGCACGACATCTGCAACTCGCCGGACTTCAGCGCCTTGGCGACATAGTCCTTCGGCTCAAGGCCAGCGGCCTGCGCCTTGGCGGCGATCTCCAGCGGGTTCTGCTTGAGCTGCGGCGCCGACGGCAGCCAGCCCATGCGCTCGGCGCGCACGTTGTAGTCGATCAGCGCGCCATCCCACGGCCCGGCCGGCGCGGTCGGCGACAGAATCTCCTCGACGCCGACGGTCTCGTAGCGCCACTGGTCGGTGTGCGCGTAGAAAAACGAGGTCGAGTTCTGCTGACGCGGCGGCCGGCCCCAGTCGAGACCGAAGGCGAGCGGCAGCCAGCCCGATTGCGGGCGCAGCTTTTCCTGGCCGACATAATGCGACCAGCCGCCACCCGACTGGCCGACGCAACCGCACATCACCAGCATGTTGATGACGCCGCGGTAGTTCATGTCGCAGTGATACCAGTGGTTCATCGCCGCGCCGATGATGACCATGGAACGGCCCTTGGTCTTCTCGGCGTTGAGCGCGAATTCGCGGGCCACGGTGATGATCTGGTCGCGCGGCACGCCGGAAATCTTTTCGGCCCAGGCCGGCGTATAGGGCACGTTCTCGTCATAGGACTTGGCGACGTGGTCGCCGCCGAAGCCGCGGTCGACGCCGTAATTGGCGACGAACAGGTCGTAGACGGTCGCGACCAGTTTCTCGCCGTCCTTGAGCGCGACGAGCTTGGCCGGGACCTTGCGCGTCAGCACGCTCGGATGGTCGGTGCCGGCGAAATGGTCATGCTCGCGATTGCCGAAATAGGGGAAGTCGACATCGGCCAGTTCATCGCGGTCGTCGGCGAGGGAGAGTTGCAGCTTGGTCGCTGCGCCGTCCGACTTCTTCTCTTCGAGATTCCACTTGCCCTTCTCGCCCCAGCGGAAGCCGACCGAGCCGCGTGGCGCGACGATCGACTTGCTCGCTTCGTCGAAGGCGACGGTCTTCCATTCCGGATTGTTGGTCTCGCCGAGCTCGCCGCTGAAATCGGAGGCGCGCAGCAGGCGGCCGGGCACCAGCTTGCCGTTCTGCCTCACCAGTTCGACCAGCATCGGCATATCGGTGTACTGGCGGACATAGTCCTCGAAGTATTTCGCTTTGCGGTCGATATGGAATTCGCGCAGGATGACGTGGCCCATGGCCATGGCCAGCGCGGCGTCGGTGCCTTGTTTCACCGAGATCCAGAGATCGGCGAATTTCGAGGCTTCCGAATAGTCGGGGCAGATGACGACGCTCTTGGCGCCGCGATAGCGTGCTTCGGTATAGAAGTGAGCGTCGGGCGTGCGCGTCTGCGGCACGTTCGAACCCCACAAAATGAGGAAGCCGGAATTGTACCAGTCGGCGCTCTCGGGAACGTCGGTCTGTTCGCCCCAGGTCTGCGGGCTCGCCGGCGGCAGGTCGCAGTACCAGTCGTAGAACGACATGCAGACGCCGCCGAGCAGCGACAGATAGCGCGAGCCGGCCGCGTAGGACACCATCGACATCGCAGGGATCGGCGAGAAGCCGATGATGCGGTCGGGGCCATGTTTCTTCGCGGTGTAGGCGTTGGCCGCCGCGATGATCTCGGTGACTTCGTCCCAGGTCGCGCGGACGAAGCCGCCGAGGCCGCGCTTGGACACATAGGCCTCGCGCTTGGCCGGCTCCTCGACGATCGAGGCCCAGGCCGCGACCGGGGTCCGCAACACCCGTGCCTCACGCCACAGCTTCAACAGCCGCGAACGCACCAGCGGGTATTTCACCCGGTTGCCGGAGTAGAGATACCAGGAGTAGCTGGCGCCGCGCGAACAGCCGCGCGGCTCGTGGTTCGGCAATTCCGGCCGCGTGCGCGGATAGTCGGTCTGCTGCGTCTCCCAGGTGACGATGCCGCCCTTGACGTAGATCTTCCACGAACACGAACCGGTGCAGTTGGCGCCGTGCGTCGAGCGTACGATCTTGTCGTGCTGCCAGCGCTTACGGTAGCCGTCCTCCCAGCGCCGGTCTTCGTGCGTCGTGATGCCGTGACCGTCGGAGAACGTCTCGTCACCGCGTTTGAAGAAGGTCAGTCGATCGAGAAAGTGGCTCATTGTTCTTCCGTCCTTCTCATTCGGCGGGTTGGGCGGCGGCGGGCGGCAGGCGCTTGCCGCGTTCGACGTCGCGCAACAGGCCGCCGCGCCGGGTGTAGAAGCCCCAGGTGATGGCGACGCAGGTGACGTAGAAGGCCATGAAGCCCCACAGCGCCGTTTCCGGCCCGCCGGTCAGCGAGATCGACGTGCCGTAGGCCTTCGGGATGAAGAAGGCGCCGTAGGCCGCGACTGCCGAGGTGAAGCCGATGATCGCTGCCGATTCCATCTCCGCCTGACGCTGGCGATCGGTGACCGACATGCCGGGCTCAAGGCGGGGCATCTCGGTGCGCATGATGGCCGGGATCATTTGGAAGGTGGAGGCGTTGCCGACGCCGGTGGCGAAGAACAACACCATGAACATGGCGAAGAAGCCCCAGAATGCGTTGGCCTGGTCCTTGATGCCGAGGAAGTAGAGCACGCCGCCCACTGCCGCGATCATGACGAGGAAGGTCCAGAAGGTGACGCGGGCGCCGCCGTATTTATCGGACAGCCAACCGGTCGCCGAGCGCGACAGGGCGCCGACCAGCGGCCCGAGGAAGACGTATTTCAAGGAGTCGACCTGCGGGAACTGGGTCTTGGCGAGCAGCGGGAAGCCGGCGGAATAGCCGATGAACGAGCCGAAGGTGCCGGTATAGAGCCAGCACATCAGCCAGTTGTGCTTGCGCTTGAAGATCACCGCCTGATCGGCGAAGGAGGCCTTCATCGCGGCGATGTCGTTCATGCCGAACCATGCGGCGGTCGCCGAGATGGCGATGAACGGCACCCAGATGAAGCCGGCATTCTGCAGCCACAGTTTGGTCGTGCCGCCCGCGGCGAGCGGTTCGCCGCCGACCCAGCCGAACACCGCGGTGGTGATCACCAGCGGAATGACGAACTGGCCGACGCTGACGCCGAGATTGCCGAGACCGGCATTGAGCGCGAGCGCGTTGCCCTTTTCCGCCTTCGGGAAGAAGAAGGAAATGTTGGCCATCGACGAGGCAAAGTTGCCGCCGCCCAATCCGCACAGCGCCGCGAGCGCCAGGAAGATGATGTAGGGCGTGTCGGGCGATTGCACCGACAGGCCGATACCGACTGCCGGCAGCATCAGCGACCAGGTGGACACCGAGGTCCACAGCCGGCCGCCGAAGATCGGCGGCATGAACGAGTAGAAGATGCGTAACGTCGCGCCGGACAGGCCCGGCATCGCCGCCAGCCAGAACAACTGGTCGGTGGTGAACTTGAAGCCGACCGCCGGCAGTTTGGCGACGACGACCGACCACACCATCCAGATCACGAAAGCGAGCAGCAGCGCCGGGATCGAGATCCACAAGTTACGGCGGGCGATGGCGCGGCCCTTTTCGTCCCAGAACTTCGGATCCTCGGGCTTCCATTCGGTAAGCACGTGACCGGCCAGCGCCCCGACATGCTTTTCCTCGTGGATCGGCTGCATTTCCGGGAACTGCGGCAGCCGTTCGAGGCCCGGCGCCAGCGCTTCGTGCTCCATGCGGCGGATGGCGAGATGCATCCAGAGTAGGGAACCGACGGCGATGACGAACAGCAGCATGAAGCAGCTGGTCCAGATGCCGGTGAGATCGTTGAGCACGCCGAAGGCGATCGGCAGCACGAAGCCGCCGAGGCCGCCGATCATGCCGACGAGGCCGCCGACCGAACCGACATTGTTCGGATAGTAAACCGGGATGTGCTTGTAGACCGCAGCCTTGCCCAGGCTCATGAAGAAGCCGAGCACGAAGGTCAGTGCGACGAAAGTGACCACGCCGGTCGCCATGTGGAACTGGATCGGGCCCTTCATGCCCTGGACCACATATTCCGTCGGTGGGTAGGCGAGAATGAAGGTGATCAGCACCGAGACGCCGAACATCCAGTACATGATGCGGCGCGCGCCGTATTTGTCGGAAAGATGGCCGCCATAGGCGCGAAACAGGCTCGCCGGGATCGAGTAGGCGGCGGCCAGCATGCCGGCGGATTCGATGTCGAGTTTGTAGACGCCGATCAGGTAGCGCGGCAGCCACAGCGACAGTGCGACGAAGGCACCGAAAGCGAAGAAGTAATAGAGCGAGAAACGCCAGACCTGCAGGTTCTTCAACGGCTCGAGCTCGAGCCAGGCGCTGCGTGGGCGCTGGCCCTTGGCGCGGCGCTCCAGCTCGATCGGATCCTCGCTGGTCGTGAACCAGAAGATGACGGCCATCAGCGCGATGGCCGCGGCCCAGACCTGCGCCGTCACCTGCCAGCCATAGGCGACGAGCACGAAAGGTGCGCAGAACTTGGTGACGGCGGCACCGACATTGCCGGCGCCGAAGATGCCGAGCGCGGTGCCTTGCTTCTCCGCCGGGTACCAGCGCGACACGTAGGCGATACCAACCGCGAACGAGCCGCCGGCAATGCCGACGCCGAGCGCGGCGACCAGGAACTGCAGATAGGTGTGGGCATAAGTGAGCAGGAAGGTCGCGACCGCGGCCGCCAGCATCACTACCGTATAGACACGCCGGCCGCCGTACTGGTCGGTCCAGATGCCGAGGAAGATGCGCACCAGGGAGCCGGTGAGAATCGGCGTGCCGACCAAAAGGCCGAACTCGGTTTCGTTCAGGCCAAGCTGACGCTTAATCTGAATGCCGATGATGGCGAAGATGGTCCAGACGGCGAAGCAGACCGTGAATGCGATGGTGGACATCCACAGCGCCCGGCTTTGGCCGGCGGTGGTCGTTGCAGCTTGCGATGTCATGATGAGCCCCGTCGTGAAATTCGATGGGGCGAGGAAGCCTCATTCTACCGAAGTGTTCTTTGAGCTTGATCAACTCTACTTACGAGCGCTCTGATTTAATTGTAATTGATCTTTGATAGTCTATCGCTTGACGCAGTATTGGCCTTCGATTGATATGCATCAAGCAGCCTTTGTACTATAACGAAACGTGGTCGCGTCACTCGACGTGGTGCGATGCCGGAGATGAAACAAATGTCCGTTCGCCTCGCTGAAACTCCGTTGATCCGCGCCTTGCCGCTGTTCAAAGAGATGTCGGAGCGGAGTTTCGCCGCCATGATGGATGTGTCGATGCTGCAGCGTTTTCCGGCGCGGGCCGACATCATCAGGGAAGGCGAGTTGCCGGACTTTCTCCACGTCGTTGTCGAGGGCGCCATCGATCTGTTTGCGACGCGCGACGGCGAGGAAACGACGATCGACATCGTCTACCCCGTTTCCACTTTCATCCTCGCCGCCGTCGTTCGCGACGAACCGCAGCTGAAATCCGCCCGTACGCTGGTGCCGTCGCAGCTTCTCATGGTGCCGTCGCAGGTCGTGCGCGACACCTTCAAGCATGATGCGGCATTTGCGCACGGCATTGTCGCGGAACTCGCCGCCCGCTATCGCAGCGTCACGCGGGTGTTGAAGAATGACCGCATGCTCAGCTCAGCCGAACGTCTCGCCAACTGGATTCTGAGTTCGGCGCGCCGCTCCGGGCGTAACGAGTTCGACCTGCCGCTCGAAAAGCGCAAGCTCGCTTCGTATCTGGGCATGACGCCGGAAAGCTATTCGCGCGGCATGACCGCGCTCGAGCAGTATGGTGTGACCAGTCACGGCGCGACTATCACCGTCACCGATCCGGCGCGCCTGATGGAGTTCGCGAAGCCCGCACTGGCCGCGGACGATTGACGCGCGCCATTGTCGTGGTTCATGTCCCCGGCGGTGGCGGCTGATTTAGATCAATGTATTGCGCGCGTCATCGGCGTCAGACTTTCCGGCAACGCCGCCGGGACATCGAACATGACGAATGCAGCTTTGGAACGCCGCCGCCGCTATGTCGGCCCGGCGCTTTTCTCTTACGGGTTCCGCATCTTCTTTCTCGGCGCCGCCGTCTGGGCGGCCGCCGGCATTTTATTGTGGCTGCCGGTCTATCTCGGGCTGCTGCCGTTCTCGACCAGCTTTTCCGCGCTCGACTGGCATATCCACGAGATGCTGTTTGGTTATGCCGCCGCGGCTATCGCCGGCTTCCTGCTGACCGCCATCCCGAACTGGACCGGCCGCTTGCCGGTCAATGGCGTGCCGCTGGCGGCGTTGGCCTCGCTCTGGCTGGCCGGCCGCATTGCGATGTTGGTCTCGTCGAGCCTCGGCCCGCTCGTCACCGCCATCGCCGATGTCTCGTTCCTGGCGGCGCTGGCGGTTGTCTGCGCGCGCGAGATCGTCGCCGGCCGGAATTGGCGCAACCTGCGCGTACTCGTTGTCGTCACCGTTCTATTGGCTTCGAATGTATTCTTCCACGTCGAGAACGCGGTCAGCGGCGCCGCGGACTACAGCATCCGTCTCGCGCTCGGAGCGGTGATCGTGCTGATCACCTTGGTCGGCGGCCGGATCGTGCCGAGTTTCACCAACAACTGGCTGGCACGCAACAATCCGGGGCGCCTGCCGACGCCGTTCTCGCGTTACGACGCCGCGACCTTGGCTCTGTCCGTGGCATCACTGGCGGCATGGGTCATTGCTCCCGCGGCCGCGGCGACCGGCTGGGCGATGTTGCTGGTCGGATCGATGCAGGCCGTTCGGTTGGCGCGCTGGGCCGGGTATCGAGCGGCAGCGGACCCGCTCGTCCTCGTCCTGCATGTGGCTTATGCCTTCATGCCGCTCGGCTTCGTGCTGACCGGCCTGTCGATCGTCGCGGCACTGCCGGCGAGCGCCGGCATCCATGCCTGGACGGCCGGGGCGATCGGGCTGATGACGCTCGCGGTCATGACGCGGGCGTCGCTCGGCCACACTGGTCATGCCTTGCAGGCCGGGCCGGCAACGCAGGCGATCTATGCGCTGGTATTCACCGGCGCGGTGCTGCGCATCGTCGCCGCCTTGTCGGGCAGTTTGGTGCTGCTGGAAGGTGGCGGCATTCTGTGGCTCGGTGGCTTCATACTGTTTGCCTTGTCCTACGGCCCGATCCTGGTCCGGCAGCGCCCGGCCTGGGCCGAGGCGCGCTGCTGAGCGGCGGCGCCGCATCCGCCCCGGGCCTTTGCCATTGGCAAAGGCCATCTCATATTATAGAAAACGATGCCTCCCGCGGAAACGGGCGGTCGAGGCGGTGCGCTGCCCGGAACGCTGGGAGAAGATGCCCAATGGCTGGCACGAACAAGCTCAACGGCGCGCAGATTATCGTCGACTACCTCATTCAGGAGAAGGTGCCCTATGCCTTCGGTCTGTGCGGGCACGGTAATATCCAGTTCATCGACGCGCTGTACGAGCGCTCTTCCGACATCAAGACCATCTCGACGCACCATGAAAGCGTCGCCGGCTTCATGGCCGACGCCTATTACCGTGTGAAGCGCGAGCCGGTGGCGACCTTCACGTCCTGCGGTCCGGGATCGGCCAATTTGCCGATCGCGCTGGCGACCGCCTATCTCGACTCGGTGCCGTTTTTGGCGGTGACCGGCAATGTGCCGACCAGCCAGTTCAACCGCGGCGCCTTCCAGGAGATGTATCGGCAGAACCAGGCCGACTTTCCCTCGACCGTGCGCTCGATCTGCAAACGCGTCTATCAGCCGACGCGCGGCGAGATGGTGCCGCTCGCGGTGCGCCAGGCGTGGAAGACGATGGTGACCGGACGGCCCGGTCCGGTCGTGCTCGACGTACCGTTCGACGTCTTCATGGAGGCGGCGGCGGAAGAGGCGCCCAATCCGCAGGAGTGGACCGCCAACATCTCCAGCCGCTGCGGCGCCGATCCCGAAGGCGTGGTCAAGGCCGTCGATATGCTGCTTTCAGCCGAGCGCCCGGTAATGCTGGTCGGCCAGCAGATCCGCCATGGTGGCGCTGCCGAGGAACTCAAGCAACTGGCCGAGCGACTGCAGATCCCGGTCGCTGCATCGATGAGCGGCCTCGGCGTGCTCGACACCCATCACCCTTTGGCGCTCGGCATGGTCGCGCGCGGCGGCCACTACCAGGCCAACCACGCGACGCGTCAGGCCGACGTGCTCATGTCGCTCGGCGCCCGCTTCGACGACCGCACCTCGTCGTCTTGGATTCCCGGCTATTCCTTCACCATTCCGCCGACCAAGCTGATCCATGTCGACATCGACCCGGAAGAGATCGGCCGCAACTATCCGGTCGCGCTCGGCCTGATGGCCGATCTGCGCACCTTCCTGCGTCAGGTGCTCGCCGAACTCGACCGCCGCAAGGACGTCGAGAAGAAGCTCCACGCCCGTAAGAAATGGCTGGCCGAGATCGATACCTATCGCAAGGAATGGGACAAACTGGTCGCGCCGGGCTTCACCGACGACAGCCAGCCGATCAACCCGCAGCGCGCCGCCTTCGAGATCGACCGCGGCCTGCCGGAAGACGCCATCCTGGTCAGCGACATCGGCGTCCACCACAACTGGCTGCTCGGCTACTGCAAGCCGCGCCGGCCGGATTCGCTGATCGGATGCATGGGCTTCGGCGCCATGGGCTACGGCGTCGCCGGCGTGCTCGGCGCCAAATTCGCCGCGCCCGACCGGCCTTGCGTGTCGGTGTGCGGCGACGGCGCCTTCTTTATGCACGCCAACGTGCTCGGCACCGCGGTCGAATACAATCTGCCGGTCGTCTGGGTGGTGTGGAACAACTACGCCTACGCCTCGATCCGCGGCCTGCAGCGCGGCTATCTCGATGGCCGTGAGCTCGCCACCGACTTCCACGATCCGAAGACCGGCCAGCGCTACAACCCGGACTTCGCCGCCATGGCGCGCTCGGCCGGCGTCGAGGGCGTGCGCGTCGACCGCGCCGCCGATATCGCCGAGGCCATCCGCAAAGGCATTGCTGCCAACAAGCCGTACCTCATTGACGTGGACATCGCGGCCGATACAAATCCCGCAGGTGCCGGCGTGTGGGAATTGCCGGGCCTCGGCGTCAGCAAGCCGAGCATCGGCACGCGCTATATTCCCGGCAACTGAGCGGCGGGGGCGTCTTTGGCATCGTCTTCGATTTTCGATGAGAATTACGACGTCGTCGTCATTGGCGGCGGCAATGCGGCCATCTGCGCGGCGATCACGGCGCGGCGGGCAGGGCGCAACGTCGTCGTGCTCGAGGGCGCGCCGGAATTCTATCGCGGCGGCAATACCCGTCACACCCGCAACCTGCGCTGTTCGCATGACGGCACCGCGCCGACCATGACCGGGCCCTATGAGCAGGGCGAATTCCTCGACGATCTCTATCGCGTCACCGGCGGCCAGACCGACAAGGCGCTCGCCGAACTGACCATCGCGAAGTCGCGCGAATTGCTCGGCTGGATGGACGAGCAGGGCGTGCGCTTCCAGCCGCCGCTGGGCGGCACCTTGAGCCTCGGCAAGACCAACGCCTTCTTCCTTGGCGGCGGCCGCGGCATGCTCAACGCACTGTACCGCAAGGCGGAGGAACTCGGTGTCGTCTGCCTGTATGACGCCAAGGTGACCGGCCTCAACATCGAGAACGGCTATTTCGTCTCGGCGCAAGTCGACTTCAAGGGCGTGGACCAGACCGTGCGCGGCAAGGCCCTGGTCGCCGCGGCCGGTGGCTTCGAATCCAACATCGAATGGCTGAAAGAATATTGGGGCGAGGCGGCCGAGAATTTCATCATCCGCGGCACTCGCTTCAACCGCGGCGACGTGCTGCGCCTGCTGCTCGATGCCGGCGTTCAGCCGGTCGGTGATCCGACGCAGTGTCACGCCATCGCGCTCGATGCCCGCGCGCCGAAATTCGACGGCGGCATCGCCACGCGTCTCGACAGCATCGTCTTCGGCATCGTCGTCAATCGCGACGCCCAGCGCTTCTACGACGAAGGCGAGGACGTCTGGCCCAAGCGCTATGCTATCTGGGGCCGTCTGATTGCGCAGCAGCCCGACCAGATCGCCTATTCGATCGTCGATAGTCGTTCGATCCGGCTGTTCATGCCGTCGATCTTCCCGGCCATTGAGGCGCAGACCATCGGTGAACTGGCCGGCAAGTTGTCGCTCGACGCCGCCACGCTGGAGAAGACGGTCGCCGACTTCAACGCCGCGGTACAGCCCGGCGCCTTCGATCACACCGTGCTCGACGATTGCCGCACGCAGGGGCTTGCGATTGAGAAGACGCATTGGGCCCGCGCCATCGACCATCCGCCGTATTACGCCTATCCGCTGCGGCCGGGTATCACCTTCACCTATCTCGGCGTGCGCGTGAACAAAGAGGCGCGCATGTTCATGACCGACGGGCAGTTGTCCGGCAACATGTTCGCCGCCGGCGAGATCATGGCCGGCAATGTACTCGGCAAGGGTTATCTCGCCGGCATTGGCATGACGATTGGCGCCGTGTTCGGGCGGCTCGCGGGCGAGGGAGCCGCTCTCCATGCACGGAACTAGTTCGCTGAGCGAAGTCGATCGTCTGCTGACGATCTGCAACGGCTGTCGCTATTGCGAAGGGCTGTGCGCGGTATTTCCGGCGATGGAAATGCGCCGCACCTTCGCCGATGCCGACATCAATTATCTCGCCAATCTGTGCCACCAGTGCAGCGCCTGCTACAGCGACTGCCAGTATTCGCCGCCGCACGAATTCAGCGTCAACATTCCGGCGGCGATGGCCGTGGCGCGCAACGACAGCTACGCGCAATATGTCTGGCCGGGTTTCCTCGCCGGCGTGTTCAATCGCAACGGCCTGTTGGTGACGCTGCTGACCGCGACCAGTCTCGCCGCCTTCGTCATCGGTTTCGTGCTGTGGGTCGATCCGGCGGCGCTGTATTCGCGTCACGCCGGCGACTTCTACAAGGTCATGCCGCACAACGCGATGGCGAGCATCTTCGGCGCGGTCGCACTCTATGCGGTGCTCGCCTTCACCATCAGCCTGACGCGGTTCTGGCGCGACATCAATGGCGGCACGCCGATCGGCGGGCGCGATTTCGGCCGCGCCGTGATCGACACCTTTCATCTCACTTATCTGCACGGCGGTGGCGGCGGCTGCACCAGCGAAGACGACAAGCCGTCGCCGTCGCGCCGCATCTTCCACCATTTCACTTTCTACGGCTTCCTGCTCTGCTTCGCCGCCACGTCGGTGGCGACGCTGTACCACTACGTTTTCGGCTGGCACGCGCCATACAACCTGGTCAGCCTGCCGGTGATCCTCGGCACGGTCGGCGGCATCGGCCTGCTGGTCGGTCCGGCCGGCCTTTACGCGCTGTCATTGCGCCGCGATCCGACGCTGACCGACGACAAGCGCCGCGGCATGGCGACGGCTTTCATCGCCATGCTGTTTCTGGTGGCGCTGAGTGGCTTGCTCTTGATGCTGCTGCGCGACACCGCGGCGATGGGCATCCTGCTCGCCATCCACCTCGGCACGGTGCTCGGCCTGTTCCTGAGCCTGCCTTACGGCAAGTTCGTGCACGGGCTCTATCGCTTCCTGGCGCTGGTCAAATACGCAGCCGAGCGCCGGCAAGGCGCCTTCGTCGAATAGGGCACCCTCGTCGAATAAGTGAAACGCGCCGCGTTACTTCGGCGCTTTCAGCACGTCGCTGGCGCCGAACGCTTCCGACAGCGTCTTGGCGGCGGCGGCCAGCGTCTTGGTGCGGCTTTGCAGGCCCTGGATCGACAGCCGCCACACCGGCCCCGAAATGCCAATGGCGCCGGTCACCTGGCCGCTGAAGTCGTAGACCGGGATTGCCGCGCAACGGACCTCGCTGTTGAACTCGCCGTCGTCGAAGCCGATGCCGGCGTGGCGGATTTCCTCGATCTCGCGGCGCAGCCGGTTCCTGTCGGTGATGGTCGCGGGCGTCAGCGGCTCAAGTGCGACGCGGTCGAGATAGTGCTCGAGCTGCTCCGGCGAAAGCGCCGCGAGGATGACCTTGCCGAGCGCGGTGCAATACGCGGGGCGGACGACGCCGACCCGCTCGGTCAACTGGAACGCGCCCGGGCCCGGCGTGCGGGCGAGCACGGCCACGGCATCGCCGACGCGCGTGGCGAAATGCGCACTCTCGCCGGTTTCGTGAGACAGGTGCTCGAGCACGGGCGTCGCCATGCTCACCATTTCCATTTCGTCGAGCGCGCTCGCCGCCAGCGCGAACAACGGCCGGCCGATGCGGTAGCGCTTGGTGTCCTTGATCTGGCGGATGTAGCCCAGCGACACCATGGTCTTGACCAGGTGGAACGTCGTCGAATTGTGCAGGCCGACACGCTTGCTCAGATCGGCGAGGCCGATGCCCTCGCGGTTACGCGCAACTTCTTCCAGTATCGCGAAGGCGCGGGCGATCGACTGGACGCCGCCGCGGGCGCCGTCGTCGCGGGCGGCTTCGACATTGTCGCCCCCCTTTTCGACGGCTGGCGCGGTATCGTTATGCCGCGCCACGGCGGCCTTCTTCAGTTTGGCGGGGGTTCTCAAGCGCCAGCCTCCGGCGGACGGGACATATCGGTCTTTCTTCTATAATGCCGCAAGCCGTCTTTAAAGGCGAGATGCCGGCCTCGCCATGGTCGCCTTCATCACCTCGTCCCACACCGGCAGCGGCCGTGCTTCGTAGGGCTTGTTCCAGGCCGCGCAATTGCCGGCATCGATGATCTGCACGGGCAGGATGACCTCGGCCGGGACGCGTTCGCCCTCGAGATGCCGGATCGCGGCCTCGACGGCGATAGCGCTCATCGCCATCGGATCGAAATTGGCGGTCGCCAGCATACGCCCGGCCTCGATCGCGACGATGGCGTCGGGAATGGCGTTGATGCCGACCATCGGCGGAATTTTGCCGAGGCCCAATTCCGTCATCGCGTCGATGACGCCGAGCACCATGTGGTCGTTGGCGCTGAGCACGGCGTCGATGCCGTTCAGTTTGTCGGCAGCCTCAAGCCAGGCCTTTTTCGCCACCTCACGCAGATATTCGCCGCGCAGCGACGCCCGCACCGTGATGCCGGGAACCGATCTGAGCGTGTCCTGGAAGCCGAGCAGGCGATCACGGCTGGTCGGCGAGGCGCCGGCGCCCTCGATGATGACGATATCGCCGCGGCCGGAGAGCTTGTCGAACAGGTAGCGCGCGATGTCGCGGCCGAGCGCCCGGTCGTCCGAACCGACGAAACAGACGCGTTGGCCGGCGGTGGTCCTCGATACGATGTTGAACAGAGGAATATGAGCGGCGTCGAACTGCAGGATGGCGTCATTGACCGCGGTCTCGTGCACCGGCACGAACACTACGGCATCGGGCTTCTCCCGGACGGCCTGTTCGATCAGCGCGATCTGCTCGTCGACATTGTCCGGCTTTTGCGGCACGTAATGCGTGACGGTGGCGCCGAGCCGCGCCGCAGTGCGGTCGGCGCCGATCCGCGCCGACTGGTAGCCGGGATTGACGAGGTTCTTGGTGAAGACGGCGATGCGCGGCGACATGCGTTGCGCTCAGGCGCCGTTGAACTGCAGGATGTTCAGCCCGGCATTCGGATCTGTCACATACATCAAACCGTTCTTGTCGACGAAGCAATCGGCCGATTGCACGACCTGCGGCCGGTTCGGACGCGGGTCCATCATCTTCACCGGATTGTCCGGCACGTAGTAGCCGACTTCGCGCGGCTGGAACTGGTTGGCGATGTTAAAGACGCGAACGCCGGCATTATAGAACGTGGCGAAGATCAGTTCCGAGCTCTGGAACGAGCCGGGGCGGTTCTCGTGCATATTATGGGCGCCGAAGAAGCCGCCTTTGGCGCAGTAATCGGCTTCGCTCGGCATCGGCATGGTGGCGATGCTGACGGGATTATGCGGCGCGCGGATATCGTAGACCCAGATATAGCGCAGGCCGTCGGCGCAGTTGTTGGTCGACGGCTCGTCCGCGACCACCAGCAGATTGCGGTCCGGTAGTGGCAACGGCGAATGCGTGCCGCCGCCGAACGGCGGATCTGTGTTGCGATGCGCGATGATGCGCGGCTTGCTCCGGTCGGCGAGATCGATCACCGTCAATCCGCCGTCGCGCCAGGCGCCGAAGGCAAGGTCGCCGGCGACCAGCGCGTGATGCAGCGCGTAGCGCCTGTTCGAAGGCCACGCCGGGCTCTCGCCGCCGCCGCGCCACATGCCGGGCAGCCAGCAGCGGCCGATCACGTGCGGCTTCGTCGGATCGGCCATGTCGATGACCGCCAGGATATGGTCGGTGAAATCGTGGAAATGGATCGAGGCATAGGCGTAGCGGCCGCCGACATACCAGAGCCGATGCGGGCCCACGCCTTCGATCGGCATGAAGCCAATCTCCTTCGGCTTTTCGGGCTTGGAAATGTCGTAGACGCGGATACCGGGCGTGAAGGTGTTGCCCATGGCCTTCATCTGCTCGGCCCAGGAGCCGCCGAAATAGGCCTTGTCGGTCTGGAATTGCTGCATGTGCCAGACGCTCGGCGCATTGACCGCGAGCAAGAGGTCATCATGGGTCTGCAAATGCAGCGCGCGCGTGCCGGGCGGGCAGGCGATGAAATCGACGACCTTGGGGGTCTTCGCATCGCGGACGTCGAGCGTGGTGATGCCGTTGGAGAAGCCGTGACCGACATAGGCGTAGCCGCGATGCACCATGATCTGCACGCCGTCGGCGTGGCCGTTCATGTCGGTGTGGCTGATGAATGAGATGTTGCGGGACGGTGCGGGGGCCATGGCGTGATGTCCGGCGCTCGAAAGATGAGATCTGGCGAGGATCGCGCCGCGGTTGCCGCGGCCTGGAAACGGTCATCGTGCGGACCGCAGCGGCGCTCTCGGGGAGACCCTACCATCGCATATTCAGGAATGGCAAACGTCAACTCACAATGTCGGATATTTGTTGACTCCGGTCATCCGGGTTCGCAAGAGTAGGGCAGGCGGCAAAAACGGCCGGACTGGAAGTCACGGCAGCAGTGGCGGGATGGATGATCGGGGAGAGGTCGGCCGCATACGCGCTCGCGCGCGCGGTGTTGATGGCGACACGGCGCCGTCGCGGCGCAGCGTCCGCGCCTCGCTTGGAGAGGCGCCGGCCCCCATCGCTCGCGCCGGTCGTGGCCCGACGTTGGGGACCTGCTAACCTGCGGTCCGACGCAACCACCGACAAAGAACGCCCGCCGATGTTGACGCTCCGCCAGATCGAAGTCATCCGCGCCATCATGGTGACCGGCACGGTGGGCGGCGCCGCGCGGCTTCTCAATGTGTCGTCGCCGGGCATCAGCCGCGTCATGAAGCACGCCGAGACGTCGGTCGGCGTCAAACTGTTCGATCGCAAGGGCGGCCGCTACTCGCCGACCAGCGAAGCCAACGCGATCTTCAGCCAGATCAACGGCGTCTACGACAAGATCGAGGATCTGCAGTTCGTCATTTCGCGGATCAAGCGCGGCGCCGATAGCGAACTCAAGGTCGCCTCGGTCCCCAGCATCGCCAACGTCATGGTGCCGCGCGCCCTGGCCGATGTGCGCAAGGCGTTCCCCAACCTGCTGATCGACTGCGATATCCTCAAGATCGAGGATGCCGTCGATTACCTGTTACTGGGCAAGGGCGAACTCGTCGCCATGAGTTCGAAGGTCGAGCATCCGATGCTGACCTGCGCGCCGCTGTCGCGCGGCCGGCTCAAATGCATCGTTCCGGCGGATCACCCGCTGGCCGGCCGGACCCAGGTGCGCACCGCCGAAATCGTCAAGTATCCGCTGATCGGCGTCGATCCGAACGATCCCTACGGGCGGATCATGGCCGAGCTCTTCACCTGCCATGCGTTGAACTACGAGGTGACCATCCGCGCGCGCTTTGGCTCGACGGTCTGCGCGCTGGTCACGCAAGGCCTTGGCGTCGCCATCATCGACGAGTTCACGCTGGCCGCGAACAACTGGCCGCAGCTCCGCATCCTCGATATCGTCGAGACGACGGCCTTCCAAACCTATGTGCTGCACCGCAGGGACGCGGTGCTGTCGCGCTACGCGACGTTGTTCGTCGGCGCCTTGCGTGACCACATGGAGCGTCTGGCAGCGCCCATGGCGCCGTCGCGCCGCAGCCAAACCACGGCCGTCCGGGAGGCGCGCCGGAAATAACTTGATGTTAAGTTTTGAACACGTTTTGGTTATTGACCTGAAGCGGCCCGCGCCGCAATGGTCGCGTAACCCAAGAAAGGGTCCGCATCACGGACCGCGCTTGATCTGAACGCCGGGGCGACACCGGCGCGGCTTACTAAAACCAACAAAGGGGAAATGCTCATGCTTCGTACTGGATTCCTTGTATCGCTCGTCGCCGCCGGTATCAGTCTGGCCTCGACGGCGCACGCCCAGCAGAAAACCGTCTACATGCCGGCCATCCTCGAACTGTCCGGCCCCGGCGCGGTCTCCGGCACCAATTTCCGCGACGGCATGCTGATGGCGATCGACGAGATCAACAAGGCCGGCGGCATTCTCGGCCACAAGATCGAGACGCCGGTGCTCGACACGCAGAGCGACGCCGGCACCTCACGCGCCCAGTTGCAGAAGGTCCTCGACAACAAGCCCTATGTCGTCTTCGGCCCGGTCTATTCCGGCTCGGTGCTGGTCGACATGCTGATGACGCAGAAGGCGGAGATTCCGGAAATCGTCGGCGGCGAGGCCGCGGCGATCACGCAGAAGAACAACCCGTACGTCTTCCGTACCTCTTTCGGCCAGCAGTTCTCGATGCCGAAGATCGCCAACTACATCAGGGACAGCATCAAGGCCAAGAGCGTCGCCCTGATCTGGGTGAACAACGATTTCGGCAAGGGCGGTCGCGATAACTTCACCAAGGAAATGAAGGACCGCGGCATCAAGGTCGTCGCCGACATCTCGACCGAGTCCGGGCAGGCCGACTTCTCCGCCGACGTCGTCAAGATCAAGGGCGCCAATGCCGACGCCGTGTTCGTCTATCTCAACGAGGAAGAAAGCGCGCGCTTCCTGAAGGAAGCCAAGAAGCAGGGCATCAAGGCGCCGCTGATCGGTGAGACGACACTGCTCGGCCAGAAGGTCATCGATCTCGCCGGCGGCGCCGCCGACGGCGTGCAGGGCCACGTTGGTCTCACCGTCGATGCGCCGATCAAGGCGGTGCAGGATTTCGCCGCCAAGTTCAAGGCGCGCTACAACTACGTTTGCGATCACAACGGCATCAAGGGTTACACCGCCGTCTACTTCGCCAAATACGTGACCGAGAAGGTCGGCAAGTTCGACAGCAAGGCCTTCGCCGCCAAGGCGCATGGCCTGACCATCACGCCGAAGGAAGAGCCCGGCATCCTGATGGAAGCCATGTGGGACAAGAACGGCGACATCGACCGCGAAAGCTTCCTCGGCGAAGTCGTCAACGGCAAGCAGAAGATCGTCAAGATCCTGCCGATGCTGAGCAAGAAGTAGCCGCACGTTTGTCGTCACTGACTCCGCCCGGCGCTGGCGCCGGGCGGACCTCGACAGGCTCTGGGATATGGCTTCGTTCATCCAATTGCTGGTCTCCGGCCTGGCGACCGGGGCGATCTACGCGCTGATCGCCATCGGCTTCACCCTGCTGTGGCAGACGTCGCAGACGATCAACTTCGCCCAGGGCGAGTTCGTCATGCTGCCGGCGTTCTTCGTCCTCACGGCGATGAATCTCGGCGCGCCGTACTGGCTGGCGGCGCTGATCGGCATCGCGCTCGCCGTCGTCATTCTCGGCGTGCTGTTCAAGGCCATCATCGTCGATCCGATGATCAAGCACGGCGTGTTGCCGCTGGTGATCACCACGATCGCGCTGTCGCTGTTCCTCAAGGAAAGCGTCAAGGATTTCTATTCGTCGCAGGCGCAGCCGTTTCCGGCGCTGGTGGCGCCGCGGGATCTGCATTTCCTCGGCGCCGTGGTGTCGCTGCAAAGTGTCGTCGTGCTCGCCGTCGCGGTGGCGTCGGTGATCGCCCTGCATCTCCTGCTCAACAAGACGCGGCTCGGCCGCTGCATGCAGGCGACCGCGCAGAACCCGACGGTGGCGCGCATCCTCGGCATTCCGGTCGGACGCATGGTGCTCTACACCTTCCTGATCAACGGCGTGCTGGTCGCCATCGCGTCGCTCTTGATCAGCCCGATCTATCTCGCCAAGTTCACCAACGGCGAGACGCTCGGCATGGCCGCCTTCATCGCCGCCATCATCGGCGGCTTCAACCAGGTGCGCGGCGCCATTCTCGGCGGCATCATTCTCGGCGTGCTCGACAATCTGTCGGCCGCCTATTTGTCGTCGTCCTATCGCGGCGCGTTTCCGCTGCTCATCCTCATCGTCGTCATCCTGTTCCGGCCGCAAGGGTTGCTCGGCCGCGCCGAGGAGCGCGCGGTATGAACCGGTTCGGGCTCCTGACCGTGGCTGTCGCCGCCGTGGCGGCGATCGTGCTGCCGTTCCTGCTCAAGCCGTTCGGCATCTATCTCATCTCGATGTGGGTGGTGCTGACCATCGCCGCCATCGGTCTCAACCTCACGCTCGGCTATGCCGGCCAGGTATCGATGGCGCAGGGCGCGTTCGTCGGCATCGGCGCCTATGCGGTGGCACTGCTGACCGCGGCCGGCTGGCCGTTCTTTCCGGCCTTCGTGATCGCCGGCCTGCTGTGCTTCGCGATCGGCTGGCTGCTCGGTTACCCGGCGCTGCGTGTTCAGCACCATTACCTTGCCTTCGTCACCTTGGCTTTCAATACGCTGGTCTTCCTCGTCCTGCGCAACGAGGAGTGGCTGACCAACGGCACTTACGGCATCGCCGGCACCGAGCGGCCGCATCTGTTCGGACTGTCGACCGACGGCGCGCGGGCATTCTATTTCTTCTGTCTCGGCATGCTGGTGCTGCTGGCGGCGGCGACCTGGTGGATGCTGCGCTCGCCCTGGGGCCGGGCCTTCGTCGCCTTGCGCGAAAACCCCATCCGCGCGCTGTCGCTCGGTCTCGATACCCGGCGCTACACGTTGATGGCCTTCGCGCTCGGCTCGACTTTGGGCGGGCTGGCCGGCGGCCTGTACGCGCCGCTGGTGCAATTCATCGAGCCGAATTCGTTCTCGCTCAACATGTCGTTCAACCTGCTGCTGATGGTGATCGTCGGCGGCAGCGGCCGGTTCTTCGGGCCCTTCGTCGGCGCCCTGATCGCCGTGTTGTTGCCGGAGTGGATGCGCATCGCCGAAGGATATTATCTCATCATCTACGCCATGCTGGTCATGATCCTCATGGTGTTCTGCCCGACCGGCGTCCTCGGTCTCGTCGAAAAGCTGTTCAAGCCGAAGAAGCCGCCGGCGGCGGCCGCCGCCCCGACGCTCAAGGCGGAGGCGACCTCGCGATGACCGCGGTTCTCGAAGTCGACAATCTCAGCAAGCGTTTCGGCGGCATCGTCGCGGTCGACAACGTATCGTTCACCGTCAATGACGGCGATATCCTCGGCATTATCGGGCCGAACGGCTCGGGCAAGTCGACGCTGTTCAATTGCGTGCTCGGCCAGCTCATGCCGAGCGAAGGCCGCGTGCGCATCGACGGCCGGGAGTCGACCGGCATGCGGCCGTGCGATCTCAACCGGCTCGGCGTCAGCCGTACCTTTCAGTTGCTGCAGGTGTTCCCGCAGCTCTCGGTGCGCGACAATCTCATTCTCGCCGGCCAGGAGCACCAGGGCTCGATGGCGACGCGGCTGTTCGGCCGGCCCGATGCCGGGCTGGGTGAGGCGGCCGACCAGATGATCGAGTTCTTCCGCCTGTCGCACCTGGCTTCCGAACAGGCCGGCATGTTGAGCTACGGACAACAAAAGCTGCTCGACGCCGCCATGGCCTTCATGGCCGGTCCGCGTCTGGTGCTGCTCGACGAGCCGGCCGGCGGCGTCAACCTGACCATGCTCGGGCTGCTGCGCGAGCGGCTGCAGGCCTATCACGCCGAGCACAAGGCGACCTTCGTCGTCATCGAGCACCAGATGGAATTCGTCATGGCGCTGTGCACCCGCGTGCTGGTGCTGGCGGAAGGCAAGATCATCGCCGAAGGCGCGCCCGAGGAAGTGCGGCGCAACCCGGCCGTGATCGAAGCCTATCTCGGTCACTGAGGAGCCGCGCCCATGTCCAGCAGCGACGCCATCCTCGCGATCGACGACATCTATGCCGGCTACGGCAAGATGACGATCCTCAACGGCACGACCGCGCGCATCCGGCGCGCCGCGATCACCACCGTGATCGGACCGAATGGCGCCGGCAAATCGACCTTGTTCAAGGCGATCTACGGCTTGCTGCCGGTGCGCACCGGCTCGATCACGTTCGATGGTCGCGCCACGACGAATTTTCAGCCGCGCCAGATTCTCGACGCCGGCGTGGCCTACATCCCGCAGGGCCGCAATATCTTCCCCGAACTCAGCGTGCGCCATAACCTCGAGCTCGGCGGCGTCGCGCTGCCGGATCAGTCGGGCCTCGGCGAGCGCATGGAACGCATCATGCAGCGCTTCCCGATGCTGCGCGAGAAGGCCAATACGCAGGCGTCCACTCTGTCGGGCGGTCAGCAGAAGCTGCTCGAGGTGGCGCGCGGGCTGCTGCTCGATCCGAAGCTGATCCTGATCGACGAGCCGTCGATCGGCCTGTCGCCGCTCATGGTGCAGGAGGTGTTCGGCATTCTCAAAGACCTGCGCGACAAAGGTGTCACCATCCTGCTCATCGAGCAGAACGCCAAGCAGGCGCTGCAGATGTCGGATTACGGCCTGGTGCTGGAGCAGGGCCAGACCCGCATCGAGGACACCGCGGCCAACATCCTCAACGATCCCCGCATCGCCCAGTTGTTCCTCGGTGGCGGACTCGCCGCCGCGTCTGCGTGATCGTTCCCGACAGGTAATGCGAAACGCAGAGCGAGTGCACCGGGCGACCTGACACAGGCGCCCGGCGCTTTTCGTGCTCAGGGCTTCTTCGCCAGCCCCTTGTCGTTCATCCAGGTGTGGATCAGGTCGGCGACCTGCAGATTGTTCTTGTCCATCATCATCATGTGCGAATTGCCCTTGATGCCGACCTTGGGCAAATCGACGACGTCGACGGTGCCGCCGGCTTTCTTCATGGCGTCGGCAAACGAAACGCCTTTCTCGCGGATCTTCGGCCAGCGTGAATCCTGGTCGATGTAATCGCCGTAGACCACGAGCGTCGGAATGTTCTTGAGCAGTTCGACTTTGGCCGGATCGCCGACGCCGGCCGGTTCGATGGCGATCAGCGCCTTGACCTTGTCGGGCCGTGCCTGTGCCGCCTTGAAGCCGAACGTTCCGGCCTGGCTGTGAAACAGGATGACGCAGGGACAGACCTTGTCGATCTCGGCGATGTAGGCGGCGAGGATCGCGTCGTCCGTCGTGGTCCAGCGCGGCACGTTCTGCTTGACGAATTGCTCGTAGGCTTCGACTGGAAACTGGTTGCCTGGCAGAAGTTTGCGTTTGGACGGGTCGGCGTTGTAGGAGCCGGCGCCTTGGCCGATACGGAAGCGCTCGTACGGGTTGGCGGTTGTCAGAAACACCGGCTCGCCTGCGAACACATCGGGCGGCGCAAAGCCCGAACGGCCGCGCTCTACGGCATCGGAATTGTAGACGGCCCAGCCCTTGCGCAGGAAAAAGTTGAGCCAGCCTTCGCGTCCGTCCGGCGTCGTCTCGTAGGTCACGCCGGTCAGTCCGCCGCCGTGCCACATCAGCAGCGGATAGACACCGGTCTCCTTCGACGGCAGGAAGTACTGCACGTACATCTGCTCGACCAGATAGGTGCCGTTCGGATCGATCTTGGCCGGCACGCCGCCTTTGGTGAAGGTCACTTCCTTTACCGGTTTGCCCGAAATGGTCACCACCCGGCCGCCGACGTGAAACGAGCCCATGTCGCGCAGCGAGATCGGCTCGGCCGCGCTGAGGGGTCCGGCAAATCCCGTCATGCCAACCACGCCCGCGAGCAGTAGTCCCTTCCACATACCGTCATTCTCCTTGGTTTCCTCTGTTGGTGCGCCACCTCGTATTGATCGCTCCGGCGAATCCCGGGCGGGTGGGGCGCTATCGTCACTCTAGTCGGATGAAGACGGACCTGATGCGGGCCGGCCACGCCGGACCGCTATGTGGGGAGCGCATGACGATTTCACGGGGAAAGCAACCGGACCTTCGGTGCTCTCGATTGCAGCCTCTGGGCCTCGCGCCCGAGCGGCACACTTCTTAATAGGGGCGGTCGTCCGCCGGCCGTTCCGCCTGCCTGAGACGCTTCGCCTCATCAGGGGTCACCCAGCCACAATCGCCGTTTTTCTGACCGTCTTTCAGGATCATCGCACAAAAGCGGGCCGAATCGCGTCGAAATTGCCAACCGATAGGATTTTGCTATTGCGAAATGTTATCGGGAAATGAATTTTTGATAGGAATTGTCAATCAAACCATCGAAACTGGCTTCTTGATCGGCAATTTGAAAGGATTCTAATGCGTCGAAACGCAGCACAAGCGGTTCGAAGGCATGAAAACAACATCCGGGTGGGACGCAAATCTGGCGGCGGAGATCATCGGTCGTCACAAAAATACCGAAGGACCGCTGCTGCCGATCCTGCACAGCCTGCAGGAGGCTTTCGGCTACATCCCCGAGCCGGCCGAGCCCCTGGTGGCTGAGGCGCTCAATATATCCCGCGCCGAAGTGCACGGCGTCGTCACCTTCTATCACGACTACCGCCACGCGCCGGCCGGGCGCCACGTCCTCAAGCTCTGTCAGGCCGAAGCCTGCCAGGCCTGCGGCAGCGACGCGCTGGCCGCGCAGGCCGAGAGCAAGCTCGGCGTCAAACTCGGTGAAACTTCCGCCGACGGCCGCGTCACCCTGGAACCGGTGTACTGCCTCGGTCTTTGTTCTGTATCGCCCTCGGCGATGATCGACGGCCGCATTGTCGGCCGGCTCGACGCCAAGAAGCTCGAAGCCCTGATCGCGGAGACCTCGCGATGAGCGCGCCAACCGGTTCCTTGAGAGTTTACGTTCCCGGTGATGCCGCGGCGGTCGCCTGCGGCGCCGACGACATCGCCAAGACCATTCGCGATCTGGCGGCGAAGAAGAACGTCGCCGTGCAGGTGATCCGCAACGGTTCGCGCGGCATGCACTGGCTCGAGCCGATGCTCGAAGTCGAAACCGGCGAGGGCCGCATCGCCTACGGTCCGGTAGAGGCCGCCGACGCCGAGAGCGTGTTCGAGGCGATGCTGACGACTGGCGGCGAGCACAAATTGCGCGTCGGCAAGCCGGAAGACCATCCGTTCATGAAGAAGCAGACGCGGCTGACCTTTGCCCGCTGCGGCATCGTCGATCCGCGTTCGCTCGAAGATTACTGCGCCCATGGCGGCTACCGCGGCCTCAACAAGGCGCTGGCCAAGCCCGCCAACATCGTCGCCGAAGTCACGCAGTCCGGCCTGCGCGGCCGCGGCGGCGCCGGCTTCCCGACCGGTATCAAGTGGAAGACCGTCGCCGACACCAAGGCCGAGCAGAAATATATCGTCTGCAACGCAGACGAGGGCGATAGCGGCACTTTCGCCGACCGCATGATCATGGAAGGCGATCCCTTCGTGCTCATCGAGGGCATGACCATTGCCGGTATCGCCGTCGGTGCCACCAAGGGCTACATCTACATCCGCTCCGAATATCCGCACGCCATCGACGTCATGAACGACGCGATCCGCGCAGCGCGTCAGGGCGGCGTGCTCGGCGACAAGGTGTGCGGTTCGGCTTACGTCTTCGATCTCGAAGTGCGCGTCGGCGCCGGCGCTTATGTCTGCGGCGAGGAAACGGCGCTGCTCGACAGTCTCGAAGGCAAGCGCGGGCAGGTGCGGGCGAAACCGCCGCTGCCGGCGCACAAGGGCCTGTTCGGCAAGCCGACCGTCATCAACAACGTGCTGTCGCTCGCCACCGTGCCGATCATCATGGACAAGGGCGCCGAGTTTTATAAGAACTTCGGCATGGGCCGCTCGCGCGGCACGATGCCGATCCAGCTCGCCGGCAATCTCAATTACGGCGGCCTGTTCGAAACCGCCTTCGGCATCACGCTCGGCGAACTGGTCGACGACATCGGCGGCGGCTGCTTCACCGGCCGCCCGGTCAAGGCCGTGCAGGTCGGCGGCCCGCTCGGGGCCTATTTCCCGCGCGCGCTGTTCGATACGCCGTTCGATTACGAAGCCTTTGCCGCCAAGGATGGCCTGATCGGCCATGGCGGCATCGTCGTGTTCGACGACACCGTCGACATGGCGAAGCAGGCGCGCTTCGCCATGGAGTTCTGCGCCATCGAATCCTGCGGCAAGTGCACGCCGTGCCGAATCGGCTCGACGCGCGGCGTCGAAACCGTCGATCGCATCATGAAGGGTATCGAGCGCGACAAGAATCTCGCCGTGCTCACGGACCTCTGCAACACCATGAAATTCGGCTCGCTCTGCGCGCTGGGCGGCTTCACGCCGTATCCGGTGATGAGCGCGCTCACCCATTTCCCCGAAGACTTCGGCGGCGCCCCGCGCCTCGAAGCCGCTGAATAAGGAGACCGGTCATGTCTCTCGTCCACGAAATCGATTACGGCACGCCGAAATCCAAGTCCGAGAAGATGGTGACGCTGACCATCGACGGCGTCGAGGTCACCGTGCCGGAGGGCACCTCGATCATGCGCGCCGCCATGGACATGGGCACGCAGATCCCGAAATTGTGCGCGACCGACATGGTCGATGCCTTCGGCTCCTGCCGCCTTTGCCTCGTCGAAATCGAAGGCCGCGCCGGCACGCCGGCGTCCTGCACCACGCCGGTCGCGCCGGGCATCGTCGTCAAGACGCAGACCGAGCGCCTCAAGACCATCCGCAAGGGCGTTATGGAGCTCTACATCTCCGACCATCCGCTCGATTGCCTGACCTGTTCGGCGAATGGCGATTGCGAATTGCAGGACATGGCCGGCCAGGTCGGCTTGCGTGACGTGCGTTACGGCTATGAAGGCGAGAACCACGTCTTCGCCAAGACCGCTGAGGGCCTCAACCCGAACTGGCTGCCCAAGGACGAGTCGAACCCGTATTTCACCTACGAACCGTCGAAGTGCATCGTCTGCTCGCGCTGCGTCCGCGCCTGCGAGGAAGTGCAGGGCACCTTCGCGCTGACCATCGCCGGCCGCGGCTTCGGCAGCCGCGTCGCCGCCGGCATGGAAGAGAGCTTCCTCGGGTCCGAATGCGTATCCTGCGGCGCCTGTGTGCAGGCCTGCCCGACCGCGACGCTGAACGAGAAGAAGGTGATCGAGATCGGCAAGCCCGAGCATTCGGTCGTCACGACCTGCGCCTATTGCGGCGTCGGCTGCTCGTTCAAGGCCGAGATGCGCGGCGAAGAATTGGTGCGCATGGTGCCGTGGAAGGACGGTGAGGCCAATCGCGGTCACTCCTGCGTCAAGGGCCGTTTCGCCTGGGGCTATGCCACCCACAAGGAACGCATCCTCAAGCCGATGATCCGTTCTTCCATTCACGAACCGTGGAAGGAAGTGAGCTGGGACGAGGCGATTTCCTACACCGCCTCCGAGTTCAAGCGCATCCAGAAGAAATACGGCAAGGATTCCGTCGGCGGCATCACCTCGTCGCGCTGCACCAACGAAGAAACCTTCCTGGTGCAGAAGTTGATCCGCGCCGCCTTCGGCAACAACAATGTCGACACCTGCGCCCGTGTCTGCCATTCGCCGACCGGCTACGGCCTCGGCCAGACCTACGGCACCTCGGCCGGCACGCAGAACTTCGACTCGGTCGAAGATTCCGACGTTATGGTCGTCATCGGCGCCAATCCGGCGGCGGCGCATCCGGTGTTCGCCTCACGCATGAAGAAGCGGCTGCGCCAGGGCGCCAAGCTGATCGTCATCGACCCGCGCCGCACCGAGATGGTGCAGTCGGCGCACATCCAGGCCGATTATCATCTGGCGCTGCTGCCGGGCACCAACGTCGCTATCGTCACGGCGCTGGCGCATGTCATCGTCACCGAGAAGCTGTACGACGAGAAGTTCATCCGCGAGCGCTGCGACTGGGACGAGTTCCAGCACTGGGCCGATTTCGTCTCGCTGCCGCAGAACTCGCCGGAGACGGTCGCCAAATTGTCCGGCGTGCCGGCGGAGACCATCCGCGGCGCGGCGAGGCTCTATGCCACCGGCGGCAACGGCGCCATCTATTACGGCCTCGGCGTGACCGAGCACAGCCAAGGCTCGACCACCGTCATGGGCATCGCCAACCTCGCCATGGCGACCGGCAATATCGGCCGCAAGGGCGTCGGCGTGAACCCGCTGCGCGGCCAGAACAACGTGCAGGGCTCGTGCGACATGGGTTCGTTCCCGCACGAACTGTCCGGCTACCGCCACATCTCGCTCGACGAACCGCGCGCGCTGTTCGAAAAGGACTGGGGCGTGACGCTGGAGAAGGAGCCGGGCCTGCGCATCCCGAACATGCTCGATGCCGCCGTCGACGGCACGTTCAAGGGCATCTACATCCAGGGCGAGGACATCCTGCAGTCCGATCCCGACACCCATCACGTGTCGGCCGGCCTCGAGGCCATGGAATGCGTCGTGGTGCAGGACCTGTTCCTCAACGAGACCGCGCGGTTCGCCCACGTCTTCCTGCCGGGTTCGACCTTCCTCGAAAAGAACGGCACCTTCACCAATGCCGAGCGCCGCATCCAGCTCGTACGCAAGGTGATGTCGCCGAAGAACGGCTACGAGGACTGGGAGATCACCTGCCTGCTCTCGAACGCGCTCGGCTATCCGATGCACTACGACCATCCCTCGCAGATCATGGACGAGATCGCGCGTCTGACGCCCGGCTTCGCCAACGTCTCCTTCAAGATGCTGGAGGAGCGCGGCTCGGTGCAGTGGCCGTGCAACGACAAGGCGCCGGAAGGTTCGCCGATCATGCACGTCAACGGCTTCGTCCGCGGCAAGGGCAAGTTCATCGTCACCGAATATGTGGCGACCGACGAGAAGACCGGCCCGCGCTTCCCGCTGCTGCTGACCACCGGCCGCATCCTGTCGCAGTACAATGTCGGCGCCCAGACGCGCCGCACCGACAATTCGCTGTGGCATGCCGAGGACGTGCTGGAAATCCATCCGCACGATGCCGAGCAGCGCGGCGTCAAGGACGGTGACTGGGTGAAGCTGGCGAGCCGCGCCGGCGAGACGACCTTGCGCGCGGTGATCACCGATAAGGTGGCGCCGGGCGTGGTCTACACCACGTTCCATCACCCGGACACGCAGGCCAACGTCATCACCACGGACTTCTCCGACTGGGCCACCAACTGCCCCGAATACAAGGTCACGGCGGTGCAGGTGTCGCCGTCGAACGGACCGACGCCGTGGCAGGAAGAGTACGATCGCTTCTCCAAGGAGACGCGGCGCATCGTTCCGGCGGAAGCCGCGGAGTAGGCCGTGACCGGTCCGGTCCGTATCGTCGAGCGCTTGGCCTGGCGGGGCGGACGCTTCACGCCGGGCGAGCGCGCGATCGCGGAAGAGATGGCCGTCGCCTTCACCTATAACGGCACGTCCTATGCCGTGATGATGGCGAGCCCGCAGGATTTCGAGGACTTCGCCGTCGGTTTCACGGTGACCGAAGGCATCGTCGCGTCGCCGGACGAAATCGAATCCCTCGAGGTGCTCGAACTCGACGGCGGCATCGAGCTGCGCATGCGGCTCGCCGACGAACGCGCCGAAGCCTTCGCCGCGCGGCGGCGCTATCTCGCCGGTCCGACCGGCTGCGGCCTGTGCGGCATTGAATCGCTGACCGAAGCCTTGCGTCCGCTGCCGCCGCTCGCCGACCATGTCGCGGTCGCGCCGCGCGACATCATGCGGGCGCTGGCGGCGCTGCCCGATCTGCAGGTCATCAATGAGCAGACGCGCGCCGTGCACGGCGCCGCCTTTTATCGCCCCGCCGACGATAGCCTGATCATGCGCGAGGATGTCGGCCGCCATAACGCGCTCGACAAACTATGCGGCGCGCTGCTGCGCGCCGACATCTCGCGGCAGAGCGGCTTCGCTTTGGTCACCAGCCGGCTGTCGATCGAGATGATCCAGAAGGCGGCGACCGTCGGCATTCCGATTTTGGTTGCCGTGTCGGCGCCGACGGCATTGGCGGTGCGGGCGGCCGAGACCGCCGGGATGACATTGGTCGCGGTGGCGCGGTCCGACGGGTTCGAGGTGTTCACGCACCCGCAGCGCATCAAGGAAGAACGGAGTCTTCATGTCGTCGCAGGGTAAGGGAGCCGACAAGCTCGTCTATATGGCCAATCAGATCGGCAGGTTCTTCGCCTCGCAGCGCGAGGGCGGTGATGTCGACGGCGTCGCCACCCATATCCGCAAGTTCTGGGATCCGCGCATGCGCAGCACGATCTTCGCCCATCTCGACAAAGGCGGCGCCGGGCTCGATCCGCTGCCGCTCCAGGCGCTGCAGAAGCTGAAGGCCGAAGCGACCGAAAAAGCCTGACGCAGACTTCGCGTCACTCTGACGCAGGTGAGTGGGCCGTTTCCCATGGCGTGACGCCATGCGTTGGGCCGTCCCATCGTCTTGTAATACACTCCTACAACTGCCATGGTTCGCATCTCTGCGAGACAGCCTGCTCGTGCATGAAGCGGGCGCTTCGCGGCGCAAGGCGCTTGCGTTCATCAATTGGGCACAGCGCATTGTGCACAGCAATTGGGCGAGGAGGAAACGTCATGATGTCAACGACGACGCGCGGCCGGCTGGCGATCGGCGTAGCCACCGCGGTGCTCGGTGGCCTGGCCATTGTGCTCTCGAACGCGCTGCCGGCGGCGGCGCAGGACACGGTCCGCATCGCGCTGCCGACCAAGACCTATTACCCGACCATCATCTCGGAAGCGGCGCTGCGCTATAAGCTCTTCGAGAAGGAAGGCATCAAGGCCGAGCTGACCGTCTACCGCGGCGGCGCCGAAGCCTTCGAGGCGGTCGCCGCCGGCGCCGCCGACCTCACCGTCGGTTCGACCGCGATCGTCGCCGCCGGCATCAAGAAGGGCGTGCACACGCAGGCCGTCGCCGGCGCCGGCATGGGCTACACCGGCTGGTACCTGATGGTGAAGCCGGATTCGCCGATCAAGGACGTCAAGGATCTCGACGGCAAGAAGGTCGGCATCACCTCGGCGGGTTCGGCGAGCGACATCATCGCGCGCTGGACCATGGCCGACAAGAAGATCAAGTTCACCGCGGTGCCGCTCGGCGGCGGCGGCCTGGTGCCAAACATGCTGTCCGGCAACGTCGATGCCATCGTGCTCTATTCGCCGCTCAGCTTCAAAGTGTTGCAGGAGAAGACCGGCCGCGCCCTGATCGATTACGGCAAGGCGATGCCGGAGCATCTCAGCGGCGTGTGGATCGCCTCCGACAAGGTGATCAAGGAAAAGCCGGCGATGGTGCAGAAGGCGGTCAACGCGCTGTTCGGCGCCATGGCCGTGCTGAAGTCCGACAAGGCCGGCGCCGTCAAGCTGATCGCCGAAGTCGACGAGGTCTCGCCGCAGATCGCCGCGGCGGAACTCGAGGGCAACATTCTCAAGCTGTCCTCGGACGGCGCGATGAAGAAGGAGTGGGTACAGCGCGGCCTCGATATGGCCAAGCTGGTCGGCATGAAGGATCTGGCGCCGATCGACGAGATCTATACCGAGAAGTTCAAGGCGGTGCCGACCAAGTAGCGTCGGGACTTCGTCATGAGCAGGACGGCGACACTCCTGGCCCGGCTCGCGATGCTCGTCGTCTTCCTCGGCGCGTGGGAGCTGTTCCCGCGCGCCGGGATCGTCAATCCGATGCTGTTGCCGCCCTTGTCGCAGGTGGTCTCGACGCTCGGCGACATCCTGGCGCGCGGCGACTTCCGCGAAGCCATCGCCGTGACGGCGGCCGAGGTCGTGGTTGCCTTCCTCATCGCCGTGCCCCTCGGCGCCGCACTCGGCGTGCTGCTCGCCGAGAACGCCTATCTCGGCGCCGTATTCCGGCCGATGCTGTTCTACGTCTTCAGCATCCCGAAATCGATTTTCCTGCCGATGTTCATCCTCGCCTTCGGCATCGGCTTCGGCCAGAAGGTGGCCTACGCCACGTTCTCCACGGTGTTCATCGTCATCATGAGCGCCAGCGCCGCCGTCGAGTCGGTGAAGGCCGAATACCTCCTGGTGGCGCAGTCCTACGGTGCGACGCGGGCGCAAATCTTGCGCCGCGTCTATGTGCCGAGCATGATGCCGATCCTGCTTGAGGCCGTGCGCATCTCGATGATCTTCAATTTCACCGGCGTCATGATCGCGGAGATGTACGCCTCGCGCACTGGCGTCGGCCACATGATCGCCAACTGGGGCGAGAATTTCATGCTGCCGCAGTTGTTCGCCGGCGTCATCGTGCTGGCGCTGGCGGCGATGGCCTTCAACGAACTGGTGCGCTCCCTGGAGGTCCGATGCAGCCGATGGCGAAGCTGAAGCCGCAGCCGGAAACGACGCGAGCCAACGCGGTCGAGGTGACCGGCGTCAGCCACATCTACCACGGCCGCGACGGCGCGGTGCCGGCGCTGACCGATATCGACATGACCGTGCCGGCCGGCCGCTTCACCGTCATCGTCGGCCCGTCGGGCTGCGGCAAGACCTCGCTGCTGATGATGCTCGCCGGGCTGCGCACGCCGACCTCCGGCACCATCCTGTGCGACGGTCGGCCGATCCCGTCGCCCGATCCGCAGCGCGTCGGCGTCGTCTTCCAGGAGGCGAGCCTCTATCCCTGGCTGACCGCGCTCGACAATGTCGAATTCCCGCTGGCGCTCAAGGGCGCGCCGCGTAGCGAACGTCGCGAGCGCGCTCAGGCGATGCTCAAGCTGGTCGGGCTCGGCAGCTTCGGCGGCCGCTATCCTCATGAACTGTCCGGCGGCATGAAGCAGCGCGTCTCGATCGCCCGCGGCCTGGTGCAGGGTCCGCCGGTGTTGCTGATGGACGAGCCCTTCGCCGCGCTCGACGAGCAGACGCGCATGACCATGGGGCACGAACTGCTGCGCATCTGGGACGAGACCAACAAGACGGTGGTGTTCATCACCCACAGCCTGACCGAGGCGGTTTATCTTGCCGACGAGGTGCTGGTGATGTCGGCGCGGCCCGGCCGCATCATCGACCGCGTCGCTGTCGATCTGCCGCGGCCGCGCACCTATCAGATGATGGCGACCGACAAGTTCGGCCAGTTGCGCGAGCGCATCTGGCAGCAGATCCGCGCCAAGGAGTAGGGCGCCATGACCCGTCCGTCGCCGCGAACCGTTCGTCGTCTCATCGGCCTTGCCGTCCTGGTGCTGTGGGAAGCGGTGCCGCGTTTGGGCATCCTGCCGGAATTGTTCGTGCCGCCGCTGACCAAGACCTTGGCCGTGCTGTGGAGCGACCGCCTGATCTATTTTGGTGGCCTCATGGTGACCTTGTACGAGGTCTTCTTCGCCATGCTGATCGCCTGTGGTGCGGGGATTGCGCTCGGTGCCGTTGTCGGCGGCGTCGCCGTCGTCCGCAACCTGATGCTGCCGGTGGTGTCGAGCCTCTATGCCATCCCGATCGTGATCCTCTATCCGATCTTCACCGCCTGGTTCGGCATCGGTTCGGAATCGAAGATCGCCTTCGCCGGCGTGTATGGTTTCTTCCCGGTGATGCTGTCCACCGCCGCGGGCATCCGCACCATCGACGAGCAGTATCTGCTGGCGGCGCGCAGCATGGGCGCGAGCCTGCCGCAGCTCATCACCCGCGTCATCATTCCTGCGGCGATCCCGACCGTGCTCGCCGGCTTAAGGCTCGGCGGCGCGCTGACCATCATTGGCGTCGTCGTCTCGGAAATGCTGACCTCGGCCAGCGGCATCGGTTACCTCGTCACTATCAACCGTACCATTCTCGACAGCCCGCGCGTCTTCGCCGCCATCATCGTCGTGCTGCTGTTGTCGATCGCCTTCGATCTCGCCGTCCGCGCCATCGAGCGCCGCACCATGGCGTGGCAGACCGCCGGCCGCCGCGTCGCCTCGTCGGAAGATGTCCGCGCCGCGCGAATGCCGGCGCCGGCCGCCGCCTAATCTTTAAGCACTGCAAGTCCTGGAGTCGTCATGGCCGAGAAACTGTTTCCCACCACCGTCGTCGGCAGCTATCCGCAGCCTGACTGGCTGGTTGACCGCAAGATGCTGTCGAAGGTGGTGCCGCGCGTGCGCATGAAGGAGATGTGGCGCGTCACCAACGAATGGCTGGAGCAGGCGCAGGACGACGCCACCATCGTCGCCATCCGCGCCATGGAGCGCGCCGGCATCGACGTCATCACCGACGGCGAGATGCGGCGCGAGAGCTATTCCAACCGCTTCGCCACCGCGCTCGACGGCGTCGATATCGAGAACCCCGGCTTCGTCAAGGCGCGCTCCGGGCAGCAGACGCCCGTGCCCCGCATCGTCGGCAAGGTGCGGCGCAACGGCCCCGTCGAGGTGCGCGATATGCAATTTCTGCGCGCCAACACCGATCGCACGGCCAAGATCACGCTGCCTGGTCCTTTCACCATGAGCCAGCAGGCCAAGGACGAGCACTACAAGGACGCCGAAGCGCTGGCCATGGACATGGCGGCGGCGGTCAACGAAGAGGCGCACGATCTGGTGCGGGCCGGGGCCGACGTCATCCAGCTCGACGAACCCTGGGTGCGCAACGATCCGGACAGCGCGCGGCGCTATGCCGTCAAGGCGATCAACCGCGCGCTCGAGGGCCTCAAGGTGCCGACCGCGGTACATCTGTGCTTCGGCTATGCCGCGGTGGTGCCCGGCGAAACCAAGCCGACCGGCTATTCCTTTCTCGCCGAGCTCGCCGACACCACGGCAACGATGATCTCGATCGAAAGTGCGCAGCCGAAGATCGATCTCGGCGTGCTCGCCGATCTGGCGCCGAAAAAGATCATGCTCGGCGTGCTCGACTTATCCGATCTGGTCGTCGAGACGCCGCAGCGCGTCGCCGAGCGCATCCGCCTCGGTCTCAAGCATGTCAGCCCGGATCGGCTGATCCCGGCGCCGGACTGTGGCATGAAGTATCTGCCGCGCGAGGTCGCCTTCGGCAAGCTCAAGGCCATGGTCGAGGGCGCGGCGCTGGTGCGGGCCGAGTACGCCTGACGCTGTGCCCGGCGCTGCGCCCAACGCTGCACCCAATGTTGCGGACTTGCCTTGATCCCTGGCCTCCGGTAGCAGTCGGGGGCGGCTCACGGCCGGCCGGCGGCAAACCCGCCGGCATCCTGGCGCAGCGGATTATGACGCTGCGTCAGTGAGTTGCGGGTGTAGCTCAATGGTAGAGCAGCAGCCTTCCAAGCTGAATACGAGGGTTCGATTCCCTTCACCCGCTCCAGCCGCCCTCCTGGCCTGACGGTATCCGCGGCGCGCGGCCGGCTCGGCGCCGCTTGGTCCTCCGCGTTTCACTCGAACTGAATCGGCCGCCCGCAAGCCGTCGCGGCGCGCCTTCGGCCGCCGCCTCGCATACCGGTACCTCCCCGGGCGCCGCAAGGCTGGTGATGGCAAACATCTCATATAGAAAAGGTAGTAGACAAAGCTATATAAAATAAGTGAGTGTTAGATACTATCTCGCGGTGAACTCTCTGGCCTTCGAGGAGACGCGCCATGGCTGAAGTCCATGTCGGAACGCTCGCCGAGTTCGGCGACGGCGATCGCAAGATCGTCAGCAGCGGTTCGGTGGAGGTCGGGGTTTTCCGCTGGAGCGGCGAGTTCTACGCCTACAGCAACATCTGCCTGCACCAGGGCGGTCCGGCCTGCGAGGGCCTCATCATGCATCAGGTCGAAGACGTCGTCTCCGCCGACCGCAAGTACTGCCGCCAGACCTTTTCGCAGACGAACGTCAACTTCGTCTGCCCCTGGCACGGCTACGAATACGACATCCGCACCGGCGAATTCGTCGGCGATCGCAAGCGCAAGCTCAGGTCATACAAGGTCGTGACGCGCGGCGACGATATCTACGTCGAGATATAGGGGGCACCGTCATGGCCAATGCCGCGATCGACGCCGCAATCGATGTTCTCGACAATGACGATGAAACCGCGCTGAGCGATCAGGACTTGCAAAGGGTTCTCGCCGCCGCCGTGCGGCGCTATTCGGCGCGGGCGATGGAGCGCCGGCTCGATGCCTTTCCGGCGCCGAGCCGCGTCACCGCTACCGACGTGATGTTCGCCGCCACGGCGATGCTGCGCGCCGCCGAGGTTCACCTGTTCGAGTTCGCGACCTGGCAGACGTTTTCCGGAATCAGGGCCGAGCACGGACGCGAGCGGATGTGAGGCGGACGAGGACGCAATGAGGGGCAAGCGGAGCAGACGATGGAAATGAGCCTGAGCGGCGGTCGCACGCAGACCATCGAGAGTTTCCGCACCGCCGAGTTGCTGCGGCATGCCCGTCAGCAGGCGGTGGCGCGCCGCTACGCCGACTTCCCGATCGTCGATGTCGATTCGCATCACTACGAGACCGACGCGGTGTCCGCCGCCGAGATCATCGAGTACATCAACGATCCGGTCCTCAAGCAGCTCGCGCTCAGCGCCTCCCAGGTCGGCGCCAAGAACGCCAACGGCTCCAAGGGCCTCGGCATTCTGCCCTCCGGCATTGCCTATCAGGACATGGGCGGGCGCGTGACGCGCTATCCGCTGCGTGGTTTCGAGGAGACCGACGGCAAGGAGCATCGCGATATCGCGCTCACCAAGCGCTGGATGGACGCGATGGGGATCGATCTGACGATCCTGTTTCCGACGATGATGCTGGATCTCGGCTTCCATCCGCAGGTGCAGGTCGAAGTGGAGCTGGCGCAGGCCTACAACAAATGGCTGGTCGAGCGGCTTCTGGCGGTCGAGCCGCGGTTCCGCTCGATGCTTTATCTGCCTTTCAACGATCCGGAGGCGTGCGTCCGCACCATCGAGGAGTTCGGCGACAAGAAGGGCGTCATTGGCTTTCTCGTGACCTCGGCGCGCATGAAGCCCGTGCACGACAACGCTTATGCGCGGATCTACGCCATGCTCGAGGAGCGCGGGCTGCCGATCGGCTTTCACGGTAACTACAACTGGGGCGACGTGTCGTTCTCGACGATGAACCGCTTCATCTCGGTGCACTCGATCGGTTTCGTCTTTTACAACATGGTCCACATGGTCAACTGGATCATGAACGGACTGCCGGAGCGATTTCCGAAGCTGAAGGTGATGTGGATCGAGAGCGGTCTTGCCTGGGTGCCGTTCATGATCCAGCGCCTCGACAACGAATACAAGATGCGCACGTCCGAAGCGCCGGCCCTGAAGAAATTGCCGGGCGATTACATCCGCGACATGTATTTCAGCTCGCAGCCGATGGAAAAGCCCGACGATCTGCGCATCCTCGAGACGACGTTCAGGATGATCAATGCGGAGACGCAATTGATGTATTCGTCGGACTACCCGCATTGGGATTTCGACCTGCCGAGCGTGATCTACGACCTGCCGTTTCTCAGCGAGAGCGCCAAGCGCGCCATTCTCGGCGGCAATGCCATCAAACTGTTCAATCTCGGGACCGTGCCGAAAATGGCGAAGATCTGATCGGCGCCCCCTCGAACTGCGATAACCGTCTTGCCGGAGAGTTGCCTGTAAACCGCTGCACCGAAAAAATGGGGAAGCATCATGCGTGAACGCAACGTTCTGCTCTTGGCTGCCATTGCCTCCGCCGTCGTCTTCAGTCAACAGGCCTTCGCGCAAACGCAGAAGGTGAGGGTGGCCACCGCCTTCCTCGGCCTGTGGGATACCTCGCAGCCGACCTTCTGCAAGGATCGCGGCGAGTTCGCCAAAGCGGGGCTCGACGTCGATATCATCACGACGCGCGGCGGCTCCGAGTTGATCCAGGCGGTAGTCGCCGGCAGCGCGGATATCGCCTATTCGGTCGGCGTCAACGCGGCGATCGCCGGCTTCGTCGGCGGCTCGAAAACCAAGATCATCTCCGCCGAGTTCAAGGGACAGAACGACACTTACTTCTATGTGCCGGTCAACAGCCCGATCAAGTCGATCGCCGACCTGAAGGGCAAGTCGGTCGCCTATCCGCGGCCGGGCGGCGCCAGCGATGCTCTGCTGCAGTCGTTGAAGCAGGACCGCAACCTCGATTTTAAGATGGTCGCCACCGGTGGTCTCGACGCGACCTTCACCCAGACGATGACCAAGCAGGTCGACGTCGGCTATTCGTTCCCGCCCTATATCCTGGCGCAGGTCGAGAAGGGCGAGGTGCGCGTGCTGTTTGCCGGCGACGAGGTTAAATCGCAACGCGATCTGACGCAGCGCGTCACGATCGCCGGCGAGCAGTTCCTCAAGGATAAGCGCGACGTTGCCGCGAAATTCCTGAAGGTGCTCGATGGCTGTATCGATTGGGCCTACGCCAATCCCGAACAATCGCTGCAGGCCTACGCCGCACTGAACAAGATCGACCTCGCGAGCGCCCGCAAGGGCATGACCTTTTACAAGCGCGAGACGCTCGCGTTCGGCCCGCCCAGCCATTTCGAGACGGTCATGGGCCAGGCGGTCACCGCGAAATTCATCGAGAAGCCGTTGACGGCCGATCAGATGAAGGCGCTGATCGACATCGTCTATACGCCGGGCCAATAAGCATCCGCCTGGGCGGCACGGCCGGCGCGAACGCATGCGCCCGCCGGGTGCTTCACGCGGCGGCGCGGCCGGTGTAGATGTGCGCGCCATGACCGATACCGCCCTGCGCCTCTCGCTTGCCCTCGATCACGCCGTGATCAATGTCCGGGGGCAGCTCGACGACGCCGTAACGCATTTTACACGGCTTGGCTTCCAGTTGACCGAGCGCGGCCATCACTCGCTGGGTTCCAGCAACCACCTCGCGGTGTTCGGCAGCGACTATCTCGAACTGCTCGGTTTCATGCCCGGCAACGAGGGCAAGCGCGCCGATTTGATGACGCATCCGCTCGGGCTTACCGGGCTGGCGTTTCGCGCCGACGATCCGGCTCTGGTCTACGACACGTTGCGCGCCCGCGACCTGCCGGCGCTGGAGCCGCTGGCGTTCGAGCGCCCGGTGGCGCTGCCGGATGGCACGACACGGGATGCGCGCTTTAGCATTGTGCGGTTCCCGGCCGGCACGGTGCCGAACGGCCGCAGCTTCTTCTGTCATCATCACACGCCGGAGCTGGTGTGGCGGCCGGAGTGGCAGGTGCATCGCAACGGCGCGCTCGGCGTTGCCGAATTCACCATCGCGGCGCGTGAGCCGGCGCGCACCGCGACCTTGTACGAGTCGATGTTCGGCAAGGACCTGATGTCGCCGGTCGCCGGCGGCGTCGCCTTCAAGGCGCCGACATTCACGCTGTTGATCCTGACGCCGGCCGCCATTGCCGAGCGCTACAACGGCGCCGCGCCGGAGAGCGCCGACGGCTCCGACCGCATGGTCGCGCTCGGTATTGCCGTGAAATCGCTGGAGACGCCGCGCGCGGTGCTGGACGGGGAGGGCGTGCCTTACACGCCGCTCGCGTCCGGCGGCCTGGTCGTGCCGCATGGGCAGGCCGGCAATGCGGCTTTGGCTTTCCTCGAGCGCGCGTGAGGCGAGGGGCGCCGCCGACTAAAATAATATTCCTAGGACTATTGACACTCTCGTCGCTCTAGGCTTATCTTCCAC
>JAFECJ010000027.1 GCA_018242205.1 Pseudomonadota bacterium
ACAACAGCTGGTGGTCGGGCATCGTCCGCGCCCAGCGCAACTTCTATCCCTGATCCAACGATCACGGGTTGATGTTAAGAACCCCCGGCGAGCAATCGCCGGGGGTTTCTTTTTTGCCGGATGCAGTTTGCTAGGCGGACTTCGCGTTGTGCCGTTCGTCGCAGCTTTGCACAAAGGCCGCGATGCGGGCGATGACATCGTCTTCGGCAAGCAGTGGCGCGTGGCCCTGGGCGGGCACCGTCACGCTCTCGAAACCAGGGTGCCGCCGGCCCATCTCCGCGACCGTCGCCGCTGACAACAGGTCGGACAGTTCGCCGCGCACCACCATCACAGGCACCTGCGCCAGCGCCTCGAATTGCGGCCACAGATCCGGGATCGGCTTCGACACATCGACCTCAGCCAGCGTCCGCATCAATGCCGCGTCGTAGGTGGGCACCAGGACACCGCCTGCATCCTTGAAACCGCGGCGTGCGCTTCTGCCCCAATCGTCCATTGTTAGCCTCGGAAATTGCGAGCCGAACAGGCGCGCCAGGATGGCGGCCGCGTCGTCGTAATCCTTCGGCTGCGGCAGCTTGCCGACATAGCCCTTGATGCGCGCGAGGCCTTCGGGCTCTAGCACCGGGCCGATATCGTTAAGTACGGCGCCGGCGATTGCCGCGGGCCGCACGGTCGCCAGCAGCATGGTCAGAATGCCGCCGCGCGAGGTGCCGACATACACCGCCGGCTCGCATGACAGGGCGGTGATGATGGTGACGACGTCGCCGAGTTCGACCGGCAGCGAATATTTCGTCGGATCGGGATCGTAGTCGGAGCGACCGCGGCCGCGATAGTCGACGGCGACGACGCGGCGGCCCTCGGCGGTTAGCGCCGCAGCGAGCGTGTCAAAGTCTTCGGCCGTCCGGGTCAGGCCGGGCAGACAGACAACGGGGAGGGTGGTCTTATCCGGCCCGCCATAGTCGCGCACATGCAACTTCAGACCGTCGGCAGCGGTGATGAAACGGGAAATCGCGGTGCTGGTCATGGCCGCGACACTAGCCGGATACGCTGGCTGTGTAACTAACGCGGGGCGCCGCGCCGCAGGTCCGCTTCGATGACGAGCTTGTTGCCGCCGCCGAACCGCGCGCGATAGACCTGCATGTTTTCCATGATCCGCTGCACGTAATTGCGCGTCTCGGACAGCGGTATGCGCTCGCACCAGTCGACCGGGTCGACATTGGGATCGCGCGGATCGCCATAGGCGGCGACCCACTGCCGCACGCGGCCGCGTCCGGCGTTATATCCGGCAAAGGTCATCAGATAGGACCCGTCATAGGTCGCCAACAGCATCGACAATTCCGCGGCGCCCATCTGCATGTTGTAGACCGGATCGGAGAGCAGACGGGCTTTGTTGAAGGGCGCCTTGAAGCGCTTGGCGGTGTCTTGTGCCGCGACCGGCGTCACCTGCATGAAGCCCATGGCTTTGGCTGGCGAAACTACCTTCTGATTGAAATGGCTCTCCTGCCGCGCGATCGAATAGACCAGCGCCTGTTCGACCGGCGTGGTGATCGGCTGGTAGGCGGGCAGGCCGAGCGTGGGGAACGCGTAGTAGTCGAGCGGCAGGCCGCGGCCGAGGCCGCCTTTGCCGATCAGCACCATGGCGCGCGGATCCTTGTGCTTGGCCGCGACTTCGCCGAGCATCGCCATGCCGGCGACGTCGGTGCTGCTCTCGCCGAGTTCCGCGTAGATCGAGGCGATCATGTCGCGTTCATCGAGCGTGTAGAGCAGTTCGACGGCGCGCACGACCTCGGTATTGGCCAGCACATTGCGTTCCTGCGGCGTGAAATGCGGTGGACCGATGAGGCCGATGTCGGGCAGCCGCAGACGGGCGCGGGCAAGCTGACCGTAATAGGTGGCGCTAAACTGGGCCGCCTCGGCATAGAACTTGCGCGCTTGCGCTTCATGGCCCATCGCCTCGGCGGCGCGGCCCTGCCAGTAGCCGCCGCGCGACAGAGCGTGCGGGTTGTCGGTGCCCTGATTGATCTGGGCGAAGTGGGCCGCCGCGGTTTTGGGATCGTGCAGGAAGCGCAGCGCGATCCAGCCGGCGGTGAAATGCTTGTCGACGCGGTAATTGCCCTGGGTCGGCGTCGCCGCATCGCGGGCGACGCGATAGGCGGTTTGCGCATCCTTGCTGTCGAGCAGGTCGCGGACCAGGATGCGGCGTTCCTGCCACCACTCGTTGACGTCGATCAGGGCGGCAGCGTCCTTGGGTGCCGACAGGATCAGGCGGCCGGCTTCTTCCGGCTTGCCGTGTTTGCGCAGCCACTGGACGCGGGCAAAGATATAGCCCGCGTCGCGGTGCGCCGACGACGGCACCGCATCGAGCAGCGCCTTGGCATTGCCGGCGCGCTTGATGACGGCGATCCAGGCTTTGGCGATGGCGAGATCGGCCCCGCCGACCCGCTCGGCGGCGCGCAGGCCGCCTTCGGTGTCGTCGTTATAGAGCCGGTCATCCATGCGGACCTTGTGGTCCTCGCGCGTCAGCATGCCCGGGAACATCTCGAGGACACGCTTTTCGACATCGGCGCTGCAATCCTGATTGCGCCACGCATAGCGAACCAGCGCTTCGGCACGATCGCGTTCGCCGCGCGCGAGCAGGGCACGCGCCAGCGCATAGCGGCCCTTGGCCATGGTCGGCTGCTGATGCGCATAGAACGCCAGCACCTGGGCGTCGCTGACGTTATCGTTCCACAGCGCGTTCTCGGCGCGGCGGCGGAACAACGGAACATGCGGCCAGTCGGGATTCTGCGTGATGAAGTTGGCATAACGCTCGAAGCTGGGTTTGGTGTTGTAGCTGCGCAGGATCATGTATTCGGCGAGCTTGCGCGCCACCGGGTCGGCGATCGTCCGCTCGGCGGCATCGGCCTCGCCGTCATTGCCCTTGCGCGCGGCCTCGCTGACGCGGCGTAGCGCGGCAATGTCGGCATCGGACGTCACCGAAGTCGCTGCGATGGCGAAGGGGCCCGCCACCGGGCGGGCGAGCGGCTTAAGGGTGGCCCGGCCGGCGAACATGGCGCCGCGCAATCCGGCGCCGGCCTGGGCAAAGGCGTTGGACCCCTCGGGCGCCGGCTTGGCCGCCGCCGGGGCGACGAGTTGAAGCGGAGCATGGACCGCCGGCGCCGCGGCAGCCGCAAGCAGCCTCGGACGAGCCGGTGGCATCGGAACCGAGACCACCTGCCGCGGTTCCAGATGCTTCGGCTTGTGAGACTTTGCCCGGGCCGCGGAAGGCGATTTGGCGTGGGATTTTGCTTGCGCTTTGGCTTGCGGTTTCTTCGCAGTCGCTGCGGCCGCCGTCGGGCCGGCCATGACGGAGCTCGCCAGGCCGCCAATGGCGATCAGCGCGATCCAGAAACCCGCATGCAACTGCTTCGATACGTCGTGCAAACCGTTGCCTCTGGGCCCGACCGGGCGCGGTTGGCGTGTGCCTGAGGCGCCCGACTCACTACGGGCCCTGACTATCTCCCCATAGGGCAAAATGGCACCGGAAGGGATACCCCCGGCCCCGAACCTCGAAACACGGTTAGTCGGGAACGGCGGCAAAAGCTTGGCGGGCCGCCGTAAAATGGGCCGTCCGGGGGCTTTCTTCGGGCATACCGACCCGATATCAATGGCGGTGCGAATACCGCGCAGCCGGGTTAGGAGAAGAACCATGACCGCCAAGAACGGGTCGACGACGAGCTTCCGAGGCTCCATGACAGCGCTCGTGACGCCGTTCAAAAACGGCGCGGTCGATGAGAAGGCGTTCCGCGACCTGATCGACTGGCAGATCGCCGAGGGGACCAGCGGGCTGGTGCCGGTCGGCACCACGGGCGAAAGCCCGACCCTCAGTCATGAAGAACACCACAAGGTGGTCGAGATCTGCATCGACCAGGCCAAGGGCCGCGTGCCGGTGATCGCCGGCGCCGGGTCGAACTCGACCAAGGAGGCGATCGAGCTGGCCCGCCATGCCGAAAAGGCCGGCGCCGATGCGGTGCTGGTGGTGACGCCCTATTACAACAAGCCGACGCAAGAGGGCATGTATCAACACTTCAAGGCGGTGAACGACGCCATCGGCATTCCGATCATCATCTACAACATTCCGCCGCGCTCGGTGGTGGACATGTCGATCGATACGATGGCGCGGCTCTACGAATTGAAGAACATCGCAGGCGTGAAGGACGCCACAGCCAATCTCGCGCGCGTCTCGCAGCAGCGCCACGCGTTGGGACCGGACTTCATCCAGCTGTCGGGCGAGGACATGACCGCGCTCGCTTACATGGCGGCCGGCGGTCACGGCTGCATCTCGGTGGTCGCCAACGTGGCGCCGAAGCCCTGCGCCGACCTGATGACGGCGGTGTTCAAGGGCGACTATGCAGGGGCGCTCAAGATTCAGGATCGCCTGGTGCCGCTGCACGATGCCGTCTTCAAGGAGCCGGGGCTGGCCGGCGCGAAGCATGGCCTCAAACTGCTCGGCCGTATCGAGGAAGAGGTGCGGCTGCCTTTGATGCCGGTGACGCCGCCGACCGGCGCGGTGATCCGCGCCGCCATGGTCCATGCGGGGCTCATCAACTGAGGTTCGGATAGATCAGAGAATCAAGTAAAAACAATAGCTTGTTTTGATTTTCTGATTTTAAAGTCTTACTTTAACAGGCGCGCCGCGTGAGGGGTTTTGCCTCGTCGGCGCGCCGTTTCGTCCCTATATGGGTTTCATGGCTGGCAAAGACGAGCGCCGTTACAAGACGGCCGCGGAAAACCGCAAGGCGCGGTTCAATTACCTGATCGGCGAGACCTTCGAGGCCGGCATCGTGCTGACCGGCAGCGAGGTGAAGTCGCTGCGCGGCGGCAAGGCGACGATCGCGGAGTCCTATGCCGATGCCAAGGACGGCGAGATCTGGCTGATCAACTCCAACATCCCGGAATACGTCCAGGCGCATCGCGAGAACCACGCGCCGAAGCGGCCGCGCAAGCTGCTGCTGCATCAGCGCCAGATCAACAAGCTCGCCGGCGCGGTGGAACGCGAAGGCATGACCATCGTGCCCCTCAAGGTCTATTTCAACGAGCGTGGCCGCGCCAAGATCGAGATCGCGCTGGCCAAGGGCAAGAAGCTGCACGACAAGCGCGAGACGCTGAAAGAGCGCTCGTGGAGCCGCGAGAAGGGCCGGCTCATGCGCGACAAGGGTTGAAGCGGCGCTTCAGGCGCTCGCGACATTGCTGCCGCACAGCACGGTGCCGACCGTCCGGCCCGCAAGCAATTTGCCCCGCTCAAGCAGCGCGGCGATGCCAGCGGCACCGGCCGGTTCGACGATCAGGCCATAGTGGTCGCGGCAGAAGGTCATCGCCGCCTCGAGGCTTGGATCGTCGACCGCCAAAACCTCGTCGACGACCTGGCGCATGCAGTCGAGCGCGTAAGGCACCGGCTCGCGCACGGCGATGCCGTCGGCGATGGTGGCCGCCGTCGCCGTCGTTTCCAGCCGCGCATGGTCGAAGGACAACTTCATCGCCGGCGCCGCGGCCGCGACAACGCCGATAACGCGGCAGGCGGGAGCGGCGGCCTTCAGCCAGGCGCCCATGCCGGTCAGCAGGGCGCCATTGCCGAGCGGGACGAGGGCGGCATCTAGTGCAATACCTCGCTGATTGAGTGTCTCGGTCATTTCCAGGGCGATGGTGCCCGCGCCTTCGGCGATCTCAGGGCCCGCGCCGTCTTCGACGAATGGTAGGTCCTGCGTGGCGGCGTAAGCGCGCGCCGCGGCTTTGGCGCCGTCGAAGTCGTTGCCTTCCAAAATTACCGTGGCGCCCAGCCGCCGCATGGCGTCGATCTTGCGTCGGTTCGCATTTTTGGCGGCGAAGATGACGACCGGGCGGCCTCGCTTGACGCCAGCATAGGCGAGACCCTGGCCGAAATTGCCGGCCGACGCCGCGACAACCGCGCCGCTGGAAGCCGGTTGCCTCGCCATCCAGTAGTCGGCGCCACGCCCTTTGAACGAACGGATCGGGTTGAGGGTCTCGACCTTGGCGAAGAGGCACAGGCCGAGCGCGTCGTCGGCGGAGTGGTGCGTCATCAGCGGCGAGCCGGTGAAGACCGGATCGATGAGGCGTGCGGCTTTGGCGATGTTATCGGCGGAGGGAAGAGGCGGTGGCATCATCCGCGAATGTTAGGTCCATCAAAACATGTCATCAATGCTGCCGACGACGTAAAACGACGCCTCTGGTAAGAAAGGGCAACGCGCCAACGAGGACCTTTCAATGACCCGCCGTATCGGCATGCTGATCTTTCCACGGCTGACGCAGCTCGACATGACCGGGCCATACGAAGTGCTGGCGCGGCTGCCGGACACCAAGGTCGAACTCATCGCAAAGACGCTTGAGCCGGTGACCACGGATCGCGGCATGCAGATCGTGCCGACCACGACCTATGACACCTGTCCGCCACTCGATATCGTCATGGTGCCGGGCGGGCCGGGCCAGCAGGATCTGATGGAGGACGAGGCGGCGCTCGGGTTCCTGCGCCGGCAGGCGGCGGCGGCCAAATACGTCACGTCGGTGTGCACCGGATCGCTGGTGCTCGGCGCGGCGGGGCTGCTGAAGAGCAAGCGCGCGACCTGTCACTGGGCCGCGCTCGAGCACCTGAAAGCGCTCGGCGCCATCCCGGTTGGCGAAAAGGTCGTGGTCGATGGCAACATCGTCACCGGCGCCGGCGTCACCTCGGGCATCGATTTCGCGCTGTCCTTGGCGGCCATTCTGGAAGGCGAGGCGCTGGCACGTGAAATCCAGTTGCAGATCGAGTACGACCCGGCGCCGCCCTTCGACAGTGGCTCGCCGAAAACGGCCAAGCCGGAGACGCTCACCGCGCTCAACGCCAAACTGGCCGCGTTGAACGAGGCGCGGCGCGAGGTCGCGGCCCGCGTTGGCCGCAAGCTCGGCACCGCGCCATGACGTTCGGCTACTGAATGACCCCGCAGGCGATGCGACCGCCGGCTTCGCCGGTCGGATCGGTCTTGTAATCGTCCGAGCCGGCATGAATGACGAGCGCCGAGCCGTCGGCGTCGAGCAGCGAGTTCGGCTTGCCTTTCTCCAGCGTCACCGCGGCATTGAGCACCTCGACGCTGAGGTCGCCGCTCTGCGGGATGTGCAGGTTCGGCATGTCACCGGCATGAGCGCCGTCATTGGCCATCAGGCCGTGCTTTTTGTTGTCGGGATTGAAGTGACCGCCAGCGGAAGTGAAAGGCGGCTCGCACTTGCCGACGGCGTGGACATGAAAGGCGTGCTCGCCGGGCGGCAGGCCCTTGACGGCGACGTTGATCAGCACGCCGCGCGGCGTCTGCATCAGGTTCGCCGATCCGACCTCCTTGCCTTGCGCGTCTTTCAAGGGCGCGCTCGCGGTTTGTGCCGTCACCGGCGATGCTGCCGTGCCGATCAGCACGGTCAGGCCCGCCATGAGAAGGTGTTTGTTGGGGTTCATCGTGTCGCTCCCTGGGTTAATCGTGGCCGTCGCCAGCGTGGCGGATGGCGTTGGCAGCGACCACGGTCGCCGCCTCCGTATGACCCAACAAGACGCGCGCATTGCGTCAGGCCCGTGTCCGGCCGGCGGTCATCGGCATCATTTATGGAGAGCCATCGTTGGCGGCGGGTCGCCGTTCAGGCCGCGTCGTCGAGATAGCCGCGCACCTCTTTAAACACCTTGCGGAACATCTCGGGCGTCAGAACGCCGGTGTTGGTGTTGTAGCGCGAGCAGTGATAGCTTGAGAACAGCCTGTATTCGCTGATCTGATAATGCGCGCCGTGCTTGAACGGGTGCGCCGATTTCTTGGCCGCGAAGGCGGTGAGCACGCTGGCGTGGGCAATGGCGCCGAGTGCGACGATGGCGCGCAGCTTCGGCATCTCGGCGAAGGTGTCTTTCAGGAAATCGCGGCAGGTGTTGATCTCGGCCGGCGTCGGCTTGTTCTCCGGCGGCACGCAGCGCACGGCGTTGGTGATGCGGCAGTCGGTGAGGGTGAGGCCGTCATCGATGCGGGCATCGAAGGTGCCCTTGGCGAATCCGTAGCGGCCGAGCGTGTCGTAGAGCAGGACGCCGGCATAATCGCCGGTGAACGGCCGCCCGGTGCGGTTGGCGCCTTGCAGGCCGGGCGCGAGGCCGACGATCAACAGCCGCGCGTCGGCCGCGCCGAAGGAGGGCACTGGCGCGTTGAACCAGTCCGGTTGCTTGGCGCGCCAGGTTTCACGGAAATGCACCAGCCGCGGACAGCGCGGACAATCGCGCCCCGGCTTGCCGTCGTTTTTGGCCATGGACGAGGATTATTCGTAGTTCTCGTCGTCGTCCATCGCGGCGGCATTGGCCGGCGTCCGCTGCGCGGCGCCCGGCGCGCGCTGCAGGAACTGCGGCGTATGGCCGCCATGACCGGCACCGTGGCCGGCGTCGTCGCGCGGCCGCATTGGCCGTTCCGACGGGTCGCGGCCGATCTTGCTCTGCAAGGTCACGATGTCGGTGAAGACATCAGCCTGGCGGCGCAGTTCGTCGGCGACCATCGGCGGCTGGGTCGTCACGGTGGAGATCACGGTGACGCGCACGCCCTTGCGCTGCACGGCCTCGACCAGGCGGGTGAAGTCGCCGTCGCCGGAGAACAGCACCATGTGGTCGATGTGGCTGGCGATCTCCATGGCGTCGACCGCGAGTTCGATGTCCATGTTGCCCTTGACCTTGCGGCGGCCGGTCTGGTCGACGAATTCCTTGGTCGCCTTGGTGACGACCGCATAGCCATTGTAATCGAGCCAGTCGATCAGCGGACGGATCGAGGAATACTCCTGATCCTCGATCACCGCGGTGTAATAGAACGCGCGCAGCAGATTGCCGCGCCCCTGAAATTCCTTGAGCAGCTTTTTGTAATCGATATCGAATCCGAGCGACTTGGCGGTGGCGTACAAATTGGCGCCGTCAATGAACAAAGCGATCTTTTCGCCGGGCATGGTCATTCCTGTGCTCTTGAACGAGAGGCGATGTATATCGGGCCGGATGCGGCGTCAGCCTCGCGCGGGCGCGACATTGCGCCGGCTACGCAGTGGACGAGGGCTGGTCTGGGTCTCAGCGGCACCTTGTATGACAATTCAGTTGGCACCCCGCGCAATCGAAGCCTTTGCCGATAATCCCGTCCGGCCGGCCTGTTTTGCGGTCGCAAGGGCTGCTGGCTAACAGGAAGATGCGGCCAAACCAAGACAAAAAAGGGTTGAAAACCGCGGTCATAGGGGATACGTAGCGGTCAACTCACGAAATGGTACCACTTTGAGGAGTGACGAGCCGATGGCCCGTGTCACCGTAGAAGACTGCATCGACAAGGTAGAAAACCGTTTCGACCTCGTGCTTTTGGCGAGCCACCGCGCCCGCATGATTTCCTCGGGGTCGCAGATTACCGTCGATCGCGACAACGATAAGAACCCCGTGGTTTCGTTGCGCGAGATCGCGGAAACCACCGTTTCGCCGGGCGATCTGAAGGAAGACCTGATCCACTCCCTGCAGAAGTATGTCGAGGTCGACGAGCCGGAGCCCGAAGCGCCGCTGATCGGCGCTAGCGGCGTTGATGCTGACGATGCCGATGTCGTCGTGCCGGATCGCATGACCGAGGAAGAGCTGCTCAAGGGCCTCGAGGGCCTGGCGCCGCCGGAAGAGGTTCCGGAAGACGAGGGCGAGTGAGCCTCGCATTCGCATAAAATTGACGTAAAGGCCCGGCTCGCGCCGGGCCTTTTGCGTTGGCGCCTAGTGCTGCCCGCAATCGCCGGGCAAGCGCACGGATTTCGTTAAGCAAACCGCCGCCGCCCTTGCGAGGCCACAAGATTAACGTGATATCTATGACATGCTGACGCGGGACGGCGTTCCGGCGAATCGCCGTCCCCGTTTAGGCTATTGATCGAGCGTGATCTTTTTTGAATTCAGGCGGCCGCCCGTCGGCAACATGCGCCAGGCCCGCCGGGGGCATTGGCGGTGCCCGCGGCGGCGTAGAGGCTTTCTGTGACGATGCGCACGCGCCCCGACCTTCCGCGCATGCAAAAGCAGGCTCCGACCCGGGCGCCGCTGCAGCCGCCGACGCCTGCCGCAGCGGCGGCGCCGGCCGCAGAAAAGGCAACTGCGGCCCGTAAGCCGCCGATGATGCGGCAATACGACCTGATCGAGCGGGTCCGCGCCTATAACCCGAACACCAACGAGGCGCTGCTCAACCGCGCTTACGTCTATGCCATGAAGGCGCATGGCGATCAGCGCCGCGCCTCGGGCGACCCGTACTTCTCGCATCCGATCGAGGTCGCGGCGATCCTTACCGACCTCAAGCTCGACGACGCCACCATCGCCGCCGCGCTGCTGCACGACACCATCGAGGACACCGCGGCGACACGCGCCGAGATCGATCAGTTGTTCGGCAAGGACATCGGCGCGCTGGTCGAGGGCCTCACCAAACTGAAGAAGCTCGACCTCGTCACCAAGGAGGCGAAGCAAGCCGAGAACCTGCGCAAGCTTCTCTTGGCCATCGTCGACGATGTGCGTGTGCTCTTGGTCAAGCTCGCCGACCGCCTGCACAACATGCGCACGCTCGCCTACATGCCGCTCGCCTCGCGCCGGCGCACGGCGGAGGAGACGCTGGAAATCTATGCGCCGCTCGCAGGCCGCATGGGCATGCAGGAGATGCGCGAGGAACTCGACGACCTCGCGTTCCGCGAACTCTATCCGGAAGCCTATGAGGTGGTCACCGCGCGACTCGACGCACTGGCCGAGCGCAATGCGCATCTGATCGCCGAGATCGAACAGCAGCTCACCAAGAAGCTCGCCGATCGCGGCATCACGGCGGCCGTTTCGGGCCGGCGCAAGCGCGCTTATTCGGTCTGGCGCAAGATGGAGCGTAAGGGCGTCGGCTTCGAGCAGCTGTCGGATATCTTCGGCTTCCGCGTCATCGTCAACACCACTGCGGATTGCTATCAGGCGCTCGGCATCGTGCATACGACGTGGCCGATGGTGCCGACACGGTTCAAGGATTACATTTCGACGCCGAAGGCGAACGACTACCGTTCTATCCACACCACCGTGATCGGTCCGCGCAACCAGCGCGTCGAACTGCAGATTCGCTCGCTCGAGATGCACCAGATCGCCGAATTCGGTATCGCCGCGCATGCGTTGTACAAGGACGGCGTCGGCACGCCGACCGAACTGCTGTCGCGCGAGTCGAGCGCCTATGCCTGGCTCCGCCGCACCATCGAGGCTTTGGCCGAAGCCTCGAACCCGGAAGAATTCCTCGAACACACCAAACTGGAGCTGTTCCACGATCAGGTGTTCTGCTTCACGCCGAAGGGCAAGCTGATCGCGCTGCCGCGCAACGCGACGCCGATCGACTTCGCCTATGCGGTGCATACCGACGTCGGCAACACCGCGGTGGGCTGCAAAATCAACGGCAAGATCGCGCCGCTGACATCCGAACTGATGAACGGCGACGAAGTCGAGGTGCTGACCTCCAAGGCGCAACTGTCGCCGCCGTCGGCGTGGGAAGCGATCGTCACCACCGGCAAGGCGCGCGCGGCGATCCGGCGCGCCACCCGTGTTGCCGTGCGCGAGCAATATGCCGGGCTGGGGCGCCGCATTGTCGAGCGTCTGTTCCAGCGCGCCAAGATCGCCTATTCCGACGAGAAACTCACCGGCGCGCTGCCGCGCTTGGCGCGCGCCTCGCTGGAAGACGTGATGGCCGCGGTCGGCCGCAGCGAATTGAAGGCCTCCGACGTCGCCCGCGCCATGTATCCCGATTACAAGGAGGAGCGCGCGGCGGCGAATGCGGCGCGGCCCAAGGCTGAAAGCAGCAGCGGCTGGTTTGGTTTGCGCAAGTTCAAATCCGTCAAGTTCAAGGTGCCGGACGCGACCGGTCCCGCCATCCCGATCCGCGGCATCAACGGCGATCTGCCGGTGCGTTTCGCGCCGGAAGGCGGCGCCGTGCCCGGTGACCGCATCGTCGGCATTCTGTCGCCGGGCGAGGGCATCACAATCTATCCGATCCAGTCGCCGCTGCTCGCCGAGTTCGAGGACAAGCCGGAGCGCTGGCTCGATGTCCGCTGGGATTCGGAGGAGGCGGTGCCGCGCCGCTATCCGGCGCGCATCACAGTTCAGTCGGCCAATGAGCCCGGCTCGCTGGCGCAGATCGCGCAGGTGATCGCCGAGCACGACGGCAATATCGACAATATCGCCATGACGCGCCGGGCGCCCGACTTTACCGATGTGATGATCGACCTCGAGGTGTATGATCTCAAGCACCTCAACGACATTCTGGCGCAGTTGCGCGTCAAGCCGATGGTCGCCAAGGCGGAGCGGGTCAATGGCTAAAACCTTACGCCTCGGCGTCAACGTCGATCACGTCGCCACCATCCGCAATGCGCGCGGCGGCAGCCACCCCGATCCGGTGCGCGCCGCCAGGCTCGCCATCGCCGCAGGCTGCGACGGCATTACCGCGCATTTGCGCGAGGATCGTCGCCATATCCGCGACGACGACATGGCGCGGCTGAAGGCCGAAATCGACAAGCCGCTCAATTTCGAAATGGCGGCGACCGAGGAGATGGTCGCCATCGCGCTCAAGACCCAGCCGCACGCCTGCTGCCTGGTGCCGGAGAAGCGTGAGGAGCGCACCACCGAAGGCGGTCTCGACGTCGCTGGCCAGCAGGCGACATTGAAGCCGGTCATTCACACGCTCAAGCATGCCGGCATCCGCGTGTCGTTGTTCATCGGCGCCCAGCCGAAGCAGATCGAGGCGGCGGCCGCGCTCGGCGCGCCGGTGATCGAAATTCACACTGGCGCCTGGTGCGATGCCTTGGCCGAGCGCAACACGAACAAGGCCGAAGCCGAGTGGCGGTTGATCGTCGCCGGTGCCGAATTGGCCGCCAGTCTCGGGCTCGAGGTCCATGCCGGTCATGGGCTCGATTATGCGACCGCGGAGGAGATCGCCGCGCTGCCGCAGGTCGTCGAGCTCAATATCGGCCATTTCCTGATCGGCGAGTCGGTGTTCGAGGGGCTGGCCGAGACCGTGACCTTCATGCGGGCCGCCATGGACCGTGGCCGGGCCCGGGCGCGCGCCTGACGCCGCATGGACACCGCCCCATGATCATCGGTCTCGGCTCCGACCTGTGCGATGCGCGCCGCATCGCCAAGACCATCGAGCGCCACGGCGAGCGCTTTCTCGGCCGCGTCTTCACGCCGACCGAGCGCGCCAAGGCCGATCGCCGCAAGAACCGCGCCGAGACCTACGCCAAACGGTTCGCCGCCAAGGAGGCCTGCGCCAAGGCGCTCGGCACGGGGCTCAGCCACGGCGTGTTCTGGCGCGACATGGGTGTGGTCAACCTGCCGGGCGGCAAGCCGACCCTGCGGCTGACGGGCGGTGCGCAGGTCAGACTGCAGTCGATGCTGCCTGCCGGCCATGAGGCCCGGATCGACCTGTCGATGACCGACGAGGGGCCCTTGGCGCAGGCCATCGTCATCATCCATGCGGTTCCGGTGGTCACCGCCGGGGATGCGCGCTGAGCGCGATAAGTCAAAGCACACCAAGGGGTTATACCCATCTCGCGGCGATCTTCGTTGCGCCGGTTACGCTGTGCCGCTACAAGATCGCCGGGGCGCTGACACGAGTTTCATCCAGGACGAAAGGCGCAATGAGCGTGACATCCGACACCAAAAGGAAGGAAGGCGGCGTCGGCGAAACGATCCGCGTCATCATCCACGCGCTGATCATCGCGCTCGTCATCCGCACCTTCCTGTTCCAGCCCTTCAACATCCCGTCGGGTTCGATGAAGGAAACGCTGCTCATCGGCGATTACCTGTTCGTCTCGAAATATTCCTACGGCTACAGCCAGTACTCCTTGCCGTTGTCGCCGCCGATCTTCTCCGGACGCATTCCCGGCGGCTTGCTGCCGCAGCGCGGTGATGTCGTCGTTTTCCGACTGCCGCGCGATCCCTCGACCGATTACATCAAGCGCGTCATCGGCCTGCCGGGCGACAAGATCCAGGTGACCGGCGGCCAGGTCTCGATCAACGGCGTAACGGTCAAGCGCGAGCGCGCGCCCGATTTCATCGAGACCGAGGAGTACGGCCACGACAAGCCGGTCAAGCGCTGGAAGGAGACGCTGCCGAACGGCGTGTCCTATTACACGCTCGATCTGGTCGATAACGGTTTCCTCGATAACACCGACGTCTACACCGTGCCGCCCGGCCATTATTTCATGATGGGCGACAACCGCGACAACTCGACCGACAGCCGCGTGCCGGAAGACCGGCAGGGCGTCGGTTACGTGCCGCTCGAGAACATCGTCGGCAAGGCACAGCTTATCTTCTTCTCGGTCTATGAAGGCGAACACGCTTGGCAGTTCTGGCGCTGGCCGGTCGCGGTTCGCTGGAACCGGCTGTTTACGATTGTCAGATGAGCCGCAAGGTCAAAGATTACTCGGCGCTCGAGCAGAGGATCGGTCACACCTTCGCCGACAAGACGCTGCTCGACCGCGCGCTGACGCACATTTCGGCGCTCTCGGGCGGGCCGCAGAACCGCGTCTCCAGTTATCAGCGGCTCGAATTTCTCGGCGATCACGTGCTCGGGCTGGTGATCTCCGACATGCTGTATCGCACCTTCCCGAAGGCCAATGAGGGCGAACTGTCGAAGCGGCTCGCCGACCTGGTGCGCAAGGAGACCTGCGCCGCGGTGGCCAAGGAGATGGATCTCGGGCCGGCCTTGCGGCTCGGCAATTCAGAGGCCCATGCCGGCGGCCGTCTGCGCGCCACGATCCTGGCCGACGCCTGCGAGGGGCTGGTCGGCGCCGTGTTCGTCGACGGCGGCTATGCCGCCGCCGAGGCGCTGATCGCGAAATTCTGGCAGGAACGGATGCTGAAATCCGTGAAGCCGCTGCGCGACGCCAAGACCATGCTGCAGGAATGGGCGCAGGCGCGCGGCCTGCCGACGCCGGCCTACAAGGAGATCGGCCGCACCGGGCCGCATCACGATCCCGAATTCAAGGTCGCGGTCAGTCTGCCCGACCGGCCGCCCGCCGAGGGGCTCGGTGCTTCCAAACGCGCCGCCGAACAGGCCGCGGCGGCGGCGATGCTGACCAGCGTCGGCGTCAAGCTGGACAAGGTTTCATGACCGAACAAGAGAGCACGCGCTGCGGCTTCGTCGCGCTGATCGGCGCGCCGAACGCCGGCAAATCGACGCTGCTCAATGCACTGGTCGGCTCCAAGGTGACGATCGTCTCGCACAAGGTGCAGACGACGCGGGCGCTGATCCGCGGCATCACCATTCACGACAAGTCGCAGATTATCTTCGTCGATACGCCGGGCATTTTCGCGCCGAAGCGCCGCCTCGACCGCGCCATGGTGACGACGGCGTGGAGCGGCGCGCACGAGGCCGATCTCACCGCGGTGCTGATCGATGCGCGCAAGGGGCTCGACGAGGATAACGAAGCGATCCTCGATCAGCTCAAGGAGGTGAAAGGGCCGAAGATCCTGATCCTCAACAAGATCGACGTGGTACCGCGCGACAGTCTGTTGGGGCTGGCAAAGAACGCCAACGAGAAGGCCAAATTCGAGGCGACCTTCATGGTCTCGGCGCTGAAGAGTGATGGCGTCGTCGACCTGAAGACCTGGCTTGCCGGGCGCATGCCGGCGGGGCCGTGGCTTTATCCGGAGGACCAGATCGCCGATGCGCCGCTGCGGCAACTGGCGGCTGAGATCACGCGCGAAAAGCTGTTCGAGCGCCTGCACCAGGAACTGCCGTACCACTCGACGGTCGAGACCGAGCAGTGGAAGGAGTTGCGCGGCGGCGACGTTCGCATCGAGCAGACGATCTATGTCGAGCGCGAAAGCCAGCGCAAGATCGTCATTGGCAAGGGCGGCCAGACGCTGAAGGCCATCGGCGAGGCGGCGCGCAAGGAGATCGCCGAGATCGCCGATGCCAAGGTGCACCTGTTCCTGTTCGTCAAGGTCCGCGAGGGCTGGGGCGACGACCCGGAACGCTACCGCGCCATGGGGCTGGAGTTTCCGCGGGAGTGACGGGTCGTCCCGCGAAAGCGGGGACCATATCCCCAACGCGCCGTGATTTTCTCCGATTCCGGGAGTATGGAATCCGGGCTCGTTCGCTTCGTTCGCGCCCCGGAATGACAAGCTAAATGCAATGGACCGATGAAGGCATCGTGATTGGCGTGCGTCGGCACGGGGAGGCATCCGCCATCCTCGAGCTGATGACGCGCGGGCATGGCCGCCATCTCGGCATGGTCCGCGGCGGCTCCGGCTCGCGCATGAAACCGGTGCTGCAGCCGGGCAATAGCGTGTCCGCGAATTGGCGGGCGCGACTCGAAGACCATCTCGGCAATTTCACCGTCGAGCCTTTAAAGCAGCGCGCCTCGGATTATTTCGGCTCGCCGCACGCGATCTACGGCGTGTCGCATCTCGCTGCCTTGATGCGGCTGCTGCCGGAGCGCGATCCGCACGAAGGTCTGTTCAACGAATTCGAGATGATCCTCGATCATCTCGAAGACGCCGGCTGGGCGGCGCCGCAGGTGGCGCGCTTCGAAATGCAATTGTTGTCCGAACTTGGCTTCGGCCTCGATCTGGAAGAATGCGCCGCCACCGGCGTTACCGAAGACCTGATCTACGTGTCGCCGAAGTCCGGCCGCGCCGTGTCGCGCGAGGCCGGCGCGCCTTATGCCGACCGCATGTTCAAGCTGCCGCCGTTCCTGATTGACGCGCGCGTGAGTCCCAACGGCAGCGATCTCGACGACGGTTTCAAGCTGACCGGTTTCTTCCTGGCTCGCCACGTGCTCGAACCGCGCGGCATGCAGCTCGCCGACGAGCGCATGCATTTTTTGGCGGCGCTGGCGCGGGCTTTGCCGAAGGTGGCTTAGACCTTCCGTTTTGTACGGCGTGCCTTGCCGGCGCGCGCCGTCCGCGATGCAAGGAAGACTTCTCTCACCCGGGTCCGCAACCAGCGCTGGGCGGGGTCCGCGTCCAGACGCGGGTGCCATAACATCGAGACTGTAATCTCATCGGTCGGGATGGGCAGCGAAAAGCCGAACATGCCGGTGCGCAGGTGCGATGTGTATTGTTCGGGAACGCTGGCAATCAGGTCGGTCTCCCGCGCGAGCGCAAGCGCTGTCGAAAAGGCGCCAACGATCGTCACGACCTGCCGCTCGAGGCCGTGCGCCTCTAAAGCCTCGTCGATCGGTCCGTGATCCAGCCCGCGCCGCGATACGACAATGTGCCGGCCGGCCGCGAAACGCTCGGGTGTGATCTTGCCACGGGCCAGCGCATGGCCCTTGCGCACGACGCCGATAAAGCGGTCCCGCGACAAGGCCTGCGTTCGTATTTCCGGGCCGGTCGTCGGGTCGATGACGCCGATTTCCAGATCGACCACCCCTTCGCGCAGAGGGGCGCTGTCTTTGTCCGGCTTCTGCATGAAACGCAGCCTTACGCCGGGCGCTTCCTTCTCGATACGCGCGATGAGGGCCGGCCCTACATATTCGGCAAAACCATCAGTGGCGCGGATCGTGAAGATGCCGGCGAGTTTCCTGAGGTCGAGTGCCTCGACCGGACGAAGAACGGCCTGACCATCCTGTACCAGCCCGGCAACGCGATCGCGCATGCCCAGCGCACGCGGCGTTGGAACGAGCCCGCGGCCGGCACGCACCAGGAGCGGGTCGCCGGTCGTCGCGCGCAAGCGCGCCAGTGCTCGGCTCATGGCCGAAGGGCTCAAGCGCAGGCGTTTGGCGGCGCGTGCCACGCTGCGCTCGGCGAGCAGCACGTCGAGGGTAGCCAGCAGATTGAGGTCGGGCATCGGCATGTGACCATCATAGGTCGGCCATATGAGGCGTCAAATGCACGAATACAGTGTGAATGATGCACGTTCCGCCATATCAGAAATGGCGCTAGGTCTGCGGTGGCCGTTCGAGGGCCGCAAACAGACGGATTTCGCCATGAAGACAATCATTGCCGAGCAGGATGGAGCATCGGCCGCCACGGTCACGCCGGCGCGGCCCATGCTGTGGACGTTGGTCAGCCTGTCGCTCTCCATGTTGCTGCCATCTCTCGGCACCAGCAGCGCCAATGTCGCCCTGCCGAATTTTGCCCAGGCCTTCGGCGCACCTTTCCAGGCGGTGCAGTGGATCGTCCTGGCCTATCTGCTCGCCATTACCACGTTGATTGTCAGCGTCGGCCGGCTTGGCGACATGGCCGGCCGTCGGCGTCTTCTGCTGGTCGGGATTTCGCTGTTCACTTTGTCGTCGGCTGCGTGCGGTGCCGCGCCGTCGCTGTGGTTGCTGGTCGCGGCCCGGGCGATGCAGGGCGTGGGCGCGGCCATCATGATGGCGCTCACCATGGCCTTCGTGGGGGAGACCGTTCCGAAAGACAGGACAGGCAGCGCCATGGGGTTGCTCGGTACGATGTCGGCCGTTGGCACAGCGTTCGGTCCTTCATTGGGCGGCGTTCTGATCGCCGGCTTCGGTTGGCCCGCCATCTTTCTTGCCAACGTGCCGCTGGGCATTGTGACGTTCGTCCTCGCCCATCGCGTCTTGCCGGAAGATCGGCCGGCGCCGCGGGGCGGCGGTTTCGACGGGCTCGGGACGTTGCTGCTGGCATCGACTTTGGCCGCCTATGCCCTGGCGATGACGATCGGCCGAGGCCACTTCGCAACGATCAACGCCTTCTTGCTGCTGGCGTTCGTTTTCGGCATGGGCACCTTCGTGTTCGTGGAGGCGAGGGTGGCTTCGCCGCTCGTGCGGCCGGCCATGTTTCGCGATCCGATGCTGGCGCGAAGCCTGGTCATGAATCTGCTGGTCTCGACCGTGATCATGACGACCTTTGTCGTCGGGCCGTTTTATCTGGCGCGCGGCCTCGGGCTCGATCCGGCCGGCGTCGGCCTCGTGATGTCGATAGGCCCCTTCATCTCGGTGCTCAGTGGTTTCCCGGCCGGCCGCCTCGTCGATCGTTGGGGCGCGCGCGGGGTTGTTGTCGGCGGTCTGGCGGCGCTGGCGGCTGGTGCATTTGCGCTGGCTGTGTTGCCATTGATGTTCGGTCTTGCCGGCTATATCGCCGGAATAGCTATCCTGACACCCGGATATCAGTTGTTCCAGGCGGCTAATAACACGACCGTCATGATGGACGTCCAGGCCGATCGGCGTGGTCTTGTCTCGGGCATGCTCAACCTCTCGCGCAATCTCGGACTCGTGACCGGCGCATCGGTGATGGGCGCGGTGTTTGCCGTTTCGACAGCGGCTGCCGACATTGCGGCGGCGTCCCCGGGCGCTTTGGCTTCCGGTCTGCGGACCACTTTCGCCGTCGCGGGCGTGCTGATGGTCGTTGCGCTTGCGCTCGCCATTGCCGGCAGCGTGGTGACTCATCGTCACAGGTAGGAAGACGTCAAAAAGGCCGGGCATTGCCGCCCGGCCTTTTCGCGTCGTGTCGCGTGTCGGTTACCAGACGCGGCGGCAGACGCGGGTCCAGCGGCAGACGCGGCGGCCATACGGATTGATACGGCAAACGCGCACGGTACGGCAACGCACGGCGGTCTGTTCGACCAGCGAGGCCGAGATGCCGGCGGTGTTCAAGCTGGTGGCGCCGGTCGAGACCGGCGCGGCGGACGCCGCGGTAGCCGTCAAGCCGACACCCAGGGCGAATAGAGCCGTCAGCGCAAGCTTACGCATTGATATTTCCTCCGGTTGAAGTTTCAGGTGGACGAGACATTTGATCGGCGTGCCTCTGATCGGCGTGCCTCACGGCAACGCCGGTCGAATTCGGAATCGCAGTCCCCAATTATAGACCGCGCGGCGCGTCGGCGGCGCGGGGCGAAGTGGCCAAGACCACAAAAAACGGCCCGGGAGCCCCGGGCCGTTTCGCCGAAATGCAGCCTGTTACCAGCGGCGGCAAACGCGCTCCCAATGACAGCGGCGGCCATACGGCGTCCAGCGGCACACCCGCACCGACCGGCAGCGCACCCGGTGCCGCGGGCGATAATAGTACTGGGCTTGGTCGATCATGGTCTGGCCGGCGACGGCGCCGTTGATCGCCGAGATCGGCGCGGCATTGGCGGCTGGCGCTGCGGCGAGCCCGAGGCCGATGGCGAATAGGGACGACAGGATCAGTGCGCGCATTGTCAGTTTCCTCCAAATAACCGCCGCTATGGCGGCGGTGCTGAGTGCCGAGATTGCAATCATTGCCGGTTCGCGGCCCGACCGGCTGTGACTGGGATCACAACGAACCGAATTCCTTTTCCGAAGCCGGCGCGGCGGTACCTCCCGGGTGCGGGCAGGGACTTGTCGTTGCCGCGAAAGCCCGCAAAACAGAACGCGGTCCCCGCTGCTAAGTTCAGACGGTACCCAACGAAATTCGAAGATTGTCTGGCCGGAGCGTTCATCGCTTGTTCATCGGCTGTGGCCGCAGTACCACCCCGGCATGGCAAAGAAACCGATTCCCCCCGACAAGAGCGGCCCCCCCGGCGGGCTGATCGAGGACGTGGCGCTGCAGTCCGCGCTGGAAGAGCGCTATCTGGCCTACGCGCTGTCGACGATCATGAACCGGGCGCTGCCCGATGCGCGCGACGGCCTCAAGCCGGTGCACCGCCGCATCCTGCACGTGATGCGCTCACTGCGCCTCGATCCGGGCGCCGCGTTCAAGAAGTCGGCCAAGGTCGTCGGCGACGTGATGGGCAACTTCCATCCGCATGGCGACCAGGCGATCTACGACGCCATGGTGCGCCTGGCGCAGGACTTTGCCCAGCGCTACCCGCTGGTCGACGGTCAGGGCAATTTCGGCAATATCGACGGCGATAACCCGGCGGCGATGCGTTACACCGAATCCCGCCTGACCGAGGTCGCCAAGCTTCTGCTCGACGGCATCGACGAGGACGCGGTCGATTTCCGCCCGAGTTATGACGGCTCGAACGACGAGCCGGTGGTGCTGCCAGCGGCCTTTCCCAATCTCCTGGCCAACGGCTCGCAGGGCATCGCCGTCGGCATGGCGACCTCGATCCCGCCGCACAACATCGCGGAACTCGCCGACGCCGCGCTGCATCTGATCGAGACGCCGAACGCCCGTACCAAGACGCTTCTGAAATACGTCAAGGGACCGGACTTCCCGACCGGCGGCACCATCGTCGATCCGCCGGAAGCCATTGCCGAAGCCTACAACACCGGCCGGGGCTCGTTCCGCGTGCGTGCCAAGTGGAACGTGGAAGAGGGCGCCCGCGGCACCTACAACATCGTCATCACCGAGATGCCGTATCTGGTGCAGAAGTCGCGGCTCGTCGAGAAGCTCGCCGAACTGCTCAACGAGCGCAAGCTGCCGCTGGTCGCCGACATCCGCGATGAATCGGCCGAAGACGTGCGCCTCGTCATCGAGCCGCGCGCCCGTACCGTCGATGCCACCATCCTGATGGAGTCGCTGTTCAAGCTCACCGAGCTCGAAACCCGCATTCCGCTCAACATGAACGTGCTGGTGAAAGGCCGCGTGCCGAAGGTTCTCGGTCTCGCCGAAGCGCTGACCGAATGGCTCGAGCATCGCCGCGACGTGCTGCTGCGGCGCTCCAACCATCGCCTGGCCGAGATCGAGCATCGCCTCGAAGTGCTGGGCGGCTATCTGGTCGCCTATCTCAATCTCGACAAGGTCATCAAGATTATCCGCACCGAGGACGAGCCCAAGCCCGTCCTGATCAAGACCTTCAAGATCACCGAGGTGCAGGCCGACGCCATCCTCAACATGCGGCTGCGCAATTTGCGCAAGCTCGAGGAAATGGAAATCCGCGGCGAGGAGAAGAAGCTCACCGAGGAGCGCGCCGGCCTCAAGAAGCTGATCGGTTCGACCGACCTGCAGTGGAAGGCGATCGCCGCGCAGGTCAAGGAGTTGAAAACGCAGTTCGGTCCCAAGACCGAACTCGGCCGCCGCCGCACCGATTTCTCGACCGCGCCGGAGCACGACGAGGCGGCGATCGAGGAAGCGCTCGCCGTGCGCGAGCCGATCACCGTGGTGGTGTCGGAGAAGGGCTGGATCCGCGCACTGCGCGGTCACCAGTTCGATCTGTCCGGCGTGTCGTTCAAGACCGACGACGCCTTGAAGTTCGCATTCCAGACCGAGACCACGGCCAAGATCCTGATCTTCGCCGGCAACGGCAAGTTCTACACGCTCGAAGCATCGAAGCTGCCGGGCGGCCGCGGTCATGGCGAACCGATCCGCATGTTCTTCGACATCGAGGCCGATTACGACATCGTCGCCGGTCTCGCCTATCAGGGCGGCCGCAAGTTCGTGGTGGCGAGCTATCAGGGCAACGGCTTCGTCGTGCCGGAAGACGAGTGTCTCGGCACGACGCGCAAGGGCAAGCAGGTCTTGAACATCAAGGCGCCGGACAAGGCGGTGGCGATGACCGTGATCGACGGCGATACGCTCGCCGTGATCGGCGAGAACCGCAAGATGGTCATCTTCCCGCTCGATCAGGTGCCGGAGATGACGCGCGGCCGCGGCGTGCGCCTGCAGCGCTATCTGCAGAAGGGCCTGTCCGACATCACCACATTCAAGGCGGCCGAGGGTCTGTCCTGGGTTGATGGCGCCGGCCGGACGCAAACGCTGACCATGAAAGAGCTCAAGGACTGGCACGCCAACCGCGCCGATGCCGGCCGCATCGCCCAGGGCCTGCCCAAGAACAACAAGTTCAAGGGCGTACCGGCGGCGAAGAAGGCGGAAGAGTAGGGCGCAGGCGCGGCGCGCACCGAACGGTGCGCGCTTATGCCTTCGGCTTCACCGTCTTCCACACGCCCTGCGCCGTCGCCACCACACGGCTGCCGACGACGAGGTCGGCGGCCATGAACACCACCGAGCGGGTGCGGCGCACGACCCGGCACTTCGCCTCGACGAATTCGCCGATCTGCACCGCATCGACGAAATGCACGTCGAGCTGCACCGTGGCCTGCGGCTGCTGGCCGTTGGCGTACCAGCAGGTCATGCCCATCGACCGGTCGGCGAAGGTCATCAGCATGCCGCCTTGGACGACGCCGCGGCGGTTGTGATGCTTGGGCTCGGCCATGAAGGCATAGCGGAAGGCCTCGCCGTCGGGCCGCTGCCAGAACGGGCCGACCAGGCCGATGAAGCCTTCATCGCTGTAGGGCGTCCAGCCGGCGGCGGCGGGATCGAACGGCGCGATCGGCGGATTTTCGGCGTCTGACATGAACTCGTCCTGGAACGGGGCCTCGCCGATAACACGGCGCGCCGTCGGCCGATATCCAAAGCTGCGCGCGGGCGGCCCGTGGCCGGCGCATATCTCAGCCGACGACGAACACCAGCGATTGCGGCGACTTCTCCAGCAGCGCCGCGGCGGTGTCGCCGAAATTCAGCTTCTCGCCGGGGCGCCGCGCCGTGCCCATCACGATCAGGTTGTGCTTGCGCCGCGCCGCTTCCTTGACGATCGCGACGTCTGCGGCGTCGTTGGCGCGCACCGCGCTGCGGATATCGACCGCGTAGGTCTCGCCCAGGGTGACGATGTCTTTCAGGATCGCTTCCTCGTTGCGCCGCGAGCGTGCCTTGTTGCCGGGTGCGACGTAAAGCGCGGTGACCGGCGCGCGATTGGCCCGCGCGATGGCGATGGCGACCTCCGCGGCGCGGCGCGACACCTCGGTGCCGTTGACTGGCACCAGGATGCTGATGGTGCCGTGCAGCGGGTGCTTGCGGTGCTCGTCGCGGGCGTCGGTGATGATAAGCGGCCCTTCGAAACCGGCCGCCAGATTGGTGACGTCGTCGTGGAACTGGTTCTTCCGAGCGATCATCTTGTCCAGCCCGACGATCATCGCGCCGTAGCCTTTCTTGGCTTCCTCGGCGACCGCCTCGCTGCTCGGCTGCTGCACCACGGTTGAAACCTCGATCTTCAGATCGGCCTGTTCCTCGACGGTCTTGGTGTGTTCGGCGCGCTCGGCGACTTCCTTGACGGTGCTCGCCGCGTCTTTCGCCTTGGCCGTTTCCGCCTTGATCACCTTCTTGTCGTCGACATTGCCGGCGGTGATGTGCATGACCGTGGTCGGCATTTCCTTGGTCGCGGCGATGATGCCGGCGATGCGGCTGGCGAAGGTGCCGTTGGTGGAATCGTCGACGGCGAGCAGCAGACGCTCGAGATTGGGCAGGAAGCCTTTCTCCTCGAGCTCCTCGCGGTCGAGCCGCTGCTTTTCCTCCTTGCTCATCGGAATGCGCGACAGCGCCCAGCGCAAGGTCGGCGGCATCGCCATGGTGGTGATGACGGCCATGGCGACGATCATCGTGAACAGGTTGGGCGTCAGCGCACCCATCGACAGGCCGACCGACGCGATGATGACTTCGGTCGAACCGCGGGCATTCATGCCGCAGGCCAGCGCGAAGCCTTCGCGCTTTGTCAGGCCGCCGAGTTCGGCGCCGAGGAAGGCGCCGCCGAATTTGCCGAGACTGGCGATCAGGATGAGGCCGATCGTCGAGATCAGGATTTCAGGATTGGCGAGGATGGTGAGATCGGCGGAGAGGCCGGCGAGGCCGAAAAACACCGGCGCGAAGAATGCCGTGATGACGCCGCGCAACTGTTCGTCGATGTGCTTGGTCAGGATCGGCGACTCGCCCACCAGAATGCCGGCGACGAAGGCGCCCAGCACCGAGTGCACGCCGATCAGGTGCGTGGTGAGCGCCATCACAGCCATGATAACGAGGATGGCGGTAATGACCGCGTATTCGCTGGCCAGCACGTCGTTGGCCCAGCGGATGGCGAAGAACACCAGCCGTCGTCCGATCGTCAGGCTCACCACCATGAAGACGAACGTGCCGACGACGCTCTGCGCGATCGACAAGGTGTCGACCTCGCCATGCAGCGCCAGCGAGAAGATGATGGAGACGATGATCCAGCCGACGCTGTCGTCGATGATGGCTGAGGCGAGAATGACCTGGCCGACGGTGCGGCGCATGAAGTTCATCTCGCGCACCACCATGGCCACGATCTTGACCGAGGCGATGGACAAGGCGGTGCCGATGAAGAGGGCGGTGATCAGCCGGTGATCGGGATGCGGCAGCATGTCGGCGGGCATGACGAATCCGAGTGCGACACCGCAGACAAAAGGCACGATGATGCCCATCAGCGACGCATAGACCGAGGCCTTGCCGGTCTTGCGAACCAATTGCAGGTCCGTCTCCATGCCGGTCAGCAGCAGCAGGAGCAGAATGCCGGCCTGCGAGATGCCGTCGATCATTGCCTTCTGCTCGGGCGATTTCGGGAACATCACGTGCTGCAGGTCGGGGGCGAGCAGGCCAAAGAAGGAGGGGCCGAGCAGCAGGCCGGCGATCAGTTGTCCCATCACCGCCGGCTGGCCGATTCGGAGCATGGCTTCGCCGAGCAGGCGGCCGGTGAGCATGAGCGCCGCGAGCTGGGCGATGAATATGACCTCGGACGGGCCTTTGCCGCTTCCGGCGGCCAGCGCCGGTCCGGCCGCGAGCGTCAGCGCACCGAGAACGAGGCCAAAGCTCGTCCATCCGGTTTTGGTGGTTGGAATGATCAACAGATTTGCCCCCGTGCCCCCAGAATTCCGCCCCGAATAACGGGACTCCGGCGCCGAAGTTCCATTGCTATTGCAATTGCAAATTATTCGCAATAAGGCTATCTATAAGGTCGGCAGAGCTTTCCCACCGGATGCTCGCGACAAACAAGGCTCGAAATTTCAGATGGATGCGGTCACCCCCCGGTCGGATGATACGGTCGCTGCAAAGGGCGGTTTCCGCTTCACCCGGACCGGTGACGAGCAAAGAAGCCTGGCGGACGTCCATTCGACGATTGCCGTTCCCGCCAAGGGGCAGTGGCTGCGGCGGCTGATCGCGTTCTCGGGCCCTGGTTACATGATTTCGGTCGGCTACATGGACCCGGGCAACTGGGCGACCGATCTAGCCGGCGGGTCGAAGTTCGGTTACACGCTGCTCGCCGTCATCATGATCTCGAACCTGATGGCGATCCTGTTACAGGCGCTGGCGGCGCGGCTGGGCATCGCCACGGGACGGGATCTGGCCCAGGCCTGCCGTGACGCCTATCCGCGGCCGGTGGGCTGGCTGCTGTGGCTGGCCTGCGAACTGGCCATCATCGCCTGCGATCTCGCCGAGGTCATCGGCACCGCCATCGCGCTCAAGCTGCTGTTCGGCATTCCGCTGGTCGGTGGCGCGCTATTGACCGCGCTCGACGCCTTCCTGGTGCTGATGCTGATGAGCCGCGGCTTCCGCTATCTGGAAGCTTTCATCATCGCGTTGCTCTTCGTCATTGGCGTTTGCTTTGCCGTGCAGATCGCGCTGGCGGCGCCGCCCGTGGCCGCGGTGCTCGGCGGTTTCGTGCCGACGTCGCAGATCGTGACCAATCCCGAGATGCTGTACATCGCCATCGGCATCATCGGCGCGACGGTGATGCCGCATAATCTCTATCTGCATTCGGCGATCGTGCAGACCCGCGCCTTCGAGCGCAGCGACGAGGGCAAGCGCAGCGCCATCCGCTACGCCACCACCGACTCCACCATCGCGCTGATGCTGGCGCTATTCGTCAATGCCGCCATCCTTATCGTCGCCGCCGCGGTGTTTCACGCTCATGGCAAGGACGTCGAGGAGATCGAGCAGGCCTATGCACTGTTGTCGCCGTTGCTCGGCGTCGGCATCGCCTCGATCCTGTTCGCGGTGGCGCTGCTCGCCTCCGGCCTCAACTCGACCGTGACGGCGACGCTCGCCGGGCAGATCGTGATGGAGGGCTTCCTCCATATTCGCCTGCCGCACTGGCTGCGCCGCCTGATCACCCGCGCCATCGCCATCGTGCCGGTGGTCGTGGTCACCGCGCTCTATGGCGAGAGCGGCACAGCCAAGCTGTTGATCGCCAGCCAGGTCATCCTGTCGATGCAGTTGCCCTTCGCGGTCATTCCGCTGGTGCAGTTTGTCTCCGACAAGCGCAAGATGGGGACGTTCGCCATCGCACGGCCGGTCGCGGCGCTGGCCTGGGTGGTCGCCGGCGTGATCGTGGTGCTGAACGTGAAGCTGCTGGTGGAGACGTTCGCGGGCGGGTGATCTCAGTACGCGGCGTTGAAGCCGAGTTGCACGCCGTAGCTGGTCGCATTGTTGCGCGCGAATTCGCTGGCGAGAGCGACGATGAGGCGGCTTCTCGTCGCCACCGCCATGCTGGCGCCGGTAGTGATCGAGCCCCAGTCCTGACCGAGTTGCACCGCCGGCATGGAATAGCTCGGCGCGGCAATAGTGGTGAGCGACGCGCTGACCCAGCGATCGTCGCCGGCCAATTCGTGGTTCCACGCCAGTTTTGCGAACGGATGTAGCCAGCCGGCATCGTAGCTTGCCTGATAGCCGATCTCGCTGACGGCTGAATTGCGGGTCTGGTCGCCGAACGACAGGCTGGTGAAGCTGCCGCTTTCCGAAAAGGCGCCGACCCTGACGCGCTGGAAGGTCATGCCGGCGAGCGGTCCGCTGCGCAGGCGGCCGAGCGTGACATCGTAGCCGGCTTGAACGGCGGCGGAATAATTCGAACCGCTGGTACTGCCGTTGTTATGCTGCGTCGTCTGACCGACAGTGACGTCGCGATTGACGTCGAAATGCATGGCGCCGGCGGTGACCACCGCGTTCAGCCACAGCGGCTCGCTGCGGTAGGCGGCATAGAGCGAGACCGCATAGTCGATCTGCCGGAAGTTGCCGGCGGTCGAGTAGCTCTGCTTCGTTGTGCCGAAGGAGAGGGCCATGCCACCGATCCAATGCGGCGTGAACGCATAGTCGATGCCGGCGGTGACCGCGGTCGGTGTGCCCGGATCGTCGGGAAAGCCATCGCGGTTCGACATCTTCAGCGACGACAGGTCGCCGCCGATCCAGGCGTTGAAGCCGTGCGGCCCGCGCGGGCCTTGCGACAGCGGAATCTGGGTGAGGATCGAATTAACGATGGCGCGCCGCGTTTGCACCTGCGCTTCCGGCAGGAACGAGATCTGGCTCGGCGCCACGATCAGGCTGTATTCGTAATCGGCGACGATCTGCTGGCCTGCGGTCGTCAGGTGAACATTGTCGGCGAACAGATGGGTTTGCGCCGCATCGGGCGAGACGAAAGTCGAGATGGGTGACGTCGGCGAACACAACGTTGCCCAGCCGGAAGTGATGCCCGCCGGCTGCGTGCAGGCAGGGCCGGTGCCGGTGTTGGACACGAACTGGAAGCCGAACGACGCCGGATTGGCGAAGATCGCGGTGTAGACCGCGTTGATGTCGGCGGGAATGAAGTTGACACCGTTCGCCGCCAGGCCGCTCCACACGGTATCGTTATAGAGCGCACGCAGACTCTTGAGATCGCCGGCGCCGAAGGACTGCGGCTGGTTCGGCACGACGATGAAATTTGCGCCGGCATTGCGCAGCCGTACGACCGCGCCGACCAGGTCGCTGCCGGCGGTCGTCACATAAGCGGCGCGGCTGCCGGCGGCCAGTTTATTTTCGGCGTAAAGCACGTCGTTGCCGCCGGTGCTGATGAGATAGAGCGCATTCGGCGCGGCGGCGCCGCCGGTGCTGGCGAGATAATTGCCGATCTGCGTCGCGGTCGGCACGGCGCCTTGCAGCCCGCCGGTGGCCGGCGTGTTGACCTGACTGTTGCGGGCGTCCCCGGTGGCGTAAATGGTGCCGCCCGGCGTATTGGCGGGCGCAGCGGTGAGGCCGAATTTTCCGGCCAGCATTTCCGAACTCGACTGGCCGGGGTTGGTGGTGGCCTTGCCGCCGCCGGCCGCGACCGCTGCGGGGAAGTCGGCGTTGAACGTCGCATTATCCGACATCGGCGCGGCGTTGCGATACCAGCCGCTGTCGATGGTGCTGTCGCCGAAGCCATAAAACTGGGAAAACGTCTGGGCGACCGCGGGTTCCGCGGCAAGGATTGGTGCCACGATGATGATCGCGGCCGTCAACGCGATACGGACCGACACGCCACTCCCCCGAGCTACGCTCGCTAGAGGTATCCTAGGGCATCGCGATACCGGAGCCCAGTGACGTTGACGGACTTGTTATTTATCCACCAGCGTCCAGCCCGCCGGCATCAGCCGTTCCTGCGGCAGGAAGCGGCCCTTGTAGTCCATCTTCTTGGAGCCCTGCACCCAGTAGCCGAGATAGACGTAAGGCAGGCCCATCGCCTTGGCGCGGGCGATGTGGTCGAGGATCATGAAGGTGCCGAGGGAGCGCTCGGCCCCGTCCGGATCGAAGAACGAATAGACCATCGACAGCCCGTCCGACAAAACGTCGGTCAGCGCCACCGCCATGAGCTGGCCGGCGCCGCGATGGGTGATCCCGGAATCGGCGTCGCGCTTGCGGTAGTTGATGACGCGGGTGTCGACATGGCTGTCTTCGATCATCATCGCGTAATCGAGCACGGTCATGTCGGCCATGCCGCCGTCGCGGTGCCGGGCGTCGAGATAGGCGCGGAACACCGAATACTGCTCGGAGGTCGGCGCGGGATGGCGCATGTCGCCGATAATGTCGGCATTGAGCTCGAGATTGCGCCGCATGTTGCGCGACGGCTTGAAGTCGTTGACGACGACGCGCACCGAGACGCAGGCACGGCAGGTCTCGCAGGCCGGGCGGTAGGCGATCGATTGGCTGCGGCGGAAGCCGCCATGGGTAAGCAGGTCGTTGAGTTCGCCGGCGCGCTCGCCGACCAGATGCGTGAACACTTTCCGCTCTTCCTGGCCCTTGAGGTAAGGGCAGGGCGACGGCGCGGTCAGGTAGAATTGCGGCGTGTCGCGGGAGTGCTGGGTCAAGGTGTCAGGGCCGTGTCGTGAACCTGCCGGGTCGGTATCGCATCCTTCGGGACTCGAGAGAGTCTAGCATTGCGCGGTCTTTCGGTTCCGTCAAAGTGACCGGATTGGTTACCCGGCGGTCGCGTAGCCGCGCAGCGCCGCCGCGCGGCTGGCATTGTTGACGATGACGGTGCCGAGCAGGATGTCGTGCAGCAGCCTTTTACGACGGTTGAAGAAGGCGACCAGCAGGATGAACGGCGTCAGCGCCGAGACCGTCACCCAGAACAGCACGACGTGGACCGCGCCGAGCACGAAATAGGCCGGCGCGCCGTACCAAGTGCGCATTTCCAGGTCCATCACCCGCATGCCGATGGTGGCGGAGCGCTCGCCGGCGACGCCGAGGCCGAAATAGACGATGGCCCAGATCACCGAGGCCGGCGGCAACAGCCAGTACAGCGCCCAGCCGAAGCCGAGGGTGACGATGCCGAATACAAAGATCACCATGGCCGCCAGGACGACCGGGACGGCAATCAGGACGAAGTCGATGACAAAGGCCACGATCCGGCGCGCCAGCACGCCGTCGAACAGCTCCGGACTGGTGTCCGGGTCAAAGGCGTGCGGTCGGACATCCATCGAGATCGTCATGAGCGGGCCCCAAATTCAAATCTAGCCTATCTTAACCGGAAATGGATGGCCGCCGAAGCCCCCGCAAGGGGCGCGGGCCGGTTGGCAGCGCGGGAGACCTGCGGCATGGTGCGGCAGCGCCGCCGAGTCCTACAAGTCGAGTCCTACAAGTCGAGTCCTGCAAGCCGAGTCCCGCAAGCCGAGCCTTAAGCCGTGACCGTCACCATTGCCGACATAGAAGCTGCCCGAAAAGTGATCGCCGGGGCCGTGCTGCGCACGCCGATGCTGCCGGCGCCGCGGCTGTCGGCGCTGACCGGGGCGCAGGTCTTCGTCAAATATGAAAACCTCCAGGTCACCAATTCGTTCAAGGACCGCGGCGCGCTCAACAAGCTGTCGTCGCTGAGCGAAGCTGAACGCAAGCGCGGCGTCGTCGCCATGTCGGCCGGTAATCACGCCCAGTCGGTCGCCTATCATGCCGCCCGGCTTGGCATCCCGGCGACCATCGTCATGCCGGTGACGACGCCGCATGTGAAAGTCGCGGCGACGCGCTCGCACGGCGCCGAGGTCGTGCTGCATGGCGAGACGGTGGCCGACGCCCAGGCGCGTTGCGAGCAGATCCAGGCCGAGCGCGGCATGACGCTTGTGCATCCGTATGACGACGAAAAGGTCATCGCCGGGCAGGGCACCATCGCGCTGGAAATGTTCGAGGACATTGCTGATCTCGACACGCTGGTGATTCCGATCGGCGGCGGCGGCCTCATCTCGGGCAACGCCATCGCCGCCAAGACGCTCAATCCGAAGATCGAGGTCGTCGGCGTCGAGGCGCTGCTCTATCCGTCGGTGTGGAACGCACTGGAGCACGGCAACCGGACGATTGGCGGACCGACGCTCGCCGAAGGCATCGCCGTCAAGAACGTCGGCAGACTGACGCTTCCGATTATTCGCGATCTCGTGTCCGACGTGCTGCTGGTCGACGAGGCGCATCTCGAGCGCGCGGTCAACGCTTACCTGACGCTGCAGAAGACCATGGCCGAAGGCGCCGGCGCTGCGGGCTTGGCCGCCTTGCTCGCCGAGCCGGTGCGCTTCAAGGGCAAGCGCGTCGGGCTGATCCTGTGCGGCGGCAACATCGACCCCCGCATTCTGGCCTCGATCATGGTGCGCGAACTGGAGCGCGAGACCCGCATCGTCTCGTTCCGCCTGACCATTCCCGATCAGCCGGGCGTGCTCGGCCTGATCGCCTCGCGGCTTGGCGCCTTGGGCGCCAACATTCTCGAAGTCGAACATCGGCGTTTGCTGCTGGACGTGCCGGCGAAAGGCGCGAGCCTCGATGTCATGATCGAGACGCGCGACGCGGCGCATGCCCGCGAGGTCATCGCCGCGATGGCGGCCGACGGTTACAAGCCGGTGCGCCTCGGCGGCGGGCCGCTTTAAGGTCGCACCGACCGATGCAGGAAATCAGCGACGTTTGTCGTTGTCGCCGAACTGGCGCGCGTCGTGCTCGCGCATCTTCCTGGCCCACCAGTACGAGCCGAGGATGGCGAGCGCGCACAACACCCAGAATACCTGTTCGCCCCAACTCAAGCCCATGGCTCCGACTCCCGCACGGCCATCCTAGGCCGGCTGCGGGCGAGGGGGAGCAAATACCGCGTTAATTACCGGCCGCGCGGCATAAACGTGCGTCGCCCCGAACTTCAGCCCTGCTGCATCAACCGCCACAGCCGCTCCGGCGTCGCCGGCATATCGACGTGCCTGACGCCGAATTCCGACAATGCATCGACCAGTGCGTTGGCGACGGCCGGCATGGCGCCGACGGTACCGGCTTCGCCCGCGCCCTTGACGCCGAGCGGATTGGTCGGCGTCGGCACCGGGTGGGCCTCGACCTTGATCGTCGGGAAGTCGTGGGCGTGCGGCATGGCGTAATCCATGAACGAGCCGGTGACGATCTGGCCTTCACTGTCGAAAGCGATGTTCTCCATCAGGATCTGCCCGACGCCCTGGGCGATGCCGCCATGAATCTGGCCGTGCAGCAGCAGTGGATTGAGGACAGTGCCGACGTCGTCGACCACGGAATAGCGCACGATCGCGACCTTGCCGGTGTCGCGGTCGATCTCGACCTCGCAAATGTGACAACCGTTCGGATAGTTCGCCGTCGTGCCCTGGAACACGGCGGTCTGCGTCAGTCCGGCTTCCATGTCCTTCGGCAATTTCGACGGCTCGGCGGCGATCCGCGCGATCTCCTGGATGTTGAGGGTCTGGTTGGTCTTGTTCGATGAGAAAACGCCGTCCTCGAATTTGAGATCGGCGGCATCGACCCTCATCGTATGCGCGGCGATGGCGCGCGCCTTGGCAATCACCTTCTCGGTCGCCTTCAGGAAGGCGGAGCCGGCCAGCGCCGACGAGCGCGAGCCGCCGGTGCCGACGCCATAGAAGATCTGGTCGGTGTCGCCCTGCACATATTGCACCTGATCCGGCGCGATGCCGAGCTTGTCGCAGACGAGCTGCTTGAACACGGTCTCGTGGCCCTGGCCCTGGCTGTCGGCGCCGGTCACCAGCGTGACGCTGCCGGAGCGGTCGAAGCGGATTTCGGCGGCTTCGGTCAGGTCCGCGGCGGCGCGCTCGATGGTGTTGGAGAGGCCGAAGCCGCGCAGCTTGTTGCGCTTGCGCGAGTCCGCCTTGCGCGCCTTGAAACCCTTGGCGTCGGCGAGCTTGAGCGCGAGGTCCATGTTGGCCTCGAACTCGCCGGTGTCATAGGTGAAGGTCAGACCGGTTTTGAACGGCATGGCCGACGGCGCGATGTAGTTTCGCCGCCGCAGTTCGACCGCGTCGATCCCCATCTCGTCGGCGGCAATATCGACCAGGCGCTCGATGACATAAGCCGCCTCCGGGCGGCCGTTGCCGCGATAGGGCCGCACCGGATTGGTGTTCGAATAGACCGCGGTGACATCGACGAAGATCGCCGGCGTGCGGTAGCAGCCGGCCAGCGTGCCGCAGTTGAGGAAGAAGGCCGGCATCGCCGGCTGCAGATAGGCGCCGATCGCGGCGGTGAGCTTGACGCGCAGACCGAGGAAGGTGCCGTCCTTGTCGAGCGCTAGTTCCGCCTCGGTGACGTTGTCGCGAGCCTGCGGGTCGGTCATGAAAGCTTCGGTGCGGGTCGAGATCCATTTCACCGGCCGGCCGACGATCTTGGAGGCGAGCAGCACCAGCGGGGTTTCCGGATTGATCGGCGACTTCATGCCGAACGAGCCGCCGGTGTCGCCGGTGACGATACGCAATTTGCTCTCCGGCACGCCGAGGATCGGCGCCAGATCGGCGCGCGAGGGATGCGGCCGCTGGATCGCGGTATAGATGGTGTAATGATTGTCGGCGGCGTTGTAGTCGCCGACCGCGCCGCGCGGCTCCATGGTAACGGCGGTGACGCGATTGATGACGAATTTCTGCCGCGTCACATGATGCGCGTTCTTGAAGGCCTCGTCGGTCTTGGCCTTGTCGCCGATCGGTTCGACGAAGCCGACATTGTCGGCGAGCTCCGGCCAGACCTTCGGCGCGTCCGGCTTCATGGCGTCGGCGGTGGCGGTGACGGCGGGCAGGGGCTCGTAATCGACCGCGACCAGTTCGGCGGCGTCGAGCGCCTGCGCCACCGTCTCGGCGACCACGAAGGCGACGATGTCGCCGAGCCAGCGCGCCCGGTCCTCGACCAGGAACGGATAACGCGGCCTCAGTGCCGGCGAACCGTCGCGCAGCTTCAGGCCACCCGGCACCGGCAGCGTGCCGAATTTGTGCGCCTTGGCGTCGCCGGCGGTGATGACGGCAAGCACCCCAGGCGCCTGCTTGGCGGCGTCGATGTCGATCGACTTGATCTTGGCGTGAGCGTGCGGCGAACGCACGGCGACGCCGTGAACCATGCCGGGCAACTTGACGTCGTCGGTGTAGCGGCCGCCGCCGCGGATCAGGCGCGGATCTTCGAAGCGCGGCACGCCCTGGCCGATGGCAAACTCGCCCATATGCATTTCCTCGTCGTCAAAGCGAGCCGTCGTGTCCGCAAAAGCGGGATGCGGCTGTTCTAGTGAAGACCGATGTCGGGACCCACGGAAATCAGTTTCCGCTGCGCAGCTTTTCCGCCACGCGCGGCGCGAAGTAAGTGAGGATGCCGTCGCAGCCGGCGCGCTTGAAGGCCGTCAGGCTTTCCAGCATCGCGCGTTCGCCGTCGAGCCAGCCATTATTGGCCGCCGCCATGATCATCGCGTATTCGCCGGACACTTGATAGGCGAAGGTCGGCATGCCGAAGGCGTCCTTCACCCGCGCGCAAATGTCGAGATAGGGCATGCCCGGCTTGACCATGATCATGTCGGCGCCTTCCTCGATGTCGAGCGCGACCTCGCGCAGCGCCTCGTCGGTGTTGGCCGGATCCATCTGATAGGTGCGCTTGTCGCCGCTCAGCGTCTTCGACGAGCCGACGGCGTCGCGGAACGGCCCGTAGAAGGCCGAGGCGTATTTCGCCGCATAGGCCATGATCGACACGTCGAGGAGATTGTCGCGGTCGAGCGCCTTGCGGATCGCGCCGATGCGGCCGTCCATCATGTCGGAGGGCGCGATGATGTCGCAGCCGGCCTGCGCCTGCACCAGCGCCTGCTTGACCAGAACCTCGACGGTTTCGTCGTTCATGATGACGCCGTCGTCCCGCAACAGGCCGTCATGGCCGTGGCTGGTATAGGGGTCGAGCGCGACGTCGCAGAGGATGCCGATCTCCGGCACCGCCTTCTTGATGGCGCGCACGGCGCGGCAGACGAGGTTGTTCTCGTTCAGCGCCTCGGACCCCGCCTCGTCACGCAAGGACGGGTCGGTATAGGGGAAGAGGGCAATGCACGGGATGGTCAGCTTGGCGGCGCGTTCGGCCTCGCGCACCGCCTGGTCGACCGACAGCCGCTCGACGCCGGGCATCGAGGCGACGGGCTGGCGGGCATTGTCGCCGTCCATGACGAAGATCGGCCAGATGAGGTCGTCGGTGGTGACGACGTTCTCCCGCACCATGCGCCGGGTCCAGTCGGCGCGGCGGTTGCGCCGCATGCGCACCGTCAGGTCGAGCTGGCGCGTGACCGCGTCCGCCTCCGGTTCGCCGGGCAGGAAACCCACCTTGTGTTGCAATGGACGTCCGAACTTGATGGCCATGGGGAAATGCCGGCTGGTTGGCGAAGCGGCCCCTTTTAGCCGGTCCGTCGCGGCCCTTCCACCCGCAATTGCTCATCGCCGGCCTGCGGGCTTGACCCGGCAACCGAACATGGCAAAGGCTCGGGCACGAAAGCCCTGCCCATTGCCGGTATCGAGAGGGCGGGACCGCCGGGGGACGTCAATGGACTTCACGCTGACCGAGGAGCAGCAGGCCTTTCAGGCGACCGCCCGGCAGTTCGCCCGCGACGCCATGATGCCGTTTGCCCGCGACTGGGACGAGGGCTCGGTGTTCCCGGCCGACACCTTGCGCGAGGCGGCGGCGCTCGGTTTCGGCGGCATTTATGTCCGCGACGATGTCGGCGGCTCGGGGCTCACACGGCTCGACGCGGCGCTGATCTTCGAGGAACTGGCGCAGGGCTGCACCTCGACCGCGGCCTATATCTCCATCCACAACATGGTCGCCTGGATGATCGACACTTACGGCAGCGACGACGCGCGCCGGCGCTTCCTGCCGAAGCTGTGTTCGATGGAGCATTTCGGCAGCTACTGCCTCACCGAGCCGGGTGCGGGTTCGGATGCGGCCAGTCTCACCACCAAGGCGCGGCGCGATGGCGACAGCTACGTGCTCGATGGCACGAAAGCCTTCATCTCCGGCGGCGGCATGTCGGATGTCTATCTGGTGATGGCGCGCACGGGCGAGGGCGGGCCGCGCGGCATCTCCTGCATCGCGGTGGAGAAGGGCACGCCGGGGCTTAGTTTCGGCGCGCAGGAGAAGAAGCTCGGCTGGAAGTCACAACCGACCGCCATGGTGATGTTCGAGAACTGCCGCGTGCCGGCTTCGAACCTGATCGGCCAGGAAGGGCAGGGCTTCCGCATCGCCATGGCCGGGCTCGATGGCGGCCGTCTCAATATCGGCGCCTGCTCGATCGGCGGCGCGCAGTTCTGCCTCGACCGCACCGTCGAGTACATGAAAGAGCGCAAGCAGTTCGGCACGCGGCTCGCCGACTTCCAGGCGCTGCAATTCCGCATTGCCGACTACGCCACCGAGCTCGAGGCCGCGCGTCTCTTATTGCATCGCGCCGCGGTCGCGGTCGGCGACAAGGAGCCGGCGGCGACGCAGCTCGCCGCCAAGGCGAAGCGCCTTGCCACCGATACCGGCTTCGAGGTGGTCAATGGCTGCTTGCAACTCCATGGCGGCTACGGCTACCTGCGCGACCATCCGATCGAGCGCGTGCTGCGCGACGTGCGCGTGCACCAGATCCTCGAAGGCACCAATGAAGTGATGCGCGTGATCGTGTCGCGCAACATGCTGGGGAATTGAGCGGCCGATGAACGACGCGGCTGAAATCCTGTTCGAACGCCGCGGCGCCGCCGGTCTGGTGACGCTGAACCGGCCGAAGGCGCTCAATGCCGTGACGCACGGCATGGTCACGGCGTTGCGCGCGCAGCTCGACGAATGGGCCGACGATCCGGCGATCACCCGTATCGTCATCGCCGGCGCAGGAGAGAAGGCGTTTTCCGCCGGCGGCGACATCCGCCACCTCTACGATCTCGGCAAGGCCGGCCGCGCCGCCGAGGCGCTGCAATTCTGGCGTGACGAATATCCGCTCAACGTCGTCATCAAGAACTACCGCAAGCCCTATGTCGCGCTGATCGATGGCATCGTCATGGGTGGCGGCGTCGGCCTGTCGGTGCACGGCTCGCATCGCGTCGCCGGTGACCGATATTCCTTCGCCATGCCGGAGGTGGGGATCGGCTTCTTCCCCGATGTCGGCGCCACCTGGTTCCTGCCGCGCATGCCGGGCGAACTCGGCACCTATTGCGCGCTGACCGGCGAACGCTTCAACGCCGCCGACGCGCTCTATGCCGGGCTTGCTACGCATCGCATTCCCTCGGCGCGCTTTCCGGCGCTGATCGAGGGGCTCTCGGGCACCGTCTCGGTCGATGCCGTGCTGGCGGCCTTCTCTGAGCCGGCCGGGGAGGGGCCGATCGGCGCGCGCCGCCACCTCATCGACCACATCTTCGGCGGCCACGAAGTCGAGGTCATGCTCGAACGGCTCGATCATGAAGCCGCCACAAACGGCCCGGATGCCGAATGGGCGGGCAAGACGGCGGCCGTGATGCGTGGCAAGTCGCCGACCTCGCTGAAACTGGCGCTGGCGCAGGTGCGTTTCGGCGCCATGCACGACTTCGAGACCTGCATGCGCACGGAAATGCGCATTGTGTCGCGCATCGTCGCGGACCATGATTTCTATGAGGGCGTGCGCGCCGTCATTGTCGACAAGGACAACAAGCCCCGATGGAATCCACCGACGCTGAAGGCCGTGACGCACGCGGATATCGACCGTCATTTCGCTTCCCTCGATGGAGGGGAACTGGAACTGACGTGATCGCCGACGCGACGAGCGATCCTTACGCGACCGACGACCTGCGCAATCTCGAGCCGGTGCACGAGCACGACGGCGAGCCGGGTGTCGGCCTGTGGACGCGGCGTCTCGTCATCTTCCTGCGCGTCATGGCCGGCGTTTCGCTCATCAAGGGGCTCTATCACTGGGCGCGCATCTGCGGCATCGGCGCCGCCGATGACGATCTTTACGTCACCCATGCCATCGCCTGGCAGACGGCGACGGTGTTCTTCGCCGTCATCGACCTGGTCGCCGCGGTCGGGCTGTGGCTTGCCGCCGCCTGGGGCGCGGTGATCTGGCTGACCGCGGTCGCCTCGATGTTGGCGGTACAGTTGTTCTTTCCGCAGGTGTTCGGCCGCGGCTTCTTCAGCATTCTGTTCGAGGGCGGCGTGCTCGCCATCTACCTTGTGCTGGCCTTGAAGGCGGCGCGCGAACAACCTGTGTGATCGAGCGTGATCCCGAAAAGTGAAGGCCGGTTTTCGGATAAGATCACGCGCAAATTAAAAAGGGAGGAAGAGGATGGCGCGGATTGCATTTATCGGGCTCGGCAATATGGGCCTGCCGATGGCGATCAATCTGATCAAGGCCGGCCACCAGGTCGAAGGCGTCGATCTCAATCCGGCATCGATCGACAAGCTCAAAGCCGAAGGCGGCGCCAGCGTCGAGTTCGCTCATGTCGCGGCGGCGCGGGCCGACATCGTCATCACCATGCTGCCGGCGGGCAAGCAGGTGAGGGAGGTCTATCTCGGCGCCAATGGCGTCGTCAGCGCGGCCAATCCCGGCACGCTGCTGATCGACTGTTCGACCATTGACGTTGACACCGCACGCGCGGTCGCCGCCGAGGCGGAGAAGAAGGGCCTGCTGATGCTGGACGCGCCGGTGTCGGGCGGCGTCGGCGGCGCCACCGCCGGCACGCTGACCTTCATGGTCGGCGGTTCTGCGCAGGCCTTCGCCCGAGCTGAATCGATCCTCTCGAGGATGGGCAAGACCATCGTCCACGCCGGCGGGGCCGGGAACGGCCAGGCGGCCAAGATCTGCAACAACATGATCCTCGGCATTTCCATGATCGCGGTGTCGGAAGCTTTCGTCATGGCCGAGAAGCTTGGCCTCGATCACCAGAAGCTGTTCGACATTTCGTCGAAGTCGTCGGGCCAGTGCTGGGCGATGACATCGTATTGTCCCGTTCCGGGACCGGTTCCGGCGTCCCCCGCCAATCGCGACTATCAGCCGGGATTCACCGCTGCGATGATGCTCAAGGATTTACGCCTGGCGCAGGACGCGGCGAAAGCCTCCGGTGCCAAAACGGAACTGGGCGCGCTGGCGGAAAGACTCTATTCAGCTTACGCCGACAGCGGCGAGGGCGGCCGCGATTTCTCCGGCATCGTTCGTTACATTCGCGGCTGACATTGCGCAGTTTCGTGGCGCGCGGCGGCGCTTTTGCACCGCTGCGGCCACGCTTGGTGAACGAAGCCTTGCGGCCTTTGCTCCAATTGGAGACGGCAACGGATTGTTCACCGTTGCAAATAAACCTAATCTTTATGCTGTTATTTAAGCCGTTTTTAGAAGGCCCCGCATAAGTTGACGCACATTAGGGACGAGGAAAACAGGGCCTCGCACCCGGCCAAAAAGGCCAAGTAGAAAAACGAAGGGGCGTTAGACATGAAAGCCGTCGTCAAGACGGTCGAACCCGCCGAGCGCGAAGCGCGGTTCGACACCATCCGTCCTCTGTATCATGAGGCGCTGACTCTGGTTGAGCGGCTGCATCGCCGGTTGCTCGACGTGATCAAGGACGAGTTCGACCGCCGCGGACGCTCCGACATCAATTCGGTGCAGGCGCTGCTGCTGTACAATATCGGCGACAAGGAGCTCACCGCCGGTGAACTGCGCACGCGCGGTTACTATCTCGGCTCCAACGTCTCCTACAATCTGAAGAAGCTTGTGGAGATGGAGTTCCTCGATCACCAGCGCTCGCGCGTCGATCGCCGTTCGGTCCGCATCAAGCTGACGGCCAAGGGCCAGGAAGTGCGCGACATCGTCGACGCGCTCTACCAGAAGCACGTGCGCACGGTGGAGCAGGTCGGCGGCATCAATTCCGACGAGTTCGCCAACCTCAACAAGTCGCTGCATCGCCTCGAGCGCTTCTGGACCGACCAGATTCTTTATCGCCTGTAACGACCACGCATGATCCCGAAAAGTGGATACCGGTTTTCGGCTCAGATCATGCGACTGACCTGAAGTTTTCTGCCTCTTCTGGCGAGACGACTTGCCCCGGCCGGGCTTCCTCCTCCGGCCGGGGTCTTGTCGTTGGGGTATGCGGTAGTATTTTTGTAAAGAACAAGTCAAAGTTGCATTGAGTGTAGAATGCCACTAGTCTGACCCGGCTCGCAGTGTTGGGAGGGGCGAATGGCAAAGAAGCGCAAGGTGAAGACACCGAAGCGAACGGTGACGACCAAGGCGATTGGCGAAGAGGTCACGACCCTTGCTCTCGGCGAGGAAAATCCGCCGGTGACGACAATGGTCGTGGGCGAGGAGGGCGGCGCCACCACGAAAATGCTGGGCGAAGAAGGCGGCGGCTGGCCCACGACGCCGCTGCTCGGCGAGGAAGGCGGTGGTTGGCCGCCGACAACTCTCCTGCTCGGCGAAGAAGGTGGCGGTTGGCCGCCGACGACGCATTTGCTCGGCGAAGAGCACCATGGCTGGCCGACGACGCGTATGCTGGGCGAGGAAGGCGGCGGGTTGCCGCCGACTGCGCCGATCGGCGAGATCGATCCGTCGGCACTCGTCGGCGAGGTGTTCCCGGGCGATCCGGGCGACCCGGTCGAGAAGCCCGCGGTCAAAACGCCGACGCGTCGTAAACGCAGCCGGAAATAAGTTGGCGCCCTGTTATTGGCCGGAACAGGCCCGATGATCCTGGTCGCGGGAGGGCAACTGGATTTCAACATCGGTGCGCTGCTGCGGCGGTTGCTGCAGCGGCGCGTCAAGTTTTTCGATGTGCTGGTCGGACCGCGCCAGCCGCCGCGCATCACCATCGACATGCGGCGCGATTGCCTGCGATTGAACGGCAAGGATATTCGGCCGAGTGCTTGCTTCATGCGGCACGATGTCTTTCTCGCGCAATCGGCGCCCGGGCCTCTCGCGTTTGGAGCGGCGCTCAACTGGTTCGCCGCGATCAAAGGATGGGAGCTGGCGCATGACGACGTGCGCGGCTTCAACAAGAGTTCGTCCGCCACCGAATCCAACAAGCTGCGCAATCTCTATCTCGCCGCGCGCTGTGGGCTCGCCATTCCGCAGACCTTCAAGAGCGCGCGCCGCGCTCTGCGCGGGCCGCTGATTCAGAAGCCGGCCAGCGGCGGAGAGTACACGGAGGATTTTGACAAGTTTGTCGGTTCGCTCGATCGGCTCGATCCCATCGGACATTATCCGCGTTTCGTACAGCCGCGCCTCGATCGCCCGGAAATGCGGGTGTATCGCGTCGGATCGGCGATGCTGGCATTCTCCCTGAATTCGCCCGATCTCGACTACCGGACTCGGCAAAACGTTCGTCTGCGGCCGGTCGTCGTGCCGCGCGCACTGGGCGATCCGTTGATGGATCTGTGCGATCGCGTCGGGCTCGATTTCGCCGCCGCCGATTTCATGCGCGCGCCGCGCGGCAAGGAACTGCGCTTTCTCGAGGTCAACTCACAGCCGATGTTCGCGGCCTTCGATCAGGTCTGCGGCGGCAAACTCTGCGACGCCATCATCGACCACCTGTCGCCGCGCTAACGGCGGCCGCGCATGTCCGCGGTTCCAGGGCCGCGAGGCGGCGCCGCCAATCCCCGCAGGACGGCGGCCCGACAACCGGCAACGTGACCAGTTCTGCGCACAAGATATGTATCCTATATTGCAATATGCCTGTAATGTGTATGGTGATGGCTATGCCGACGACATCCCTTACGGCGCGCCGCAGCCAGCCCCTCAGCCACGCCGAACGCAGCGCCGCGACGCAGGCGCAGATCCTCGACGCCGGCATGCGGGTCATGCGCGCCGGGAGCTTCCGTGCCGCGACGATGTTCGAGGTGGCCAAGGCCGCCGGCGTCACGCCGGGCGCGCTGCAGCATCATTTCGGCTCCAAGGCCGAGCTCATGATGCACCTCCTGGAGCGGGCGATCGGGTCGATCCCCGACCGGGACGCGGATCACGCGTGGCCGAAACCGGCCGACAGCCTGTCGCGGCGCGCCTCCGGCTTCGTACAGGCGCTCTGGGCCCATTCCTACGAGCCGCCGCGTTTCCTCGTCGCCTGGGGTATCTATTTCGGCAGTGCCGGCGACGCGGATGTGCTCAAGCGCGTCGTCGAGATGCGCGCCCGGCTGCGCCTGAAGCTGCATCGGCGCTTCATCCGGACCTTCCCGGAGCTTGCGGACGCGCCGCGGCTCGAAGCCTTCATCGATCTCGTGCTGTCGAGCTTGCGCGGTATGGGCGTCGTCCGGCTGTTCGGGCCGGCACCGACATCCAGTGCGGCGCAACTCGCCGAGTTGGCGGCGGTGATCGAATGGCGGTGCCGCCAGCCATCCGGAACGACCAATAAAAAGCCGCGCAAGTCGAAACGACTCGTCAAAGGGAGAGCAACGTGAAGAGGATTCAATTTCCGCCGCTGGCGCTGTGCCGCTGGCTCGCCGCGTGTCTGTTCGCGGTGGCGCTGTGCGGCCCCGCCGCCGCTGCCTTCCCGGAGCGGCCGATCGTGCTGGTCGTGCCTTATCCGCCGGGCGGCGCGGCGGACACGCTGGCCCGGATCATCGCGCATCACCTCGGCGACCAATTGCCGGGCAGCACCTGGGTGGTGGAGAACAAGAGCGGCGCCGGCACCGCGATCGGCGCCACGCTCGTCGCCCGCGCCAAGCCGGACGGCTATACCTTGCTGGTCTCGGGCAACACCACCTACACGCTCAACCCGGCGCTCAAGTCCAATCTTCAGTACGACCCGCTGACCAGCTTTGAGTCGCTGGGCATTCTCGGCGAAAGCCCGCTGGTGCTCGTCGCCAACGCGAAGTTTCCGGCCAATTCGGTTCAGGAATTGATCGCGATGGCCAAGCGCGAGCCGGGCAAATTGAACCTCGCATCGTTCGGCTTCGGCACCACCTCGCATTTCGCTGGCGAGATGTTCAAGGCGGCGGCCGGCGTCGACATCGTACACATTCCGTATAACGGCAGCGCGCCGGCGATGAAGGATCTGATTGCCGGGCAGGTCCCGCTCTCCTTCGACACCAACGTCGCCAGCGTGCCGCAGGTGAAAGCCGGCGCCATCAAGGCGCTGGCGCTGACGTCGACCTACCGCATCGACGACTTGCCGGGCGTGCCGACGCTTGCCGAATCCGGTTTCCCGGGTTTCGACCTGACGGCCTGGATCAGCGTCGTCGCGCCGCGCGGTCTGCCGGAGCCGGTGCGCGCAACCCTGGTGAAGGCGATGGCCGATGTCATGGCCAAGCCGGAGATGAAGGCGGATCTGCAGCGGGTGGGGCTGATCGTCCGCTTCCAGCCGCCGAGCGCCTACGACGCCCGGGTCAAAAACGAACTGGAGACGATGCGGGCGATCGTCAAGCGTGCCAATATGAAGATCCAATAAAACCGCTCTTGTGCCGAACGACATGTCTCATCGCGATATCCTGGAACTGAGCGCTGTGCGGATGCGCGCCTTGATCGGCGCGCGTCAGCTCTCGCCGGTGGAGCTGATGGACGCCTGCATTGACCGCATCGAGGCGGTCAATCCGGCGATCAACGCCATCGCCGCCACCGATTTCGAGCGCGCGCGCGCCGCGGCAACGCAAGCCGAGGCGCGCGTCATGCGCGGCGAAGCGCTGCCGCCGCTGCACGGTCTGCCGCTCGGCGTGAAGGATCTGCAGGATACGGCCGGGCTGCTCACGACCTTCGGCAATATCGCGCTGCGCGGCAATGTCCCGCGCGAGGACAACAGCCTGGTGGCGGCGTTGCGAAACGCCGGCGCCATCGTCACCGCCAAGACCAACGTGCCCGACATGGGCGCCGGCGCCAACACGCGCAATCCGGTCTGGGGCGCGACCGGCAATCCGTTCAATCCGTCGCTCAATGCCGGCGGCTCGTCGGGCGGCTCGGCCGCGGCGCTTGCCACCGGCATGCTGCCGATCTGCACCGGATCGGACACGGGCGGTTCGCTGCGCATTCCGGCGGCGCTGTGCGGCGTGGTTGGTCTGCGGCCGTCGCCCGGGCTGGTGGCCAATGCCAGCCGGCCGCTCGGCTGGTCGGCGATCTCGGTGCTCGGGCCGATGGCGCGCACCGTCGAGGACGCGGCTTTCCTGATGGCGAGCTGTGTCGGCCTTAATCGGCACGATGCCTTGTCTTATCCGGCGGCCTCCGCCGACTTCTGGCCGTTGCCCGCGCGCGATCCATCCAGGCTGCGCGTCGGCTACACCGAGGACTTCGGCTTCTGCGCCGTGAGCGCGGAAGTGCGCCGCGTGTTCCGCGCGCGGGTCAAGGCGCTGGCGCGGCATGTGAAGTCGTGCGAGCCCATCGCGCTCGACATGTCGCAGGCCGACCGCGCCTTCGATGTCATCCGCGCCGAGAGCTTTGTCGCGGCTTTCGCCGAAACCTTCCGCAATGCGCCGGAAACGCTCGGTCCGAATGTGCGCGCCAATGTCGAACTCGCCGCCGCCTTCACGCTGATGGACCGCGCCGAGGCGCATCTTGCGCAGACGCGGATCGCGGCGCAGTTCGCCGACGCCTTCGAGCAGTTCGACCTCATCGTCGCGCCGGTGACGCCGGTGACGCCGTTCCCGTGGACCGAGCTTTACGCCAAGGAAGTCGACGGCCAGACCATGGCCAATTACTACCGCTGGCTGGCGCTGTGTTACGGCGTCACGTTGTCCACGCATCCGGCCTTGTCGCTGCCGTGCGGCCGCGACGAGCACGGCATGCCGTTCGGTTTGCAGATGGTCGGCCGCCTGCGCGGCGACGCCGAACTGCTGTCGGCGGCTGCGGCCGTCGAGGCCGCTTTCGCGGGCGATGCGCAACTGGCGCGTCCCGAACCCGACCTGGCGATGCTGACCGCCAAGCCGCAACCGTCGCTCAAGTCCATCGTCACCCATCCGCCGGTGCTCAGCGCCGATGCGGCGGCTGTTCACAAGACGGCCGTGTAGGACAGGCGCGGCCGCGGCATCGTGTATGCTGTCACCTCCATTAGACTGGAGGTCACATGGCAAAGGCTTATTGGGTTGCAACCTATCGCACCGTTTCCGATCCGGAGGCGCTCGCGGCTTACGGCAAGGTGGCCGGCGCGGCGCTGCAGGCGGCCGGCGGCAAAATCCTGGCGCGCGGCATGCCGTCGGCGACGCTCGATGGCGGCTACATGGGGCGCACCGTTCTGGTCGAATTCGACAGCGTTGAGGCTGCGAAGGCGGCCTATAACAGCGCCGCCTACCAGGACGCCCTGAAGTTGCTCGGCGCCGTGGCGCAGGAGCGCGACATTCGCCTCATCGAAGCGGTGTGAACGGCGGCGCGTTCAGTGCTGGCCGGGACCGCCGTCGCCGAAGGCGCGCTCCAGGGCGATGGCTTCTTCCAGATCGGCGCAGGGCACCGCTGTGGTCGGCAGCCGCGCCAGTTCTTCCGCCGACGCGCCCGGCACCAGCGGCTTGCCCTTGATCAGGTAGGTGTCGAATCCGCGCGGCGACTGATCCGGGTACAGCGCGAACACGATGTCATGCGCTTCGATGGTCTTGCGCAGCGCGTCCGCCGGCGCCGGCGCCGCGGTAAAGCGGGTGAGGTTGTCCCGCGCCATTTGCAGAAGCTGCGCATTGGTCATGGCGTCCCCATACGGCACATCGGCGGCCGAGGCGAGTCAGCTATGATGCCCGCGCCATGGTGGGTAAATCCGAAGTCTATTTCGAGATCACGGTGGTCGGCGGCAGCGCCCGTGTGGCGGCCGTCGACGCCGAGACCTTGATCGAGGTGGCGGTGGTCGGCCCGGCGCGGGCGTCGGTGACCGACTTGAAAAGACTGGCGCTGGGCAAGCTGAAGGCGCGCATCGCCCGCGAACGCCGGAACGGGGGCCTGCCTTAAAGTGAGGCGCGAGCCAAGGGTGCCGACTTCAGCCCGGCCCGATCGCGGATTCCAGCCAGGCGATCTGGCCCAGCGCCGCCGCCAGCGCATCAGGTTCAGCGGCGAAGACACGGCCGGAATAGCCGCCGATCGCAAACCAGCCGCGCATGTCCTCGGCGTCGCGGCGAAATTCCTCAAAGCCGACAGTGCCGTCCGGTCGGCGAAAAATGTCGACGCAGCGGTCGGCGCCGTGATCGTTGATTGACCGCAGGACTTTGTTGACGTGCGCCACCGGTGTCTCTCCGAGACTTCAAGCCCGTTGTGCGACCGACCATAGGCCCGGGGGGCGCTTTCCAGTACCGCGTCCCGTCATGGCTGCCCTTCGCCGCGCGTCGGTCGGGGCCGACGAAAGGTCGCTAATTTGCGCTAGATATTGCGGTCATCCACCGGTTCGGCCCAATGCTTGGCGCGTCGGGGCCGATATGCTATTCGCAGGTGCGAACCGGAACCCCGGTCAATCCCCAATAAAAAGGCGCCCGATGGGCGTCCGGAGACCACAGGTATGTCGGCAACGACGCAGCAGTTCTTTTCCGCCCCGCTCAAGGATGTCGATCCCGAGATTTTCGATGTCATCGGCAAAGAGCTCGGTCGCCAGCGTGACGAGATCGAGCTGATCGCGTCCGAGAACATCGTCTCCAAGGCCGTGCTGGAAGCTCAAGGGTCGGTGCTGACCAACAAATACGCCGAAGGTTATCCGGGCCGCCGCTACTACGGCGGTTGCCAGTTCGTCGATATCGCCGAGCAGCTCGCCATCGACCGCGCCAAGAAGCTGTTCGGCTGCAACTTCGCCAACGTCCAGCCGAATTCCGGCTCGCAGATGAATCAGGCCGTGTTCCTCGCGCTGCTGCAGCCGGGCGACACCTTCATGGGCCTCGACCTCAATGCCGGCGGCCATCTCACCCACGGTTCGCCGGTCAATATGTCGGGCAAGTGGTTCAAGCCGATCCCGTACGGCGTGCGCCGCGACGACAACCTCATCGACATGGACGAGGTCGCCAAGATCGCCCGCGAGCACAAGCCGAAGCTGATCCTGGCCGGCGCCACCGCCTACAGCCGCGTCTGGGACTTCAAGCGCTTCCGCGAGATCGCCGATGAAGTCGGCGCTTATCTGATGGTCGACATGGCGCACTTCGCCGGTCTCGTTGCCGGCGGCGAGCATCCGTCGCCGATCCCGCACGCCCATGTCGTCACCACGACGACGCATAAGTCGCTGCGCGGCCCGCGCGGCGGCATGATCCTGTGCAACGACGAGGCGCTGGCCAAGAAGTTCAATTCGGCGGTGTTCCCCGGCCTGCAGGGCGGCCCGCTGATGCATGTCATCGCCGCCAAGGCGGTCGCCCTCGGCGAAGCCTTGCAGCCGGAGTTCAAGACCTACGCCAGGAACATCGTCGCCAATGCCCGCGCACTCGCCGAGACGCTCAAGGCCAACGGCCTCGATATTGTCTCCGGCGGCACCGACAACCATCTGATGCTGGTCGATCTGCGGCCCAAGCGTCAGACCGGCAAAGTGGCGGAAGTCGCGCTCGGCCGCGCCCACATCACCTGCAACAAGAACGGCATTCCGTTCGATCCCGAAAAGCCGATGGTCACCTCGGGCATTCGTCTCGGCACGCCGGCCGGCACCACGCGCGGTTTCGGCACCGCCGAGTTCAAGCAGGTCGGCGAGATGATCGTCGAAGTGCTCGATGTGCTGGCGCAGAAGGGCGTGACCGAAGATTCGCTGGTCGAGGACAAGGTGCGCGGCAAGGTGAAGGCGCTGCTGGATCGGTTCCCGATCTATCAGTGAGGACGACGTCGCGGCGTGGGGCCGCGGCGAGGAAGAGGGTGGAAACAGCATGCGTTGCCCCAGCTGCGGTAGCCTCGACACGCAGGTGAAGGATTCCCGGCCGACCGAAGATTCGGCCGTGATCCGCCGCCGTCGCGTCTGTCTCGCCTGCAATTTCCGCTTCACCACCTTCGAACGCGTGCAGTTGCGCGAACTCACGGTGATCAAGCGCAACGGCCGTCGCGTGCCGTTCGACCGCGACAAGCTGATGCGTTCGGTGCAGGTCGCGCTGCGCAAGCGCTCGGTCGAGCCCGAGCGCATCGAGCAGATGGTCTCCAAGATCGTCCGTGAGCTCGAAAGCATGGGCGAGAACGAAGTGACGTCGGAGACGATCGGCGAGGCGGTGATGCAGCACTTGCGCGAGATCGACGACGTCGCCTATGTGCGTTTCGCCTCGGTCTACCGCAATTTCCGCGAGGCCAAGGATTTCCGCGCCGCGCTCGATGAGTTGCGCGCCGAGGACGACGAGGTTCCGGTCCGGAAATGAGCGATACTGAATTAGCCGCCGCGCCGTCGTCGGCCACCGCCGATGACGAACGCTACATGAAGCTCGCGCTGGCGCTCGGCCGCCGCGGCCTGGGCAACACCTGGCCCAATCCGGCGGTCGGCGCCGTGCTGGTGAAGGACGGCGTCATCGTCGGCCGCGGCTGGACGCAGCGGGGCGGGCGGCCGCATGCCGAGACCGAAGCGCTGCGCCGCGCCAAGCGCGCCGCCAGGGGCGCGACGCTCTATGTCACGCTCGAGCCGTGCTCGCACGAAGGCAAGACCCCGCCTTGCGCCGACGCCATCATCAAGGCCGGCGTCGCCCGCGTCGTCTCCGCCATCGAGGACCCCAATCCGGAAGTCGCCGGACAGGGCCATGCCCGGCTGCGCGACGCCGGCATCACCGTGGATGTTGGTCTGTTGGCCGACGAGGCGCGCAAGGCGCACGCTGGGCACATCAGCCGCATTTCCACCGCTCGGCCGCATGTGACGCTCAAGCTCGCGGTTTCGGCCGACGGCAAGGCCGGCCTCGCCGGGCGCAAGCCGGCGCCGATCACCGAGGTCGATGCCCGCGACCGCGTGTTCCAGATCCGCTACCAGAACGATGCCATCCTGGTCGGTCTCGGCACCATCCTGTCCGATAACCCGCAACTCACCACGCGCCTGCCGGGCCTCTACGCGCGCTCGCCGGTGCGCGTCGTGCTCGATGCCAATCTGCGCATTCCGCTGTCGCTGTCGGTGGTTTCGACCGTCGGCGACGTGCCGACCTTCATCTTCTGCTCGAAGAAGGCCTCCGAGGTCGCCGAGGACTTCCTGACGCAGAAGGGCTGCAAGGTGTTCCGCGTCGACGATACGCAAGGCCGCCTCGATCTCGACGAGATCATGAAGCTGCTGGCCGAGAACGGCATCACGCGGCTGATGGTGGAAGGCGGCCCGACCGTCGCGGCCTCTCTCGCCGCCGCCGATCTGGTCGACGAATTCGTGTTGTTCCGCGGTGCGCGCGACATCGGCGACACGGGCATCGATCCGCTCGAAGGCATGCCGCTCGACCGGCTCACCGGCAAGCTTAAGCTCGCCGAGACCGACAAGCTTGGTCCCGATACCATCGAGCATTATGTGCGGAGCTGACGGTTTGTGCTTGCCGATCACCTCATACTCCGGTCATTCCCGCGAAAGCGGGAATCCAGCTCTTTGCTGTCAGATGCGCGGTCTGTCAGCGCTGGGTCCCCGCCGTCGCGGGGACGACGGCGGTGTGTTGCTGTTTCGGCGGAGAGCCTGACATGTTCACCGGCATCGTCACTGACCTCGGCGAAATCCGCACCGTCGAAGCCCGCGCCAACAACCTGTCGCGGCTGACGATCTTCACGCGCTATCCGCGCGCCGAACTCATCGAGGGTGCGTCGGTCGCCTGCAACGGCGTCTGCCTCACGGTGGTCGACACCGGTGAGGAGGGTGGCCGCACCTGGTTCGCCGCCGATGCCGCGGCCGAGACGCTCGCCATCACCACGGTCGGGCGCTGGCGGCACGGTTCGCGCATCAATCTCGAGCGTCCGCTCAAGATCGGCGACGAACTCGGCGGCCATCTGGTCGCCGGCCATGTCGATGGCCTGGCCACGGTCGTCGCCCGCGACGACATGACCGACATGGCGCGTTTCACGCTGCGTGCGCCGCACGCGCTCGCCCGCTACATCGCGCCCAAGGGCTCGGTGGCGCTCGACGGCGTTTCCTTGACCGTAAACGAGGTCAAAGGCGACGAATTTACCGTCCTGATCATCCCGCACACGCTCACGGTGACCACCTTCGGGACCTTGAAAGCGGGCGACGAGATCAACCTCGAAGTCGACACCATGGCGCGCTACGCCGCGCGGCTGATCGAGACCCGCTAGACCTTGTTTAGCGGGCGGGCCCTTGCTACGACCCCGGCCCAACGAAGGAATTGAAGCATTATGGCCAAGAAGACCAGCGCCAAAGCGCGCGCGCCCCAAGCCGTCGCCAAGAAGGCCGCCGGCAAACCGGCGGCGCCGCATGTTTTGATCGTCGAAGCGCGTTATTACGATGCGATTGCCGATGAGTTGCTGCGCGGCGCGGCTGCGGTATTGACCGAGGCCGGCGCGACCTATGAGGTCGTCACCGTTCCCGGTGCGCTCGAGGTTCCCGGCGCCATCGCCATGACGCTCGAGGCGGCCAGGAACAAGGGCAAGTTCGCGGGCGTCGTCGCGCTCGGCTGCGTCATCCAGGGCGAGACCTATCACTTCGATCTGGTGTCGAATGAATCGGCGCGCGGTCTGATGGATCTGACCTTGCGTGGCGTCGCGCTCGGCAACGGCATTCTCACCGTCGACAACGAAGCCCAGGCGCGCGCCCGTCTCGGCGGCCTGCACGGCCACAAGGGCGAGGGCGCCGCCAAGGCCGCGCTCGCCATGATCGCGCTCAAGCAGTCGCTAGCGGCACTCGCATGATCCCGAAATGTGGGAACCGGTTTTCGGATAAGATCATGCGCCAGGAAAAAGCGTAATGGCGAAGCCTCCGACCAACGACAAGGACGGACGCAAGGCGAACAAGCGCGGCGCGGCACGGCTCGCCGCGGTGCAGGCGCTGTATCAGATGGACATGGCCGGCTCCGGCCTCAACGACATCCTCGCCGAGTTCGAAAGCCACTGGCTCGGCCGCGAGGTCGAGGGCGCGCAATATCTGCCGGCCGAGGCCGCGTTCTTCCGCGACATCGTCACCGGCGTGGTGCGCGAACAGCGCGTGCTCGATCCGCAGATCGACGAGGCCTTGCAGCAGGGCTGGCCGCTGAAGCGCGTCGAGGCCGTGTTGCGTGCGACCTTGCGCGCCGGCGCCTATGAGCTGGCGCACCGCCGCGACGTGCCGGCTCGCGCCGTGATTGCCGAATATGCCGATGTTGCCGCCGCCTTCGTCGAGCGCGACGAGACCGGCATGGTCAACGCCGTGCTCGACCAGTTGGCCCGCAAGCTGCGCGGCGACGAGTTCGCGGCCTGACGCGTCATGGAGTAGGGTGCGCCCTATGTCCTCAGACTCCCCCTCCGGCGAAGACAAACTGATCGCCCGTTTCTTCGGGCCCGTCGCCACCGATCCCGGCGCGCTGGGGCTGACCGACGACGCCGCCTTCATCAAGCCGCCGGCCGGTTGCGAGATGGTGCTGAAGACCGACGCCATCGTCGGCGGCATTCATTTCTTTCCAGAGGATCCGCCAAGCGCCGTGGCGCAGAAGGCGCTGCGCGTGAACCTGTCCGATCTCGCCGCCAAAGGCGCCAAGCCGCTCGGTTTCCTGGTGTCGCTGGCGCTGCCGAAAGAGATCGACGACGCCTGGCTCACCGGCTTCGCCTCCGGCCTTCGCGAGGACGCCGCGGCCTATAAATGCCCGCTGTTCGGCGGCGACACCGTGCGTTCGCCGGGGCCGATCATGGTGTCGGTCGCGACCTTCGGCAGCGTGCCGGAAGGCCGCATGGTGCGGCGTTCGACGGCGAAGCCGGGCGACCATGTTTTCGTCACCGGCACGATTGGCGATGCCGTGCTCGGTCTCGGCCTGCGTCAGGGCGCGTCATGGCCGCTCGACGCCGCGCAGCGCGAACATCTCTTGTCGCGCTATCTGCTGCCGCGGCCGCGCAACGCGCTGGCGCAAGCCGTGCTCGATTACGCCTCCGCCGCGATGGATGTGTCCGATGGTCTGGCCGGCGATCTCGCCAAGCTTTGCCGCGTGTCGGTAGTCTCAGCCGACATCGATGCCGCGCGCGTGCCCTTGTCAGACGCGGCCAAGGCGGTGATCGCGCAGGACGCATCGCAGCTCGCGCCGGCTCTGTCCGGCGGCGACGATTACGAAATCCTCTGCACCGTGCCGCCCGGCAACATCGACCGCTTCCGCGTCGCGGCCATGGCGGCCAAGACCGCGGTCACCGATATCGGCGTCATCGTGGGCGGCGGGGGCGCCCGGTTCCGCAAGGCCGACGGCACCATGCTCGTCTTTGAGCGCGCCGCGTTTAGCCATTTCTGACGACACGCCATGCCGTCCGCGCCCTCGCGCGCCGCCGCCGCCGCCCCTATAGTGCGCCGGCAAAAGACGGGCGAGGAAACGATGGACGACAGCAAGATCCGGCAATCCTACATGCCGGCGGGGCAGACACCGAATTTCCGCAAATATCTGCGCGACTTTCCGACCTCCCAATATTTCCGCCGCCGCGCGCCGCGCAAGGTGCCGGCCTTCTCCTTCGCCTATGCCGACACCGGCGCCGGCGACGACGTCGGCATTGCCCACAACTGGGCTTCGCTCGACGGCGTCAAGATCGTGCCGCGCTACGGCGTCACCAATGTGCTGCCGCCGGTCGAGGTCGAATTGTTCGGCCAGCGCTATGCGGCGCCGATCGGCATCGCGCCGATGGGCGGGCCGTCCATCGTCTGGCCCGGCGCCGATCTCATCCTGGCCAAGGCGGCGCAGGCCGCGCGCATTCCCTATACCTTGAGCGTCGTCGGCGGTGCCCTGATCGAACAGGTCGCCGCGGTCGCGCCCGATGTGTTCTGGCTGCAGATTTATCGCTTCGCCGGCAACGACCACAAGATCGGCTTCGACCTCGTCAGGCGCGCCAGCGCCGCCGGCGTCAAGGTGCTGACGCTCACCGTCGATACGCCGGTGCGCACCATCCGCTCGCGCGAGACCTATGCTGGGCTCGGCTGGGAGTTCAACCCGAACGCCCGCATGATGGCCGAGATGCTGAGGCGGCCGCGCTGGCTCGCCGCGTTGTTGCGCAACGGCTATCCGCGCTTTGCCAGCCTGGCGCAATATTCCGGCAAGACGCGCACCAACGACATCATCCGTTTTGCCCGCAGCGAGATGGGCGGCGCCTTCATGTGGGACGAGATCGCGCGCTATCGCGATGCCTGGAAGGGGCCGATGACGCTCAAGGGCATTCTGCATCCGGCCGACGCCGAAAAGGCGATCGCGCTCGGCGTCGACGGCATCTGGGTATCGAACCACGGCGGCCGCCAGATCGAGGCGCTGGTGCCGACCATCGACGTGCTGCCGGCCATTGCCGAGGTGGTCGGCGACAAGGCCACCATCCTGTTCGACAGCGGCATCCGTTCCGGGCAGGACGTGATGCGGGCGCTGGCGCTCGGCGCGCAGGCGGCGTTCGCCGGTAAGTCGTTCCTGTGGGCCCTAGGCGCGCTCGGCGAAGATGGTCCGGCGCAACTCATCGATCTCTACATGAACGATCTGCGGGCTTCTCTGGGCCAGATCGGTGCCCAGTCGCCGGCCGAGGCGCGCGAGGCCACCGTGCTGCATCCCGGCGCGATCAAGTTCTAATCCTGTCATTCCGGGGCGCTCGCGAAGCGAGCGAACCCGGAATCCAGCCCCGATCACCGTGTTCGCTGAGGCCCTTTTTAGGCCGCCGCCTTCTTCTTGACGTACGTGACCAGGCCTACGACATCGTCCGGCACCAGCCGGCCGATCGCCAGACTCGAGTAGACGGCATTGAGCACGCGCCCGTCGGGCGCCAAAACGAACCCGGTCGTCTGCAGGCAGCGGGGGCTGTCGCCGGTGTAGCAGCCGAGCGCCGCGACCACCTGGTCGAGATCGGCGCTGTGACCGACCGGAAAGTGGATGCTGTGCCGCGCGACCGTGTTCTTGGCGGTGGCTTCGGGATCGACCGAGAAGGCGATCGTCTTGATGCCGATCTCGGCAAAGCGCGCGCTGGCTTTCTCGAAAGCGGCAAGTTGCGCATTGCAGTAGGGGCACCAGTCGCCACGATAGACCAGCACCACGCCGAAAGCGCCGGCGAGCGCGTCCGGCAATTTGATGCCGCCGCCGCCGACGGCCGGCACCTCGATGAAGGGAAATCTCTCGCCGTTTTGCAGCAGGGGCATCTACGGGCTCCTTCGAATAATGGACTAGCCGGGCCACTATCGAGACGCTAAAATGGACCATCAAGTCCAATATGGCGATGGGCCAGAATGAGTAAAACGACCGACAAGCCGTTCACTGCGAAAGGCGCGGCCACCCGCCGGCGCATTATTGAAACGGCCGCGGATCTGGTCGCGGCCAGAGGCGTCTCCGGCGCAACCCTCGACGACATCCTGGCGGACAGCGCGGCGAGCAAATCGCAATTCTATCATTACTTCGCCGACAAGGACGCGCTGATCGGCGAAGTCATCAAGTTGCAGACAGAGCGTGTCTTCGCCGCGCAAGGACCTCGGCTGGCCTCGTTTGCGTCGATGGCGGAGCTTCGCCTCTGGCGCGATGCCGCGGTTGCGTTGAGCGCGGCGAAGAAACGCCCGGGCGGTTGTCCCCTTGGCTCGCTCGCTTACCAATTGGGCGCCAGATCAAAACCGGCGCGCCTGAACGTGCAGGCCAGCTTCGATGCGTGGGCGTCCTTCTTCGTGACCGGACTCGTCAGAATGCAGAAAAGCGGCGAGCTGATGCCGGGTGCAGACTGCGTCGTGTTGGGCAGGGCTCTGTTGGCGGCCTTGCAGGGCGGGCTTTTGCTGACCCTGGCCGCCGGCGACGTCAAACCGCTGGAGATCGCCCTCGACATGGGTCTCGATCACGTCGCCCGCCATCTGGCGCATGATCAGCCGGGGCGCGGCCGACAGATTGCACGCGAGGCCACAGCGCTGCACCCGGGTCCGATCAAGTTTTGATGTTGTCATTCCGGGACGCCCCGAAGGGGCGGGCCCGGAATCCATACGCCGCAGCGCTGCGGGGTATGGCTTCCGGGCTCGGCGGCCTTCGCCCTTCGGGCGCCGGCCACCGCCCCGGAATGACAGCGGGAAACAACCCAGCCCTGCGACTTTCGGAGTAGCGGCATTCTCTCGAGGCCGCTAAGAGGAGACCGTTTTTGCCGGGGACCCTCGCGAATGTCGGCCGTCGCCGAACCTCTCCCTCACGCCTTTGATGACGATCTGGCGCGCCGCAATGCGCGGGTGCTCGCCGTGGCGCAGGCGCTCGCCGGCGGCAACAACACGGTCATCGTCTCGACGGCATCGATCGTCGGTTCCGTGCTTGCGCCCGACAAGGGGCTCGCCACGCTGCCGGTCACCGGCATGGTGCTCGGCATGTGGCTCGGCTCGCTGCCGCTCGGTTACCTTGCGCGCCGCTTCGGCCGCCGCAACGCGCTGCAGGTCGGTTCCTTCTTCGGCGTCTTGTCGGGCCTGGTGTCCTATCACGCGGTGATCCAGGGCTCGTTCGCGACCCTGGTGCTCGGCACCTTCTTCGGCGGGCTCTATGCCGCCGCCCACGTGTCCTATCGCTTCGCCGCCGCCGATACGGCGAGCGAGCGCATGCGCGCCAAGGTGGTGTCCTGGGTGCTGGCCGGCGGCGTCTTTGCCGCCGTGATCGGGCCGCAACTCGTCATCTTCACCAAGGACCTTTTGCCGCCCTACGTCTTCGCCGCGAGCTATCTCGGCCAGTCGACCTGCGCCGTGATCGCGGCGATCGTCCTGTCGTTCGTCCGTATTCCGAAGATGACAAAGGCGCACAGCACGGCGTCGCGCCCGCTCGGCGAGATCGTGCGCATGCCGCGCTTCGTCGTCGCCGTCGCCTGCGGCGTCGTTAGCTACGGCGTCATGAACCTGATCATGACGTCGGCGCCGCTCGCCATGGTCGGCTGCGGCCATTCCGTCACCGACGCCGCGCTCGGCATCCAGTGGCACGTCCTGGCGATGTACGCGCCGAGCTTCTTCACCGGCACCCTGATCGCGCGCTTTGGCGTCGAACGCATAACCGGGCTTGGTCTGGTGATCACGCTGGCGTCGGCCGCCATCGGCGTCGCCGGCCTCACCGTCGCGCATTTTTGGGCGGGGCTGATCCTGCTCGGCATCGGCTGGAATTTCACCTTCATCGGCGCCACCACCATGGTGACGCAGTGCCATCGGCCGGAAGAGCGCACCAAGGTGCAGTCGTTCAACGACTTCATGATCTTCGGCTGCATGGCGGTAACGTCGTTCTCATCGGGTCAATTCCTGGCCCTGTTCGGCTGGGCGGCGATCAACGAACTCGCCATGCCGATCCTCGCCGCCGCCGCCGTCCTGCTGGGCTGGTTGGTGCTGCGCAAACGCGCCGAAGCGGCGGCTGCGGTTTAAGTCAGACGCGCTATAATCGGCGTCATGACCGAAGCGCCGTCCTTCACCATCGCCGCCGTCGAAAGCTCCGCCGATCTCGCCGACGTCATCCGGTTGTTCCGCGCTTATGCGCAATCGCTGCCGGTCGACCTTGCCTATCAAGGCTTCGAGGCCGAGATGACGGCGATGCCCGGCAAATACGCGCCGCCGAAAGGCGTGCTGCTGATCGCGCGTAATGACGCGGGCCGGGCGGTCGGTTGCGCCGCGCTGCGGCCGATCGAACCGCCGGGCACTTGCGAGATGAAGCGGCTTTACGTCACCGCCGAAGGGCGAGGGCAGAAACTCGGCAAGAGGCTGGTCGACCGGCTGTTCGAGGAGGCGCGGGCCATCGGCTATCGCGAGATGCGGCTCGATACGCTGCCGAGCATGCTCGACGCGCAGGCGCTCTACCGCCGCTTCGGCTTCGAGCTTATGGAGCCTTATTACGACACGCCGGTCCAAGGCACCGTGTTCATGCGCAAGGCGTTGTAGAGCTGCGGCCTGATCGCCGCGGCCGCCTCGCCAGCCTTCGGCGTTTCAGGGGCAGGCCTTGTAGCCGAATTTGCTGATGATATCGCGGCCGGAGATCGTGTGGAATTCGAACGTATCGACGTAGTGGTTCGACACCAGATAACGCCGCAGCGCCGGCTTGTACGAGTTCAGCATTGCGGCCTGGCGCTTCGGCGGCGGCTTCTGGTCGCGCTCGTTGGGAAACAGCGCGGCGTGGAATGCGAGCTGGGCATCGGGTGAGACGCAGACGTTGCGGATGGCGAGCAACATCGTACAGGACGACTGGCAATGGCCTTCGATGCGGAACAGTTCGCCGGTCTTGTTGTATTTGGCGACGATGTCCGCGGCCCCGATCCGGCCGCCGCCGCCATAAGGGCGCGACGAACCGTCGGCGAGCGCCGCCGCGGGCAGGGCGAATAGCAGGCTGACGGCGCAACAAAGCCAGCGCGTTGATGTCATGAGTCCCCCCAGAGACAGTGCCCGATCATGAATCGGGTGATGCCTGTGCGCGAATGATGGCGTGAAATCTTTGCAGCGGCAATTGCCGACGGGCGCCTTGTTCACGTGGAGGGTGGTGTCATCCGAAGCGTCATCGCCCGCGAAGACGGGCGATCGAACGCCTGCAGCGCGGCCGTTGATTGCCGGGTCCTCCGCTTTCGCGGAGGACCACATTTGCGGCCTTGACATCATTCCCAGTGAAGGACTATATACAAAAGTCCGTTTCCCACCGAGGGCGCTCTCATGAGGCGTCATGGCAGCGGGAGACAGATGCGGTGCCCGCGGGCTCAAGGAAACGCACCTTGAGCGCTCGGGCGGCGCCGG
>JAFECJ010000028.1 GCA_018242205.1 Pseudomonadota bacterium
CGCCGACCATGTTGCCGATCAGCACGCCGATGAAGCACCACATGACATTGTGGGGCTCGAGCGCGACGCCGAAACCGTACCAGAGATCCGTCAGCGCGGTTTCGATCATTTAGTAGCCCCACTTGAAAATCGGGAAGGCGAGCTTGAGCACGAAGGCGAACAGCAGACAGCCGAACACCGTGACGATGGCGGCAAGGATCGCCGAGCTCTTGACGGTGGCGGTGCGGTCGCCGAGCGCCGAGACGAAGACGCAGCCGAAGGTGGCGGCGGCCATGCCGAAATATTCGCCGAGGATGATGAACAGCACCGGGCCGGCGAGGATGCAGCCCCAGCCGCGCCATTCGCGCTGCGCGGGCAGGATGGTCTCGGCCGGATCGCGTATCGTAGCGAGCGCGGTACCCAGGATCAGCAAGCCGACGAAGGTCAGCGCGATGCCGAGCATGAAGGGGAACATGCCCGGCCCCATCTGGGTCAGGGTGCCGAGATTGTAATTGGTGAAGGCGTTGAGCGCGACCGCGGCGCCGAGCAGGACGATCAGGCCACCCGCGTAGAAGTCGCGCTTCTTAAATTGCTCGGCAAACAATGTTGATTTCCCTTATCTGCGGCGTGCTGACGCGCGGCACGCCGCCGCACCCTATGGACCCGGGGCGGTCGAGGTAAAGGGGGAAATGTCGCGAACATGCAATTTTTTGTCCGGGGCGGCGCGCCCCGGACAACTTGTCGCATTGCTTTCGGCTAGCGTCCCATCCGGTGCAATTTCAGCACGCGAAAAACGGTGTCGTGCGCCGGGGTTGGGATGCCGAGTTCGCGGCCGAGCGCGCTCACTTTGCCGGAGAGCCAATCCAGCTCCAGACGATTGCCGCGTTCGAGGTCGTGCGCCATCGAGGCCTTCATGCCCGGCTCGACGGTATTGAGGGTCTGCGCCATGCGCTGGTCGATGATGCCGGGGTCGATGTTGACGCCGCTGGCGCGGCCGACGGCATAGGTCTCTTCCATCAACTGACGGTAGAAGTCGCGCAACTCCGGATCGTCGACAATCGGGCCGATCGACGAGCGGAACGTCGCCGTCGCGCCCGACATCGCGGTGAGGAAGACGAATTTCTGCCAGCGCTCGCGCTGGATATCCGGCGAGATCTCGAGATCGATCTTCGCTTCCTTGCCGGCGGCGACGAAGCGGTCGAGCATCGCGTCCGCCTTTTTGTCGGCGCGGCCGAACACCATCTTGGCGAAGGTGCTGGTGTGCTTGATGCCGCCCGGCGCGGCGATCGTCGTCGCGATATAGGTGACGCCGCCGACCGTGTGCTCGGCGCCGAGGATCGGCGCCATGCGCTCCGGGCTGTCGACGCCGTTCTGTAAGGTGATGACGCGCGTTTCGTAGCCGACCATCGGCTTGGTGAGTTCGGCGGCGGTTTCGGTGTCCCACAGTTTGACCGCGAACAGCACGATGTCGACCGGGCCAACCTCGCGCGGATCGTCGGTGACATTCGCTTTTGGCAGATGCAGGTCGCCGTGCACGCTTTCGACTCTGAGGCCGTTGGCCTTGATGGCGGCGAGATTGCTGCCACGCGCGATGAAGAAGACGTCGTGACCAGCGGCGGCCAGCCGCGCGCCGAAGTAGCCGCCGACGGCGCCCGCCGCCATTGCCGCAATGCGCATGACAATGTCTCCCGATCTGTCGGGCGCCGTTCTAGCGCATCGCGGCGGAGGCGCCAGTCACGGTCATGTGACGCAGGCGAGCCATGCGCGCAACGAAAACGGCCCGGCGCGCGCGGCTCCGGGCCGTTTCATCGCTTCGAAGACGATTTAGTACAGGCCGCGCGGGCGGATCGAGGCCCAGGTCTGCTGAGCCGGAGTCGCCTCGGCATAAGAGGAGGCCGCATCATCCGGGATGGTCATCACCGATTGTGCCGGCGACTTGCTGGCGCGCGCTTCGGTGGTCTGCGGCAGCACGATCACCTTGGCGCCGACCGACACGCGATTGTAGAGGTCGATGACGTCGTCATTGGTGAGGCGGATGCAGCCCGACGACACGTCCTTGCCGATGGTGGTCGGATCGTTGGTGCCGTGGATGCGATATTCGGTGCCGCCAATGTACATGGCACGCGCGCCGAGCGGATTGCCGGGTCCGCCGGCGGTCATGCGCGGCAGATAAGGCTGGCGCGCGATCATCTCCGACGGCGGATACCAGTCCGGCCACTCGGCCTTGCGCGCGACCTGCTTGACGCCGGACCAGGTGAAGCCTTCGCGACCGACGCCGATGCCATAGCGGATCGCCTTGCCGTTGCCGAGCAGGTAATAGAGATAAGTATTCGGCGTATCGACGATGATGGTGCCGGGCGCCTCATGGCTCGGATAATCGACGACCTGACGCTGCAGCCGCGGATCGAGCTGCGCGTCCTCGTTGCCGATCTGGCTGTCATAGTTGCCATCCTCGGCCTGAAGCTGGTCCTGTCCCTGAATCTGCGGCGCAACCTGCTGCGGCGCGGTCTGCATCGGCGGCGCGTAGAACGCGGCCTGCGGTTGGTACTGCATCGATTGCGCCTGGGCGGCGACGCCCGAAAGTGCGAAGCCGGCGATCAGCGCGGCGAGCGAAACGGCGGTCTTGCGATTATTAAACATCTTACCCTCCGACCACGAAGTCTCGAGATATCCGTGTATCGAACGGCGAGGGTGGTTCATGTGTTCCCGATCACAATTCGCTCAATTTTCGGAGTGCGAGGGAACCTTTTGGCTATTTGTTCCCGGTTGAAATTATTGGTTGTGGACGGGTAATATGTAAATAAATCAGGCGTTTCAGCGGAGACTTTAAATGAAGGTCGGCGTTGAAATTCATCAAATTGAACTTGAGAACGATGATGGTCGACCGGTCGACGGCCTTTGCGTGGCCTGTGAGAAATGTGGGCACGAGGTCGAGGTCTATGGCACTGGCGCCGCTTCTGCCAAGCGAGGCGCTGCGATGCTGCATGAGGAGTGCCCGGAAGGCGAAAGCAATTTTTACGATGTGAGTTGGTACGGTTGAAGCTGACGGCATTCACTTGCGCTGATGCCAGCCGACGACGGCATCGGGGGCGCTGTCGGTCGAGGCGAAATAGGGTTTGATGTCGAGGAGCGGCGTGCCGTCGAGGCAGTCGAGGCCGACCACGGAGAGCCGGTTGCCGTCGATGTCGTTGAGCTTGACCACGCTCATGGCGATCGGATTGGGCCTCGCCGGCCAACCCCACCAACCAAAAATTATCAGCAGTATAACCTACGTCAGCAATTTCGCCCGTCGTTAGACTCGATAGTTTCGCTTTGCCAGTTCGACCGTTTTAATCAACTCTTCGATATTTGGCACATATCTCTTTAGGTCATCGATGCTGTCGGTCGACCATTTCCAGTCGGCCGCTTTTGTATTGACCTCACCGACAATGATGTCTGCGAGATTGTGAGCCTCAGTGCTGTTATGGGCAGTTGCGCCAAATCCATAAAAGGGCTCGTGCTGGCCTCCCTCCATATCTATCGCTCTCACGGTGTAGCCTGAGTTTCGGCTCCCGTTGAGCCAACCAACCCAATCGATTGTGCGCGTCCCGCCGCCGCTTCCGTCCCGTTTCGGAGGAACCTCAAAAGTCTCCTCTCCCAACTTACATCCATGTTGGGCTGCTCGTTGGTCGAAGGCATTTAAGAAAGCCGTAAGCGGCGGGATGACTTGTTCAGCGTGGATTAGCCAATATTGAAAGCCTTTTTTGTTGTTTGGATTGATAGCATCACCAAAATACTTCAAATACTTATCACATAGAACGTCAAAGGAAGTCTTTTGATACCCTAATATTTTGTAGGTTGTTGCTAAAATTGAAAACCCAGCTCCTACGGCGAGGTAGCCTCCGAAGCCGATTTCCATCAGTTGAAACGCTTCATCTTCAACATCATAGGCTATGTGCCTGATTTTATCCTTTTGGATCTTTGGAATTGAATGGAAAGTTCGTGCAGAACCCATGCAGACATCAATCATTTGTTGCTTGGCGCTTATTTGCCTCACGAGCCTATCGAGCTCGTTCTGAATAAAGTCGCGTCGAATCTCTACGCGAAGTTCAGCGATCGCGTTGAGTATATTGTGTAGTCCAGTTAGGATTTGATTGAGTTTCTCAGATGCGTCGGCTTGCCAGCCGTCAGTCTTGTTCTGTCCTACAAGGCCCGCGACGAAGGAGGCGACACCGGAAACAATAGTGACTGGGTCCATTTGATCCTCTGCGATCGTCGATCGCATAAATTGTATATTTAATTTGAAGCAATCTCAAGGTGTTACCTTCCGATGATGCCAGCCGACGACGGCATCGGGGGCGCTGTCGGTCGAGGCGAAATAAGGTTTGATGTCGAGGAGCGGCGTGCCGTCGAGGCAGTCGAGGCCGACCACCGAGAGCCGGTTGCCGTCGACGTCGTAGAGCTTGACCACGCTCATGGCGATCGGGTTGGGCCGCGCCGGCGAGCGCAGAGCGAAAGTGCCGCGTTGCACGCCGTATTGGCCCGGCACCTGGCGCACCAGATTGCGCGGCGCTTTGTCCATCCAATAGAGCAGCACCAGATGCGTGCAGGTCTCGACCTCCTTGAGGGCCGGGGCCCACACCGGATCGACCGCGACCGTGCAGACGGCGTCGCTCTCGCGGGCGTTTTTCGGGCACTGCTTGCGCTCGGTCCAGGGCGTGTGGATGCGGCCGATGAAATAGACCCCGGCGTCGAACTGGGCCGGCAGCTCGACGGCGACCTCGCCCTCGCGGGGGCCGAATTCCTTAGGCGTGTTCATCGCAGGTTCCTTGGCGCGACTAATGAGCGTTTTCAGGCAGGAACACTAGCAATACGGGCCGGGAACGCCGACCGAAACCGTCGCTGGCCGTCGTCCTCGGCCGGTAGCCGGGCGCGGGAGAGCCAAAGCGGGCAGGCTTGCGCCGCCCTTGTTAAAGGTATAAAGATATCCTTATATAGTGGGACGACGCCCAAAAGGGCGCCGTTTTTCGTTAGACCCAGAGACGGATGACCGAAGACCGCATCCAGCTTGGCTTCGACGCCCTCAACGCCGCCCTCAAGGCGGCGGGCGAAGAGACGCGGCTGCGCGTCCTGGCCCTGCTTGCCGAAGCCGAACTCACCGTGACCGATCTCACCGACATCCTGCGCCAGTCGCAGCCGCGCATCTCCCGGCACCTCAAGCTGCTGGTCGAGGCCGGGCTGATCGAACGCTTCCGCGAAGGCACCTGGGCCTTCTTCCGTCTCGCCGAGCATGGCGGTGGCGCCGAAGTGGCGCGCGCGCTGCTCGACCATCTCAATCCAGCCGACCAGACCATCGCGCGCGACCGCGAGCGCCTGGCTTCGGTGCGAGCGGCGCGCGCCGCCGCGGCGCAACTCTATTTCCGCGAGCACGCCGCCGAGTGGGACCGTATCCGCAAGCTCCACGTCGCCGACGAGGCCGTCGAAGCCGCAATCCGGCAGGCTCTGGCCGACAAGCCATTCCGCTCGCTGCTCGATCTCGGCACCGGCACCGGCCGCATGCTCGAACTGTTCGCCCCGGAGATCGAGCGTGGTCTCGGTCTCGATCTGTCGCTCGACATGCTGCTCCTGGCGCGCGACCGCCTCGAGCGCGCCGGCTTGAAGAACTGCAGCGTGCGCCAGGGCGATCTCTACGATCTGCCGCTCGCCAACGATTCCTTCGACGTCGTCATCCTGCATCAGGTGCTGCACTTCCTCGACGACGGCGGCCGCGCCATCAAGGAAGCGGCGCGCGTACTGCGCCCCGGCGGGCGGCTGCTGGTCGTCGACTTCGCGCCGCACGAACAGGAATTCCTGCGCGAGCAGTTCGCGCATCGCCGTCTCGGCTTCGCGCCGGAGGCGGTGACGCAGTGGATGGTGCAGTCCGGCCTCGAGCCGGTGATGCAGCGGAGCCTCAAACCCGAGCTCGGCTCGGAAGGCAAGATCGCAGTGTCGTTGTGGCTCGCGCGCGATACCCGCGCGCTGATGGCGCAACCGGTAAGACGAGAGGTCGCGTGATGATCAGTGCGTTGCGTCCCAGCCGGTTCATGCCCGCCGGCCATAATCGTATCGATGTGTCCTTCGAATTCTTCCCGCCCAAGGACGAGGCGATGGAGAAAACGTTGTGGGACTCGATCACACGGCTGGAGCCGCTGACGCCGCAATTCGTCTCGGTGACCTACGGCGCCGGCGGCTCGACGCGCGAGCGCACCCATGCCACGGTCAAACGTATCCTCAACGAGACGGCATTGACGCCGGCCGCGCATCTGACCTGCGTCGCGGCGACGCGCGAGGAAATCGACACCATCGTGCGCAATTATCGTGACGCCGGCGTGCGCCACATCGTGGCGTTGCGCGGCGATCCGGTGTCCGGCGCCGGCGAGAAATACACGCCGCATCCAGACGGTTATGAAAATGCCGCCGCTCTCGTGGCCGGCATCAAGCGCATCGCGCCGGAAATCGAAGTTTCGGTCTCGGCCTATCCCGAGCGCCATCCCGATTCGCCGACGGTCGAAGCCGACATCGACATGCTCAAGCGCAAGGTCGACGCCGGCGCGACGCGGGCGATGACGCAGTTCTTCTTCGAGAACGATCTCTACTTCCGTTATCTCGATCGCGTTCGTGCCCGCGGCATCGATATTCCGATCGTGCCAGGCATACTGCCGGTGCAGAATTTCGCCGCGGCGCGCAACTTCGCGACCCGCGCCGGCGCCTCGGTGCCGGCCTGGCTCGCCGAACGTTTCGCCGGCCTCGATCACGACCCGGCGACGCGCAAGCTGATCGCGGCGGCGGTGGCGGCCGAACAGGCCATCGATCTTTTGGATCGCGGCGTCACCACCTTCCACTTCTACACCATGAACCGCGCCGATCTCGTTTACGCCATCTGCCACCTGCTCGGCCTGCGGCCGCAGGTCGCGCAAGCTGCCTGAGATTTGCCGCCTGAAGGCCCGGAGTCCCTGACGTGACAGTAGCGAAGCCGACCACCCGCGAATTGCTGGCCGCCGCCATGCGCGAGCGCATCCTGGTGCTCGACGGCGCCATGGGCACCATGATCCAGGAACTGAAACTGGACGAGCAGGGCTATCGCGGCGCGCGCTTCGACGCCTGGAACCGCGAAGTGCGCGGCAACAACGATCTGCTCAACCTGTCGCGGCCGCGCGCCATCCGCGACATCCATTACAAGTATTTCAAGGCCGGGGCCGACATCGTCTCGACCAACACCTTTTCGTCGACGACCATCGCCCAGGCCGATTACGGCATGGAAGGCATCGCCTACGAATTGAACCTCACCGGCGCGCGGCTGGCCCGCGAGGCGGCGGCCGATGCCGAAGCCGAGGATGGCCGCCAGCGCTTCGTCGCCGGCGCTTTGGGGCCGACCAATCGTACCGCGTCGATCTCGCCGGACGTGTCGAACCCCGGTTACCGCGCCATCACCTTCGACCAGTTGCGCGCCGCTTATGGCGAACAGGTGCGCGGCCTGCTCGACGGCGGCGCCGACCTGTTGCTGATCGAAACCATCTTCGACACGCTCAACGCCAAGGCGGCGATCTACGCCATCGAAGAAATCACCGCCGAACGCGGCATCGACGTGCCGGTCATGATTTCCGGCACCATCACCGACATGTCGGGCCGTCTGTTGTCGGGCCAGACGCCGGAAGCGTTCTGGAACGCGGTGGCGCATGCACGGCCGGTCACCATCGGCCTGAACTGCGCGCTCGGCGCCAAAGAAATGCGCGCGCATATCGAGGAGATCGGTCGCGTCGCCGATACCTTCGTCTGCGCCTATCCGAACGCCGGTCTGCCCAACGAGTTCGGCTATTACGACGAGAGCCCGGAATATATGGCCGAACTGGTCGGCGAATTCGCCGCTGCAGGTCTCGTCAACGTCGTCGGCGGCTGCTGCGGCACCACGCCCGACCATATTTCAGCGATCGCCAAGGCGGTCGCGCCGCACAAGCCGCGCGCGTTGCCGCAGGTCGTGCCGCGGTTGCGCCTGTCGGGGCTGGAGCCGTTCGCGCTGACGCCGGAAATTCCCTTCGTCAATGTCGGCGAGCGCACCAACGTCACCGGCTCGGCCAAGTTCAAGAAGCTGATCATGGCCGGCGATTATACGACCGCCTTGTCGATCGCGCGCGACCAGGTCGAGAACGGCGCACAGATCATCGACGTCAACATGGACGAAGGCCTACTCGACTCCGACGAGGCGATGAAGACCTTCCTCAACTTGATTGCCGCCGAGCCGGATATCGCCCGCGTGCCGGTGATGGTCGATTCATCGAAGTTCTCGGTGATCGAGACCGGTCTCAAATGCCTGCAGGGCAAGGCGGTGGTGAATTCGATCTCGATGAAGGAAGGCGAAGCCTCGTTCATCGAGCATGCCAAGGTCGTGCGCCGCCACGGCGCCGCCGTCGTCGTCATGGCCTTTGACGAGAAGGGTCAGGCAGACACCTTTGCGCGCAAGACCGAGATTTGCGCGCGCGCCTACAAGATCCTGGTCGACCAGGTCGGCTTCCCGCCGCAGGACATCATCTTCGATCCCAATATCTTCGCCATCGCCACCGGCATGGAGGAGCACAACAATTACGGCGTCGATTTCATCGAGGCGACGCGCTGGATCCGCTCGAACCTGCCCGGCGTCCATGTCTCGGGCGGCGTGTCGAACCTGTCGTTCTCGTTCCGCGGCAATGAGCGCGTGCGCGAGGCGATGCACTCGGTGTTCCTGTATCACGCCATCCAGGCCGGCATGGACATGGGTATCGTCAATGCCGGGCAGATGGCGGTCTATGACGACCTCGATCCCGAATTGCGCGAGGCCTGTGAGGACGTCGTGCTCAACAAGCGTCCCGACGCCGCCGAGCGCCTGCTGGCGCTGGCCGACAAGTTCCGCGGCAAGGGACAGGACGCCAAGGTCGTCGATCTCAAATGGCGCGAGCAGCCGGTCGAGAAGCGGCTGGCGCATGCGCTCGTCCACGGCATCACCGACTTCGTCGAGGCCGACACCGAGGAAGCGCGGGTCAAGCTGCCACGGCCGCTCGATGTCATCGAAGGTCCGCTGATGGATGGCATGAACATCGTCGGCGACCTGTTTGGCTCCGGCAAAATGTTCCTGCCGCAGGTGGTCAAATCCGCGCGCGTCATGAAGCAGGCGGTCGCCTACCTGATGCCATTCATGGACAAGGAGAAGGAAGAGCGCCGCGCCGCCGGTGGCGCGCAGGAGCGCTCGTCCAACGGCAAGATCGTCATGGCGACGGTCAAGGGCGATGTCCACGACATCGGCAAGAACATCGTCGGCGTCGTGCTCCAGTGCAACAATTACGAGGTCATCGATCTCGGCGTCATGGTGCCGGCGGCCAAGATCCTCGAAACCGCCAAGGCGGAGAAGGCCGACATCATTGGCCTGTCCGGCCTGATTACGCCGTCGCTCGACGAGATGTGCCATGTCGCGGCCGAGATGGAGCGTCAGGGTCTCGATTTGCCGCTGCTGATCGGCGGCGCCACCACAAGCCGCGTGCACACGGCGGTGAAGATTCATCCGAACTACCGGCGCGGCCAGGCCGTCTATGTGAACGACGCCTCGCGCGCCGTTGGCGTCGCGCAGGCGCTGATGTCGCCGGAGCAGCGGACCAGCTACGTCAGCGATCTGCGCGGCGAATACCGCAAGATCGCCGACGCCCATGCGCGGGCGCAGGAGGACAAGGCGCGGCTGTCGCTTTCCGCGGCGCGCGCCAATGCGCCGAAGTTCGACTGGTCGGGCGCCTACGTGCCGCCGAAGCCGAGTTTCATCGGCACCCAGGTGATGGCGGATTATCCGGTGTCGGATCTGATCAGCGTCATCGACTGGACGCCGTTCTTCCAGACCTGGGAGTTGTCGGGGCGATATCCGAACATTCTCGAAGACGAGACGGTGGGCGAGGCGGCACGTTCGCTGCACAAAGACGCCAAGGCGATGCTGGAGAAGATCGTCGCCGAGAAGTGGTTCAAGGCGTCCTGTGCGTTTGGCTTCTGGCCGGCCAATTCGGTCGGTGACGACATCCACATTTATGCCGACGAGAACCGCGACAGGCCGATCCACGTGCTGCACGGCCTGCGCCAGCAGCTCTCCAAGCGCGAGGGCCGCTTCAACAACTCGATTTCCGATTTCGTCGCGCCGCGTGACTCGGGGCTGAAGGATTACATCGGCGCCTTCACGGTGACAGCCGGCATCGGCGAGGATGTCATCGCTGAGCGCTTCAAGCGCGCCAATGACGACTATTCGGCGATCATGGTGTCGGCGCTGGCCGACCGACTGGCCGAAGCCTTCGCCGAGCGCCTGCACCAGAACGTGCGCAAGGAGTTCTGGGGCTACGCGCCGAACGAAAGCCTGTCGAACGACGACCTCATTCTCGAGAAGTATCAGGGCATCCGGCCGGCGCCGGGTTATCCGGCACAGCCGGACCACACCGAGAAGGGAACCTTGTTCAACCTGCTGCAGGCCGAGCGCATCGGCGTGAAGCTGACCGAGAGCTATGCAATGTGGCCGGGCGCCGCGGTGTGCGGGCTCTACTTCAGCCATCCGCAGTCGAGCTATTTCGGTGTCGGCAAGGTCGAACGCGATCAGGTCGAGGATTACGCCAAGCGTAAGGGCTGGAGCGTGGATGAGACCGAACGCTGGCTGGCGCCGATCCTCAACTACAATCCGAACGCGGTGCCAAACGACGCCGCCGCGTAAGTCGTTCACGACTATTGACCTAGGTCAATGTGAACGGGCCCGGCCCGGGGCGTGATACACGGGCCGCGCGCTCGAATGCGCGGCGGTCGGAGCCGCAACGCGCCATGTATCGCTTGGCCATCTGGGTGATCGCGCTGGCCCTCGTATTCAACGGGGTGCCAAGCTATGACCTGGATGGCGCTTCGGCCGCGCCGACCATGGTTGCGTCCGATCACCACGCCGACGCCTTCGCGCTCGATTGCAATGTCCATTCGAATGACGTTGCCGTGATCGCGGCTGATACGTACAAGAGTCAACACGCCGCGCACGATCATCTCAAATGCTGCCCGACCTGCAACGTCGTCAGCACGCTTCCGACGCTTGTTGCGGTCGCGGAGCGGTTCGCCTACGGGCCGGCTTCCTTCCGGACGGTCGACTTCGGCCTCGTCGGCCATCTGGTCGCACTCGATCCCGATATCCCCAAGATCGTCGCCTGAACCGTCGGCATCGCTCGCGCGATGCGTTTGACGGCGCTGGCCCGGTGTTTGCGCGCCGTGCCGCTCGATCAACTCCGATTCAGCAATGACGATGATGTCAGCGCGCGTGGTCGATAACGACAGCGCGGCACTTGAGGGAAATCACAATGCGCAAGATTCTCGTACTCGCGTTCGCTGCGGCGACGCTCGGTATCGGTGCTTCGGCACTGGCTCACGGCCCCGGTGGCTACGGCGGAGGCCCCATGATGGGGCCGGGCATGATGGGGGGCTACGGCGGCGGCTGGGGCGGCGGGCCCGGCATGATGGGTGGTTGCGGCGCGGGCTGGATGATGGGCCCCGGCATGGCGGGCTGCGGCTCTGGCGGCGGCTACGGGCCCGGCGGGATGATGCAAGGCTACGGCCCCGGCATGATGATGGGTTACGGCGGCGGCTATTACGGCAACCAGGGCAATCTCAACCTCAGCGCCGACCAGGTGAAGAGCTACCTACAACAGATGATCCGCAATCCGAACCTGAAGGTCGGCGACGTCAAGGAAAAGGACGCCGATACGATCGTCGCCGAGATCGTCACCAAGGACAAAGACGTGCTGGTGCAGCGCCTCGTGTTCAACCGCCACAACGGCTTCATGCAACCGGAGCAATGACCATGGGATACGGTTACGGCTATGGACCGCAATGGGGCATGATGGGCGGATATGGCGGCTTTGGCATGCTCATCTGGGTCGTCATCCTGATCGCCATCGTTCTTCTGGTGGTGTGGCTGGTGCGCACACAGGCGTCGCCGGGCATGCACCAGTTGCCGCCGCGGCGATCGCCCGGTCTCGATGTCCTCGAAGAGCGATACGCGCGCGGTGAAATAAACCGCGACGAATATCTGCAGAAGAAAAAAGACATCGGCGGCTGATCCGCTTGCATGACTACGCGGCGCCGACCCGTCCGCGCGGGCCGGCGCCGCGGCCGGCGTCTTCGACATCGATCTGGAAAATCCGAACCATGAAATTCACCGCAATCTTCGCGATCGTCATCGGCGTTCTGGCCGTTCTGGCTTGGCAAAAAACGCACTCGGGCGAGGCGCCAACCGTCAGCGTCAAATTGCCGGCGCTCTCCGCGCCGGCCACGCAAGGCAAGGTCGCCTTTGATGCCAATTGCGCGTCTTGCCACGGCGTCAACGCTGCCGGGACGGACAAGGGCCCGCCTTTCGTCCATGACATCTACAATCCTGGCCATCATGACGACGGCGCATTCTTCCTCGCCGCCAAACAGGGCGTGCGGCAGCATCACTGGCCTTACGGCAATATGCCGCCGCAACCCCAGGTCTCGGAAGAGCAGCTCGCGGCGATCGTGCGCTATGTGCGCGAGCTGCAGGTTGCCAACGGCATCACCTATCGTCCGCATCGCATGTAGGCTCAAGTTTGCCGATTGGCGTCGGAGCCGGCAGCGAGTCTAAATTCGATGCCGGCGACGCGATTCCACGACGAACGACGGTTGGAACCTTGAATGTTCGTAATTCAAAGAGTGGTCGAAACAGTTCTGCTGCCATCCAATCTTATTGGCATATTGCTTCTGCTGGGCCTGCTGGCGCTGGTGCTGCAATGGCGGCGTACGGCGATCGCAATGTTCGCGTTGGGCACCATCCTGCTCGCGGTGGCGGGCTGGTCGCCGCTCGGCCCGACCTTGCTGGCCGCTTTGGAAGATCGTTTTCCACAACCGGACCTCTCGGCGCTGCCGGCCGGGATCCTCATGCTCGGCGGCGCGGTCAACGTGCACATTAGCGACGGCCGCGGGCAGCCGACGTTCAACGACGCCGCCGAACGCGTGACCGCGACCGCAATGCTGGCGCGGCGCTTTCCGCAAGCGAGAATCCTGTTGTCCGGCGGCGCTCACGATCACGACAATCCGGCCGTTACCGAATCCTCGATTGCGCGGGATGCTCTTGTCGCCATGGGCGTCGATCCCCGGCGCATCGAACTTGAGGACCGGTCGCGGACGACCTACGAAAACGCAGTGTTGAGCAAAGACATTGCCAGGCCGCGGGTCGGTGAGCGATGGCTTCTGGTGACATCGGCAAGCCATATGCCCCGTGCCGTCGGCTGCTTCAGGGCCGCGGCCTTTCCGATCGTGCCGTATCCCGTGGATTATCGCACGCGCGACGGCCGCGAGTGGTTGAGGCCGGTCGAATCGATTGCATCGGGACTCGACGATCTCGATCTCGCCGCTCATGAATGGCTGGGACTTGCCGTCTATCGGCTGCTCGGCAGGACGCAGCAGCTCTTTCCGTCGCCGGCGGCAAAGACTGGCGCGTGACGATGGAGCGCTGGCCCGGTCGCCGAAACGAAAACACCGGAGAGATTGCTCTCTCCGGTGTCCGTTGTTGGGGTAGGGGCGTTACGTCCTGTTCCTAGAAAGCTCCCAGCAGAACAGCGCCAACAAAAGCGAACACGGCGCACACAGCCAGGACGTTCAAGCGGAGAGCGAGGTTCACGGCAGCGCCTCCCTGGTTGTCTGGTTGAAATCTATCATGGTCGGCGGCCGGCGCCGAAGCGTGTTGCGTTGCGAAACGAACAAAAAGAAATAAAACGTCATGCGTTGTCGTCATGCCGACGGCAACCGACTGAAACCGCGTTGTAAATATCGGCGCTGCCCGACATTTCGGCAGTGGACGGACGGCAGGCGCCGCCGGATCGCGGGCCAAGGCCACCGATTTTGGGGCGCTGCCCACAGCCGGCATCACTCGTTACCACCGTGCCCGGCAAAAATGCATGAGCAGGCTTGCGCGCCAGCTTCGCAACCTGACCGACCTTGACGCTCCGGAGCCTCCTGCCATACCGAACGATACCGCCATTCGGCGCGAAGGCCGCGCGCCGAAGAATGATGCAATCGAAATCACATAGACCGGCCGGGGAGGTTTCATGCGTTATCTTCGTGCGCTTGCCGTCGCGCTGCTCGTCGTTGGCGCGGGTGCGCTGTCAGCGCCATCATCGCAGGCGGCCGACTGGCCGAGCCGTACGGTGCGGTTCATCATCCCGCTCGGCCCCGGGTCCGGCGTCGACATCACCGCACGCATTCTTGCCGACAAGCTGCAAACACAGTGGGGCCAGTCGGTCGTTGTCGAAAACCGTCCCGGCGGCGACGCCATGATCGCGATGAATGCCGTCATCAATGCTAATGACGATCACACGCTGCTGTTCGCGCCGGCCTCGACTTTCACCGCCCATCCGCTGCTGCACGACAAGCTGCCCTACCAGCGCGACGCCCTGGTGCCGATCGCGCGCGTCACCAATACGCTGATCGCGCTCGGTGTGCCGGCCGATCTCGGCGTGACGTCGATCAAGGAACTGGTGGCGAAGGTGAAGGCGGCGCCGGGCAAGTTGAACTATGCCTCGGTGACGGGCGCCAACGACTTGTTGTTCGCCGCGTTCCTGAAGGCCGAGAAGCTCGACATGGTCAAGGTGCCGTACAAGGACCCGGTCAGCGCCATCAACGACGTCTCCGAGGGCCGCATCCAGGCCTTCGTTGGCGCCTATGCGATCATGCGGCCGCGCGTGCAGCAGGGCAAAGTCAAGGTCATCGCCCTGACCAATGTCGAGCACGCCAAATCGCTCAACGACATCCCGACGGCGGCCGAGGCCGGCTACAAGTCACTCGAGCTCGACGGTCTCGTCGGCGTGCTCGGAACCAAGGCGGTCGCGCCCGACGTGCGCAAGAAGATCGCGGCGGATATTCGCGGCATCCTCGACGACCCGGCAATCAATGCCCGCCTCGTCGCCACCGGCCAGGTGGTCAATCCCGGCTCGCCGGACGAGTTTGCCGCGGCGCTGAAGGATCAGACCGACAAGGTCATGGACATCGGCAAGATCCTCGGAATCAAGCCGGCGCAGTAGGCTGCGATCATTGAGCGGAGACCGTCCCGCCAGTGGGACGGTCTCGGCGACCGGCATTCCGTCGCCGATTAACGGTTCCTTAGCCTTACCGATTTCCTGCGCGGCAGCATTGAAGTCTCATTAAAGATAACCGCCGCATTTTACCGGCCATGAAAGCCGGTGCGCGTTTTTTCCTTGGCTGTGGCTTTGCTGCGTTGCTGGCGCTCGCCGGCTGCGGCCGCAGCATGATGTGGCAGGGCGAACGTGCCGCCTGGCGCGGCGAGGCCGAAGCGCAATGCATGCAATCGGGTTCCGTGAAGCTGACGAGCGGCGTCGTGCGTATATCGCCGATCGAGGGTCCCGGTGTATGCGGAATGGATATCCCGCTCAAGGTTGCCGCGCTGGGCGATGAGACGACGGCAAGCGGCTATGCCGACACGCCGCCGCGGCCGCCAAGCGGGATCAGCCGCGCCGATATGCCGGACTGGTCGTCCACGACGTCGCGCGCGGCGCCGGCGCGCGCCAACTACCTGCCGCCGCCGAGCAACGAACAAATGCGCTGGATGCAGGGGCCGCCGCCGGCCAATGCGCCGCAGTCGATCGCGCCGCCGATGAACACCCAGCCGGTCAATGCGCCGCAGGTGAGTGCGCCGCAAACCTATCAGCCCGCCTACAACGCGCCGCGCAATTATGAGCCGCAATCGCGCGCGCCGACCGGCGGTGGTCCGATGTCGATCTACGCGCCCGGCGTGAACGCGCCGGAGCCCGACGACATTCCCGACGACGCCGAGTTGCCGGACGGCGAGCCGATGCGGCAACAGCCGGCCTACAATGCGCCGCCGGCGCGCAATCAGGCGTCGTACACGCCGCCGCCGCTCGGACCGTCGCGCGGCTCGCGGTTCGATAACCCGATCCGCACCGGCGCCATCGCACCGGCGACGCTGACGCCGGCCGCGACCTTGTCGTGCCCGATCGTGTCGGCGCTTGATCGCTGGGTGTCGGGCGGCGTGCAGCCGGCCGCCTTGCACTGGTTCGGTTCGCCGGTGGTCGAGATCAAGCAAATCTCTGCCTATTCCTGCCGCGGTATGGTCGGCGCCCGCACCAGCCACATTTCCGAACACGCCTTCGGCAACGCGCTCGATATCGCCGGCTTCGTGCTGGCTGACGGCCGCAAGATTTCAGTGCAGCACGGCTGGCGCGGCACGCCGGAAGAGCAGGGCTTCCTGCACGACGTGCAGCTTTTCGCCTGCGACACCTTCAACACCGTGCTGGCGCCCGGCTACAACGCGGCCCATTACAATCACATCCATGTCGACCTGATGCGGCGCGCCTCGGGCCGCAAGCCGTGCCGGCCGAATGCCATCCCCGGCGAAGTCGTGGCCGCCAAGGCGCGCGCCGTCTATGCCGCCCGCCGTGGCGGCAAGGATTACACCGGCTCGATCGGAAAGAGCGACAAGGACAAGCTCAAGGACATCATTGACGCCGTGCCCGGCGCCGACGGTCTCTTCGACGACAATGACGGCGACGTCACCGGCTCGATCGGCGGCACCGAGCAGGTGGCCATCCCGATGAACGACGACGATCCCGAGGAAGTCGCGAAAAGCGGCAAAAAGCCGCGCGGCTGGCCGATCGTCCTCAAGTCTCGCCCAGTGGCGACGACATCCAGAAATCCAGCCGACTTCTAGCGTGTCATCGTATGCCGGATGCTCCGCCGCGGCTTAAAGCGCCGCGTCAATCAGGAGCGCCGCGAATAGAATGAGCCCTGCTTCGCGGTTCGAGCGGAACAGCATCAGGCACAGTGCCGGATCGTCGATGTCGATGCGCTTGACCTGCCAGGCCAGATGCGCGGCGAACAGCGCGAGGCCGACCAGCGTGATCCAGCCGGCGCCGGCCATCAGACAGGAGATGCCGATCAGCACCACGGCGGCGGCATAGAAGATGGTCAGCGCGCGTTTGGTGTCGTCGCCGAACAGCAGCGCGGTCGACTTGATGCCGATCATCATGTCGTCCTCGCGATCCTGGTGCGCGTAGATCGTGTCATAGGCGATGACCCAGCAGATCGAGCCGGCATAGAGGATGACCGGCGTCCAATCCAGCCGTCCGAACGCCGCCGGCCAGCCCATCAACGCGCCCCAGGAAAAGGCGAGGCCGAGAAAAATCTGCGGCCAGTAGGTGACGCGCTTCATGAACGGGTAGATCGCGACCACGAGCAGCGAGGCGAGACCGGTATAGACGGTGAAGCGGTTGAACTGCAGCAGGACGGCGAGACCGATGAGCGCCTGCGCCAGCATAAAAAAGGTGGCCTGCTTGGCCGTTACCTGGCCGGACGGAATCGGGCGCGAGCGCGTGCGCTCCACCTTGGCGTCAAGATCGCGATCGACCAGGTCGTTCCAGGTGCAGCCGGCGCCGCGCATCGCGAAGGCGCCGATCAGGAACAGCACGATGTGCCAGCCGCTCGGCGAACGATCCGTCGCCAGGCCGGTCAGGCCGACCGACCACCAGCACGGCATCAGCAACAGCCACGAGCCGATCGGGCGGTCGAGACGGGCAAGCCTCAGATAAGGGCGCAACGCAGCCGGCGCGCGCAGATCGACCCAATTGCCGGTCGCATCGGCGACGCGTCCGCCGCTGTCGGTCATTTGCCGAGCGCGCCGCCGCTGAGCGTATCGAAGGTGCCGCCGCGGCCGGTCCTGACATTGCCGGCATCCGGCACCGGGGCGCTGAGCGCGTCGCTCAAGGTCGGACCGCGCGGCTTTGGCGGACCGGCGGCGGCGATTTCGCAGACTCGAGTCCGCACCTCGTTGGTCTTGGCGTGGCTCTTGGTGAGGTTCTCGACGACTTCGCTCGGAATCTGGCACTTGCTGGCGTTGGAGCTGGCGAACTTCACCAGCTTGCCTTCGGAAGCCGAGTACTCGTTGAACAGCCGGCACGCCACCGTCGGCGGAACCTTCTTCTTGCTCGCTTCCTGGAGCGCGCGGCCTTTCTTGTCGGCCTCCTGGCGCAGCTTCATGAAGTCGTTGAAGCAGGGCGGGTCCTGCGGCTGCTGCGGCGTCGCCAGGGACGGGCCGAAGCCCGTGGGCGGCGGCACGAAACCTTGCTGCGGCGGCGCGGCCGAGGCCGAAGGCGCCGGCCAGGCACCGGCGGGTGCTGCCGACTGCGGCGCGGACGGCGCCGGCCATGCGGCAGCGGGAGGCTGCTGGGCCGGTTGCTGCGGCTGGGCGGCGGGCCAGGCGGCGGCCGGGGCCGGCTGCTGCTGCGGTTTGGGCCAAGCGGTTTGCGCGCTGGCGCCGCCGGCAACCAGCGGCGACAGACAAATGGCAATCGTGAAAGCCCGGCATAGGCTCATCGGCGGCTCCTTTCCCGGCCTCCGCTCTCTATTGACGAGCATTGAGCCGTGGAGAGGCTTATAACAACCCATTGAATGCGTCGGGAAGGCGGCAATTTGCGTTAAATCGCCGCCGTGGCGGTACTCCGCCCCGCGCGACCATGTAAAAAGCTAAAGTCGGACCGATCTTCCGCCATGCCCCGTTACGATTTCCGCACGCCGCGCATCTTTATCGATGCACCCCTGGCGGCCGGCGCCGAACCACCGCTCGACCGTGACCAGACCAACCATCTGTGCAACGTGCTGCGGCTCAAGGCCGGCGACGTGGTGCTGCTGTTCAACGGCCGCGACGGCGAATGGGGCGCGGAACTGACCGGCGCCGGCAAGCGCATGGCCGCCAAAGCGGACCGGCTGCTGCGTCCGCAGCCGCCGCAAGGCGATCTCGATTTCCTGTTTGCGCCGCTCAAGCACGCCCGGCTCGATTACATGGTGCAGAAGGCGGTCGAGCTCGGTGTCACACGGCTGCGGCCGGTGTTGACCCAGCACACTCAGGTCGCGCGCCTTAATCTCGAGCGCATGCGCGCCAACGTGATCGAGGCGGCGCAGCAATGCGGCGTGCTGTCGATCGCCGAAGTCGGCGAGCCGGTTGCGCTCAAGACCGTGACCGCGGCCGACCCCGGCCGCCTGCTCATCTTCTGCGATGAGGACGCTGAGGTCGCCGATGCCGTCGCGGTGCTCCTCAAAGCGCGGACGCAGTACAGTGCCCTGCTGCCATCCGACGCGGCGGCACAGCCGCTCGCGGTGCTGATCGGTCCCGAAGGCGGCTTCTCCGAAGCGGAGCGCGCCATGCTGTTGCAGCGGCCGAATATCGTGCGGCTGTCGCTCGGTCCGCTGATCCTGCGCGCCGACACCGCCGCGGTCGCGGCGCTAACCCTGACGCAAGCGGTGCTGGGCAACTGGCGCGGATAACGTGACCGCGCTCACGAAGCGCGCCGCACCGACAAATGACTGTAATAGATATTTCGGCGCGGCTGCCGGCACGAAGCCGGCAGCCAACGCCGCAACGCCTGATGGCCAGTCAGTAAACGGTTGACGCAACACGACGCGGCCCACGCACGACGCCGACGCAACAATGGACAACGACGCAGATCAGCACCTACGCAACGAACGCCTCACGCACCCGAAAACACAAACGACGCAGTCGCATGCGACCACGCAACTGACGCGACTTTTTCAACGCAACACTGGAAACGCCACAAACACCGATCGTGACGCAACGCGATCAGCATCAAACGGGCGAATCCGATAACGCGACTCGATTCGCATGCGCAGGATCATGGTGCGCTGCAAGCGGACTCGCGAGTCCCGGCGTCACCGAATCTGTGGTCAACTCGTCGACGGCTCCACCGAATCTGTGGCTAACGCGAAGCGGGTTCGTGAAGCATGGTACCCTCGTGTCCGGTGATGCCGCAGGCGCCCGACTTTTTTCCGTCTTTCCGCTGACCGACGGCCTGCGCTAGGATGCCGGACCAGTTGGAGTAGGGGTTTATGATGAGGTTCGATCGTTTTGCCCGGCGTGCCGCGACCGTGGTGGTCGCCGGCTTGATCGCAGCCGCATTCGCCGGCGGCAATGCGCGGGCGGCAAGCTGGCTGGAGAAGAACCTTTATCTCTCCGGCCCCAATTACGATGGCGACGTCCCAGCCTGCGAGTCGGCGCTGGGCACCATTTCCGACCGGTTCGAGACCAAGGAGGGCCGGTTCTGGAACTCGAACCTTCAGATCCTCGGCTATGAAAGGGTGCGCCAGGTGGCGTTCAGCCCCTGGGCCCGCGGCACAATTCCGCGCCGCTTTTGCACGGCGGTGGCGATGGTCAGCGACGGCCGCAAGCATCGGGTCGATTACTACATCACCGAGGACGGCGGTGAGATCGGCGCCACCTGGGGCGTGACGTGGTGCGTGGTCGGCTTTGACCGCAACATGGCCTACAGCCCGGCCTGCAAGATGGCACGCCCCTGAGCGGCTGGAACTTCGTTGAATACCCTAAATCTGAGCGAGTAAGGGAGCGTCACCTCGCGAAATGCGACGTTTGTGGCTCCGGTTTGTTCTTGATATGTTCACATATTGAGGCTAAACTGTGATGAAACTTTGCCGCAGATCAATTCGGGCTTTGTTCTTGCAGGGGAATTCAATGTCACGAGGCCGGCGGCGATTGGCGCTCATCGGGCAGGCGGCGCGCACCGGCGCGGTGGCCTGCACCTTTGCCTTCCTGTTCGCCGTCGTCGCCTTCGCCCAGACGGACCGTCGGCAGAACGCGCCGGGACAGTTCGATTTTTACGTCCTGTCGCTGTCATGGTCGCCGTCCTATTGCGAGGCGGCGGCCGAGCGCAATGGCGGGCGGACCTCCGACCGGCAGTGCGCCGGGCGGCCTTACGCCTTCGTCGTGCACGGCCTGTGGCCGCAATACGACCGGGGCTTTCCGTCCTACTGCAAGGTGCCGGCGCCGCGGCTCAATCGCGCCATCGTCGGCGCCATGCTCGATCTGATGCCGAGCCCGCGCCTCGTTTATCACGAGTGGGACCGGCACGGCACGTGTTCGGGATTGTCGGCTGGCGCCTATTTCGAGACCGTGCGCAAGGCGCGCTCGGTGGTGAAGATCCCCGAACAATATCTCGATCCCGCCAGGCCGGCCCTGGTGTCGCCCGGCGAGGTCGTGAGCGCTTTCATCAAGGCCAATCCCGGTCTGTCGCACGACGACCTCGCGGTCACCTGTGACAGCAAGCGTCTGAGCGAAGTGCACATCTGTATCGCCAAGGATTTTTCGTTTCGGGCCTGTCCCGAAACGACGCGGCGCGCCTGCCGTCGCGACAAGGTCGTGATGCCGGCGATGCGCGGTGGCTGAAACGCGGTATTGATCGAAGCAATCCGGCGCGGATTTCGCCGCGCCGCACCGTTCGCTACGCGATCGTGTTCAGCTTTGCTTGACTCTGCAATCGCGTTAAACGCCCACTAACGCTTGCCGGCATTTTGCGTCGATGATTTCCGCCTTGCCGCGATTGTCTCTTAAATTTGAATCACGATTGACGCAGATTAACGCGGCTTGTGCAGACGGCGGAACCGCGAACGATGAATCGAGCGAAGGATTACATTTGTTTTGTCGTCTGGTTTGTCGGCCTCAGCTACATGGCGCTGTGGCCGCTGACCGTGCCATCGGTCGTCGCGCGCATGATCGCGCCGGTCGCGAATGAGACGGCCGCGCCGCTCGGCTGCGCCGGCGGGACGGTGGCGTCGTTGCAGGGATTTTGCCAATCGCACCCGGCGCTGCTGTTGTCGCCCGGCCTGCATCTGGTTGGAGCCGCCGCGGCTCTATGGGTGACGGCGCGGTTGATGGTGCTCCTCTTGCGCCGGTTGTTGCGGACATTGCTGCCGAAGGCCCATGCGCGTGGGCTGGTTCGGCAGCGGCTGACCGCGGCGCTGCGGCAGCGCCGCGCGGCGCCACCGTCGCCGCCGCGCTGGGTGCGGCCGCGCCGCGATTTCGGTTTGCGTGGCGGGCCGCATTGAAGCGCCGGGCATAATGGCGTAACCGGTCGGCAACACCGCAAGGAACCGCCGTTGAACTATCGCCACGCCTTTCATGCCGGAAATGTCGCCGACGTGTTCAAGCACGCCGTGCTGTGCCGCATTCTGAGTTATCTCACCGAGAAGCAATCGGCATTTCGCGTCATCGACACCCACGCCGGCGCCGGGCTCTACGATTTGTCGAGCGCGGAGGCGCAACGCGGCGGTGAGTGGCAGGCCGGCATCGGCCGGCTGATGGCCGCGGTTGCGGCCGGCGAATTGCCGGAACGCGCGGCTGCGTTGCTCAAGCCTTATCTCGACGTTATCGGTGCCCTCAACGAGCGCGGCGCGCTTAAAGTCTATCCCGGTTCGCCGGCGCTGACGCGCGCCTTCCTGCGCGGCGACGACCGTCTGATCGCCTGCGAGGTCGAGCCCAAAGCCGAAGTTCAACTGGAACGCCATCTGCGCCATGACGGCCGTATCAAGGTCATCGCCATCGACGGCTGGACGGCAATGACGGCTTACGTGCCGCCGCCGGAGCGCCGCGGGCTGGTGCTGGTCGATCCTCCGTTCGAGGAAGAAGCCGACTTCCATCGACTGTCTCACACGCTGGGCTTGGCGCACCGCAAATGGCCGACCGGCATCTACGCTCTCTGGTACCCGATTAAGGGGCGCGGCGAAGCCGATGCACTCGCCAAGCGTGTACGCAAGCTCGGCATCGCCAAGGTCCTGCGGGCCGAACTCCTCGTCTCGCCGGTGAAGGACCAGAGCCGCCTGAACGGATCCGGTCTCATCGTGATCAACCCGCCCTGGACCCTGGAAGGCGACTTGCAGGCATTGCTGCCGGTCCTAGCCCGCCTTCTGGCACGCGAACCCGGCAGCGGCAGCGTCCGGATCGACTGGCTGGCCCGCGAGGCGGCGCCTACCGCACCGCGCAAACCGGTCGCCTGACGTCCACTAATCTCTTTCCACATCGCCGGACTTGGTGTGTAGTTCACAGGTTGGCAATGGCGTTCCGTCTCCTTGTGGGGGGCCGGCGGAATAACTAGGCCGGTCTGGCCAGAGATTTCTCCGTCCGTGAAAGCCGTGTCGATTCACCGTGCGTGGGGCCGGTGAAAAGAGCAGTGCGGGAGGAGCTTCTCGATGGCGCAGACTGGTGTCGTCAAATTCTTCAATACCGAGCGCGGTTACGGCTTCATCAAACCGGACGACGGCGCGCGCGATGTGTTCGTGCACATCACTGCCGTGGAACAGGCTGGCCTGAAGAGCTTGAACGAAGGACAGAAGATCACGTTCGACGTCGAGCCGGACAAGAAGGGCAAGGGCCCCAAGGCGGTCAATCTCATCGTCAGCTGACCGCAGGCGCCGCACGGCCGCTTGCGCAAGCGTCACGGTTATGCGGTAAAGGATCGTCAAGCGCGCACATGACGTGCGCGTCAGCCGACAACGGTGCCATCAGTAGCGCGGGTCGACGGCGGCCCGCGGGTGAGATGCCGTGTCAACGATGGAATGCGCCATGATGATCCTGCGTCACAGTCCTGCGTCGCCTTTCGTGCGGAAGGTGAAAGTCGCCGCCGACCTTCTCGGTCTCACCGCTCAAATCGAATTGCGCGATGCCGACACCGTATCGCCTGAGCTAGGCTTTCTCGGACAGAATGCGCTGGGCAAGATTCCCACGCTGGTGCTCGACGATGGCACGACCCTGTTCGACTCGCCCGTCATTCTCGAATATCTCGATCATCTCGTCGGCGGCGGCCGTATCCTGCCGGCGGAACCGAAGGCGCGCTTCGCCGCCTTGCGGCTGCAGGCCCTGTGCGACGGCATTCTCGACGCGGCGTTGCTCATCGTTTACGAGGGCCGGTTCCGTCAGCCCGAGATGAAGGTGCAGGCCTGGATCGATCGCCAGCTCGGCAAGATCGACCGCGCGCTCGCCTTGCTCGAAGCGGCGCCGCCTGTGATCGCTGACATGCCGGACGTCGGACAGATCACCTTGGCCTGCGCGCTCGGTTATCTGGATCTCCGCCTCGAAGGAAGCTGGCGCAAGGACCATCCGAAGCTTGTCGCCTGGCTTGACCAGTTCGCCGCGCGCGTGCCGGCATTCGCTCGCACCAAACCGGCCTGACGCTGGCGCGCTAGACTCTCCATGTTGCCCGAGAAAAAAAGCCCCGGCATTTTGCCGGGGCTTTAGTTCGCTCAGTCGCCGTCGTCGAAATCAGAAGCGGTAGTTGAGACCGGCGCGCACGATATTGCTGTGATAGTTCGAGCCTACGCCGGCGAGCGTCGGGCCGTCGCCGAGATCGACATAAAGATATTCGAGCTTGGCGGTCAGCGGCCCCGAGATCGCGGCTTCGACGCCGCCGCCCAAAGTCCAGCCGCTTTCTTTGTCGCTCACCATGCCGACGCCGGCGACCGAGTTGCTCACGTCGCCAAATGCGGCGCCGCCGGTGACGTAAGGCAGGATGTTGCCGGTCGAGCCCATGGCGTAGCCGATGCGACCGCGGACGGTGGCTAGCCAGTTGTTACGCACCGCGGCGTTCGTGTGGCTGAGCCAGTTCATGTCGCCTTCGAGGCCGAACACCCACGGGCCGCTCTGAAAGTTGTAGCCAAGCGTGCCGCCGACCAGACCGGCATCCGAACCTGAGCCGAACGAGCCGCCGCCGTTGATGCCGACGTAAGGCCCGGTCCAGTTATAGAGCGGCGGCGGCACGTAGGCCGGCGCCTTGGTGGGCATCGCGCGCGGCAGATCGGCGGCCTGCGCCGAAGCGGCGCCGAGCGCGACGATCGCGGCGGTGGCAAGGAGAAACTTTTTCATGACGCACCTCATCGATTCGAATGCGAGTCCATTCGGACGGACGCGGCTGCGCCGTCCCCCGATGTCAATTCAAACGCTGATGGGGCTGTTCAGTTCCTGAGCGCGACCTACAGTTCAACCTTTAAAACGTGGAACCTTCTCGCTGTTGCAGTCGAGCAACAAAAAACCCCGGAGCAAGCTCCGGGGTTCTTCGCAGTGTTGTTGTTTGACGCTGCTTAGAAGCGATAGTTGATGCCGCCGCGAATGATGTTGGTGCGGAAGTCGGTGCTCGAACCCAACGGCGCGCTGGCGTCCTTCAGGTCGACATAGAGATACTCGACCTTGGCCGACCACGGACCGGCGATCGCGGCTTCGACGCCGCCACCGAGGGTCCAGCCCGCCTTGGTCGTCGAGGACGAGCCGAGGCCGCTGGCCGACGTCTTGACGTCGCCGACCGCGAGGCCGCCCGTCACGTAGGGCAGGAAGCGATCGAAGGCGTAGCCGATACGGCCGCGGGCGGTGCCGAGCCAGTTATTCTTGGCTTCGCAGGTGACGCCGACGGCGCAGGTCGCGGAGCCCTTGAGGTTGCTCCAGTCGACATCGCCCTCGAGGCCGAACACGACCTGGTTCACCTGGTAGTTATAGCCGAGCGTGCCGCCGATCAGACCGCCCGAGGTGTTGAAATTGCCGCCGGTCGACAAGGCGCCCGACACCGAGCTGCGGCCCCAACCGCCGCCGCCGTTGATGCCGAGATAGAGGCCCGACCAGTTGTAGATCGGGGCGACGTAAGCCGGCGCCTTGGTCGGCATGGTAGCCCGCCGGCCCAAATCGGCGGCATTGGCCGCGCTCATCGAGGACACAACCGCCACCGCAGCGGCGGCGAAAACGAAACGCTTCATCTGATACTTCTCCGTCGTGAAGCCCCACAAAACCTGGCGCGACAGTATTCGCTTTTGGAATTGCGTCTAGTGCAAATAAGTCACACAGAACAACAAGTTATCGTGCAATGACGGACACGGGGACGACAATCAAAAGTCACGGTGCTGCCTTAATCTCGACTGGCCGATGCCATGAATTAAAACATTAAATACTTGTAATTTTAGAAATTAACGAGGTTTTTACAGTTCCATCCTTGGCGCCGGCATCGCGATGACTTGCGGCGCCAAGAAAAAGGCCCCGAACCAGAGGTCCGGGGCCCAATCAGATGCTGGCAGGATAAAGAGGCGACGTCGTCGCCGCTATCCTCAGAAGTGGTAGTTCACACCGACGCGGATGAAGTTCGATTCGAGGCCGTTGTTGGTGCCGGTGATCGAATAGGCGCGGTTACCGAGATCGGCATACAGGTACTCGATCTTGGCCGACCACTGGCGGGCGAGGCCGAGTTCGACGCCGAGGCCGAGGGTCCAGCCGACGTGGGTCTTGGACTCCGACAGCGCGCCGCTCTCGCCTTTGAGGCCGCCATAGGCCAGACCGCCGGTACCGTAGAACAGGATGTTGTTCCAGGCCATGCCGACGCGGCCGCGCAAGGTACCGAACCACGGGTTGGAGAACTTGTAGGGCGCGAAGGTGTCGTCGGCGCCGGACAGTTGCAGATCGGTTTCGCCGCCGAACACGAACTGGCCCTGCTGCCAGTTGTAGCCGCCGGTGACGCCGCCGGTGATGCCGCTCGGCTTGGTGTTGGTGCCGGGCACATCGCCCCACTGATAGCCGACGATCGCGCCGGCGTACCAGCCGGCCCAGTTGTAGTAGGAGCCGGGCGCCGGCTGCGAATAGTAATTGTTGCGCGGCAGATCGGCGGCGGAAGCGGCAGTCGCCGCGGTTGCGGCCGCCAGCACGGTCAACGCCAGAATTTGCTTCTTCATCGTACTCTCCACCTACTCACGCGTCTTGGCCGCGAAGCTCGTTTCACTCGCCTTTTCGCACTCGGCGCATCGCGGTCGCTGTTGAAACTGTCCGTGGCGTCGTTACCAAACTTGGACAATTTTTCGTCGCTGAGTTATCGCGCTTTGTCGGTTAAGCGGTTATTACCCGCTAACCCTGACGCCCCGTTATCCCTAAGGAACGGTTGCGCATTATGCTTTCCGCGGTGTTTACCATGTTGGCTTGCTAATCATTGCCGCGACGGGTTGAATTGAGTGGTGGGACATTCTGAAACAGACGCGCCACGTGCGGCGCTCGTTACCGGGGCGGCGCGGCGCATCGGCCGCACGATTGCCCGAGCGCTGGCACGCGACGGCTATGCCGTCGTGCTGCATGCAAACCAATCACGCGATGAGGCCGAGGCACTCGCCGCCACGATCCGGCGTGATGGCGGCCGTGCCGCGGTGGTAACGGGCAATCTGGCCGACGCGGCGGTGGTGGCCGACATCGTCCCAGCCGCCGCGCGGTCCGGCCCGCTGACCCTGCTGGTGAACAATGCCAGTCTGTTCGACGAAGACGATGCGGCGACGATGACGCGCGCGACTTTCGAACGCACGCTGGCGGTCAATCTCACGGCGCCGCTGTTCCTGGCGCAGGCATTTGCCGCGCAGGCGCCGCGTGACGCGTCATCGTCCATTATCAACATCGTCGATCAGCGGGTGCTGCGGCCGACGCCGAAATTCTTCTCCTACGCGATGAGCAAATCGGCGCTTTATGCCGCGACCACGACCTTGGCGCAGGCCCTGGCGCCGCTGCGGGTCAACGCCGTGGCGCCGGGGCCGACGCTGCCGAGCCCGCGGCAGAACGCCGACCAATTCGCCGAACAGGCGGCGCTGGTGCCGCTCGGCCGGGGGCCGACTCCGGAGGAAATCGCCGCCGCGGTCGTGTATCTGGCCGGCGCGCGAAGCGTCACCGGCGTGACCATCGCGGTCGATGGCGGCCAGCACCTCGCCTGGAAGACGCCGGATACAGACCTCGTCGAATGAGCCGCCGAGTAGCCAAGTCCGCCGCGCGGCCTATATTCCAGCCATGAACGGCCGCAGGAAAGATATCGATCCGGCGAGCGAATTGCGCGAAGACGACGACGCGCCGACGCTGCCCGAACTCGATCTGGGCGAAGTCGAGGCGGAGGCGGGCACTTTGGCCCATGGCCGCGCCGCGATCACGCGCGCCGTCAAACACGCGCCGGCCGGTCCCGGCGTCTATCGTATGATCGATGCCAAGGGCGAAGTGCTCTATGTCGGCAAGGCGAAGAGCATCAAGAAGCGCGTCGCCAATTATACGCGGCCGGTCGCCTATGACGCGCGCATCGCGCGGATGATCGCGGCAACGGTGTCGATGGAGTTCGTCTCCACCGCAACCGAGACCGAGGCGCTGCTGCTCGAGGCCAACCTGATCAAGCGCTTGCGGCCGCGCTTCAACGTTCTGCTGCGCGACGACAAGTCGTTTCCCTATATCCTGATCACCTCAGATCACTGGGCGCCTCAGATCCTGAAGCATCGTGGCGCGCGCACCCGGCCAGGGCAATATTACGGACCGTTCGCCAATGCCGGCGCGGTCAACCGCACCATCAACGCGCTGCAGCGCGCCTTCCTTCTGCGCTCCTGTTCGGATTCGTTCTTTGAATCGCGATCGCGGCCGTGCCTGCTCTATCAGATCAAGCGCTGCTCGGGGCCGTGCACGCAGGAGATCGACTTCAAGGGCTACGCCGAGCTGGTGCGCGAGGCGAACGCCTTCCTAGACGGCAAGAGCCGCAATGTGCAGAAGGAATTGGCGGCCGAGATGGAGCAGGCCTCGCAGGCGCTCGATTTCGAGCGCGCCGCGATCTACCGCGACCGCTTGGCGGCGCTCTCGGCGATCACTTCGACGCAGGGCATCAACCCGCGCACCATCGAGGAAGCCGATGTCTTCGCCGTGCATCAGGATGGCGGCTACTCCTGCGTCGAGGTGTTCTTCTTCCGCACCGGACAGAACTGGGGCAACCGCGCTTATTTCCCGAAGGCCGATCGCGCGCTCGGTCCCGGTGAGGTGTTGAGCGCGTTCCTGGCGCAATTCTACGACGACAAGCCGGCACCGCGGCTGATCATCGTTTCGCATGAGTTCGACGAACGGACACTGCTCGCCGACGCGCTGTCGGCCAAGAGCGAGCGCAAGGTCGAAGTCGCGCTGCCGCAGCGCGGCGAGCGCAAGGATCTGGCGATGCACGCGTTGGCGAATGCCCGCGAGGCGCTCGGCCGCAAGCTCGCCGACACCGCCTCGCAGCAGCGGCTGTTCGCGGCGCTGACCGAGGCCTTCGGCCTCGCGAAGCCGCCGCAGCGCATCGAGGTCTATGACAACAGCCACATCGCCGGCACTAATGCAGTCGGTGGCATGATCGTCGCGGGCCCGGAAGGCTTCCGCAAGAACCAGTACCGCAAGTTCAACATCCGTTCGACCGAACTGACGCCGGGCGACGACTACGGCATGATGCGTGAAGTCTTGCAGCGCCGCTTCAAGCGGCTGCTGGATGAGAGCCCGCGCGCTCCTTCTTCTTCAACCTCCCCGCAAGGGGGAAGGGAACAAGCTGCGGCGAGTGGCAATTCGGAGCACGACGAACCCGCCGAATCGCCGTGGCCCGACCTGCTGCTGATCGACGGCGGGCAGGGCCAATTGCGCGCGGCGCAGGAGACGCTTGCCGAGATGGGCGTCACCAAGGTGCCGCTGGTGTCGATCGCCAAGGGCCGCGACCGCGAAGCGGGCCGCGAAACCTTCTTCATGCCGGGCAAGATGCCGTTCAAGCTGCCGCCGCGCGATCCGGTTCTGTATTTCGTCGAGCGGCTGCGCGACGAAGCCCACCGCTTCGCCATCGGTTCGCACCGCACGCGGCGCAAGAAGGACATCCGCGAGGCCGGCTTGCAGGAGATCGAGGGGATCGGGCCCACCCGAAAGCGGGCGCTGCTCCACCACTTCGGCACCGTGAAGGCGATCGAGCGCGCCAGCCTCGCCGATCTGTCGCGCGTGCCGGGAATTAGTGCGGAGACGGCGCGGAAGGTCTATGAGTTCTTCCACGACAAGGTGCCGGCGAAGTGATCAAGGCATATACACCGTCATGCCCGGGCTTGACCCGGGCATCCCGCTTAGGCTGGCACTGCGCGTCCCTAAGCGAGATGGCCGGATCAAGTCCGGCCATGACAAGAAGGAGAACGGGGTAGGGAAGCAATGATCATCAAGTCGCAGGCCGACGTCACGCCGGCCGTTCTCGAGGCCTACAGCAAGATCGACGACCCGCGGTTGCGCGAGGTCGTTGCCGCGCTGGTCAAGCACCTGCACGCCTTCGCTCGCGAGGTTCATCTCACCGAAGAGGAATTCCATAAGGGCGCGGCGATCGTCGCCCGGCTCGGGCAGATGACCAACGCGACCCACAACGAAGTGGTGTTGATGTGCGGCTCGCTCGGCTTCTCGGCGCTGGTGTGTCTGCTGAACAACGGCAACAACGGCCAGACCGAAACCACCGCCAACCTGCTCGGGCCGTTCTGGCGGCTGAACTCGCCGCGTACCGAAAGCGGCGGCTCGATCGTGCGTTCGCCAACGCCGGGGCCGGTGCTGTTCGTCACCTGCACGGTCAAGGATACGAAGGGGCAGCCGATCGCCGGTGCCGAGGTCGATGTCTGGCATTCCTCGCCGGAAGGCTTCTACGAGCAGCAGGACCCCAACCAGGCCGACATGAATCTGCGCGGCAAATTCACAACCGACGCCAAAGGCCAGTTCAGCTTCCGCAGCGTCAAGCCGGCCGGTTATCCGATCCCGATCGAGGGGCCGGTCGGCGATCTGCTGCGCCATGCCGGCCGCCACAATTACCGGCCGGCGCATCTGCACTTCCTGATCTTCAAGGAAGGCTTCAAGACCCACATCTCGCAAATCTACACGCCGGACGACGACAAACTGGAGACAGACGTCCAGTTCGGCGTCACCCGCGCGCTGATCGGCGATTTCGTCCGCCACGATGGCGCGGCGCCGGCGCCGGATGTGCGAGGGGAATGGTATTCGCTGGATCAGGTTTTTGTAATGGAGCAGGGGCTCGCCAAGCTGCCGAAAGCGCCGATCCAGTAGCGGTAAAAGCCGCATTCTGCCCACATGTGAGATGTTCGCAGCGGGCGGTTGACCTGATGGCGGTCGCGGTGTTCCTTGTCACCCGCATGAACGCCACCCAATACACCAAGCTGCCGGCGCACCCGCTGGCGCTGCCGAATATCCTGACCTATGCGCGCATCGCCGCGGTGCCGGTTGTGGTCGGTCTGCTGTTCTGGCAGAGCCTGCTCGGCGGCGGGCTGTGGCTGCGCTGGGTGGCGCTGGCGGTGTTCATCGCCGCCGCGGTGACCGATTTCTTCGACGGCTATCTGGCGCGGGCCTGGGGCCAGCAATCCTCGCTCGGCCGCATGCTCGATCCGATCGCCGACAAGCTCTTGGTCGCCTCGAGCCTTCTGATGCTGGCGGCTGGAACCACGATTCGCGGCTGGGCGCTGCTCGCCGCCATCATTATCTTGTGTCGCGAGGTGCTGGTGTCGGGTTTGCGCGAATACCTCGCCGAACTGCGCGTCGGCGTCCCGGTCACCACGCTGGCCAAGTGGAAGACCTTCGTCCAGCTCTTTGCCATCGGTTTCCTGATCGCGGGCGAGGCGGGCGAGAAAGTGCTGCCGGTCACCATCGAGGTTGGCATTACCTTATTGTGGCTGGCGGCGATCGTGACGCTCTACACCGGCTGGGACTATCTGCGCGCCGGTCTGCGGCACATGATCGAGTATTGAGCGGACAACGATGGCCATCAAACTGCGCTATTTCGCCTGGGTGCGCGAACGCGTCGGTAAGCCGGACGAGGAGATCGAGCTTCCCGCCGGTATCGCTACCATTGGCGAACTGATGACCTGGCTCGCCGGGCGCGGCGAGGAATACGCCTATGCGTTCGAAAATCCCAAGATCATCCGCGCCGCCATCGACCGCAGTCACGTGAAGCCTCAGGCGGCGATCGCCGGCGCCCGGGAGATCGCGTTTTTCCCGCCGATGACGGGAGGTTGATCCGTCGTCCTGCGCTTCGGGATGACGGAATGGGCGCGATCCACTAGATTAGGCCCATGGCGGCGATCATCACGGTTAAAGTCCAGCGCGAGCCCTTCGACGTCTCGGCCGAGACGGCGGCGCTGACGCGCGGCAGCACCGCTGTCGGCGCCGTGGTGACCTTCACCGGCATCTGCCGCGGTGACGAAAATGGCGAGCCGATCGCCGCGCTGACGCTGGAGCATTATCCCGGCATGGCGGAGGCCGAGATTGAAGGCCACGTCGCCGAGGCGGCGCAGCGCTGGCCGCTTATCGGCGCCACCGTCATCCACCGCTTTGGCCGTCTCGTGCCGGGCGAGGACATCATGATGGTGGCGACCGCGTCGTCGCACCGCGCCGCGGCCTTCGCCGCTGCCGATTTCCTGATGGATTATCTGAAGACCCGGGCGCCGTTCTGGAAGCAGGTGGAGAAAGCGTCGGGCGATACAGGTAGGGAGAAGATCTGGGTCGAGGCCAAGGCCGATGACGATGCGGCGGCGGCGCGCTGGGCCAAACCCGGCCGATCCGATCAGGCCGCCGAATAGCCGGAGAACATTCATGATCCCGTTGGTGATGGCGGCAGTGGCGGTGATCGCGCTCGTGGCGCAGCCTGCGCCGGCGGCGGAAATGTCCTACTTCGACGTCACCAAGGGCGCGCATCCGCACGATGTCGCGCCGGCGCCGGACGGGCTTGTCTGGTACACCGCGCAACTTCAGGGCGCGCTCGGCATCCTCGATCCGAAGACCGGCAAGGTGACGCAGGTGCCGCTCGGCGCCGATTCGGCGCCGCATGGCGTCATCGTCGGTCCCGATCGCGCGGCCTGGATCACCGACGGCGGGCTCAACGCCATCGTGCGGTACGACGCCGCGACCAAGGCGGTGAAAACGTTTCCGCTGCCGAAGGCGTTTCCCAACGCCAATCTCAACACCGCGACCTTCGACCGCAAGGGCATTCTCTGGTTCACCGGCCAGAACGGCGTCTATGGCCGCGTCGATCCGGCCAGCGGCAAAGTCGATGCGTGGAAGGCGCCGAAGGGCGTCGGCCCCTATGGCATCACGACGACGCCGAATGGCGAGGTCTGGTATGCTTCGCTGGCCGGCGATCACATCGCCAAGATCGACACGGTATCGGGCGACGCGCTGGTGGTGGCGCCGCCGCGCCCTGGCGTCGGCCCGCGCCGCATCTGGTCGGATTCGCGCAACGTCCTCTGGGTCAGCTTCTGGAACACCGGAGAAGTCGGTCGCTACGATTCGCTCAACAAAGTGTGGCGGGTGTGGAAGCTGCCGGACGCCGACAACGGCGCCTATGCCGTGTTCGTCGACGACAAGGACAAGGTCTGGCTGTCGGACTGGAATTCGAATGCGATTCTGCGCTTCGATCCGGTGACGGAAAAGTTCGAGCGCTTTGCCAGCAACCGCAGGCGCGCCGACGTGCGCCAGATGCTCGGCCGGCCCGGCGAATTGTGGGCCGCCGAATCCGGCACCGACCGTCTGGTTGTCATCCGTGATTAGCGGCGCGAGACGATGATGCGCAGCGCGATCACCCGACGCCGCATGCTGTCGGCTATGGCCGGCGGTGCGGCGGCGCTGGGCGGGGTTGCGCCAGCCGCGGCGTTGTCGCCTAATCCGGTGCGCGAGGCGCGCATTGCCCGGCTGATCGGCGAAGCGGCGCATCTGCCGGCGGTGGCGCAGCGCGTCGCCTTCATCTCACATGCGCTGATCGGTTCGCCGTATCGCGCCTATACACTGATCGGCGGCCCGCACCGGCCGGAGCGTTTCGTCGTGCGCGACGACGTGTTCGATTGCGTCACGTTCCTCGAGACCGTGCTGGCGGCGGCGCGCGCACACGATGCCTCGCAGTTCGAGGCGCAACTGCGCCTGATCCGCTACCGCGGCGGCGACGTCGAGTGGCTGGCGCGCAACCACTATTTCGCCGACTGGTGCACGAACAACATCGCCAACAAGGTTTGCCGGCCGCTGCTATTGCCCGGTAACACGACGGCGGACAAGCGGCTCACCGCGGAACGGGGATTGCCGCCGCGCCGGGTGACGATGAGCGCGCTGCCATTCGGCGCCTTGTTCGACAACCGGATGCTGTTGTCGACCGGCGACATCATCGGCTTCCTGTCGCGGCGACCCGGCCTCGACTACTTCCATTCGGGCTTTGTCGTCGTTGACGATGCCGGTCATCTGTGGCTGCGTCATGCCGCACGGAGCCGCGGCCGCGTGCTCGATCAGCCGCTGTTGCGTTTCCTGCGCGACAATCCGGCGCGGGCCGTCACTCTGCTGCGTGTCAGGGAACCCACGCCCGGTCACGTGCTTATATAAGTGGGGCGCAATTCATTTGATCGGCGCTTCGCAATGCTTGCACTCACCGTCCTGCCCGGCAAACCCCACTCGATCAACCTGGAAGACATGCCATTGCCACCGGTCGGTGACGGCGCCGTCCTGGTGCGCGCGCTCGCGCTCGGCATATGCGGCACCGACCGCGAAATCATCGCCGGCGACTACGGTTCGGCACCTCCCGGCGAGGAGCGTCTCATCCTCGGTCACGAATCGCTGGGCCGCGTCGAGGAGACGCCGGACGGTTGCGATCTGCGGCCGGGCGATCTGGTCGTCGGCATCGTGCGGCGGCCGGACCCAGTGCCGTGCCCGTCCTGTGCCGCCGGCGAATGGGACATGTGCCGCAACGGCCGCTACACAGAACGCGGCATCAAGGCGCGCAACGGCTACGGCAGCGAATATTTCCGCATCGAGCCGGAATTCGTCGTCAAGCTCGATCCCGATCTCGGCGCGCTCGGCGTCTTGATCGAGCCGACCTCGGTCGTCGCCAAAGCGTGGGAGCAATGCCTGCGCATCGGTCAGCGCAGCGCCGCCTGGCGGCCGTGCACTGCGCTGATCACCGGCGCTGGTCCGATCGGATTGCTGGCGGCGATGATCGGCGTGCAGCAGGGGCTGGACGTTCATGTCTATGATCGCAACAAGGGCGGCGCCAAGCCCGCACTGACCCGTGATCTCGGCGCCACTTATCACACGGACTTTCCCGATCTCGACAAGCTTCAACCCGACGTCGTGATGGAATGTACCGGCGCGGCCCCGGTTATCGCGCGGACCATGGGCGGCGCGGCGGCCGCCGGCATCGTCTGTCTCGCCGGCGTATCGGGAGCAGGCCACGAGATGACGTCCGATATCGGCGGCTTCAACCGGGCCATGGTGCTCGACAATCAAACCGTGTTCGGTTCGGTCAACGCCAATCACCGGCATTATGCGGCGGCCGAACGCGCGCTCGATCGCGCGGACCCGGCCTGGCTGTCGCGCCTCATCAGCCGGCGCGTGCCGCTATCGCGCTGGACGGAGGCCTTCGAGCGGCGCGACGACGACATCAAGGTCGTCTTGGATTTTGCCGCACATTGATTACTGTCGAGGCGGCATGACTTTGCGAATCGAAGACTACGCCCTGATCGGCGACCTCGGCAGCGCCGCGCTCGTGGGGCGCAACGGCTCGATCGACTGGCTGTGCTGGCCGCGGTTCGACACCGACGCCTGCTTCGCCGCCCTAATCGGCACGCCCGAGAATGGTCGCTGGCTGATCGGTCCCAACGATCCCGACGTCAAGATCACGCGGCGCTACCGTCCGAATACCTTGATCCTGGAAACGCGCTTCGAAACCAAGACAGGCGCCGCGGTGCTGACCGACTTCATGCCGCCGCGCGACGGCCATCCGCATCTGATGCGCATTCTGACCTGCGAACGCGGCCATATCGACTTGCACGGCGAACTCATCCTGCGCTTCGGCTATGGCGCCACCGTGCCTTGGGTGACGCGGATCGATCAACACACGATGCGCGCCATCGCCGGTCCCGACATGGTGGTGCTGCGCTCGTCGGCGCCGTTCCGCGACAAGGACTTCAAGACCACCGGCGACTTCTCGATCAAGGCAGGCGACCGGCTCACCTTCAGCTTGACCTATGCGCCATCCCACGACGAGTTGCCGCCTGCGCTCGACGTCGAATCGAATCTCGAGAGCACCGAGCGCTATTGGCTCGACTGGACGGCGACCAATCAGATCGACGGTCCCTACACCGAGGCGGTGGTGCGATCGCTGATCACACTCAAGGCGCTGACCTACGCGCCGACCGGCGGCATGGTGGCGGCGCCGACCACGTCGCTGCCGGAATGGATCGGCGGCGTGCGTAACTGGGACTATCGATTCTGCTGGCTGCGCGACGCCACGCTGACGCTGCTGGCGCTGATGAATGCCGGCTATTACGACGAGGCGCGGGCATGGCGCGATTGGCTGTTGCGCGCCGCCGCCGGTTCTCCTGGTCAGATCCAGATCATGTACGGCATTCGCGGCGAACGGCGCCTCAGCGAGTGGACCGTGCCGTGGCTCGACGGATACGAGAAGTCGCAGCCGGTGCGTATCGGCAACGCGGCCTATCACCAGCTTCAGCTCGACATCTTCGGCGAGGTGATGGACGCGCTGCACCAGGCCCGTACCGGCGGTCTCGGGCATCACGAAGCCGGCTGGGATCTCGAATGCAGGCTGCTCGAACACCTTGAGACTATCTGGGGACTGCCCGACGAAGGCATCTGGGAGGTTCGCGGCGAGCGCCAGCACTTCACCTATTCCAAGGTGATGGCCTGGGTCGCTTTCGATCGCGCCATCAAGAGCGCGGAGTTGCATGACCTGCCAGGGCCGGTGGCGCACTGGCGGGCGGTGCGGCACCGCATTCATCGTGACGTCTGCGCGCGCGGCTTCGACAAGGAGCTCAACAGCTTCACGCAGTATTATGGTTCGAAGGAGCTCGACGCCAGCCTGCTGCTGTTGCCCGAACTCGGCTTCTTGCCGCCGGAAGATCCGCGCATCAGGGGCACGGTGGAAGCTGTCGAACGCCATCTCATGCATGACGGCTTGGTGCTGCGTTACGATACATCGAAGACCGATGACGGCCTGCCGCCGGGCGAGGGCGTGTTCCTGGCCTGCAGCTTCTGGCTCGCCGACGCCTATCTCATGCTCGGCCGTATCGACGATGCCGAGAAGCTGTTCAAACGTCTGCTGGAATTGCGCAACGACCTCGGCCTGCTCAGCGAGCAATACGAACCGCGCTCGAACCGGCTGGTCGGCAACTTTCCGCAGGCTTTTTCGCACCTCGCTCTGGTCAACACGGCGAGCAACCTGTCGCACTACCGCAAGCCGGCGGAGCAGCGCTCCGAGCGGCCGGTGGCCACCAAGGAAACGCGCCAGGAAGCTGCGCCGTCGGTGGCGGGCTGATCGTCGGTAAACGCTATTGACCACCGCCGCGGGGACCGAAAGAGTGCGCGCGAAACCGCGCAGAGACGACAAGCGCGGCCATGGTCAGGGAGGCTAAGCCGTGTTGCTCGACGTCCGAACCTACAAGATCAAGGTCGGTTGCATGGGGCCGCATCTCGAGCTTTATGGCAAGCTCGGCTATCCGGTGCAGGTGAAACATCTCGGCGAACCGCTGTGCTTCGCCCAGGCGGAAGCCGGCGATCTCAACAGCATCGTCCACGTCTGGGTCTATGACAGCGCCGCCGACCGCGAGCAGAAGCGCGGCCGCATGGCTCAGGATCCGGACTGGAAGGCCTATCTCGCCGAGAGTGCCAAGGCCGGTTATGTGCTCGAACAGAAGAATTCGCTGATGACGCCGACGGCCTTCGCGCCGCCGATCGCCAGCCGCAAGGTCTGAGCGCCCCTCGCGGGCGCGGCGCCGATCGTCTATAGAAGAGCCGATTTCAAGGGCCGGCGGGGCGGAAGTCCGGCGGCGATTATCGGAGCTTTCCCTCATGCGCTCGAACGATGGCACCCGCACCGGCGGCGAAATCCTGATCGATCAACTGGTCTTGCACGGCGTCAAACACGCCTTCTGCGTGCCGGGGGAAAGCTATCTGGCCGCGCTCGATGCGCTGCACGACGCGCCGATCAAGCTGACGATCTGCCGGCACGAGAGCACCGCGGCGATGATGGCGGAAGCCGTCGGCAAGGCGACCGGCAAACCGGGTATCTGCTTCGTCACGCGCGGGCCGGGCGCCACCAACGGTTCGGCCGGTGTCCACATTGCCAAGCAGGATTCGGCGCCGATGATCATGTTCGTCGGCCAGGTCGGCCGCGACATGCGCGAGCGCGAGGCGTTCCAGGAACTCGATTACCGCCAGGTCTTCGGCGGTATCGCCAAATGGGCGACCGAGATCGACGATCCGGCGCGCATCCCCGAGATTGTGTCGCGCGCCTTCTTCACCGCCTGCAACGGCCGGCCCGGACCGGTGGTGATCGCGTTGCCGGAAGACATGCTGACCGAGCGCTGCATGGTGGGCAATGCCACCGCTTTCGAGACGGTTGAGACCTGGCCCGGTCTCAATGATATGAGCCGGCTGCAGAAGATGCTGTGGGCGGCGAAAAAGCCGATCGCGCTGATCGGCGGTTCGCGCTGGTCGGAGGCGGCGTCAGCGGCGATGATGCGCTTTGCCGAGCGCTTCGCGCTGCCGGTGGCGACAACGTTCCGCTACCAGCATCTGTTCGATGCCATGCACCCCTGTTACGCCGGCGACTTCGGCATCGGGCCCAATCCGAAACTGCTGGCCCGCGTCAAGGACGCCGATCTGGTGCTGCTGATCGGCGACCGCATGAGCGAGATGTCGTCGCAGAGCTACACCCTGTTCGATATTCCCGTGCCGCAGATGAAGCTCGTGCACGTCTATCCGGGATCGGAAGAGCTCGGCCGCGTCTATCATCCGGCGCTGGCGATCAACGCCTCGCCGACCGCGTTTTGCGCCGCGCTCGAAGGCCTGCAGCCGCCGAACGACATCGCCTGGAAGGGTGTGGCCGACGCCGCGCATGCCGAATTCCTCGCCTGGGGCGAGAAGGCGACGCCGCAGCCCGGCGCCATCAATCTCGGCGAGATCATGGTGTGGCTGCGCGATAATCTCGGGCCGGAGGCGATCATCACCAACGGTGCCGGCAACTTCGCCACCTGGATCAACCGCTTCTATCGCTTCCGCCGTTACGCGACGCTGATCGCGCCGACCTCGGGCTCGATGGGCTACGGCCTGCCCGCGTCGCTGGCAATGAAGACGCTCTATCCCGACCGCACCGTGGTGTGCGTCGCCGGCGACGGCGACTTCATGATGACCGGCCAGGACTTCATGACCGCGGTTCAGTATTCGCTCCCCATCGTCGTCATCCTCTGGGACAACGGCACCTACGGCACCATCCGTATGCACCAGGAGCGGGAATATCCGGGCCGCGTCGTCGGCACCGAACTGAAGAACCCGGACTTCGTCGCGTATGCCAAGGCGTTCGGTGGCTTCGGCATCCGCGTCGACAAGACGGCCGATTTCCCGTCGGCGTTTGCTGCCGCGCAGAAGTCCGCTCTGCCGTCGATCATCCACCTCAAGGTCGATGCCGAGCCACTGACGCCCGGCATGTCGATGAGCGCGATCCGGCAGAAGGCGCTGAGCGGCTCGAGCGTCCGAGGCTGACAGAACTCTTCGCCTAAGCGATTGAGTTGTAAGGGCGATGACCGGGGACGACCCGGCGCCGGGCCTTGTCATAATCGGGTGAATCACTATTCATTCGTTCTATGCCGTATCGCCGCACGGAAAGCGTGGTCCGCCGGCTCGCCGAGCGCGAGAAGGCCATCCTCGACGCCGCTATCGCGCTGGCCGGCGAGGGCGGCATGGCTACGGTGCAGGTCGCCGCGGTGGCGCGCCGCGCCGGAATCGCCGCGGGGACGATCTATCGGTATTTCCCAACCAAAAACGACCTGGTGGCCGAGCTGATCGCCGCGGTCGCGGGGCGCGAACTCGAAGCCATGCAGGCGGCGGCCGATGCCGCGCCCGGTCCGCTGTCGGCGCTCGCCTCGGCGATTGCGCGTTTTGCCGCGCGGACACTGGCCGAGCGGCGGCTGGCCTGGGCGGTAATCGGCGAGGCGGTCGATCCTGAAGTCGACGTCATGCGGCTCGATTTCCGCCAGTCGCTGGCTGGCGAACTGGAGCGGCGCATCAATATCGCCATCGGCCTGCGCTTCCTGCCCGACCAGGACGCGCGGCTGGCGGCGCCGGCGCTTGTCGGCGCATTGATGGAGGGTCTGCTCGGGCCGTTGGCACCGGTCTACGAGGATGCCGCCCAGGTACGCGAGGCGGTGCAGACGGTGACGCTGCTGTCGCTGCGAGGCCTCGGCGTCATCGACGCACGGGCGCGCGGTCTGGTGGCGCAGGTCGTCTTGACGTGACCTCTAGGCTATCGCCTCTTCGGGCACTTCGGCGAGCGGAAGCTCGACGTGGTAGGTGCCCGGGTCGTCCGGGTCGTGGGTGCTGTGAAAGCCGAGCTCGGCGCACATCTGCAGCATCGTGGTGTTCTCGGTGAGCACCTGGCCGCGCACCGCCTTGAGGCCGTGCTCCTTCGCATAAGCGATCATGTGCTTCATCATCAGCCAGCCAAGACCGCGCCCCTTGAGATGCGAGCGCAAGAGGATGGCGAACTCGCCGGTCTCGTGTTTCTCGTCGTCGTGCAGGCGGACGACGCCGAGCAGTTTGCCGTCGGCGTCGAGCGCGACGAAGGCCATCGCATTGTTGGGGTCGTAATGCACCAGCTTGTCGATCATCTCCGGAGATAATTCCCGGATCGCCGAGAAGAACCGCAGACGCAGATCGAAGCTCGTCACCTTGGCGAGAAATTCGGGATAGAGCGCGGCGTCCTCCGGCCGAAGCGGTCGGAGGATCACCATTTCGCCATTGAGCAGTCTGACGTGACGGCTGAGCATGTCGCCTCCGCATGTTCCCGTTTTCAACGCAGGAACAAAGCCGACGTTCGATGCCAATCTATCCGGGTTCCGGCGCCCGCGGGAACCACGCGAGCGTCGCACGCCGCCTAGTGCGACATAAGGACCGGCACAGTCATGCTCTCGAGGATGCCGCGGGTCGCACCGCCGAGCACGAATTCGCGCAGCCGCGAATGGCCGTAACCGCCCATCACAATCATGTCGGCGCTGGAATCGGCGGCGTAGGACAGGATGGTCGATGCGACATCGATATCCGGCGAGGTGATGCGTTTGACGTCGACCTTAAGACCATGGCGGGCCAGATGTTGGCCGAGGTCGGCGCCGGCGATCTCATTATCCTTGCCGGCCTTGCTGCCGATGATCACGACCTCGACCTGTTTGGCCTTGCGCAGGAACGGCATGCTGTCGGCGATGGCGCGGGTCGCGGCGCGGCCGCCGTCCCAGCACACCATGACGCGGTCGAGCTTCAGCCCGCCTTTGTGAATGAAGGGGACGTGGATTACCGGTCGTCCGGATTCGAACAGAGCGGCCTCGTCGATCACTTCGTCCTGGATGCCTGCGGCAGGATCGGCCTGTCCGACGACGACCAGATCGAAGCGCCGCGCCATGCGGCCGAATTGGTCGGCGGCTCCGGAGACGCTGGATGCGAGAATGCGCGTTTCAGCCGATAGGTTGGAGCGCTTGGCCGCGGCTTCGAAACGCGCGGTCGCGTCCTTGGCCTGCTTGTTGCTTTCGTTGCGCTGCGCTTCGATGAACTCGGGCGGAATGCCGCCCATGACGGCACCTGGGATGATCGGTTCGTAGGCCACGGCAACGCCGGCAACATGGGCCTCGAAGGCTTCACCGACCGCCACCGCGAAATCACCGGCGGGATCCTTGGCGCCCAATCCAAGATTGACGACAATATCCTTGATCATAATGACAGCCTCCCTTGCGGCCTTTGTGCCCCTGAACAGGCAACCTGTTTATGCTTGGTTCCGAGCGCGGCAGCTTTGACCAAGGTCAAATGCTACCGCGCCCGATGTCGTGACGCGGACTCCTCTTCTAACATATTCTGTGGTGGAGTTGCGCGGCTCGGCCGAAGCGCCCGTGAACTACTTCTTCTTGCCGGAGGCGTCGAACTGCTTGAGATAGGCCCACAGGTTCTTCGCTTCGGTCTCGTTCTTGATGCCCGGGAAGATCATCTTGGTGTTCTTGATCTTGCCGCGCGGATCCTTGATGTAGTCGAGGAACTGCTCTTCGTTCCAGGTGATGCCCGAATTCTTGTTGGCGTCCGAATAGGAGTAGCCCGGCGCCGTGCCGGAATGGCGGCCGTCGATGCCGTTGAGTTCGGGACCGACCTTGTTCTTGGCATCCGGGCCGATCGAATGGCAGGGCAGGCACTTCTTGAAGGTGTTCTCGCCCGCGGCGACGTCTTGCGCCGCGGCGTTTTGCACCGTCCAACCGAGCACCGCCGCGCTGACCATTGCGCCCCAGAAATAAGTCCTCTTCATCGCTTCTTCCTCTCCTTGGTTCGGGCGACAACAGGCCCCGGTTCGATTATATTCCAATAACTGAATGCTTCTGTCGGCCGCCGGTGTCAACCCGCTCGATTGGCTGGTATCGTCGCTAACGACAGTTGCCGAGATATGACCTGAGACCGGAGATTTATTGATGTCGGTCAAAATGCCGGAAACCGATGCCGCAGTCCTGAGCCGGCGCGCCCAGATCGTCAAGACGTTGCGGGCCATCGTCCCGGGCGAGGGCGTAATCGATCGCGAGCGCGAGATGAAGCCGTTCGAGTCGGACGGGCTCACCGCCTATCGGCAACTGCCGATGGTCGTGGTGCTGCCAGAGACCACCCGGCAGGTCTCCGAGGTGCTCAAATATTGTCACGACAACGGCATCAAGGTGGTGCCGCGCGGCGCCGGCACTTCGCTGTCCGGTGGAGCCCTGCCGCTGGCCGACGGCGTGCTGCTCGGCATGTCCAAGTTCAACAAGGTCCGTGACATCGATTTCGATAACCGGGCCGCCGTCGTCGAGCCGGGCGTGACCAATCTCGCGGTCACGAATGCGGTGGCGCATGCTGGCTTCTATTACGCGCCCGATCCGTCATCGCAGATCGCCTGCACCATCGGCGGCAACGTTGCGGAAAATTCGGGCGGCGTGCATTGCCTGAAATACGGCATGACCACCAACAATGTGCTTGGCTGCGAGATCGTGCTGATGAACGGCGAGGTCCTGCGCCTCGGCGGCAAGCATCTCGACTCGGAAGGTTACGACCTGCTCGGCCTCATCATCGGTTCGGAAGGCTTACTCGGCGTCGTGACAGAGGTGACGGTGCGCATCCTCAAGAAGCCGGAAACGGCGCGCGCGGTGCTGATCGGTTTTCCGACCTCGGAAGAGGCGGGCGCTTGCGTTTCCAAGGTCATCGGCTCCGGCATCATTCCCGGCGGCATGGAGATGATGGACAGGCCGGCGATCCACGCCGTCGAGCAGTTCGTCCACGCCGGCTATCCGCTCGATGTCGAGGCGCTGCTGATCGTCGAGCTCGATGGTCCGGCGGCCGAAGTCGATCATCTGATCGCCCGCGTCGAAACCATCGCCAAGGACTGCGGCGCGGTGTCGTGCCGGACGTCGCAATCGGAAGAGCAGCGGCTGTTGTTCTGGGCCGGGCGCAAGGCGGCATTCCCGGCCGCCGGGCGCATCTCGCCAGACTACTACTGCATGGATGGTACCATTCCGCGCGCCAAGCTGCCGTTGGTGCTCAAGCGCATGAAGGAGTTGTCGGAGAAATACGGTCTCGGCGTTGCCAACGTGTTCCATGCCGGCGACGGCAACCTGCATCCGCTGATCCTCTACGATTCCAACAAGCCGGGTGAACTCGACCGCGCCGAGGAATTCGGCGCCGATGTCTTGCGGCTCTGTGTCGAAGTCGGCGGCGTCCTGACCGGCGAACATGGCGTTGGTGTCGAGAAGCGTGATCTGATGCCGGCGATGTTCTCCGAGATCGACCTCAACGCCCAGCAGCGCGTCAAATGCGCCTTCGACGCCAAGGGCCTGCTCAATCCCGGCAAGGTGTTTCCACAACTGCACCGTTGCGCCGAACTCGGTCGCATGCACATCTCGGGCGGCCAAGTGCCGTTTCCGGATTTGCCGCGTTTCTAAGGTATCGAGACCCCGTTCGTGACCGACCTTCTCAAGCCTACCGACATCCCCCAGGTCGAAGAAGCCGTGCGCTGGGCGCTCGGCAACGACAAGACGCTTGAACTCATTGGCTCGGGCTCCAAGCGCACGCTTGGCCGACCGAGCCAGACCGACGCAACGCTCGACCTGTCGGCGTTCACTGGCGTCACCCTGTACGAGCCGGATGAACTGATTTTGTCGGCGCGGGCCGGCACGCCGCTGGCCGAGATCGAGAAGCTGCTCGACGACAACAACCAGCAGCTTGATTTCGAGCCGATGGATTACGGGCCGCTGCTCGGCCAGCCGGCCGGGCAGGGCACGATCGGCGGCGTCGTCGCTACCAACCTGTCGGGGCCGCGCCGCATCAAGGCCGGCGCGGCGCGCGATCATTTCCTTGGCGTCAACGCCGTCACCGGCCGTGGCGAAGCCATCAAATCCGGCGGCCGGGTGGTCAAGAACGTCACCGGTTACGACCTGTGCAAGGTGTTCGCCGGGTCCTTCGGCACGCTCGGCGCCATGACCGATGTGACGATCAAGGTGCTGCCGAAGCCGGAAACCGAGGCGACGGTGGTGATCGAGGGGCTCGACGACGCTCAGGCCTGCGCCGCGATGGCGACGGCGCTGGGCTCGTCTTGCGACGTGTCCGCAGCCGCGCATCTGCCCGATCATGTCGCGTCTTATTTCGATGGCCTGCCCAAAGCCGAAGCCGCGACCGTGCTGCGGCTCGAGGGCGTGGCGCCGTCGGTCGTGCATCGCACGCAGATGCTGGTCACGTTGATGCAGCCCTTCGGCCCGGCGCTCGCGCTGGATGAAGCCGGTTCGAAGAAAGTCTGGCGCAGCGTGCGGCAGGTTGCGCCCTTCGCCGCCGAGAGTGCCCGGGCGCGGCCATTGTGGCGGATTTCGACCGCGCCGGCGCAGGCGCACCGGCTAGTCGATCTCATCACGCCGGCGGCGCAGATGTTCTACGACTGGGGCGGCGGGCTGGTCTGGGTGGCAATGCCGTTCGAGAACGAGGCCGATGCCGGCTCAATTCGTCGCGCCGTCGCCGAGACCGGCGGCCATGCCACGCTTGTTCGCGCGCCGGCCGCGCTGCGGGCGTCGGTCGACGTGTTCCAACCGCAAGAATCGGGGCTGGCGGCATTGAGCAAGCGGGTCAAGGACAGCTTCGATCCCAAAGCCGTGTTCAATCCCGGCCGGATGTGGGCGGGAGTATAAGACATTTCATGCAAACCAACTTCACTCTGGCCCAGCTCGCCAACCCGCAGATCGCCGAGGCGGACCAGATCCTGCGCGCTTGCGTGCATTGCGGCTTCTGCACCGCGACCTGCCCGACCTATGTGCTGCTCGGCGACGAACTCGATTCACCGCGCGGCCGCATCTACCTGATCAAGGAGATGCTGGAGCACGACCGCTCCGCCGACCAGGAGACGGTCAAACACATCGACCGCTGCCTGTCTTGCCTGTCCTGCATGACGACCTGTCCGTCCGGCGTGCACTACATGCATCTGGTCGATCATGCCCGCGACCATATCGAGAAAACCTACAGGCGGCCGCTGCCGGACCGGCTGGTCCGGGGCCTGCTGGCGCGTGTCCTGACCGACCAGAGCCTGTTCCGCCTCGCGGTGGTCGGCGGCAAACTCGCCCGGCCGTTTGCGGCGGCCTTCGCGGCGATGGGATTGTCCCGGCTGGCCGCCATGGTGCGGCTGACGCCAACGACGTCGCCGGCTCCGCCGTCCGACCGCGCCCGCAAGGTGTTCCCGGCGCAGGGCGAGCGGCGCGGCCGGGTGGCGCTGCTCGGCGGCTGCATCAATCCGGTGCTCAGCCCCACGACCAATGCCGCCGCCATCCGCACCCTCAATCGGCACGGCATCGAAGTGGTGATAGCCGAGGGTGAGGGCTGCTGCGGGTCGCTGACCCACCACATGGGTCGCGAGGATCAGGCCTTCGCCCAGGCACGCGGCACCATCGATGCCTGGATCCGCGAGATCGACCGTGAGCCGCTCGATGCCATCCTGGTCACGGTGTCGGGCTGCGGCACCACGATCAAAGACTACGGCCACATGTTCCGCAACGAACCGGCCTATGCCGACAAGGCCAGCCAGGTCTCAGGTTTGGCCAAGGACGTTACCGAGTATCTCGCTACGCTCGGACTTGCTGCCGATGCACCGGCGCGGCCGCTCAACGTCGCCTATCACGCTGCCTGTTCGTTACAACACGGTCAGAAGATAGTGCATGCGCCGAAAGATTTGCTTTCCAAGTTGGGGTTTGTCGTCAAAGATATTGGCGAGGGGCATTTGTGTTGCGGCTCGGCGGGCACCTACAACATTCTTCAGCCGGCCATTGCGGCTAGGCTGCGGGACCGCAAGGTTGCCAATATCGAACGGCTCCAGCCGGATGTGATCGTGGCCGGCAATATCGGCTGCATGACTCAGATCGCATCCGGAACGTCGATACCGGTCGTCCATACGGTCGAGCTGATCGACTGGGCGACCGGCGGCCCGGTGCCGGAGCCGCTCGCCCGACAAGGTCTCATCCTTGGCGACGCCAGCGCCGGCTAGGGCGCGAACAGACACGGTGATTGTTTTCGGGTGAAGGCCGCGGAATGAGTGGCCGCGGCCTCTGACTGATCAAGCGCAAACCGATCGGAGGTCGATCATGGCGAAGAAGCGCAAGAAGGCTGTAAAAGCGTCCAAGAAGTCCAAGAAGAAAGTCAAGAAAGCTGCCCCTGCCAAGAAGAAAGGCATGGTGAAGGCTAAGAAGAAGTCGGCGAAGAAGGCTGCCAAGAAAGCGGCACCGGCCAAGAAGGCGGCCCGCAAGGCTGCTCCCAAGGCAGCGCCGAAGGCTGCACCGGCGGTTCCGCCGCCGATGGGGTCGGCACCGGTGACGCCGAGTTTCGGCGGCATGGGCGACGGCCAATAAGCGCGGTCTTATTGCCGTCCGCACGCATTGAGACGGGCGGTCGCCAACCGGCGGCCGCCCGTGATGCGTTACCGGGCAGAGCGGAATCCGGCCGTTCGGCGTAAGCAAATCATTACCAAGCCCCGCTACGATCGCCCGTCCCAACGATGCGAGGAACGGGCTCTTGGAATTCCTGTGGGCCGCGCTGAAGCGCAATTTCGACCACCTGACCAACATATTGTTCTCGGTTGGATCGGAGTTTTCGGTCAACTCGCTGTTGTGCGCGCTGGCCGTCGCCTCGACCTTTCTGATCTGGCAGCGTTTGCGCCGCGGCCGCCGTCTTCGCGTCGCCGTGCTGCTGCGCGCACTGTTCCCGCGCCGCATCCTGCGCAACCCCTCGACCGTCGCCGATTTCGGGTTCTTCCTTTTCAACTCGTTCGTCTATGGCGGCATCGTCGGTCTGGCGGCGATCTCGTACCAGTTCCTGACCAATGGCGTGCTCAACGGCCTGATGGCGGTGTTCGGCAAACCGGCGGCCTCGACCTGGCCGGAGTGGTCGTCCCGCGCGGTTATCACCCTGATGCTGTTTCTCGCCTACGAACTCGGCTACTGGATTGATCACTATCTCAAACACCGCGTGCCGTTCCTCTGGGAGGTGCACAAGGTGCATCACAGCGCCGAGGTGCTGACGCCGCTGACGACGTTCCGCATGCACCCGCTCGACACTTATGTGTTCGGCAATATCCTGGCGATCACCGCCGCGATCGCCAACGGCGTCGGCGCCTACATGTTCGGCGACACCACCTATCAATACGTGCTGTCGGGCAACAACATCATCCTGGTGGTGTTCATTCATGCCTATGTGCATCTCCAGCACACCCACGTCTGGATCGCGTTCCGTGGATTGCTGGGCCGTCTCTTGATCAGCCCGGCGCACCATCAGGTGCATCACTCGACCAATCCGCTTCACTTCAACAAGAACCTCGGCAGTTGCCTTGCCATCTGGGACTGGCTGTTCGGCACGCTTCATGTTCCATCGAAGGCGCCGGAGAAGCTCACTTTCGGCGTCGAGCCCGTTCAGGCGGGTGCGCACACGATCACCGGCGAGTTCATCTCGCCGTTCGGTCGTTCCTTTGACGCGTTGATGGCGATGCTTCCCGGCGCGAATCGGCGGGCTGCCCCGCTCGCTACCGCAGCCGAAATCGAGCCATCCTGACCCTGCGTTGCGGACACGCGGCGCCGATTGCATCGGTGCGGCATGCCGCCTAGATTGCCGGTATTCGCGGCCTACGGGCCTGCACCCAGAAACGGCACCATCCAAAAAAGCGAGAGGGAGAGCCATCCATGCCGCACAAAATTCTTCTGATGGGCGCATCTTACGGGTCGCTGCTGGCCTCCAAGTTGCTGTTCGGTGGTCATTCGATTCACCTGGTCTGCCTGCCGGCGGAAGCCGACCTGATCAACGCCGAGGGATTTAAGGTGAAGCTGCCGGTGCGCGGCCGCGCCGAGCCGGTGCTGCTGGAATCACGCAAACTGCCGGGCAAGGTCACCGCAGGGCCGGCGACCGGCGTCAATCCGGGCGACTACGACCTCATTGGCCTGTGCATGCAGGAGCCGCAGTACCGCTCCGAAGGTGTGCGTCAGTTGCTCGACGCCGTCGGCAAGTCAAAAGTGCCGTGCATGTCGATCATGAACATGCCGCCGCTGCCCTATATCAAGCGCATCCCCGGCCTCGATTACGAGCCGCTCAAGGCGGCGTACACCGACGCCTCGGTGTGGGATTCTTTTGACCCGAAGAAGATCACGCTCAACAGCCCGGACCCGCAGGCGATCAGGCCACCCGATGGCAAGGCCAACGAATTACTGGTGACGCTGCCGACCAATTTCAAATGCGCCCGATTCGACAGCGACAAGGATACCGCGATTCTCAAGCAGCTCGAGAAGGACGTCGATGGCGCCCGCTTCGATGCACCGGAAGGCAAGATCGAACTGCCGGTGAAGCTCAAGGTCTACGATTCGATCTTCGTACCGCTGGCTAAGTGGTCGATGCTGTTGGCCGGCAACTATCGCTGCATTACCAAGGACGGCATGCGCACCGCCAAGGAAGCCGTGCACACCAACATCGAGGAATCGCGCTCGGTCTACAACTTCGTGTTCGACCTGTGCGTCAAGCTCGGCGCGTCGCCGTCCGATCTGGTGCCGTTCGAGAAGTACGCGGCCGCGGCCGAAAGCCTGTCGCGGCCGGCATCGGCGGCCCGCGCCCTGTTCAACGGCGCGCCGAACATCGAGCGGGCCGACAAGCTGGTCCAGCTCATCGCCAAGCAGAAGGGCCTCAGCCATCCGGTCATTGATGCCGGCGTCGCACTGGTCGACGAACTGCTCGCCGCCAACCGGAAGAAGGCGGCCTGACCGCCGAATCCGAGCTCGGTACCGCGAAATAGCAGGCCGGCCTGTCATGTGGGACAGGCCGGCCTTTTTATTTGTTTTATATGGCGGCGGCCGGCTACCGCGCGGCAATTCGATTTAAGGATTCCGATGCCGCGTCGTTGAAATGGCCGATAACGGCGACTTCTGTCGGGCGAGGCGGCAGCGCTGCCGCCTATTTCAAATATGTGACATCGCCGCCACACCCGTTTTGAATCTTTGGAAAGCAGGCCGGTTCGCCTAATAAGGCAGCAATTGCCGCTGTTTTCGCCTTGCAGATTTGCATGACTCCAGACGAAAAATAATCCCAACGCGCACCTCGTTGCGTCTAGGCGCAAGCAGCATCGGCCGGGGGTACGGCCTGCTGAAAACGCAAAGAGGCAGTGCTGGTGGATCGGCGTTGCGTCGATCGAAATGCAAAGGGGCAGGGTCCTATGAAGAAGGTTTTGTTGTCAGCTCTCGCCGCGGTCGCTTTGTCCGCTGCGCCGGCGTTTGCCGCCGATATGCCGGTGAAGGCCAAGAAGGTCGTGGCGCCGGTCGCGGTTTCGCCGTGGGATGTCGCCTTTGGCGTCGCGTTCACCAGCGACTATGTCCTGCGCGGCATTTCGCAGTCGAACCACCATCCGGCCCTCCAGGGCTATGTTGAATTCCGCTACAACATCAACGATATGTTCCAGCTTTATGCCGGCGTGTGGGGCTCGAGCCTGTGGACCGGCTTCGCTGACGCGGAAATCGATCCGAACGCCGGTGTGCGATTCACCTACGGCAACTTCGGCCTCGATGTCGGCTACGTCTATTACGGCTATCCGGGCGGCACGACCACGACGCTGGCCAACGGCAGCTACGGCGAAATGTACGTCAAGCCGAGCTACAAGTTCACCGACTGGCTGACCGTCGGCGGTATCTACGAAACCGGCTTCAACAACTTCAACAACAAGGCCGTGCTCCCCGGCGGCGCCTGGGTCGGCGATGCCAAGCACTACTTCTACGCCGGCAACGCCACCATCACCCTGCCGTGGCAGCCGATGGGCGTGAGCATCGCCCTGAACCCTGAGATCGGCTACGAGTGGTACTCGAGCGGCGTCACCGCCAACTACGGCTCGGTCTCGGACACCTACTGGGATGTCGGTCTCGTGTTCAACTACAAGGCCGCGACCCTCGACCTCCGTTACTGGGGAACGAACGTCAAGCGTCCGGCCGTTGGCGCCAACCAGTGCGGCGCCGCCGCAGGTGGCAACAACATGTGCGGCGATCGCTTCGTTGCCACGCTGAAGTTCGACACCACCTTCTCGGCGCTCAAGTAAGCCGAACCGAAACGGCCTTAATCGGCCAGAAGAAAACGGCGGTCCCGCAAGGACCGCCGTTTTTTATTGACCGCGGGCCAGCGGGTTCGCGGCTATTCCGCTGCGGCCAGCGTACTCTCGCTGAGCCGGCCACCCTCGGCACCGGGTTCGACACTGAGGCGGCGGCGGTGGAACGCCGCCAGCGTCGAGCGATGGCCGATCGAGACGATGGTCGTACCGGGCAGACGCTCCTGGAGCAGGCGATAGACATTGGACTCCGCCGCTTCGTCGAGCGAGGCGGTGGCCTCGTCGAGGAACAGGTAGTCCGGCTTGAGCAACAGGGCGCGGGCGATACCCAGCCGCTGCTGCTCCCCGAGCGACAGCATCCGGTTCCAGTGCGCTTCCTCCTCGAGACGCAAGACCAGCGCCGGCAGGCCGGCGGCCGCGATCAGTTCGCCGATCGCGGCGTTGTCGGAGACCTCCGGTTCGAGCGGGTAGGCGACCGCGGCGGCAAGTGGCGCGATCGGGAAATAGGGCCGCTGCGGCAGCATCATCACCTTGGCGCCGCGCGGCACATGGATTGTCCCCGAGCCGAACGGCCAGATCCCAGCCAGCGCGCGGAAGAAGGTCGACTTGCCGGAGCCGGACGGACCGGTGACCAGCACACGGTCGCCGCCGGCAATGGTCAGATCGCGGGCGACGATCAGCGGCGCACCGGTCGGCAGCTTCACCGCTAGATCCTTGATGGTGACGGCGGCCCCGTCGCCGGGCTCGACCGCGATGACCGGCGGCGTCACTGCCAATGCCTGCGCGTTCGCGACCGATCGGTCGAAGCCGTCGAGACGCTCGATAACGGCGCGCCAGTCGGCGAGGCTGCGATACAGGCTGACGAAGATCGACAGCGCATCCTGGACTCGGCCGAAAGCGTTGGCGGTCTGCATCAGGCCGCCGAGCTGCATGGCGCCGGCGAAATAGGCCGGGCTCACCATGATGAACGGAAACACCACGGCGGCCTGCGAGTAGGTCGCGGTGAAGAAAGTCAGCTTTTTCTGCCGCGACATGATGGCGAGCCAGTTCGACACCACATTGCCGAACCGCAACAGCAGCCGGTCGCGCTCGGCGGCTTCGCCTTCGAGCAAGGCGATTTGCTCGGCATTCTCGCGGACGCGTACGAGGTTGAAGCGGAAGTCAGCTTCGTAGCGCTGCTGCTGGAAGTTGAGCGCGATCAGCGGCCGGCCGATGAGATGGGTCAGCGTGGTGCCGATGACGGCGTAGAGCAGTGCCGCCCACAACAGGTATCCCGGAATGTTGTAGGGCACCCCGAACAGGTGCAGCGGCGCCGCCGCCGACAGATTCCACAGGATGACCATGAAGGAAAACAGGGTGACCAGCGAACTCAGGAGCTGGATGCTGATCGACAATGTGCTGGCGACGAACGAATTGACGTCCTCGGCGATGCGCTGGTCGGGGTTGTCGGCCGCTTCGCCGCTCAACTGCATGCGATAGTGATTGGCGCCGGCCAGCCAGCGGTCGAGATAGTGCCGGGTCAGCCAGCGCCGCCACCGGATCTGCAGCCACTGATTGAGATAGAGCTGATAGACGGCGAGGCCGATGAACGCGGCGGCGAGAATGCTGAAATAGCCGAGCTGGTGGACGAACGCATTCCAGTCTTTGTTTTGCAGTGCGTTATAGAATGCGGCGTTCCAGGAATTGAGCAGCACCGTGATGCCGACGATGGTCAACTCGATGGCGATGACCGCGCCGAGCAGCAGGCGCCCGGGCCAGCGGTCTTCCGACCAGAAATAGGGGCTGGCGATGCGCCACACGGTGGCAAGCGTTGCGATAATGCCTCTCAAGGAAGGCTCCTCTGGCGCGGATAAATGAAACGCAGGTAACGGCACAGGCTGTGTCAATTTGACTGCACTGGATACCTGAAAATAGGGCTTTTGCCGGGCCGCCCCACTCCTGCCCACGGTTGCGTCCCGCCCGGGGTGACCGTACGATGATTTCATAAGGGTTGCCTGGGTGTTAGCCGTACGGCTTAGACCAAGGAATAAGACCCGATTAAAAATGTTTAATAACAAGAACAAGAAGCGACAACGCAAACCCAAGGGAGGGATTCAAATGAGCAACACGAGCTTGTCCAAGACGGCTACCCGCCGCCGCTTTCTCGGCGGCGCCGCGGTCGCCGGCGTGGCGACGATCGCCATGCCTCATGTCTCGCGCGCGCAAACCGTGACCCTGAAGATGCAGAGCGGTTTCGGCCCGACCGATATCCTGAGCGATTACGGCCGCGATTACGTCGCCAAGGTCAACGCCATGGGCGGCGGCCGCTTGAAGATCGACTTTCTCAACTCCGGCGCGGTGGTGAAACCGTTCTCGGTGATGGACGCGACATCGACCGGCGTGCTCGACGCCAACTGGAGCGTTCCGGCCTATTGGTATGGCAAACACCGCGCGGCGTCGCTGTTCGGCACCGGCCCGGTCTATGGCACGAACGCCGACCAGTATATGAGCTGGTTCTACTACGGCGGCGGCGACAAGCTTTATCGCGAGCTGACCCAGGACGTGCTGAAGCTCAACGTCGTCGGCTTCTTCTCCTTCGCCATGCCGACCCAGCCGCTCGGCTGGTTCAAGAAGGAGATCAAGGGGCCGGAAGACTTCAAGGGCCTGAAGTATCGCACCGTCGGACTGGCGTCGAACGTCATGCAGGCGATGGGTGCCAGCGTCGCCCAGCTCCCGGGCCCGGAAATCCTGCCGGCGATGGAAAAGGGCGTCATCGACGCGTTCGAGTTCAATAATCCGACCTCGGACAGTCGTTTCGGCGCGCAGGACGTCGCCAAGAACTACTACCTTGGCTCGTACCACCAGGCCTCCGAAGCCATCGAAGTGGTCTTCAACAAGGCCAAATACGATGCTCTGGCCAAGGAACAGCAGGAGCTTCTCAAGATCGCCGTACAGGCGACGTCCGCTGACGGCGGTTGGAAGGCTTCCGACATCTACTCGAACGATCTGCAAACCCTGATCAACAAGCACGGCGTGCAGGTGAAGCGCACTCCGGTGTCCGTCTTCAAGGCGCAGCTTGCGGCCTGGGACAAGGTGGTCGGCGATATCTCGGCCGACTCCGCGCAGGGGCCGATGATCAAGAAGATCCTCGAGAGCCAGAAGGCTTACGCCAAGCGCGTCGCCTTCTATGCGATCAACAACGAGGCCGACTTCAAATCCGCCTACGAACACTATTTCGGGCCCATGAAGGTCTAGGCGCGCGCAATCTCTATCGCCGGGGCGGCGCAACCGCCCCGGCGGCATTTTGTGGCACAAGGGGCGGGGCTTTCCGTGGAACGGGTTCTGCTGTTTATCGACCGGCTCAGCGCCGGAGTCGGCAAGGCGTTCGGCTGGTGCATCGTCATCATGACGCTCGGCACCTGTTACGAGGTATTCGTGCGCTACGTACTGAGCGCACCGACCAACTGGGCATTCGACCTTTCCTATTTCATGTATGGCGCGCTGTTCATGATGGCCGGCGCCTATACTTTGTCGCGCAACGGCCACGTCCGCGGCGACGTCGTCTACCGCATGATGCCAGTGCGGGTGCAGGCCTCGATCGACCTCGTCCTCTACATCATTTTCTTCATTCCGGGGTTCGGCGCGCTGCTCTGGTACGGCATCCCCTACGCCCACATTTCCTGGCAGATACACGAGGTCAGCATCTACAGCCCGACCGGCGCGCCGGTATACCCGCACAAGACACTGATCCCGATCGCCGCCTTCTTCATGCTGGTGCAGGGCTTTGCCGAAATCGTGCGCTGCATCGTGTGTATACGCGACGGCGTGTGGCCGGCGCGCCTGCACGATGTCGAGGAGATGGAGTCCGCCATCCTGCATGAGGCGGAGGATCGCCGTCGCATCGAAGACGAAATGCACGTTGGGGCCCGGCAATGAGCTTCACCAATCCGGAAGTCGGCATCATCCAGCTCGCCGGCTTTATCGTCATCATCCTGCTCGGCTTCCCCATCACGTTCACGCTCGTCGCGATGGGCGTGATCTTCGGCTACTACGCGATGGGGCCGCGCATCTTCGATCTGCTCGTCACCAATACCTACGATGTGATGTCGAACGACGTGCTGACCGCGGTGCCGCTATTCTTGTTCATGGGTTACATGGTCGAGCGGTCGAACATTCTCGACCGGCTGTTCTACTCGATCCAGATGGCGGCGCGCCGTGTGCCCGGCGCGCTGGCGGTGGCCACGCTCATCACCTGCGCGCTGTTCGCGACCGCGACCGGCATCGTCGGCGCCGTGGTGACGCTGATGGGACTTCTGGCGTTCCCCGCCATGCTCAAGGTCGGCTACGATACGAAGTTGTCGGCGGGCGTGATCTGCGCCGGCGGCTGCCTCGGCATCCTCATTCCGCCGAGCGTGCTGCTCATCCTTTACGGCGCGACGACGTCGGTTTCGGTCGTGCAGCTCTATGCCGCCGCCTTCATTCCGGGCTTCATGCTGGCGGGGTTCTATATTCTCTACGTGATCGTCCGCGTGATGATCAATCCGAAGCTGGCGCCACGGCCGCCGGAGTTCGACAGGCCGATCCCGTTCGGCGAAGTCGCCTGGGCACTGACCACCTCGTTCTTCCCGCTGGCGGTACTCATCCTGTCGGTGCTCGGCGCCATCCTGTTCGGCCTGGCGACGCCTTCGGAAGCGGCGGCGGTTGGTGCCGGCGGCTCGATCCTGCTGGCGGCCGCCTACAAGTCGCTGAGCTTCCAGCGCCTGAAGGAGGCGGTCTATCTGACCGCGCGCACTTCGGCGATGGTCTGCTACCTTTTCATCGGGTCATGGACCTTCTCGTCGGTATTCTCCTATCTCGGCGGCCACGAGGTGATCGAGCATTGGGTGCTGGCGGCGAACCTGTCCTCGACCGGGTTCCTGATCCTGACCCAGGTCATCATCTTCCTGCTCGGCTGGCCGCTGGAGTGGACCGAGATCATCATCATCTTCGTGCCGATCTTCCTGCCGCTGCTGAAGACCTTCAGTGTCGATCCGCTGATATTCGGCATTCTGGTTGCGCTCAACATCCAGACCTCGTTCAACACCCCGCCGATGGCTATGGCAGCCTACTATCTGAAAGGTGTGTCGCCGCCGCAGGTCAAGCTGACGGAGATATTCTCCGGCTCGTTGCCCTTCGTTTTCCTGGTGTTCCTGTCGATGACGCTGGTCTATATTTACCCGGCTATCGCGTTGTGGCTGCCGCATATGCTCTACAAGTGAGCACGGCCTATTACGGGTGAGTTGAGCGTGACCGACGAGGAATTGACGGGGCTGACCGCGATCGAGGCGGCCGAGCACATCGCGAATGGCGACTTCAGCTCCGAGGAATATGTCGGCGCTTGCCTTGATCGCATCGCGGCGATTGACACCGAGGTGCATGCATTTGTGCATCTCGACCCCGACGCGGCGCTGGCGCAGGCGCGGGAAGTCGACGAGCGCCGGCGCAACGGCCAGCCGATGGGTCTCCTGCATGGCCTTCCGGTCGCCATCAAGGACATCTTTGACACCGCCGATTACCCGACCGAGTGCGGCGCGGTACCGCTGCGCGGCCGGCAGCCGACGCATGATTCGACCGTCGTGGCGCGATTGCGCGAGGCGGGTGCGGTCATTATCGGCAAAACGGTGACCACCGAATGCGCCTACTTCTCGCCGGGGCCGACGCGCAATCCGCATGACCTGACACGGACGCCCGGTGGCTCGTCGTCGGGATCCGCCGCGGCGGTGGCGGCAGCCATGGTGCCCTTCGCCGTCGGCTCGCAGACCAACGGTTCGGTGATCCGGCCGTCCGCGTTTTGCGGAGTCTATGGCGTCAAGCCGAGCCACGGCCTGATCTCGCGCCACGGTGCGTTGATGCTGTCGCAGACGCTCGATCATGTCGGCGTCATGGCGCGCTCGCTGGCCGACGCCGCGCTGATCCTCGAAGTATTGGCCGGTTACGACCCGGCTGACGGCGATACGCGCGCCGTGGCCTCGCCGGATTACCTCGAGCTGGTGGCCGAGCCACCACCGGTGCCGCCGCGTCTGGCTTTCGTGCGCACGCCGGTCTGGGACAAGGCCGACCCGGCGACCCAGGCCGCCTTTGCCGAACTGGTGACGGGGCTGGGCGATCGGGTGACCGAGGTCGATCTGCCGGACGACTACGCCGCGGCCTGGGACGATCACCATGTCATCATGGCGAGCGACATGGCGCACAACCTCAATCCG
>JAFECJ010000029.1 GCA_018242205.1 Pseudomonadota bacterium
CTTGAGCAATCGTCAGACATCATCGCGATGCTGGCGGGGTACGCCGTGGCGTGAAATGAGCGACTGGTCGTGCGTTGGTTCGCACGATCCGGCCACCTCACTCGGCCGCCGCGACAGGCTGGCTCCCCGGCAGGCGGCCCTCCCTATCTCGTTGGCGCAGATTTTGTCTTGTTCCATCGCATCTGTCATGCTCCTTCTGCGCGAGCGAGGGGCGTGGGGGCGGCAAGGCGCGATCCTTGGTTGAGGCCAGGATCGTAACGAAACAGCGGGTCAAGATGCGATTAAGCTGCGATCTTGCCGGAATGATGAGGAAATCTGGGGGCTTCTGGGCAGTATTGATGACGCTGGTCCTCCTGCCGGGCCTCGCCCAGGCGCAGACCGGCTTCGACCGCCGCGGTGGCGATTATCTCAAATTCGAAATCAACAGCGGCGATCCGGCGGTGTGCGCCGCACGCTGCGAGCGCGATTCCCGTTGTCGAGCCTGGAGTTTCTCGTATCCCCGCACCGCCAATGCGCTGGCGACCTGCTGGCTCAAGAACAAGGTGCCACCGCGCAACCCGGATAATTGTTGCGTGTCCGGTGTGCGCGGCGCCGGCGTGATTGAGCCGCGGGTCGGCGAAACCGAATTCTCGATTGATCGTTTTGGCGGCGACTACCGCAATTTCGAACTGCCGCCGGATCCGACTGGCGCCGCCTGCGGCAAGGCCTGCACCGAGGACAACAAATGCCGGGCCTGGACCTATGTACGGCCGGGTTATATCGCCGCGCCGGCGCGCTGCTTTCTCAAGGACAGGATCACGCGGCCGCGGTCGAAGCCGTGCTGCATTTCCGGCGTGGTGCGGTAGGCCTCGGAGCTTTACTGCACGCCCGAGAAGAACCGCGACAGACGCAGGCCCTTGGGCCAGGTCCACACCGGCTGGTCCTTCATGCCAAGATCCCACGAGCCGACGATGGCGTCGACGCGGCCGATGAGATCGGCAGTCGGCAACAGGCCGACGCCGCCGGCGCGCAACGGCACGCGCGAGTCGGCCGAGTTGTCGCGGTTGTCGCCCATGACGAAGACATGGCCGGCCGGCACCAGGGTGTCCGGCACATTGTCGAGCGGATCGTAGCCCGACAATTTGAAGATGACGTGCTTGCGGCCGCCGGGCAGCGTTTCGATGAAGCGCGCCGCCTTGGCCTGCGAGCCGTCTTCGTTCTCCGCCTGGCCGGTGCCCTCGGGCGTCTGTGTCGCCGCCTCGCCATTGATGAAGACGACGCCGTTCTCGAGCCGGATGTGATCGCCGGGCAGGCCGATGACGCGCTTGACCCATACCTGCGATCGGTCGCCCGGCCAGCGGAACACGACGACGTCGCCGCGCTTCGGCAGCGCGCCGAACAGTCGTTCGCTCTGCGGCAGCGTGACGAAGGCCGGCAGCGATGCGGTCGAGTAGCCATAGGCGAACTTGGTCGCCAGCAACTCGTCGCCGATCAACAGGGTCGGTTCCATAGAGCCGGACGGCACGTAGAACGGTTCGGCGAGCGCGGTCTTGGCGATCGTCACCGCCAGCACGATCGAAACGATATCGACGACGCCCTTACCGATGCTGCGCAGGCGCGACGGCGTTTTACTCACAGGTGCAGTCTCACTCGTCATAGATCACATTCTTTCTTGGCGCAGGCTTTTTCGGGACCGTGCGCTTAGGCCGTGCCACCCACCGTAATCTTGTCCATACGCAAACTCGGCTGCCCGACGCCGACCGGCACGCCCTGGCCATTCTTGCCGCAGGTGCCAATGCCTGGGTCGAGTGCGAAGTCATTGCCGATCATCGTAATGCGATGCAGGTCGGTTGGGCCGTTGCCGATCAGCATGGCGCCCTTCACAGGCGCGGTGATCTTGCCGTTCTCGATTCTGTAGGCCTCGGTGCACTGGAACACATATTTGCCGGAGGTGATGTCGACCTGGCCGCCGCCGAAGTTGACGGCATAGAGCCCGTTCTTCACCGAGGCGATGATCTCGGCCGGCTCGTGCGAGCCGGCGAGCATCGCCGTGTTGGTCATGCGCGGCATCGGCATATGAGCGTGGCTCTCGCGCCGGCCGTTGCCGGTCGGCTTCATGCCCATCAACCGCGCGTTCTGCCGGTCCTGCATGTAACCGACCAGGATGCCGTCCTCGATCAGCACGGTACGGTTGGTCGGCGTGCCTTCGTCGTCGATGGTCAGCGAGCCGCGGCGTTGCTGCACCGTGCCGTCGTCGATCACGGTGACGCCCTTGGCGGCGACCTGCTGGCCCATCAGGCCGGCAAAGGCGGACGTCTTCTTGCGGTTGAAATCGCCTTCGAGTCCGTGGCCGACCGCTTCGTGCAGCATCACGCCGGGCCAGCCGGCCCCGAGCACGACATCCATTTCGCCGGCGGGCGCCGCGACCGCGGTGAGATTGACCATCGCCTGCCGCACGGCCTCGTCGACGGCCATCTGCCACATCGACGGCTCGATGAAGCGCTCATAGCCCTCGCGGCCGCCGACGCCGTAGCTGCCGGTTTCCTGGCGGTCGCCGTCGCCGGCGACCACCGAGACGTTGAGGCGCACCAGCGGGCGGATGTCGCGATAGGTCTCGCCGTCGCCGCGCAGGATTTCGACGACCTGCCAGGTCGCGGCAATGCTCGCCGTCACCTGCCGCACGCGCGGATCCTTGGCGCGGGCATAAGCGTCAATGGTCTCGAGCAGCTTGACCTTGGTCTCGAAGGTCGGCGTGCCGAGGGGGTTCACGTCGTCATAGAGCTTGCGGTTGGTGCGGCCGGGGGCCTCGGCATAGGTGCCGCTGTAGCCGCCCTTGACCGCGCGCACGGCATCGGCGGCGCGGGCGAGCGCGCCTTCCGACAGGTCGGAGGCGTGGGCATAGCCGACCGCCTCGTCCTTCACCGCGCGCAGGCCGAAGCCCTGGGTGGTGTCATAGGTCGCCTGCTTGAGGCGGCCGTTATCGAAGGCCAGCGCCTCGGTCTGCTTGTATTCGAGGAACAATTCGCCGTCGTCGGCGCCTTCCAGGCCGCGGCCGACCAGTTCGCGCACCTTGGATTTATCGAGCCCGGCGCGGTCGATCAGTGAGGAAGCGGCTGGATCCATGGCGGTATTGCTCCGGTGAGGCGGCGTTCCCTCATCAAATAGGGCCTCTGTGGCGATTTGGCGAGGACAGGGCGGCGATCGGCGGAAAACGCTGCCGGTACGACCTTGAAATTTGACTTTCGGGCTATAATATGCGCTTATGCGCATAAGCGACTATGAGCAAAACCGAGGCCCGTGATGACCAAGGTCAAAGACACCAAGGTCAAAAGCAACCAAGGCTAAAGATCATGAACACAACCACCATTCTGTCGGCGCTGGCTGAGCCGGTTCGGCTCGAAGCCTTGCGGCTGATCTGGGACGGCAAAGAGCACTGCGTCTGCGAACTGATGAAGGCGCTCGGGGCCAGCCAGTCGCGCATGTCGCGCCATATGGCGACGATCAAGGCGGCCGGACTCGTCACCGATCGCCGCGATGCGCAGTGGGTGCGCTATCGCCGTGCGGCCGATCTGCCGCGGGAAGTCGTCGCTCTGGTCGACGCCGCGCTGGCCTTGCCGGTCGAACAGGAAAGGCAAGTGGCATGAGCACCACCACCGTCTCCTGCTGCAAAGGCAACCCGCCGCCGGTTGCGCCCCGCACCAGCGAACCCTCGACCGTGAAATGGCTGGCGGCGACCGCGGCCGCGCTCGTTCTGTGGGGCTTGGCTTACAGCCAGTTGATTCCATTCTCGGACTGGATCGTCGCGCAATTGCCGATCGATCGCGCCAGTCATCTCGGCGATGCCGTCAGCTTCTTTGCCTACGACACGCCGAAGGTTCTGATGCTGCTGACGCTCGTGGTCTTCGCGATGGGTCTGGTGCGCAGCTTCTTCTCGCCGGAAAAGACGCGGGCGATGCTGGCCGGCAAGCATGAAGGCGTCGGCAATGTGCTGTCCGCCATGCTCGGCATCCTGACGCCGTTCTGCTCGTGCTCGGCGGTGCCACTGTTCATCGGCTTTGTCAGCGCCGGCATTCCGCTCGGCGTCACCTTCTCGTTCCTGATCGCCGCGCCGATGGTCAACGAAGTCGCGCTCGGCCTGCTGTTCGCGCTGGTCGGCTGGAAAGTCGCGCTCACTTATCTCGCTTTCGGTCTTGGCGTCGCCATCGTCGCCGGCTGGGTGATCGGTCGCTTGCATCTCGAACATTGGCTCGAGGAATGGGTGCGCAATCTGCGCGCCAGCGCCGCCGACCTGCCACCCGAACAAATTACGGTCGTCGACCGCATCAAGGCCGGGCTCGAGGCCGTCAACGATATCGTCGGCAAGGTCTGGATCTGGATCATCGCCGGCATTGCCGTCGGCGCCTTCATCCACGGCTATGTGCCGTCGAGCCTGCTCGCCGAGATCATGGGGCGTGGTGCCTGGTGGTCGGTGCCGGCGGCGGTGCTGCTCGGCATTCCCATGTATTCGAATGCCGCCGGCATCATCCCGGTCGTGCAGGCGCTGCTCGCCAAAGGCGCGGCGCTCGGCACCGTGCTCGCCTTCATGATGTCGGTGATCGCGTTGTCGCTGCCGGAGATGATCATTCTGCGCAAGGTGCTGTCGGTCAAATTGATCGCCGTGTTCATCGGCGTCGTCGGCACCGGCATTCTGGCGGTCGGCTTCTTGTTCAACGCGCTGTACCAATAAGCGGAGAGCGTTATGAAAGACGTCAAAGTCCTCGGTCCCGGCTGCAAGCGCTGCGTCGCCACCGCCGAGATGGTGCAATCGCAAGCCGACAAGCTCGGCGTACCGGTCGCCATCGAAAAGGTCACCGACTACGCGGCGATTGCCGGCTACGGCATCGCCTCGACGCCGGGCATCGTCATCGACGGCAAGGTCGTCCATGCCGGCGGCTTGCCGAAGCCGGAAGACGTGGCGCGCTGGCTGGCGGCCTGAGCGACCTTACACCGTGCGTGTCGCCGTCCAGATGAAGTGCTTGGCGCCGCCATGTGGGCCATTGGCGCGCAAGGGGAATTCCTTGACTGCGAAACCGGCCTTCTTCAGCCGCGCGGTGAATTTGGCATCGGGCGTGGACGACCATACCGCCAGCACGCCGCCTTTGCGCAAGGCCCGATGCGCGGCGGCGAGGCCTGCCGTCTCATACAGCGCGTCATTGGCGCTGCGGGTCAGCCCGTCCGGGCCGTTGTCGACGTCGAGCAGGATGGCGTCAAAGGCCGACTTCTTGCCGCGGATCAGTTCGCCGACATCGATCTCGTGAACGGCGACGCGCGGATCGTCCAGGCTGCCGTCGATAATATGCGCCAGCGGCCCGCGTGCCCATTTGACAACCGCCGGGACCAGTTCGGCGACGAGGATCTCGGCCTTGTCGCCGAGCACCTGCAATGTCGCCTGCAACGTATAGCCCATGCCGAGGCCGCCAATCAGCACGCGCGGCTTCTCGCGCGTCTTGATGCTGTCGCAGCCGAAGGTCGCCAGCGCCTTCTCCGTGACACTCAGGTAGCTGCTCATCAGCTCCTGCTTGTCGAGCATGATGACGAATTCCTTGCCGCGCTGCTTCAGCCGCAGTTCTTTGCGGCCGCCGGGAACCGGGGCGGTATCGAGCACTTTCCAGGGCAGCACGTGTTCGTCTCTCGCTTAACAAAAAAGCATCCGCGCTTATGGCGCGGATGCTCTTGGTTGACCAGTCTGACGTGAGGTTAGGCCGGCTGTTTGGCCAGAACCGGATAGTCGGTGTAGCCCTTCGGCCCCGGCGTATAGAAAGTGTTGGCGTCCGGCGCGTTCAGCGCCGCCTCTGCCTTCCAGCGCGCGATCAGATCCGGATTGGCGAGGATCGGACGGCCAACCGCGATCAGGTTCGCCTTGCCGGCGGCGAGATCGGCTTCGGCGCGCTTCATGTCATAGCCACCCGACAGGATCAGCGTGCGCTTGAACTTGTCGCGGAACGTCGCCTTGATCGAGGCCGGTACTTCCGGCGCGCCTTGCGGCGAGTGATCGACCAGGTGGACGTAAACGAGGCCGACTTCATTGAGCTTGCCGGCGAGATAGGTGTAGTCGGCCTCCATCTCCGGATAGAGCGGCATGTCGTTGAAGACGCCATAGGGCGACAGGCGGATACCGACCTTGTCCTTGCCGATCGCGGCAGCGGTGGCTTCCGCGACTTCGATGACGAAGCGCGCGCGGTTCTCGATCGAGCCGCCGTATTTGTCGGTGCGGATGTTCGAGTTCGGACGAATAAACTGTTCGAGCAGATAGCCATTGGCGGCGTGCAGCTCGACGCCATCGAAACCGGCGGCGATCGCGTTCTTCGCCGCGGTGACGTATTCGTCACGTGCGATCTTGAGATCGGCTTCGGTCATCGCGGCCGGCACCGGATGATCCTTCATGCCATCGGCGAAGGTGAAAACCTGTCCCGCCGCGGCGACAGCCGACGGTGCGACCACCTTGGCGCTAGCCGGGAGGTTCAGCGGGTGACCGATGCGGCCGGTGTGCATCAACTGGACGAAAATCTTGGCGCCTTTGGCATGCACGGCGCTGGTGACCTTTTTCCAGCCCTCGACCTGCTCGGCCGAATAGATGCCCGGAATGTTCGGATAGCCGAGGCCGTTCGGCGACGGTGAGGTTCCCTCAGTGATGAGCAGTCCAAGGCTGGCGCGCTGCGCATAATATTCGGCCATCAGCTCGTTCGGGATGTTGCCGACAGCGCGGCTGCGCGTGAGCGGCGCCATGACGAGATGATTTTGCAGTGTTAGCGGCCCAAGCGTGGCCTTAGAGAGAAGCGACATGGCGTCCTCGAGCGGTTGATGATCCCCATTTCGAAGATGGTGCATGATGCGCGATCCGCAACGCGCGCAGCGTTCCGACAAAAGTCGGTTTCAAAGAAGTGCCTGACGCAGCGCGGTTATACCGGCTTGAGCTGCTCGTAGGCCTCGAGCGCGTGGGTGGCGTACATCACCGACGGCCCGGCACCCATGTAGATCGCCATGCCGAGCGTCTCGATGACCTCCTCGCGCGTCGCACCCTGTTCGAGTGCCGCCTTGACGTGGAAGCCGATGCAGTCGTCACAGCGGATCGCCACCGAGATGCCGAGCGCGATCAGTTCCTTTGTCTTGCTGTCGAGGGCCTGCGGCGCCAGCGCCGCCTGGGCCAACCCCGAAAACGCCTTCATCACATTGGGCGTATCGCCGCGCAACGTGCGCATCAGCGCTATGATCTCGTTGATATGGTCTGCCCATTGCGTCATCGGCCGGTCCTCCGTGCGATGGCGACCTTAGCCGCGTCACGGAGACGGCCGTTGATCGAGATCAAGGGCGCTCAGTCGCGCGTGAACGTGATCCGCACCTCGTCGACCGGATCGAGCGCATGCACGAACGCAGTATCGTCCGCCTCCAGCATCTGCGGCGGCGTGATTGAGCCGGTGATGATGATGTCGCCGGGCGACAATTGCTCGCCATAGGCGGCCAAGGTCGCCGCGACATGAGCGACGATATCGACGACTTTGCCGGTCAGCGCTTCCGGGTCGGTCGTGGTGTTGATGAGCGCGCCGCGCCGCGTCACGCGCGAGGTCAGGCCCCCAATGTTGCCACCGGCGCGCGCCGTCTCCCCAAGGACGACATGACGCTGGAAGATATCGCCCGCGAGAATGACGTCGAGATTGTCCGGCATCGACACCGGCTCCACGTCGACGATTTCGATCGCGGGTATGATTTCCTTGATCGCTGTGCGCACGTCGTCGGCCGATGCGTTGGGTTGCGGTGTCGTCGCCATGCGCACGGCGATCTCCGGCTCGGCGGCGGGACGTACATAGCCCTTCAGCGACACGGTGCCGCCCGATTTGATCTGGGCGCTTTGCATCAGAAAACCGACGATCGGCGCGGCAAGGCCGAGCTTCTGCATCGCGGCCGGGGCGCCGAGGCCGACTTTCCAGCCCAGCGGCTTGTCGCCGGCGGCGATGCGCGCTCGCCGTTCGGCAAGTTGCAGCGGCATGCCCTTCTTGATGAGCGGATGCTCCCAGGCGTTCATCGCAGCGTTCTCCCGTGAATTGTCAGCCCGCAAGTATCTTCGCATAGAGCGGCAGATCGACATTGCCGCCTGACAGGATGATGCCGACTCGCTTGCCGCGCATCCTGTCCTTCTCCTGGAGCAGCGCGGCCAGGCCCGCGGCGCCGGCGCCTTCGGCGAGATTGTGCGTGTCCCGATAGAGAATGCGCATGGCCGCGCCGATCTCGTCATCCGTCACCGCGACGATGCGGCTGGCGCCCTTGGAATAGATGTCGAAGGCGTCCTGCACTGGCACGCGCACCGCCATGCCGTCGGCGATGGTGGCGGCGGAATTTGTTTCGATCAGCTTGCCGGCTTCGAAGGACAGTTTGGCGCCAGCGGCTTCTGTCGAGACGACGCCGACCACTTCGGTCGTGCGTCCGAGCGCGTCGCGCATGGCGATGACGCCGCAGATGCCGGAGCCGCAACCGATCGGCACGTAGACGGTGTCGAGATCGCGCGCCGCGGCGAACAGTTCCAGCGCATAAGTGGCGACGCCGCGCGCCAGTTCGCGGTGAAACGGCGGCACCGGGAAAAGACCTTCAACCTCGGAGAGCCGCATCGCTTCGATGCGGGCCTCATCGAAGTCGCTGCCGAATTCGATCAACTCGGCGCCGAAAGCGCGCATGGCGGCATTCTTCTCGACCGAATTGCCAAACGGCACCAGGATCTTCGCCTTGAGCCCCGCCGCGGTGGCGGCGCGCGCCTGGCTCTGGCCGTGATTGCCGCGCGTCGCGGTGACGATGCCCGGCGTTTGCGGGTGCGTGCGCTTGAGCCAGTCGATGAAGGTTATGCCGCCGCGAACCTTGAAGGCGCCGGTCGGCGTGTGGTTCTCGTGCTTGACCCAGACGGTGGCGCCGGTGCGCTCGCCGAGCAGCGGCCAGACATATTGCGGCGTCGGCTGCATCTGCCGGTAGACGAGGCGCGCCGCGTCTTCGATCTCGTCAATGTCGAACAAGGCCACGTCGAACGCCTTCACCTATAGGCGGCGGAAACTGCCATCGACATTTTTCACGACCTGGTCCCACGGGGCAACCAGACCATGCATGGCGACGTAAACGCCGGGCGGCGCGATCAACGCCGCGCCGATGGCCAGGCCGAGATTGAAGTCGGTGTCGCTGTCGCGCAGCACGGCGGGCTGCGCCGCGCCGGTCAGCACGATGGTCTTGGAGAGTTTGCGCGAGGCGATGGTCTGCGCGGTGTTCGGCGTCGTCGACACCTGGCCGGTCGCCGGATCGATCCGGCGGGTCATGGTGTCGGTGCCGTGGGTGACGACGATTCGGTTCTGCGTCGCCGCGGCGCAGCGCTCGGCGATGATGCCGCGCTGGGCGTCGGTGATCCGGGTCGAATCTTCGGCAAACAGCCATTCGCAGGCAAAGCTGTCGGGATCGATGCGGCCGCGCTTGAGGATCTCGGTGACCGCCGATTCCTGCCCCGGCGGGAAGGTGAACTCCGTCACCCACTGACCCTCCGGATAGCGTTTGTCGAAGGTGCCGCCAGTGGTGAGAATCAGAAGGTCCTTGGCCATGGTCTCCGCTCCGGGCTGACGGACGGGCGCAGAGGCATTATCGCCGGATCAAGCGGGAAGGCGAGGGCGCAGGCCCGGGATAAAGGTGGCGTTACGGCAGTTTGTCGTAGCCTTCGCCGAAGCCTGCGAGCGACATCGGGAAGCCGATGCCTTCTTCGGGCGTCTGGTAGATGATGAAGGTCGCCGTCTTGCCGGTACGCAGTTTCTTCAGCAATTCGTCGTCCATCACCACCTCGGCGATGCAGCCATTGGGCAGGCAGCGCACGAAGCCGGCGCGGCCGATATCGGCATTGTCGATCTTGAGGCCGAGGCCGGAGGGCAGGAGCACGCCCAGCGGCGCCACGACGCGCATCAATTTGCTCTTCTGATCGGCCGTCTTGAGCACGATCACGGTGAGGCCGACATTGGCGCGGTCCTCGGCGGTGACACTCTGAATCAGCGCGCATTGCTCGGATTTGGCGCCGGGCGGCGTGTCGCAGCGGATCTGCCAGTCCTTGTGAACCGACTTGACCGCGCCCTGGGCGCGGGCGGCGTCGCTCGCAGCCCCGGCCAGCGCCAGGGCGAGCGTCATCGCGAGGCAGAATCCCAGGATACCGCCGCGGTTTGCCAGGAAGCCGTCGCCGAAGTCTCGGTCAGCATGCCAGCGGCGCCTGAAATTGCTCATCATTCAATCCTTTAGCATGAATTTGCGGCCGTCGCAGGGAGGCCTCCCGCGTTCCGAATCACCGGCGCGTGGCCATTGTAGACGGTCGATTCCGGTCATGCCTGCCGTGCGCCGTTGCAACGCCGCCAGCGGCCGGCGCGGACCGGGCTGATGCGCCCTTCGTGAACGCCTTTGGCTTGGCGGAAATACGGCATTCTGCAAGGGTTTGAGGATAAGCCTTCCGTCGCAGAACAGTTCTAATGAGGCGGATTGCGGCTGGCTCGGAATTGTGGTTTGAGAAGCCGGGGTATCCCCCGGCTCACTGCATCGCAAAACCGGCCACGCCCGTGGCGCCAATGCCGTGAGGACCGCCGTCCGTTCAAAAACGTGCGCGCGGCGACCAGGGGGCCAAAGAAGGGGCCTGCGCCAAGGCCGTTTTTCTCGTCGAGGAGCGCAAAAGAAAATGCTGGTGCTCAAGCGGTTGATCGCTTTCCTGGCCTCAAGCGTGGCCATTCTCTTTGCCGGTTCGGCGTTCGCCGCCACCGGCGAACCGCACCAGTGGGAAGTTGGCCTCCAGGCCGCCGCCACCCCGGTGATGGAAGACGTCGTCTGGTTCCACAACTTCCTACTCTGGATTATCGCGATCATCGCGCTGTTCGTACTGGCGCTGCTCGTCATCGTGATCGTGAAGTTCAACGCCAAGAGCAACCCGGTGCCGTCGCGCACCACCCACAATACGATGATCGAAGTGGTCTGGACGGTGGTCCCGGTCCTGATCCTGGTGGCGATCGCGGTGCCGTCGTTCCGGCTGCTGTTCTACCAGCTCAAGGTGCCGCCGGCCGATGTGACCGTGAAGGCGACCGGCAAGCAGTGGTTCTGGAGCTACAGCTACCCGGACGCCAAGATCGAATTCGATTCGCTGATGAAGCAGCCCAAGGATCTGAAGCCGGGCGAGCCGCGCCTCTTGGCGGTCGACAACACCATGGTCGTGCCGGTCAATAAGGTGGTGCGCGTCATTACTACCGGCGCCGACGTCATTCACTCCTGGGCGGTGCCGTCCTTCGGGGTGAAAATCGACGCGATTCCGGGCCGACTCAACGAAACCTGGTTCAAGGCCGAGCGCGAAGGCATGTATTACGGCCAATGTTCGCAGCTGTGCGGCCGCGATCACGCCTTCATGCCGATCGCCGTTCAGGTCGTGAGCGAGAAGGACTATGCTGCCTGGCTCGTGGCCGCGAAGAAGAAATTTGCCACCAGCGACGACGCGCCCAAGAACGCGGTTGCCGCGGTGGAGTCCGCCAGCGTCAAGTGACATATAGCGAAATCTGAATACAATACGCGGGCGACAACGGAAATCAGGGTCGAAGGAATCTGACAATGGCCGAGAACGCAGCAGTACACGGCGCGCACGATGCTCATGAGCACGGCCACCCGACCGGGTGGCGCCGCTACGTCTATTCGACGAACCACAAGGACATCGGCACGATGTACTTGGTGTTCGCGATGATCGCGGGTGTGATCGGGTTCTGTCTGTCGATCGCGATCCGCATGGAACTGCAGAATCCTGGTCTGCAGATCTTCTCGACGCCGCACGAATACAACGTGTTCGCGACCTCGCACGGTCTGATCATGATCTTCTTCATGGTCATGCCGGCCATGATCGGCGGCTTCGGCAACTGGTTCGTACCGCTGATGATCGGCGCGCCGGACATGGCGTTTCCGCGCATGAACAACATTTCGTTCTGGCTGCTGCCGGCCTCGTTCGGCCTGCTGCTGTGCTCGCTGTTCGTCGAAGGCGAACCCGGTTCGCTCGGCGCCGGCACCGGCTGGACCATCTACGCGCCGCTGTCGACCACCGGCCATCCGGGCCCGGCGGTGGACTTCGTCATCCTGTCGCTGCACATCGCCGGCGCGTCGTCGATCCTCGGCGCCATCAACTTCATCACCACGATCTTCAACATGCGCGCGCCGGGCATGACCCTGCACAAGATGCCGCTGTTCGTGTGGTCGATTCTGGTGACCGTGTTCCTGCTGCTGCTGTCACTGCCGGTTCTCGCCGGCGGCATCACCATGCTGCTGACCGATCGCAACTTCGGCACCACCTTCTTCTCGCCTGAAGGCGGCGGCGATCCGCTGCTGTTCCAGCATCTGTTCTGGTTCTTCGGTCACCCCGAAGTGTACATCCTCATCCTGCCCGGCTTCGGCATGATCTCGCAGATCGTCTCGACCTTCTCGAAGAAGCCCGTGTTCGGCTATCTCGGCATGGCCTACGCCATGGTCGCGATTGGCGGCATCGGCTTCATCGTCTGGGCGCACCACATGTACACCGTCGGTCTGTCGACCGGCGCGCAGGCCTACTTCATCGCGGCGACCATGGTCATCGCGGTGCCGACCGGCGTGAAGATCTTCTCGTGGATCGCGACGATGTGGGGCGGTTCGATCGAATTCCGCACGCCCATGCTGTGGGCGGTGGGCTTCATCTTCCTGTTCACCGTCGGCGGCGTGACCGGCGTCGTGCTGTCGAACGCGGGCGTCGACCGCGTGTTGCACGACACCTACTACGTGATCGCGCACTTCCACTACGTGCTGTCGCTCGGTGCGGTGTTCGCGATCTTCGCCGGCTGGTACTACTGGTTCCCGAAGATCACCGGCTACATGTACAACGAGACGATCGCCAAGGCCCACTTCTGGGTTACCTTCATCGGCGTCAACGTCATCTTCTTTCCGCAGCACTTCCTCGGCCTCGCCGGCATGCCGCGCCGCACCGTCGACTATCCGGACGCGTTCCATGGCTGGAACGAGGTGTCGTCCTACGGCTCGTACATTGCGGCCGTCGGCCTCGTGATCTTCTTCATCGGCATGGCAGAAGCCTTCATGAAGAAGCGCGTGGCCGCCGCCAACCCGTGGGGCGAAGGCGCAACGACGCTGGAGTGGACCCTGTCCTCGCCGCCGCCGTTCCATCAGTTCGAGGTTCTGCCGCGCATCAAGTGATGCGCGGATTGAGAAGGGCGTAGCCGAGCAATGTCGCTCATCAGCGAAGGCGCGAATGTCGGCGGCCCGGGCGCGGCACGGCTCGTTGACGCAGGTCTTTACGAGCCGAGCAACGCCGAGGTCGGCGACTACATCGCGCTGCTGAAACCCCGGGTGATGTCGCTCGTGGTGTTCACGGCGCTGGTTGGCCTCGCCGTGGCGCCCGGTTCGATCCACCCGTTCGAGGCCTTTACCGCGCTGCTCTGCATCGCGGTTGGGGCCGGCGCTTCCGGTGCGCTGAACATGTGGTTCGACGCCGACATCGACGCATTGATGACGCGCACCCAGCGCCGTCCGGTGCCGGCCGGCCGCGTGCGGCCCGGCGAGGCGCTGGCTTTCGGCCTGACCTTGTCTGTATTCGCCGTGGCGGTGCTCGGCCTGATGGTCAATGTGCTGTCGGCGGCGTTGCTCGCCTTCACCATCTTCTTCTATGCCGTCATCTACACGATGTGGCTGAAGCGCTCGACGCCGCAGAACATCGTCATCGGCGGTGCAGCCGGCGCCTTCCCGCCGATGATCGGCTGGGCCGCCGTCAGCGGCTCGGTGTCGCTCGAATCGCTGCTGCTGTTCGCCATCATCTTCTTCTGGACGCCGCCGCACTTCTGGGCGCTGGCGATCTACAAAAAGAGCGATTACGGCCGCGCCGGCGTGCCGATGCTGCCGAATGTCGCCGGCGACGCGCATACCCGCCTGCAAATCCTGCTCTATACGCTGATCCTGGTGCCGCTCGGTATTGCGCCCTGGGCGCTCGGTTTCACCAGCGCCCTGTACGGCGTCGTCGCGGTCGCGACCGGCGCCGCCATGGTGCTGCTCGCGGTCCAGGTCTATCGCGAGGTCTCGCCGGCCGACCGTGCCTGCCGGCATCTTTTCGCCTTCTCGATCCTCTATCTGTTCCTGCTGTACGCGGTGTTGCTGGTCGACCGCGGTTGGGGCGGACTGATCGCCAGGGTGGCCGCGTGACCGCGGAGATGACCATGGATGACAAGCAGGACCGCGACGGTCAGAACATTGGCGGCATCATGCTCACCGAGCACCAGAAGCGCGCCCAGCGTTCGCGGTCGGTCGCCATCGCGCTGGCGCTTGCGGCGCTGGTCATCCTGTTTTTCATCATGACCCTGGTGAAGGGTCCGGCCGTGCTGGTGCGCCCGATATGACGCAGCCGGCCACCAGCAAGCGCAAGGTCAAACGCGACGTCGTCATCGCCGCAACCTGCGGCGTTGTCGCCGCCGCCATGGTCGGCGCGGCCTTCGCCTCGGTGCCGCTGTACAACTGGTTCTGCCGCACCACCGGCTTCGGCGGCACCCCGCAGGTGGCGGAAAGCGGGCCGGGCCAGGTGCTCGACCGCACCTTGACCATCCGCTTCGATTCGAATGTCGCTCCCGGCCTGCCGTGGCGTTTCGTGCCCGAGCAGAACACGGTCCAGGTGCGCATCGGCGAGGTCAAGACGGTCTATTACAAGGTCATCAACATGGCGGCGCGGTCGATCACCGCACAGGCCGGATACAACGTCACGCCGACGACCGTCGGGCTCTACTTTCACAAGATCAACTGTTTCTGTTTCACCGAGCAGACCATGAAGCCCGGCGAAACGCGTGACATGGCGGTGGTGTTCTATGTCGATCCTTCGATCGTCAAGGATGGCGACCAGGACCCGCTGAACACGATCACATTGTCCTATACCTTCTTTCCCGTGGACGCGCCGCAAAAGCCGGTCGCAGATGCGGAGACGAAGGCATCGAAGAAACTGTAAATGGAATTGGGGGGCGCCGCGGCGCCCATTGCAAACCGACGGAATTGAACGGAGACGACAATGGCCGAGGCACACGCTAAGCACCACGACTACCATCTGGTCGACCCGAGCCCGTGGCCGGCCGTCGGCTCGTTCGCGGCCTTCGTGATGGCGGTCGGCGCCGTCAGCTGGATGCACCATCTTTACTCGGCGGCGCCGCTGGTGTTCGGCGCCGGCCTGCTCGGCGTGCTCTACACATTTATCGGTTGGTGGCGTGACGTCATCAACGAAGCGGAGCACAAGGGCGATCACACCCGCGTGGTGCAGATCTCGCACCGCTACGGCATGATCCTGTTCATCGCCTCGGAAGTGATGTTCTTCGTCGCCTGGTTCTGGGCCTACTTCAACACCGCGCTGTTTCCCGGCGAGCCGCATGAAGTCGCCCGTCTTGCCTTCACCCACGGGGTGTGGCCGCCGAAGGGCATCGAGACCTTCGATCCCTGGCACCTGCCGCTCCTCAACACGCTGATCCTGCTGACCTCGGGCACCACGGTGACCTGGGCGCACCATGCGCTGCTGGAGAACGATCGCCAGGGCCTGAAGTGGGGTCTGATCCTGACCATTCTGCTCGGCTTGACCTTCACCTGCGTCCAGGCCTTCGAGTATTCGCACGCCGCATTCGCCTTCAGCGGCAACATGTACGGCGCCGCCTTCTTCATGGCGACCGGCTTCCACGGCGCGCACGTCATCATCGGCACGATCTTCCTGATCGTCTGCCTGGTGCGCACGCTGAAGGGCCACTTCACGCCGACCCAGCACCTCGGCTTCGAGTTCGCCGCCTGGTATTGGCACTTCGTCGACGTCGTGTGGCTGTTCCTGTTCGCCTGCATTTACGTGTGGGGCTCGGGCGCCGAGCACGCGGTGGGGCACTAAGCCGCCGCATTGATATGGCAAAAGGGCGGCGGCAACGCCGCCCTTTTCGTTTCGGAGGTATCGCAATGTCCGAACCTGCTTCGATAGCCTTGCCGTTCAAACGCGGACTGCTCGGCCGTTGTCCGCGCTGCGGCGAAGGCAAGCTGTTCGACGGTTTTCTGACGCTGCGTCCGGCCTGCGAAAAATGCGGGCTGGATTATTCGTTCGCCGACGCTGGCGATGGCCCGGCGGTGTTCGTCATCCTCATCGGCGGTGCGCTCGTGGTGCTGGCGGCGCTGTTCACCGAGGTGGTGTATCAACCGCCTTACTGGGTGCATGCGGTGCTGTGGGTGCCGTTGATCCTCATCGTGACGCTCGCCCCGCTGCGAATTCTCAAGGGCATACTGATCACGCTGCAATACCATCACAAGGCGGCGCCCGGTCAGTTGCAGCGCAAGGGCGACGCGTGAGCGCGGCGAGGGAAGGCGGCGCCAGCGCGCGTGGTGTGTTCACGGCGACCATTGCCGTGGTCGCTGGTCTGTCGCTTCTGCTCGGTCTCGGCACCTGGCAGCTTCAGCGTAAGGCCTGGAAAGAAAAGCTGATCGCCACGGTGAACGGGCGTATCAGTCAGACGCCGCAGGCTTTGGCGCCGCGTGCGCAATGGCCGGGCTTGACCGAGGCCGAGCGCGAATATGCGCACGTCAAGTTCACGGCGACTTTCCTGCCCGGCGAGGCTTTTGTTTACACCGCGGGTTCTTCGCTCCGGCCGGACATCACCGCTCAGGGCTATTGGGTCTTTTCACCGGCGCGGCTCGGCGACGGCGCCGTCATCCTGGTCAACCGCGGCTTCGTTCCGGCCGACCACAAGGATCCGGCGACGCGTCCGCAAGGCGCGCCGCGCGGCCCGGTCGACATTGTCGGTTACTTGCGCTGGCCGGAAGAGCCTGGCTTGTTCGCGCCGGCGGATGACCTCAAGGCCAACCTGTTCTTCACACGCAATCAGAACGCCATGGCGGCGGCGCATCACTGGCAACTCGACGCTCCGTTCTACGTCGATCAGGAAGCGCCGATGCCGCCGGGCGGCCTCCCCAAGCCGGGCAAGATCGAAGTGCACCTGCCGAACAACCACTGGCAATACGCGCTGACCTGGTACGGCCTCGCGCTGGCGCTGATTGGCGTCTACGGCGTCTGGCTCACCGGACGCCTGCGGCGGCGCTAGGCGCGTTCCTTGTGCTGGTCTGCAGCCAAGGCTAGGGTGCTGCGGCAAGGTCCCAATCTGTTCAGAAAATATCGAAATATCAATGCGTTACATCTCCACGCGGGGCGCGCCTGCCCAGCTCGATTTCGTCAAGGTGATGCTTGCGGGGCTGGCCCGCGACGGCGGGCTTTACGTGCCAACAACCTGGCCGACCCTGTCGGCTGCAACCATCGCCGGCTTTGCCGGCCGGCCCTATGCCGAGGTCGCGGTCGAGGTGCTCAAGCCATTCGTCGGCGACAGTATCGCCGAGGCCGATCTCGCCCGCATCGCGCACGAGGCCTACGGCACCTTCCGCCATCCGGCGGTCGCGCCGCTCGTGCAACTCGGCGACAACCTGTTCGTGCTCGAGCTGTTTCACGGCCCGACACTCGCCTTCAAGGACCTCGCCATGCAGCTCGTGGCGCGGCTGATGGATCACGAGCTCAAGAAGCGCGGCGAGCGCACGACCATCGTCGTTGCTACCTCGGGCGACACGGGCGGCGCGGCGGTCGAGGCGTTCCGCGGCCGCGATCAGGTCGACGTCGTCGCACTTTATCCGCACGGCCGCATCTCCGCGGTGCAGCGTCGCATGATGACGACGCCGACCGACAGTAACGTGCATTCAATCGCGGTCGAGGGCACGTTCGACGATTGCCAGGCGCTGGTGAAGGCGATGTTCAACCATCACGCCTTCCGCGATCGCGTGCATCTCTCCGGCGTCAACTCGATCAACTGGGGACGCATCGTCGCGCAGGCGGTTTATTATTTCACCGCGGCAGTCGCGCTCGGCGCGCCACATCGCAAGATCGCCTTCACGGTGCCGACAGGCAATTTCGGCGACGTCTATGCCGGCTACGTAGCGAGCAGGATGGGCCTTCCGGTCGATCGCCTCGTCGTCGCCACCAATGTCAACGACATCCTGGCGCGCACCTTGGCGACCGGCGATTACGAGACGCGCAAGGTGATCGCCACCTCGTCGCCGTCGATGGACATCCAGGTGTCGTCGAACTTCGAGCGCCTGCTGTTCGAGACCTGTGGCCGCGACGCCGCCAAGGTCAATGCGTTGATGGGTTCGCTGGCGCAGTCCGGCCGCTTCAGTGTGCCGGGTGAGGCGCTCAAGGCCATGCGCGCGCTGTTCTCCGCCGACCGTGCCGACGAGCAGGAGGTCGATGCGGAAATCCGCGCCTGGATGAAAGAGGCGTCCTATTGCGCCGATCCGCACACCGCGGTGGCGCTGGCGGTCGCCGAAAAGGAAACCCGCGACCCGTCGGTGCCGATGGTGGTGCTGTCGACCGCGCATCCGGCCAAGTTTCCGGACGCGGTCAAGGCCGCTTGCGGCGTCGACCCCGGGCTCCCAGATTGGCTGTCTGACCTGCCGAAGAAGGCCGAGCGCTTTAGCGTCCTGCCGGCCGACCAGGGCAAGATTGAAGCATTTGTCGCGAACGCCACGCGGGCGGCGCGCGAGGGAGTGAGTGTATGACCGTCGAAGTGACCAAGCTGCCGTCCGGCCTGTCGGTGGTGACCGACCGCATGCCGCATCTCGAGTCGGCGTCGCTCGGCGTCTGGGTTGGCGCTGGAAGCCGCGACGAAGCCCCAGACGAGCATGGCATTTCGCACCTGCTCGAGCACATGGCCTTCAAGGGTACCAAGCGGCGCACCGCGCGGCAGATCGCCGAGACCATCGAGGCGGTCGGCGGCGATCTCAATGCCGCGACCAGCGTCGAAAACACCGGTTATTTTGCCCGCGTGCTCAAGGCCGACGTGCCGCTGGCGCTTGACGTCTTGTCCGATATTCTCGCCGAGCCGACCTTCGATCCGGAAGAACTGCGCCGCGAACAGAACGTCATCACCCAGGAGATCGGTGCCACCGAAGATGCGCCGGACGATCTGGTGTTCGATCGCTTGCAGGAGACCGCGTTTCCCGGCCAGCCGATCGGCCGCTCCATTCTCGGCACGCCGGAGACGGTGCGGTCGTTCAGCGCCAAGAGCCTGCGGGCCTATCTCAATCGCAATTATCGCGCGCCGAACATGCTAGTCGCGGCGGCGGGCGCGGTTGACCATCGACAGATCGTCGATGAAGCGGTCAAGCGCTTCGAGAGCTTTGCCGGTCCGGATGCGCCGGTGCATCAGGCGGCGCGCTTCGGCGGCGGCACCAAGGTCGAATCGCGCGATCTCGAGCAGGTCCATATAGCGCTGGCGCTGGAGGGCGTGCCGGTGAAGGACTCGCAGCTCTACAGCCTGCAGGTCTTCACCAGCGTGCTCGGCGGCGGCATGTCCTCGCGCCTGTTCCAGGAGGTGCGCGAAATCCGTGGCCTCTGCTACACCATTCAGGCCTTCCACATGCCGTACTCCGACACGGGCCTGTTTGGGCTCTATGCCGGCACCGATGAAGCCGATGCGCCGGAACTGATGCGTGTCGTCATCGATCAGATCGAGAGCGCCACCGAGACGCTCAACGAGTCCGAGATCGCCCGCGCCAAGGCGCAGATGAAGGCCGGTTTGCTGATGGCTCTGGAGAGCTCGGAAGCCCGTCTCGGCCAGATGGCGCGGCAGATGCTGGCCTATGGCCGGCCGGTGCCGCTCGAGGAGATCGTCGCCAAGGTCGAGGCCGTAACTGTCGAGAGCGCGCGGGCCGCCGGGCGGGCCCTGATCGCCCGCGGCCGCCCCGCCATTGCCGCGCTCGGCCCCGGCAACGGACTTGAAAGCACCGCCGCGATTGCCGAAAGTCTGGTCCGTCCGGCCGCCTGATCTGTCCAGCCCGGCCCGGCGGAATTGACCCATGGCGTTTTTCCGCACTGTCGGATTTAACGACGTCGAGCCCGTCATCGCTGGGCAGGGCGTGTATTTGCGCGCGCCGCAACCGGGCGATTTTGCCGCATGGGCGACGTTGCGCGAGCAGAGCAGAGCCTTCCTCACGCCATGGGAGCCGGTCTGGCCAGCGGACGATCTGACGCGCGGCGCCTTCCGGCGGCGGCTGCGCCGCTACAGTGAAGATCAGCGAAACGATCTCGCTTACGCGTTTCTGGTGTTTCGCGGCGGCGACCATGCGCTGGTCGGAGGACTGACGCTCGCCAATGTCAGGCGCGGAGTGGCCCAGGCCGGCAGCCTCGGCTACTGGACCGGCGCGCCCTTCGCCCGCCACGGCTATATGAGCGCGGCGGTGCGGGCGCTTCTGGCGCACAGCTTCGGCACGCTGCGGCTGCACCGGGTCGAGGCCGCCTGCATTCCGACCAATGCGCCCTCCATCGGTCTCCTGGAAAAAACCGGCTTCCAGCGCGAGGGCTATGCCCGCCGCTATCTATGCATCAACGGCGTCTGGCAGGACCATCTGCTCTATGCCCGTCTGGTCGACGATCCTTGAGGCGCCGGCCGGAAGCAGCTTGCCTTGGGCCTGCCACGCTTGTTTTGCTATAGAGCACAGGGTTTTAGCCCGTCCGACCATGAATATTGACGAATTGCGAGTGAGCGAATGACCGGGAAACGAATTGAACAACCGAGCCGGCTGCGGGGGTGGCGGGCGATTTCCTGCGCCGCGCCGGTGCTGGCGGTGCTGCTGGCCGGCTGCGGCACCAGCCTGTCGTCGCTCAACCTTCTCGACTCCAACAAGGCAACCAACGATGCGCCGCCCCAGAGCGGCGGCGTCGGCAATCTGAGCAATGACGACGTCGATTGTCCGCCGGTTCAGATCCGCACTGGCGCCGCGACCTTGATGATCGGCGGCGACGGCAAGCCCGACGAGCCAGCAGCGCTCAAACTGCGCTACCAGGGCACGATTATCCGATACGCGCGCGAGTGCCACATCAGCGCCGGTGTCATGACCATGCGCGTCGGTATCGAGGGACGGGTTATCACCGGGCCGGCCGGCGGCCCGGGCAAGGTCGATGTGCCGCTGCGCATCGCGGTGGTGCAGGAAGGCGTAACGCCGAAGGCCATCGTGTCGAAGTTCACGATGGTGCCGGTCGAGATCACGTCGGCGGTGGATCGCGTCACCTTCACCCATATCGAAGAAGGCGTGACGTTCCCGATACCGAACCCGCCGGGCCTGCTGGACAATTACGTGGTCTATATCGGCTTCGACACGCTCGCCGCGCAGCATCAGGCCAAGAAGCCGGCGCCGCGGAAGAAACGGAAATAGCGGGAAGCCGGATTACCAGCCGCGCAGATCGATGACTGTGCTCTTGAGCGCCCTGAGATCCGAGATGACGGCGCGGGCGCCGGCTTCGCCGAGCTGAACACCGAGCGTCGTGCTGGCGTGGCTGCCGCCGACGAAGCCGATCACCGTCATCCCGGCCGCGACAGCCGCGGCGACGCCGGCGGGCGAATCTTCGACCACCAGGCAATCGGCGGGATTGACCCGCATCTGCCCTGCGACGTGCAGGAACAGATCGGGCGCCGGCTTGCCGTTGGCTACGTCGCCGGCCGAGAACAGGTTGGGCTCGAAGAAGCGCAGCAGGTCTGTCGTCTCCAGGCTGACGCGAATGCGGTCGAGCGACGACGACGAGGCCACGCATTTGGGACCGCGCAGCCACGACAAAGCGTGCGCCGCATGGGCGGTCGGACGCAGTTCGGCGCGGAATTTGCGCAATGTCGCCAGCGTCACCGTCTCGGCGAAACCGTGCGGCAATTTGCGTCCCGCCGCGATCTCGACCTCGGCGAACATGTCGGACTGGCGTCGGCCGGTGAAATAGCGCGCGACAAGATCCGGCGTCAGCGCGAAGCCGGCGCGCATGAACTCTTGCGATACGATCGCGGTGGCCAGCGGCTCGCTGTCGACCAGCACGCCATTGCAATCGAAGATGACCACGAGTCCCCCGATCCGTGGCCGGAATAGCCGGCTAGGTCTGTCTGTTGAACTGAAGACGCCTACGAATGGGCGGCCGCCTGGGCCACAACGCCACTCTTACAAACGAATCGCTGATTGCGAGCTTAGTCCGGCCGAATCGGTATGCAAGGACCACCTGCACTCTGCGTCTTTCAACCCGTTCGCCGGCCGCGCAGAGGAATCCGATACCGTTCGGGCAAAGAAAAAGGCCGGCCAATCGGCCAGCCTTTGGTGTTCTTTCGTTGAAACCAAACCGAGCCGTTAGGCCCTTCAGTTGAGCTTCTTGCGGACGTCTTCGATGCCCTTGGCGATCAGTTCGCCGGCTAGCGGGCCCTTCGCTTCGGCGGAGAGGATTTTCTCGGCGGCAGCAATGGCGGCTTCGGCGGCTGCGGCACGGACATCGGCCGCGGCCTGCGCCTCGGCCTGGGCGATCTTGACCTCGGCCATCTTGGTACGGCGGGCGACGAACTCTTCGATCTTCGCCTTGGCCTCAAGGGCCATGCGGGCGGCGTCTTCCTTGGCGCCGGCAACGATGCTCTGCGCTTCCGATTCGGCGGCCGCGCGCTTGCGCTGATACTCGGCGAGCACCGCAGCGGCCTCGTCCTTCAGCTTGCGGGCCTCATCGAGCTCGGCCTTGATGCGGGCGGCACGGTCGTCGAGCGACTTGGCCAGCATCTTGTGGACGCCGATATAGCCCAGCCCCGCGATGAACAGGACGAAAGCGATGGCAACCCAGCTTTCGCCTTCGAGGAAGAACTCGGCCATGGTCGATTACCTCTTGAGCGCGTCGGCGACCGCGGCGGTGACCGCCTGATCGTTCGGCGCCTTGCCGATGAGACGTTCGACGATGGCGCGGGTGGCGTCCTCGGCAATGCCGCGGACGTTGCTCATCGCCGACTGCTTGGTCGCCGCGATGGTCTTCTCGGCTTCCGTGAGCTTGACGTTGAGCTCGTCTTCCAGTGTCTTTCGGCGGGCTTCAGCTTCCGCCGCCTGCTTGTCGCGGGTTTCGTTGGCGATGGCCTGCGCGTTGGCGCGGGCATCGGCCAGCGCCTTTTCGTAGGCCGCCACCGCCGCGTCCGACTGCTCCTTGAGCTTGCCGGCCTCGGCGATGTCGTCGTCGATCCGCTTCTGGCGATTTTCGATAGCGCTGCCGACGCGCGGCAGCGCCCATTTCGACATCAGGACGAAGAGCAGCACAAAGGCAATCGCGAGCCAGACGAGCTGCGAGGCATAGGTGTTCGACTGGAACGGCGGGAAGCCGCCATGCCCACCCTCTGCCGGGTGCTCGGTGCTCGTCGTGTGCTGTTGTTCTGCCATCGTCTATCAGCTCCCGCGCCTTGCGCGCTCTTATTAATTAGAGAGCGAACAGCAGCAGGAGCGCGATCAGCAGCGAGAAGATGCCGAGCGCTTCGGTGATGGCGAAGCCGAAAATCAGGTTACCGAACTGGCCCTGGGCGGCCGACGGATTGCGGATCGCCGCCGACAGGTAGTTGCCGAAAATGATGCCGACGCCGACGCCCGCGCCGCCCATGCCGATCGCCGCGATGCCCGCGCCGATGTACTTCGCTGCCACTGGATCCATAGCCAACTCCTTCTGGTTTTTGCTGACCCGCGCCTTTAGTGGCCCGGGTGAATAGCGTCGTTGAGGTAAATGCAGGTGAGAATTGCAAACACATAGGCTTGCAAGAACGCCACCAGTGTTTCGAGCGCCATGAGGATGACGATCATGCCGAAGGGCAGGATGCCGCCGATCCAGCCGATCGCGCCCATCGCGGTGCCCATGAGAATGATGAAGCCGGCGAAAACCTGCAGCGTGATGTGGCCCGCCAGCATGTTGGCGAACAGACGCACCGAGTGCGAGATCGGGCGCGACACGAAGGATAAGACCTCGATGAACACGATCAGCGGCAGGATCGCGATCGGCACGCCCTTGGGCACGAACAGGTTGAAGAAGTGGAAGCCGTGACGGTACAGCCCGTACAGCAGCACGGTCAGGAACACCATGATCGCCAGCGCGGCGGTCACGATGATGTGGCTTGTGACGGTGAAGGTGTACGGCACCAGGCCGATGAAGTTCAGCGTCAGCACGAACATGAACAGCGTGAAGACGAACGGGAAGAACTTCATGCCCTCGTGGCCCGCGGTCGAGCGCACGGTGGTGGCGACAAATTCGTAGGATAATTCCGCGGCCGATTGCAGGCGCGACGGCACCAGACTCTTTTTGGCGGTGCCGATGATCAGGAAGGCGGTGATGATGATCACCGCTGCGAACATGAACATCGCCGAATTCGTGAAGGCGATCTCGGTGTTGCCGATGTGAGCGATCGGGAAGAGTTCGACGATGCGGAACTGATGGATTGGATCGGCGGCCATTTTCTGTTTCGTGCTCTACTTCGGCTTTAATCGATCGGATTGTTCACTAACGACGCCAGCGGCCCGCATCACATTGAGTACGCCTGCCGCGAAGCCGAGCAACAGGAACACGATGAGCCCCCACGGCGAGATACCGAGCCAGCGATCCAAAAGCCAGCCCAATCCCCCACCTACCAGCACGCCGGCGACAAGCTCGGTCGACATGCGGAACCCGCGGGCGTAGGCCGAAGCCGAATTGGCGGCTTTGCCATCCGATCGAGCATCGTCTTCGGGATGCCGGTTCGCCGACGCGATCCGTTCGCCCAGACGCTCGAGCCTCGCGGAGAGAGCAGCTTCGTCGTCCGACGGATTTTTGTGGTCTTTATCGCCGCGCGTGCCGTCAGCCATGCTTTCGACCTGCGTGGTTTAAAAGGCTCCGCAATCGTCCCGCCGCCCTAAAAGCCGCGCGGACCATACTGGCGGTGTGCACCCGAGTCAAGAAACCGGCGCAATCGTTTAAGTATATGATTATTCGTAAGAAATGATGCTTTTGCGACGGCTCCGCGCGGCCTGTCGGTGCGCTGCGGGAGCCTCGTCAACAGGATCGGCGTTGTCGCGGTGACAGGCCTCGCGGCGCCGGTGCTAAACTTGCCGCGTCACGCCGAAACCGGAAAGGAGCCGGGCCATGCGACCGAGCGTTTTCGTCCTTGCGACGGCCATCGTGTTCGCCGCTTCTAACGCCGCCTGGGCGCAGGACGCGGTCCCGGCTCAGGGTGAGGTCACGCCACCGCAGGATCAGACCCACGCACCGCCGCCGGAGGCCGCCAAGGACATTGTGCCGCAGGCGGCCGGGCGGTTCAGCTTCACCAAGGTCGAGGGCGGCGTGCTGCGGCTCGACAGCGCCACCGGACACATGAGCTTCTGCAGCCCGCATACGGTCGGCTGGGCCTGTGCGGTGGTGCCGGAAGATCGCGCCGCGCTCGATGCCGAGATCGCCCGGCTACAAAGCGAACTCGCCAAGCTGAAGGACGAGATCGTCAAGGCGGAGCCGCCGCGTCCGCCGGCTGACATTCCGCCGCCGCAGAGTGAGGATAAAGGCCAAGCGAAAGACCAAGGCCAGACGCAGGGTCAAAACGACGCCATGCTCAGGTTCCCGAGCCGCGACGAGATGGAGCACGCGCGGGCCGCGCTGGAGCGGGCCTGGCGGCGCCTCGTCGAGACGATTTCCGAGTTTCAGAAGGACCTGACGAAGAAGAACTAGGTTCGATCTCTCGCATGGCCGCCCATCTCTCGTCACTCAGCGAAATCCCGCCGCAGGCAATTGTCGCGGCGACCTTGCGCGTCGACACTCGTGGCATCGGCTTCGTCGAGATCACGCACGAAGCGCGCGCCTTCATCGACCGGGCCAAGGCCGGCGAGGGCGTCTTCCTCGCTTTCCTGCGCCATACCTCGGCGTCGCTGACCATCCAGGAGAATGCCGACCCGGACGTGCAGACCGATCTGACGGCGGCGCTCGAGCGGCTGGCACCGGAAATGGCACCCTGGGTCCATACGGTCGAAGGCCCCGACGACATGCCGGCCCATGTGAAGGCGATGCTCAATGGGGTGTCGCTGCACATTCCGGTAAGAGGCGGGACGCTGGCGCTCGGCACCTGGCAGGGGCTTTACCTGGTCGAACACCGCCGCGCGCCGCACACGCGAGACGTGATCTTTCAGTTCATCGGCAGCCGGGTCGAGGGCGGCGGATCAGGCGATTGAGATGATCAGAGCCGAGCCGTAGAGTAGCCCGGCAATGCCGGCGGCGGTCTTGGCGAAGCGCAACATCATGGTTTCAAGCTCGGCCCGCGCCCAGATCAGGCCGTCGTAACCCTGGGGTCGCTCGTCCTCGTCGAGCGCGCTCCAGGCCTCGCTGCGTTGGAAACGCATTTCGGTGAGAAACGCGACCCGCAACAACAGCAGGACTGCAAACAGCAGTATCGCGGTGCCGCCGGCATCGAAGGCTATCGGCAACGAAAAGCTGAAGGCCATCATCAGGAGAATGGCGGCCAGCCCGAAAAATCCGGCGTCGCGGATCAGGGTGTAATAGGCAAAGCGCGCAAAGCAGATCATCACCGGTCCTCGTGAGTAGGCCCCCTTGACCTCCATCCTCCGGTTTCTGTCTTCAGCAAGAGGCGTGCCAAATCTTGTTTGAAGAACCGGACACGGGCGGCCGATGGCTCACCGACCCAATGCCGCGCCCCTGGCTTTTGTTTCGAGGTCCGGGCGCCGAATACCGGCACCGTCTCCGCCGTCAGGGTCCAGGCGAACTTGGCCGCGCGCTTGTGGCGGCAAAATGACCGCCGATTGAAAACATATTGATCGGACGCGGTTACCATGGTCCGCTCCCGATCATGACGACGTTCCTGACACGTCTTTTCGACAATGCCGGCGATTACCTGAAGATGCTGCCGGCCTTGCTGGTGCCGCGGCGCGATCGCGGACCGATCGACAGTGTCGCGGCGCTGACGGATTTCGTCGCCAGCCGCGCCGCCTATCACGCGCAGAAAACACTCTACGGCTACGTCAAGGCGCGCATGGGAATCCGCTATCCGGCCATGTTCGAGGACGCCAGCATCATTGCCTCGCTCAACATCGCGAAGATGAATGTTCTTGCCGCGTGCTTGTCCGATCTCACGCTCTATGCGGTCGCCCATGCCACCCAGAATGCCGCGATCGCCAACCAGGACCGCGCGGCATTGGCGCTCCGGATTTATCGCGACGGCCTGGCGACGAATACGACGGAAGCGGCGAGCGAGTTCAGCGCCGCCGAAGCTTTCGCCGGGTTTTCGCAGCGTCTGGAAAGCATCGACTGGCGAGCCGCGCTCAAACCGGAGAGCTTCACGGAAAGCCCGAAGGCATTGCTGCGCTGGGCGCCGATCGCCGACAAGCTGAAGAAGTTCGACAGCGAGATCGTCGCCAATTCGGCGACATTTGCCTGGCGCGATATTCGCGAGCAGTTCCGCAAGCGGCTCCGGGCCGATGCAGTCAGCGCCGACTGGCGTGCACAGCTCGCGATCGGCCGAGACGGCTCTATTTCAGATAGTGATAGATGAGCGCGGCGATTTCGCCCTCGAGCGGAAACGACAGCATGCCCATGACCGAATAGCCGAGCAGCCAGGGCATCAGATAGAAGCGGATCATGAAGAAGAACCAGGCGACGTAGAGCGGCACCAGCGCCTCGAGCAGGAAGCTCGGCGTGATTGGCGCAAACAGCCTGATCAACGGGTCGGTCGCCTTGACGAACACCTTCATGAAAAAGAAGTCCGACGTCGCTGGCAGAAAGAAGTTCATCGCCACGCGTCCGATCAGCGTCCACATGACGACGCCGAGGACGTAATCGATGATGACGACCCAGATCGGCAGACTGGCCAGGGGAATAGTCGAAACGTCCATCGTGTCTTTCTGCCGTGCTGGCAAGGAACGAGGACGGGCTTTCACCCGCCCCCGTTGTCTTGTGTCGCAGCCTCTTAGTGCGAGGCTTCGAGGATGGTGCCGCCCGTCGGAATACGGGTGTTGTCGACCATCCGCTGCGTCTCCTCGTCGGGGGCCGGGGTCATCAGGCTGACCGCGACCATGGTGACGAGGCTGATCGGCATGCCGATCATGCCGAAGCGCAGGCCGTCGATGCCCCACCACGGCGCGCCGCCGTTCTGTACGTAGTACAGGTAGGCCGAGCCGGCGACGAAGCCACAGATCATGCCGGCGATCGCGCCTTCGCGGTTGGCCCGTTTCCACCACACGCCGAGAACGAGTGGGAAGAACAGACCGGAGCAGGCGAAGCAGAACGCCCACGCCACCGCGCCGAGGATGCTGGTGATGTGCAGGCTGGCGATGAATGCCGCCAACACACCGATGACAACCAGAAGCACGCGGGCCACGATAAGGCGAAGCTTCACGTCGGCCTTCGGGTCGATCATCTTGTAGTACAGGTCGTGGCTGAGCGCGTTGGCGATCGCCAGGATCAGACCGTCCGCCGTCGACATCGCGGCGGCAAGGCCGCCGGCTGCGACGAGGCCGGAGATGACATACGGCAGGCCGGCAATTTCAGGCGTGGCCAGAACGATGATGTCCGGGCGCATGAAAAGCTCGTTGATCTGCAGGATGCCGTCCTTGTTGCTGTCCGAGATCGCCACCATGCCGACGCTTGCCCAGTTTTTGATCCAGGCGAGATTCGCCACTTCCGCGAACGGCTTGCCGATGACGGAAGTCGGGAGGTTCGGATCGAGCAGCTGAAGTTTGGTCAGCGTGGCAAGGCAGGGCGCCGAGAAGTACAGCAGGAAGATGAAGAACAGCGACCATGCCACCGATTTACGCGCCGACCGGACGGACGGCGTCGTGAAGTAGCGCATCAGGATGTGCGGAAGCGACGCGGTGCCCGCCATCATGCACAGCGCCAGCGTAAAGAACTTCCAGCTTTCCAGCGGCGCCCCCGTGGCGTTCAGCGGAACGGTGAGGATGCTGCGGCCCGGGAAGGATTCAGTCGCCTTCAACCCAAGCTTGACCATGGGTTCGAGCTCCTGAATGCGATGGATCGCGCCGCCGTAAGAGAAATGCGGAATGAGGCCGAAGCCCTGACGGTTCGACATCCAGATGATCGGCACCAGATAGGCGATGATCAGCACGATGTACTGCGCCACCTGGGTCCAGGTCACCGCCCGCATGCCACCGAGCATCGAGCACATCAGGATGGCCACGAGGCCGACCCACACGCCCGTCTCGTATTTGATCTGGAGCGCGCGTGCCGCGATCGTGCCTGAGGCGTCGATCTGCGCCGTCACGTAGGTGAACGACGCCGTCACGAGGATGATCACGGCGATGAGCCGAGCGAAGTTGCCGCCATATCGGGTGCCGATGAAGTCCGGAACCGTATAGCAGCCGAACTTGCGCAGATAGGGCGCCATCAGCGCGTTGACGAGCACATAACCGCCGGTCCAGCCGACGATGAAGGCCATGTAGCCGTAACCGCCGAAGTAGATGCCGCCCGCGAGCGCGACGAAGGACGCGCCGGACATCCAGTCCGCGGCCGTCGCCATGCCGTTATAGACGGCGGGCACTTCGCGTCCGGCCACGTAGTAGGCGCCGAGCTCCATCGTTCGCGACAGCCAGCCGATCAGCGCATAGATCAAGATGGTGAAGGCGACGAAGAGAATGCCGATCGTCGCCGCGCTCACGCCGAGCTTGTCGAGGATGGCCATCAGGATGATGAAGACGATGAAGCCGCCGGTATAAAGGCCGTAAACCTTGGGAAGGTTATCGACCAGCCTTCCTTGCATGCGAAACATGTTCGATTCCCTCCGGGTCTATTTTTCTTCGTGGAAGCCGAATTCGTCGTCGATTTTGTCCTGCATCCAGTTCTGGACGAAAATCATCACGACGAATGCGATCAGCGAGCCTTGGGCGATGAAGTAGTACCCGAGCGGGAAGCCCATGAAACTGAAGGCGTTCAATGCCTTCGTGTTCCAGGGCAGTACGAATGCGAAGAAGGCCCAAAAACAAAGAATGACGATGGTCAGCGTCCTCGTCTTGGACCAGTGTCGCGCGATACGATCGGCGTCGTTTGATGGCATTGCCGTTTCCCCTTTTCTGACGCCTCCAAGGCGGAGGTGTCGTTGTCGCTTTCGCACTTGTTGGCGGACAACGTGGTGTCGTCGCCTCACCGCGGCGCGCACTCGGCGCCTCGGTCGCAACAGAGTCCGGAAACCGCGGTTTGCGGCTCCGTCGTCGGCGTCTCGGGGATTTCGTTGAGATGAAAGGCAGGCGTCCCCCCGGCCGCCGCAGGGCGCCCGGTCTTGGTTGCCGGGTCGCCTAAAGTAAACAAACCGTAACATTCTTCTGAGCTACACAATTATAAGACTTTTGGATTAGATGCCGCCGGAAGCTGCTGCTTTTCAAAAGAAAATTCTTAGCTGCGGCGGCAAAAATCCACGTTGCGTTGCGGTATGCTTCTTGTTGCGATGCAAGAGAATTTGTCTGAAAGACGGGTTGAGGGGCGTTCCAACCAAAGAACGGCTACTATAGTCGTAGCGGCGCATCGTCGGGCGAAGGCCAAGGGGCAGGTTTCCGCGTGGTGCGCTATCAAGAGTCCTGTGCGAGAAGCGGGGTGGCGGCGGTTTGTCGACCCTGCTCCGGAGGCAAGCCGAAGGAAACCTGCGTTTGAATGATGTCGTGCAATATCGGTTGGTGATTGCCGACGACCATCCCCTGTTCCGTGGCGCATTGCGCGAGGCGGTTGTCGGATTGTTGGCCGGAGTCGAAATTCAGGAGGCCGGAACGTTCGATGAGGTGGTCGCCCTTCTCGACAAGGGCGGCGATACCGATTTGATCCTGCTGGACCTCAGCATGCCTGGGGCGCGCGGGTTTTCCGGCCTGATGTATATTCGCGCCCAGTATCCGAGCGTCCCGGTCATTGTCGTCTCTGCCAATGACGATCCCGCGGCGATCCGCCGCTGCATGGAGCTCGGCGCCTCCGGCTTCATCCCGAAGACCTTGTCGGTCGAGGAAATGCGCACGGCGATTTCCGGCATCCTCAAAGGCGGCGTCTGGACGCCGAACGATGTCGACCTTTCCGCCGGTTCGGACGCCGAGACCGCCGCGTTGATGGCGCGCATGGCGACGCTGACGCCGCAGCAGGTGCGTGTATTGATGATGCTGTCGGAAGGCCTGCTCAACAAACAGATCGCCTATCAGCTCGGCGTCTCCGAGGCGACCGTAAAGGCGCACGTCTCGGCGATTTTGCAGAAGCTCGGTGTCGAGAGCCGTACCCAGGCGGTGATCGCCGCCGCCAAGATCGAAACCGGACCCTGGTCGCAGGGCGCGGGCGTCGAAGGCTGATCGTTACTCGGCGGCGGCGACGCGCAGCACGCGCCACTGCGCCAGCAGCGCGCGCAAGGCGGCGGGCTTGATCGGCTTGTTCAGGAGTTGAATGTCTTCGGCGCGGGCGCGCTCGCGCACGGCCGGCGAGCGGTCGGCGGTGATGAGGATCGCCGGCAGCGGGCCGCAGGTCTGGCGCAGCGCCAGAATGGCGTCGATGCCGTTGCCGTGGTCGAGGTGATAATCGACCAGCAGGCCGTTGGGCGGCGTCGCGCTCGCCGCCACCGCCGTCAAGGCCTCATCGAGGCCCGGCGCCTTGAGAACCTCGCAGCCCCAGCCGCGCAACAGCATCTCCATGCCGTCGAGCACCGCGGGTTCGTTGTCGATGCAGATCGCCGTGGTGCCGGCGAGCTGGCCGGGGTCGACGCGGCTCTGATCACGCGCCGGCAATTCGACCGGCTTGGCGCTCGAGCGGGGTACCGTGACGGCGAAATGCGAGCCTCCGCCGCGGATGCCGTCGACATCGACGGCAAGCGCCAGGACGCGGCCGATGCGTTCGACGATCGACAGGCCGAGGCCGAGGCCGCGCGCGATCCGCGCGCCCTGATCGAGACGATGAAACTCGATGAAGATGTCGCGGCGTTTCGAGGCCGGAATGCCGACGCCGGTGTCGTAGACGTCGATGCGCAGTTCATGGCCCTTGCGCCGGCATCCGATCAGCACCTTGCCGGCCGGCGTGTATTTGATGGCGTTAGAGACCAGGTTCTGCACCATGCGCCGCAGCAGCCGCCGATCCGACCGCACCACCAGCGAGCACGGCACGTATTTCAGCTCCAGCCCCTTGGCGGCGGCGAGCGGCGCGAATTCCAGCTCGATCTGCCGCATCAGGTCGTCGATGCGGAACGACGAATATTCCGGCCGCATCGAACCGGTGTCGAGCCGCGACATGTCGAGCAGCGCGCTGAAGATCTCCTCGACGGCTTCGAGCGAGGCGTCGATGTTGTCGGCGAGCCGGCGGTCGTCGTGGGCGCCGCGCTCGATCAGGCTCGTCACGTAGAGTCGCGCGGCATTGAGCGGTTGCAGGATGTCGTGGCTGGCGGCGGCGAGAAACTTGGTCTTGGAAATGTTGGCGGCGTCGGCTTCGCCCTTGGCGTGGGCGAGTTCGGCATTGAGCGCCTCGAGCTCCTCGGTGCGCTCGCGCACGCGGCGTTCCAGCGTTTCGTTGGAGCGCTCCAGCGCCTCGGCGGCCTCGACGCTGGCGGTGATGTCGGTGAAGGTCGTGACGATGCCGCCGTCGGGCATGTGATTGGCGCGCACCTCGATGACCATCGAGCCTTCGGCGAAGCGCTCCATGAACACGTCCTTGCCGGACAGGTAGCGTTCGATCTGCTCGCGCACCAGATCCTCGATGCGGTTCGGGTCAACGTCGCCGCGCCGCAGGTTGAAGCGCAGGATTTCGGCGAGATCGATACCGACGCGGATCAGGCTCGGCGGCAGATCGAGGATTTCGCCGAACTGGCGATTCCAGCAGATCAGCTGCAGGTCGCGGTCGAACACGGCGATGCCCTGGCGCACGTGATCGAGCGCGGTCTGCAGGATTTCGCGGTTGTACTGGATTGCCGCGCTGGCATCGTCGAGCAGCTTCAACGCCGCTTTGGTGGTGACGGTGCGTTTGCGCAGCAGCAACGACAGCACCAGGCGCGACGAGGCGCCGCCGATCGCCGAGGCGAGAATATGCTCGGCGTGCCGTACCAGGCGGAAATCGGCCTCGTCCTTCGGATCGAGACTGATGCGATTTACGGTGGCGAAATTCTCGAAGGCGTTGCGCGTGCGTTCTTCACCGAGATAGCGGGAGACCGTGCTGCTCAATTCCTCGACCGTGACGGCGGAGCGCCACAGGCGGAAGGTCGGTGCGATCGGCGCCAACGTTGTCGGCACGAAGGTGTTGGCCTGCAGGCGCTCGATCGGCGATGGCTCGCGGCGCAACGAGAAGCCGACGTAGCAGGCGATATTGACAAGAAAGCTCCAGACGACGCCGTGCACCAGCGGCGACAAATTGAGTCCGAACAGATGCTGCGGCCGCAACAGCGCGATGCCCCACGGGCCGTCGGTGAGGAAGCGCTGGCCGATGACGCCGATGTCGGCGAAGGTCGGCAGCAGCAGCGTGTAGCCCCACATCAGGATGCCGGCCACCATGCCGGCGATGGCTCCGGCGGCGGTGGCGCGCCGCCAGAACATGCCGCCGAAGAAGGCGGGCGCGAGTTGCGCGATCGCGGCGAAGGACAAAAGCCCGATCGAGGCGAGCTGCGAAGGGCCGGCGGCCCGATAGTAGAGATAGGCCAGGACGAGGATGGCGAAAATCGACAGCCGGCGCACCGTCAGCAGCATCGAGCCGACATTCTCGCGGCCGGACAGCAGCGTCTCGCGCCGTTGCAGCACCAGCGGCATGACGAGGTCGTTCGAGATCATGATCGACAGCGCCACCGATTCCACGATCACCATCGCGGTGGCCGCCGACAGTCCGCCGACAAAAGCGGCGATGGTCAGCACGTAGGACCCGGTCTGCAGCGGTAGCGCCAGCACGAACATGTCGCTGTCGACGACTTCGCCCTTAAAGGTCAACAGGCCGGCGATAGCGATCGGAACGACGAAGAGATTGATCAGAAGCAGGTAAAGCGGGAACAACCAGGCCGCGCGCTTGATTTCGTCCTCGTTGTTGTTCTCGACCACCGCGACATGGAACTGGCGCGGCAACAGGATGATGGCGATGAACGACAGCAGCGTGGTTGCCAGAAACGTGTCGAGAGCCGGCTCGCGCGTGAACAGGCTTGCTGTTTGCGCGGACTGTCGCGCGGCTTCGAACAAGGCCGTGGGCCCGCCGAACATCCAGAAGGTGACGAAGCTGCCGACGGCGAGGAAGGCGAACAGCTTGACGATCGACTCGGTGGCGATCGCCAGCATCAATCCATCTTGGTGTTCGGTGGCATCGATGTGGCGGGTGCCGAACAGCACGGCGAAGGTCGCCATCGACAAGGCGACAAACAGCGCGATATCGCCGAGCAGCGGTCGCGACAGGTCGTCGGTCGGCGTGACATGCGCGAGGATGGTCTCGAGCGACGACGACACCGCTTTGAGCTGCAGCGCGATGTAGGGAATGGTGCCGATGATGGCGATCAAGGCTACCGTCGCCGCCACGGCCTGTCCCTTGCCGTAGCGTGCGGCGATGAAGTCGGCGATCGAGGTGATGTTCTGCGCCTTGGCCAGCCGCACGATGCGAATGATGAGCGGCGCGAACAGCCCGACCATCAGCACAGGGCCGATATAGATCGTGAGAAACTCATAGCCCGTACGCGAGGCCGAACCGACTGAGCCGAAGAAGGTCCAGGAGGTGCAGTAGATCGCCAGCGACAGCGGATAGATCATCAGCCGGGTACGGCCGGTGCGGCCGAGACCGCCGGCGGTGCCGGCCATGCCTGGAACGCGGCTACGCCCGCGCAGCCGGTCGCCATAGCTGGCGACCAGAAAGAGCAGGCCGATGTAGCCCAGCGCTACGGCAATAACGACCCAGCCTTGCAGCATTCCCGGCTCCGGACAGGGGCTAAGCCCCAGTTTCAGTTTGCTATTTTATCCGCTCGGCTGGCGAATGGATAGCGGCGAGACGCCCGGACCCGCCCGCGCTGCGACAAACGCGCATGATCCAGATCATTCCTCGGGCGGTACCGCCGGTCTAGGCTGCCTGGCCGATGAAGGGCCGACGGCGGGGAGGGCGACCATGGCGATCATCGGCAATGCGATGCCGCTGATATCGCTCGATGCTTTGGTCATCGACACGGAAACCACGGGGCTCGATCCGGCCAAGGCCCGGGTCATCGAGATCGGCGCGATCTGCCTCGAGGGCGGCAAGCTCGTCGAAGCCAGTGCATGGCGTCAACTGGTCAACCCCGGCGGGCCAATCCCGGAGGCATCGACCCGTGTCCACCACATCGACGACGGCATGGTGGCCGACGCTCCACGCTTTGCCGGCGCGTGGCCCGGCCTCGCCGAACGGATGGACGGCGCGGTGGTCATCGGTCATACCGTCGGCTTCGATCTCGCCGTACTCAAGCACGAATGCCAGCGGGCCGGCCTGAATTGGCAGCAGCCGCGCATCCTCGACACCAACCTGCTGGCGCAAGTGGTCGAGCCGCGTCTCGGTGGCTACTCGCTCGAGCATCTGGCGAGCTGGCTCAATGTGCCGCTGGCCGACCGGCACGCGGCACTCGGCGATGCCATCACTACGGCGCGGATATTTCTTGCGCTGCTGCACAAGCTGCGCGATGGCCGCATCCGCACGCTCGCCGAAGCGGAAAATGCCTGCCTCGCCTTCACCAGTGTGCTCGAAGAGCAGCATCGCGCCGGCTGGGAGGAAGCCGTTGCTCCACGGCGACAGCGCGTCGATTCCGCGCTCGGCCGCATCGATACCTATCCGTACCGTCATCGCATCGCCGATGTGATGAGTACGCCGGTCAAGACGGTCGCCGCGTTGGCGCCGTTGTCGCAGGCTCTCGACATCATGGCGCGCGGCAAGATCTCCTCGCTGCTGATGACCCCCGCCGGGAACGATAGCAATACGCCGTTGCCTGTCGCCAGCACCGCGATCATCACCGAGCGCGACGTGATGCGGGCGATGAGCGAGCGCGGCGCCGCGGCACTCGATATTCCGGTGGCGACCTTCGCGAGCCGGCCTGTCATTGCCCTGCCGTCGACGGCCTTCGTCTATCGCGCACTCGGCCGGATGAGCCGTCACAAACTGCGCCATCTCGTCGTCGAGGATGATGAGGGCCATGTGTGCGGCATTGTCAGTTCGCGCGACCTGTTGCGGCTGCGCGCGCAGGAGGCCGTTATCCTCGGCGACGCCGTCGACGGCGCCGACGACGTTCCCGAACTCGCTGCCGCTTGGGCGCCACTGCCGCGCGTGGCCGAAGGTCTGCTCGCCGAAGGCGTCGGCGGGCGCGAGATCGCCGCGGTGATATCGCGCGAACTCGGCGCGCTGACGCGGCGCGCCGGTGTGCTCGCCGAGCGGCGGATGCGCGCCGACGGCAAAGGCGGCCCGCCCTGTCCTTACGCCTTGTGCGTGCTCGGATCGGCCGGGCGCGGCGAGAGTCTGCTGGCGATGGACCAGGACAACGCGATCGTTTTTGCCGAAGGCGAGCCGGGCGGGGCCGCCGACCAATGGTTTGCCGCGTTCGGCGCCATCGTCGCCGATACCCTCCACGACGCCGGCGTGCCGTATTGCTCCGGTGGCGTCATGGCGAAGAACGTGGCCTGGCGCGGCTCGGTCGACACCTGGCGGGAGAGACTGGCATCCTGGGTCACGCGCTCGCGGCCGGAAGACCTGCTCGCGGTCGATATCTTCTACGATCTGCTCGCCGTCCACGGCGATGCGCGCCTGGCGAATGGCATCTGGCGCGCCGGGTTCGATATGGCGGAAGGTCATGTCGCCTTCGTCAAGCTGCTGGCGAAAGCGGGTGGCGCCGCGCCGCAGAGTTTCACGCTGCTCGGCGGCATTCGCACCGAGGGCGGCCGGATCGATCTCAAACGTGCCGGCCTGTTTGGCATCGTCACGCTGGCGCGGGTACTGGCAGTCCGCCATCACCTCGTTGAACGCGGCACGGCGGCGCGCCTGCGGGCGGCGATCGGTGCCTTGGCGCGCAGCGTCGCCGATCTCGAAGCGCTGACCGATGCGCAGAGCACCTTTCTCGATCTCATTCTGCGCCAACAATTGGCCGATCTTCACGCCGGGCTGCCGCCGGGCAACAAGGTCGAGGTCAAACCGCTGAGCCGCCGGGATCGCGAGCGTCTTAGCCGCGCGCTCGACGCCGTGCGGTATCTCGACAGACTGACGGAGGATCTTCTGTACTGAGAGCTATGATTTGACGGCCGGCCCCCGGGCAAGGCATTGAAGATTTCGGAAAGCCGCCGCCAGATCGCGCTGGCAGCTCGCTGAAAGTTCGTTGCCTTGCTTGCACCCTCGGTCATCGATCGCCTGTTGTCGTACCGCGATGTTGCGGAAACGCTGGCTTTCGCCACCGTTGGCGGTCTCGCTTTCGGCCTGCTGGGAATGCCGGCGGGCTACCTGTCAGGGTCCATTCTCGTCGTCGCCGCGGCCTCGCTGGCCGGGCGTCCGATGCGCGTGCCGCCGCCGCTGATGCGGATTCTCGTTGTCCTGATCGGCATTTCGCTCGGCGCCGTTGTGACGCCGGAAACCCTGCGCGGCGTCACCGCCTATCCCGTCAGCATCGCGGTTCTGTTCGTGGCCACCGTCGCCATCAGCTATGCGGGTTCGGTCTATCTTCGTTTTGTGCACGACTGGGACAAGCTGACCGCGTACCTCGCCGCGGTGCCTGGCGGCCTGTCGCAGGTCATGGCGCTCGCGATCGAATTCAAGGCGGACGTTCGCGCCGTCGCGATCGTTCAGACCATCCGCGTCATCATTCTCGCCGTCGGCTTGCCGGCCCTGTTTGCCGGTCTTGGATTGATCCATCGGGCGCCGGCCGTGGTGCGCGGCTCGTTCACGTTTTCGCAGCTCGACGAACTGGCAATTCTGGTCGCCGCTTCGACCGCCGTCGCGCTGCTGGCCTATCGCATCAAGATGCCGGGCGGGCTTCTGTTCGGCGCGATGCTGACTTCGGCGGTGCTGCACGGCACCGATACGCTGCGCGTCGTCATGCCGGGGTGGCTGTCCTATGCGGTGATGATCGCATTCGGCGCCGTCAGCGGCGCGCGCTTCGCCAACACGTCGGTGCGTCTTTTGCTGCGCTACGCGGGTGCCGCCTTCGGCGTTTTCGCCGTCGCCGTGGTCATTACCGCCGGCTTTGCGTTGCTGCTGCTGACCGTGCTCGATATCCCGATCGCCGAGGTCATGGTCGCTTACGCGCCCGGCGCGGTGGATGCCATGCTGCTGCTGGCGCTGGCGCTGAATTTCGATCCGGTCTTCGTCGGCACGCACCATCTGGTGCGCATTTTCTTTGTGATGCTGGCGATGCCACTCGTGGTGCGGCTGCGCGCCAAACCGGCGGCCGAAAGCGCCGCCGTCAGGCCGTCGCCGGACTCGCTCGACGACTGATGTCGCTTATTCCGCCGCCAGCGCCCGGCGGTTCTTCGGCAGTTGCAGCCGGTCCCAGACATCGACCAGCGCTTCGGCGAGATGATCGATCAGGACGTCGTCGTGATAGGGCGACGGCGTGATGCGTAGGCGCTCGAGGCCGCGCGGCACGGTGGGGTAGTTGATCGGCTGGATATAGATGTTGTGGTCGGCAAGAAGCATGTCGCTGGCCAGCTTGACCTTTTCCGGATCGGCGACGAGCACTGGAACAATGTGTGTGTCCGACGCCATCACCGGCAGCCCGGCGGCGTTGAGCACGGCCTTGACGCGCGCGGCGCGGTCCTGGTGGCGGTCGCGCTCCCACTGCGAGGTCTTGAGGTGACGGATCGCGGCGGTCGCCGCGGCGCAGATCGCCGGCGGTAGCGCGGTGGTGAAGATGAAGCCCGGCGCGTAGGAGCGCACGGCGTCGATCATCTCGTTCGTGCCGGCGATGTAGCCGCCGAGGCAGCCGAACGCCTTGGCGAGCGTGCCCTCGATCACGTCGATGCGTTGCGCGGCCTTGTCGCGTTCGGTGACGCCGCCGCCGCGCGGTCCGTACATACCGACGGCGTGAACTTCGTCGACATAGGTCATGGCGTTATATTTGTCGGCGAGATCGCAGATCGCATGCAGCGGCGCGACGTCGCCGTCCATCGAATACAGGCTCTCGAACACGATCAGCTTCGGCCGCGCCGGATCGGCGGCCTTGAGCAGTTCCTCGAGATGGTCGAGGTCGTTGTGGCGCCACACCACTTTTTCGCAGCCCGACTGGCGCACGCCCTCGATCATCGAATTATGGTTGAGCGCGTCGGACAGGATCAGGCAGTTCGGCAGCAGCTTGGCGATGGTCGGAATGCCGGTCTGGTTCGAGACGTAGCCCGAGGTGAAGACGAGGGCGGCTTCCTTGCCGTGCAGATCGGCGAGCTCGCGCTCCAGCTCGACCAGCGGATGGTTGGTGCCGGCGATGTTACGAGTGCCGCCGGCGCCGGTGCCCATGCGCGCCGCAACGTCGACCATGGCGCCGATGACCTGCGGATGCTGGGCCATGCCGAGATAGTCGTTGGAGCACCAGATCACGACCTCCCGCTTGCCCTCCGGCGAATGCCAATAAGCGTAGGGGAAGCGGCCGGCGATGCGCTCGAGATCGGCAAAGACCCGGTAACGGCGCTCCTGGCGGAGCTGATCCAGGGCGGACACGAAGAACTCATTGTAATTCATGAATTTTCTGCTTTCTCGCCCCGGGGAGAACTCTTTTTAGAGGGCTTCCAGCCCGTTTGTCGAGACGAGATTCTTACAATTCCAAGGTAGCGGTATTGACCGAGGTCAAAGGAGAACCTCCCCGGCGGCTCGCCGGGAAGGTTCTTCACGACAAGGGACTATTTCAGCCCGTAGCTGTCGATCAGATCGGCGCTGAGCCGCATCGGCGTCGGCGGCGTGGTGCAGCGCTCGCGGATCGACTTTTCGAAGGCCTTGAAGGATGGCAGTTCGGTGACGGCGTCGGAGCTGTCTTCGGTGAGATTGACGAAGACATGGACGAAGCTGACGCCGTCCGGCTCCTTGAACAGCCCGTAGGCGATGCCGTCCGGCTTTTTCTCGTGCAATTCGGAAAACACGGCGCGCGACAGTGCTTCGTTTTCGTCCGCCCGTTCCGGCTTGGTCATGTAGCGGACCATCGTTACTCTCGCCATGGAGGTCTCCTTCGGCTGGCGCGGACCCTGTGCCCGCGCTCATGCGGAAGGACGCCGCGGCGGCGGCCAAGGATTCGCCGGACACAAAATTTCTGCGGGGGCGAATCTTTTTGCCGCGGCCGTTCGTCCAGACGGCAGGACCACCGAAAAAGAGGCCGCCATGGTCGACACCGTCATGACTCCGGACGCCTTCGGGCAATTGCTGTCGCAGACGCGACCGCGGCTGCATCGCTATTGCGCGCGGATGCTCGGCTCGGCGTTCGATGGCGAGGATGTGGTGCAGGACGCCATGGCCAAGGCCATCGAGGCGTTGCCGGACGCCGGCCATCTCGACAATCCGGAGCGCTGGCTGTTCCGCATCGCCCACAACACCGCGCTCGATGCCTTGCGTCGCCGCAAGCGACAGGCCGAGCGGCACAGCGCCGTGGAACTGACCTCGATCGAGGATCCATCCGCAGATGCCGCGGCGTACGTCGACAGCGCCGGCAGCTTCGCCGCCTTCCTGGCGCTGCCGCCGACGCAACGCGCCTGCGTGGTGCTGAGCGACGTCCTCGGCTACGCCAATGCGGAGACGGCCGATATCCTCGAGACCACCGTTGCGGCGGTCAAAGCCGACGTGCATCGTGGCCGCGAGAAGCTTAAGGCGCAGAAGAACGAGCCCGCGTCGCGCCCTGCACTCAGTGAGGCGGAAAAGGCGCGCCTCTACAACTATGCCAGCCTGTTCAACGCGCGCGACTTCGATGCGCTGCGCGATCTGCTGGCCGAGGATGTCCGGCTCGATCTGGTGAACCGGACGAAGCTCAGCGGTCGCCGCGACGTCTCGGTCTACTTTACGCGCTATGCGGCCGCGCCGCCATGGCGCTTTACGCTCGGTTTCGCCGAGGGTCAGCCGGCGCTGCTGGTCAGCGCACCGGACAGCGGCGATCTGCGCTATGTCGTGCTGCTGGGCTGGGCCGGCGACAAGGTCGCCAGCATTCGCGATTTTCTCTACGCGCCCTACATCGTCGACGGTCTGGCGACCGAGGCGCTCTAGCGCGCCTGGAAGTCGCCGAGATTGAGGAAGCCGCGCATGCCGGCGAGCATCAGCGCGCCGATGTGAAGCTGTAGCGAGAACTCGCCGGAATAGATCATGGCGCCGAGTTCGGCCGGGCTCACCAGATTGAGTTCGAGGCCGGCCTCAACGCTGGCACCGGGTGGCCGCCAGTCGGCCTCGACAAAGAAGGTATGCACCATGTTCGACAAGCGCGCCGTGCACGGCGCAAACGAGCCGAGCGCATGCACCGCCTTGGCTGGATAGCCGGTCTCTTCGAGCAATTCGCGCTCGCAGGTGCGGGCCGGCTCTTCGCCCGGGTCGGTCATGCCGGCCGGCAGTTCCCAGGTCTTGCGCTCGACCGCCGGCCGGTATTGCTGCACGATCGGAATGCGGCCGTCCGGCGTCAGGGCGACGATGGCGATGTAATCCTGCTGGCCGATGGCGTGATAGAGCTCGGGCTTTTCGCCGGCGCGGAATTCGACCTCGCGCTCGATCACCTTCATCCACGGCGAGATATCGATCTCGCGGCGCGCTTTGATCTTCGGATATTCACCCATGTGAGGCTCCGGTTATGAGCCCAGCCTATCACGCAATTCTCCGTAGTCATGCCCGGCCTTGTGCCGGGCATCCACGTCTTTACCGCCTGTAAGCGAGTCGTGGATGGTCGGGACAAGCCCGGCCACGACGGGAAGCGCGGATCACAAATACCGCGGCTCGGGCAGAGGCGTGATCAGCTTGCCCTTGTAGCCCTTGGCTCGCAGCTTCGGCGCCAGTTCGTCGGCGATGTGCCAGGAGAAGATAATCGCCGCTTCCGGCTGGTCGGCGAACAGTCGCTCCTCGTCGACCACCGGGATCGAGGTGCCTGGCATGCATTTGCCGATCTTCAGCGAGCCCTGGATCTCGCAGACATAGTCGATGATGCCGTCGTCGAGGCCGACATAGTTGAACAAGGTCGAGGCGCGCGACGGCGCCGAGATGCCGACGACGCGGGCGTTCTGTTCCTTGAGGTCGCGCAGCATCGAAAGGAGCCGCAGCTTGGTCAGCAGCACGTCGTGCTTGAACTGCTTCAGGCGCTTGGCCATCGCCTCGCCCTTGGGCTCGGCGGCGAGCATCCGGGCGACGCTGTCCTGCACGGGCCGCTTGCCCTTGCGCGCGGCGTAGACGCGGATCGAGCCGCCATGGCTCGGGATCGGCCGCGCGTGGAAGACTTCGAGGCCGTGCATCTCGAGCAGGTACTTCAGGCTGTGCAGCGAGTAATAACGCAGATGCTCGTGATAGACGGTGTCGTATTGCAGCGTGTCGAGCAGCGGGATGAGGTAGTGCGATTCCGAGATGAAGGCGCCGTCATCGCCGAGCATTTCGAGAATGCCTTCGACGATAGCGTGCACATCCTCGATATGCGCGAAGCAGTTCGCCGCGGTGATGACCTTGGCCTTGCCGTGCGAGGCGACGACTTCCTGCGCCGCCGCCTTGCCGAAGTAACGCTTGATGGTCGGGATGCCGCGTGCGTTGGCGATGTCGCCGACGTCGGTCGGCTCGATGCCGAGGATGCGGTTGCCGGCCTTCTGGAAATTCGAGATCAGGGTGCCGTCGTTGGAGCCGATATCGACGACGAAGTCTTTCGCCGTCAGGCCCATCATCTCCCAGCTCTCGCGCTGCAGGTCGGCGAAATTGTCGCGCAGCAGTTTGGTGGTGCCGGAGGTGTAGGGATATTCCGGCGGGAAGATGATGACCGGATCGACCGCGAGGCCGAGTTGCACCAGGTCGCACTGGCGGCAATGCAGCAGGTCGGTCGGAAACCACGGTTGCTGCCGCGGTACCTGGCCGACCGGCACCATCTGGTTCACCGGTGGCATGTAGCCGAGTGACAGCACGGCATCGAGTTTTTCCGAGCCGCAGATCTGGCACTGCTCGACCGGAACGCTGGCGCCAGTGCCGGCGCCGCGCGCGATTTTGGTGGGGCCTACCAAGTAAATTCTCCCAGACGAGACGCGTTTAATTCTTCGGCGCCAGATCGGCGTTCTTCCAGTACCAGTCCAGCGTCGGCTTGAGGCCTTGCTGGAGCGTCACGGCGGGCTTGTAGCCGAGCGCGCCGAGCTTGGAAATATCCGGGCAGCGGCGCGGCGTGCCGCCGGCCTGCAGCTTGCCCGGCACGATCTCGATGTCGCGGCCGGCCTGCGCCGCGACCATGCGTGCCACGTCGGCGATCGATAATTCTTCGGTGGTGCCGACGTGATAGATGCCGAGATGTTCGCCCTTGTCGCGCATCACCATGACGCCGGCGACCAAGTCGTCGATGTAACAGAAAGAGCGCGTCTCGACGCCGGTGCCCTGGATGTCGAAGCGCAGCCGGCCCTGCGGCTGCGCGTCGGACAGCTTCTTCAGGCGCAGCGCGAACTGCGGCACGACATGCTCGAAACCCATGTCGGGGCCATAGACATTGTGCGGGCGGAAGATCAGCACGCGTTCGAAATACTTACGGCCGAAATTGATTGCCATCAGTTCCGAGATCAGCTTGCCGCCGCCATAGGAATAACGCGGATTGAGCACGTCCGGCACCGACAAAGGCGCCGCCTCGTCGGTCGGCACTTTAGGCGGCGTCTGGTAGACCTCGGACGACGAGGCGAGGATGAGGTTGCCGACATCGTGCTTCCGGCAGGCATCGATGACGTTGATCATGCCGCGCACGCCGACATCGAGCACCAGATCGGGCTGCGTGTAGAAGAACTCGGTGCCGTTGACGAAAGCGAGGTGATGCACCTCGTCCATGCCTTCCGTCGCCTTGGCGACGGTGTCGGCGTCGCGGATGTCGCCGCCGATGAACTCGATCTCTTCCTCGACGCGGTGCAGGCGGCGCGGCCTGCCGCGCGAATTGTCGTCGAGCACGCGCACCTGCGCGCCGGACTTCACCAGCGCCTTGACCAGACCGGAGCCGATAAATCCGCTGCCGCCGGTGACCAGAACCTTACGCGCGCTCATTCTCTATCCCTGTCCTTCATTCAACTCGCCCGGCGCGACGCCGATGAGGCGGCCTTCGCGGTTCGAGCGCTGGGCCGCGTCGATCAGTTGTTGCACGCGGAAGCCGGCCGCGAAATCCGGCGCAGCGTTGGGCTTATAGCGGGGCTTTTCGACCAGGCAATCGACGAATTTGGCCGCCAGCCGGGAAGCCGGCGCGATGCGTCCGTCCGGCTGGCCGGCATCGGCCGGATCCTCGACCGGGATGACTGTCAGTTCGCCCGGCCGCTTGGCATGGCTCAGCACGAAGCCGCGCATGTAGTCCGCGGTGCGGTTGTCCAGCACCAGCGTGCCGTCTTCACCGTAGAACTCGATACGATGGCCCGGCCCGCGGAAAGAGGCGCAGCTCATGCTCAGGCTGACCTGCGGACCGTTCGCATATTGCAGCGCCATCGCCGCCGTGGTGTCGAGGTCGCTGTCGCCGGGCAAGCCGCCGACGCGGGCCTGCAAGCTGGCGAGAGGGCCGGCGAACCATTCAAGATAGTGGAAACAATGCGAGACGAAGTTGCCGAGCACGCCGCCGCCGTCGTCACGCAAGGTCTTCCAGTTCCGCATCCGGTGCTGGATGGCGTAATTCTCCACGTGCCAATGGACGGTGACGTGGCGCAGTTTGCCTATCGCGCCGCCGTCGAGCAGCGCCTTGACGCGCTGCCAGGCGGCGATCTCATGAAAGTTGAAGTCGATACCGGTCGGCAGGCCGCTCTTGTCGGCCGCGTCGCGCATGGCGCGCGCCTCGTCGAGTGTCGACGCCATCGGCTTCTCGGCGAACACCGGTTTGCCGACATTGAGCGCCGCCAGCGCGATTTCGGTCTGCAGGCTCGGCACCGTGGCGATGATGACGGCGTCGACGTCCTTGTCGGCGATCAGCGCGCGCCAGTCGCCATAGGCCTTCGGCACGTTGACGGAGCGGGCGTGCTCGGCGGCGCGTGCCTCGTTGCTGCCCGCCAGCGCGACGACGGTGCACCGCGAATCCATGCGGAATGCCGGCAGCAGCACGGTGCGTCCGTAATTGAGGCCGACAATGCCGATTCGAATCACGCGATCTCCTTCGGCTTTTCGCCGGACGTGAAGATGAAGGCGCGCAGCCGGGCCATGAACGAGGGTGCGAACAAGACGCTGTCGACGAGATTATAGAGCGGCAGCAGCCAGCGCAGCTTCGCGGCGGCGATATAGCGGTACTTCAGGCCGGAGTGATATTCGCAATTCACATGAAAGCCCGCGCGCCGGAATGCATTGAGCAGATCGTCCGCCAGCAACAGCCGCTCGTTGCGCGTGACACCGATCGACGAATACAGCGGCGACGACGGATCGCGATACAGATACATCGCCGGGTTCATGCGGTTCGGATCGAAGGCGACGAAGCGACCGCCCGGTTTGAGGATGCGTTTGATCTCGGTGATGCAAGCGGTCCAGTCGGGCAGGTGGTGCAGCACGCCTGCCAGCACGACGCCGTCGAAACTGTCGTCGGCGAATGGCAGATGTTCGAGGTCGCCTTCGCGGAAATCGATGTCCGGATAGGTCTCGCGCGCGCTGCGGACGAGGCGGGGGCTCAGATCGAGTCCGATCGCGTCGAAGCCGCGCCGGCGCAACAGGGCGGTGAAGACGCCGGAGCCGCAGCCGAGATCGGCGATGCGGACGCCAGGCTTGAAGCGGCCGAGCCGGGTCACGATGGCGGCGATGCGTTCGTTGGTGGCGGGCGTGAAGACGTCGTAGCCCTCCGACGCCGCGTGGCTGTCGAAGAACGCAATTTCGCTTTTCTTGTTCTGCGACAGGGCGGTGGACATCAGGCGGCTTCTAGCATGGGATTTTGGCCCCGGCCAATGCGCGGCCCGGCGCAGATTTGCGAGATTTTCTAGCCGGTTAATCGTGGCCCGCGATTGGCGACCGTGCCGCCTTGATGCTATCTCATGCGCCATGCAATCGGCCCCCGCCAACGCATCGAGCGAGCCGCAGGTTCGGCAGAAAGTCCGGCAGACCGGGCTCAAGCTCGTCGTGCTGGCCCTGGTCGTCGCGTCGGCCGGTCCGCCGATCATCGACATCGCGATCTATGCGTTGCTGGTCGTCGCGGCGGTGGCGGTTTTCACCGGGACCGTGCGCGCCACGCCGCAGGCCTGGGGCGCGGCCTTGGCCATCGCCATCGTCGGCATCGGCGCCCAGGCCGTGTTCGCGCCGCCGCGCATCGCTGAAGGCTTCAACGTCTTCCTGCCGGGCGGAACGCTGCAGCGCGAGTTGCCGGCGGACGTCTATCGCGCGCTGGCCGACGCCTTCGACAAGCAGTATCCGCCGGACAAGCGCTGCGATGCCGCCATCCCCGGCTGCTGGCGCCATGAAGGCCCACCCGACCGCGCCTTTGCCTTCGCCGCTGACGGCATCTTCCACCGCTCGGATATGTCGCGCACTGTCACGTCGTTCGATCTGTCCGATCCGGTCTGGCAACGGTTCGGCTTCATCAACGACATGTGGCTCAACTGGTATCCGGTCAGCGATGTGCAGCGCGCACGCCGCGACGGCCGCTTCTGGAAAGGCTACGACCGCTGGCGGCTCACCATGCCGTGGTTCGTAACGATCAGACTGCCGGCGGCCTATGCGGGCGGGCAATTGTGCTGGCGCGGCGAGATTCTATGGGAAGGCGCCGATAATCACTTCGCACCGGCGAGCGGTGACGGTTGCCGCGCCATTACGGCAGTCGATGCAGGGCGCCGTGTCGTCGGCATCGCCATCAAGCCCGATACGCTGGCGATGCATATGCAGGGACCGCTCAAGGTAAGGCTCCTGCAATGGACGCAGCCACTCATCAAGCTGCTGACCGTTGTCGCGTTGGTCATCGCGCTCGTTCGCGTGAAACCGAGGCGCGCCGCCGTGCCGCTCGTCCTGATCGCGCTGGCCGCGCTGGTGATCGCCATCGACGATGCCAGCTTCCTCGGCGGCGTGCGGCCGTTCGACGGTGGCGACGACGGCATGTTCTACGACAGCGTCGGGCGCGCCATTCTGCAAAAGCTGCTGGCCGGAGACTGGGCCGGTTTCCTCGAAGGCGGCGAGCGCGTGTTCTATTACGGCGGCCCAGGCCTGCGCTATTTCCGCGCGCTCGAGCACATCGTGTTCGGCGATTCCTATCTCGGCTATCTCTCGCTTGTTCTCGCGTTTCCGTTGTTCGCGCTGGCGCTGTTCCGCCGCTTCCTGTCGCCGCCGTGGCCGCTGACGCTTGCCATCCTTTTCGTGATTCCGATCGGCACCATTTTCGGCACCAGTTTCATCGATTACGCCAAATGGGCGGCGCGCGGCTTTGCCGATCCGATGGCCTATATCCTGTTGATCGCTGGCCTTGTGCCGCTGCTCGGCGACAATGAAGTCGGACCGCGCAACCGTTTCGCTTCGGCATTCTTCGGGGCGCTATTGATCGTTCTCGGCGTGGCGATGAAGCCGATCGTCGTTGTCGCCGCTTTCGTGGTGCTCGGCGGTGCGTGGCTCTGGGCCGCTCACCTCAGGCAATGGCGGCGTCTGGCGGGTCTATCGCTCGGCGCCTTGCCGGTGTTCTCCATGGCGCTGCACAACTGGGTGTTCGGCCACGCGCTCGTGTTGTTCAGTTCGAATGCCCAGGACAGCAACCTTCTGGTGATGCCGCCGTCGGCCTGGCTTGGCGCGATGCGCGAACTGGTGACGTTCGATGTCAGTGGCGGTCTTTTGCTTCGCGCGATACTGCAGATCGTCCACTGGCTGTCGGGACCGGCCGAGTCGGCCTGGACCGTGCCGCTCAATGCCGCCGGGGTCGCCATGCTCGTCTATGTGGTGATCCGCGGCCGCGGCTTCGATCCGTGGCTGCGGCTCATCGGCGGGGCGGCGCTGGCGCAGCATGCGGTCGCGCTTTTCTACGCCGACACCGCGCGCTACCACTTTCTCACCTGGTTCCTGACGCTCATCGTCTGCGCCGTCTTCGTGCAGCAAGTCGGTCTGGCCTGGCTGACGCGCCGCTATCCGGCGGTGATGAGCCGGCTCACGCTCATCCTCTGGCCGCCGCGGCTGGCGGCGGGCATCGGCTGGCTGGAAGGCAAGACAGGCTGATGGTCAGGGAACGGGATGGTGCTGCCGGAGTGGATTGAACACTCGACCTCCTCATTACCAATGAGGTGCTCTACCACTGAGCTACGGCAGCAGAAGGGACGCGGGTCAGGGCGCCAGGGCCCCTCGCGAACGCGGCGGAAACTGCCACAGGCGCCCCTTTAAACGCAAGGCAACCTGAGCACAAGGTCTGAAGATTAGGTGAACTTGCGAAACTGCTGGATCGCCCAATACATACAGCCACGATGACCGACCAGAACGACCCGCCCCCGAAATCCGGCAAGAACGCCCAGAATGCGGCCCGCGAGGCGCGGCTGGCGGCCGCCTTGCGGGAAAACCTCAAGCGCCGCAAGGCGCAGGAACGTGCTCGGGACGCCGAAGGGTCGGAAAAGCCGGGCAAACGCGACTAGGCGGAACCGAAATCGGACTTTCGCCGTATTGGCGGGCGATCAGGGGGTGGCGGGGGCCGGTAACCCGTCGGCCAATTTGGCTTTGCGGCGGTAAGGCGGCCGGTCTAGACCGCCCCTATATCAGCCGGGATTTTCCGGGCCGGCAGGCTCAAGCGGGGCGACCATGGACCGAATTCGAATCGTCGGCGGCGAGAGGCTCAACGGCACCATTCCGATCTCCGGCGCCAAGAACGCCACGCTGCCCTTGATGATCGCCAGCCTGCTGACCGAGGACCGGCTTACCCTTGAGAACGTGCCGCGGCTCGCCGACGTCATCCAGTTGCAGCGCATCCTCGGCAATCACGGCGTCGACGTCATGATCGCCGGCAAGCGCGCCGGCGCCGAGCCGAATATCGGCCGCACCATCGAACTGTCCGCCAAGCACATCGTCGATACGACGGCGCCGTATGAGCTGGTCTCGACCATGCGCGCCAGCTTCTGGGTCATCGCGCCGCTCGTCGCGCGCATGGGCGAAGCCAAGGTGTCGATGCCGGGCGGCTGCTCGATCGGCACGCGGCCGGTCGATCTCCTGATCATGGCGCTGGAAAAGCTCGGTGCGCAGATCGAGATCGAAGGCGGCTACGTCATCGCCCGCGCCAAAAACGGCCTGCGCGGCGGCGAGATCAATTTCCCGAAGGTCACCGTCGGCGGCACGCATACCGCCTTGATGGCCGCGGTGCTGGCCAAGGGCACCACCGTGATCGACAACGCGGCACGCGAACCGGAAATCACCGACGTCGCCGACTGCCTGACCAAGATGGGCGCGAAGATTTCAGGCGCCGGCACCTCACGCATCGTCGTCGAGGGCGTCGCAGGGCTCAATGGCGCGCGTCACTCGGTGCTGCCCGACCGCATCGAGATCGGCACCTACGCCATGGCGGTCGCCATGACCGGCGGCGATGTGCTGCTGCAGCATGCGCGGCCGGAACTGCTGCAGGCCGCGCTCGACGTTATCGCCAAGGCTGGCGCCACCGTGACGCCGACCAACGAGGGTATTCGCATTGCCCGCAACGGCAGTGGCCTGAAGCCGGTCGATGTCACCACCGCGCCGTTCCCCGGCTTCCCGACCGACCTGCAGGCGCAGTTGATGGCGCTGATGACGCGGGCCGAAGGCACGTCGCACATTACCGAGACCATCTTCGAAAACCGCTTCATGCACGTGCAGGAACTGGCTCGCCTCGGCGCCCAGATTCAGCTCAACGGCGATACCGCCACCATCGAGGGCGTCAAGCGCCTGAAGGGCGCGCCGGTGATGGCAACCGACCTGCGCGCCTCGGTATCGTTGGTGATCGCGGCGCTGGCCGCTGAAGGCGAGACCACGGTCAACCGTGTCTATCATCTCGACCGCGGCTTCGAACGGCTGGAGCAGAAGCTCGCGGCCTGCGGCGCCAATATCGAGCGTATCAGCGGCTAACCCGGTATCCGGCCGACCTTGCGGCCACGCGGACCGTTGCCTAGTTTCATGGGGCGACGGGAGCTTTGAGCCATGGACCGCGTAGCCGCACCTTTGAAATTTGCCGTCCTCGACGAAGAGGACCTCGAAGTCGTCTCGACCCATCTGCAGGACGCGGCCGTCAAGGTCGCCGACGTGATCTGGCAGCCCAAGGCCAAACGGCTGGTGCTCGGCCTCAATCGCTTCGACTGGGAGCAGGCCATCGCGGAAAGGCCGCAGAATTGCCGCCGCCGCTCGGCGCTGCGCTTCGAGCGGGTGCAGTCCTTCAAATGCCGCGGCGTCGACCCGACCGGCAAGGATGCGGTGCTCAACCTCCTGGCGGTCGAGTTCATGCCGACCGACGCGCCGTCCGGCATCGTCAGCCTGATCTTCTCCGGCGACGCCGCCATGCGGCTGGAGGTCGAATGCCTGGAGGTCGAACTGGCCGATCTGGGGCCGGTCTGGACCTGTACCGGCCGCCCCGTGCACGCCGTCGAGGCCAAGGACTGATCGGCCGGCGAGGTTGACGGATCGGGACCCGCACGCCATTGACCATGGCTGTGGCGGGAATGTCCGCCTGAGCCTGAAACCGAAGCCATTTAGCCATGCCCATTCGCCTAGATGCCCGCCAAACGGATTTCGACCAGCGCTTCCGCGCTTTTCTCGGCGTCAAACGCGAAGCTGCGGCCGATGTCGAGCAGGCGGTACGCGCCATCATCGCCGACGTGCAGGTGCGGGGTGACCGGGCGCTGATCGAGCTGACTGTCAAATTCGATCGGGTCGACCTCGGCAAGATTGGTCTGCGCGTCACCGCCGCCGAGGTCGATGCCGCCGTCGCCGCCTGCGACAAGGCCGCGCTCGACGCGCTCAAACTCGCGCGCGACCGCATCGAAGCCTATCACCTGCGGCAGAAGCCGAAGGACGACCGCTTCACCGACGCGCTCGGCGTCGAGCTCGGCACGCGCTGGACCGCCATCGAAGCCGCCGGCCTTTACGTTCCGGGCGGTACGGCCGCTTATCCGTCGTCCGTTCTCATGAACGCGATCCCGGCCAAGGTCGCCGGCTGCGAACGCCTCGTCATGGTGGTGCCGTCGCCGGATGGCAAACTCGCGCCGTTGGTGCTGGCGGCGGCCAAGCTCGCCGGCGTCGACGAGATCTACCGCATCGGCGGCGCTCAGGCTGTGGCGGCGCTGGCCTACGGCACCGAGACGATCGCACCGGTGTCGAAGATCGTCGGTCCCGGCAATGCCTATGTCGCGGCGGCCAAGCGCGTCGTGTTCGGCCAGGTCGGTATCGACATGATCGCCGGGCCCTCCGAAGTCCTGATCATCGCCGACAAGACCGGCAATCCGGACTGGATCGCCGCTGATCTTTTGGCGCAGGCCGAGCACGATGTCAGCGCGCAATCGATCCTGATCACCGACGACGAGCGGCTCGCCGCCAACGTGGAGAAGGCGGTCGAGGCGCAGTTGAAGACACTGCCGCGTGCCGCCGTCGCCGCGCCGTCGTGGCGTGACTTCGGCGCCATCATCCTGGTCGGCCAGATCGACGACGCCATTGCGCTGACAGATCGTCTCGCGCCCGAGCATCTCGAGCTCGCGACCGACGATCCCGAACGCTTCGTCGCGCGCATCCGCAATGCCGGCGCCATCTTCATCGGCGCGCATACGCCTGAGGCTATCGGCGATTACGTCGCCGGCTCCAACCACGTGCTGCCGACGGCGCGCTCGGCGCGCTTCTCGTCCGGGCTCGGCGTGCTCGATTTCATGAAGCGGACGTCCTTGCTGAAGTGCGGTCCGGAGCAGCTTCGCGCCCTCGGTCCCGCGGCCATCGCGCTCGGCAAGGCGGAAGGGCTCGATGCCCATTCGCGCTCCGTCGCCATCCGCCTGAACCTGCCGGGGTCCTGACATGAGCGACAAGAAGCCGACGCCGGCGGCGATGAAGCAACGTCTTGTCGGCGTGACTTTGGACGAGGCCTCGATCGGCCGCTCGAACCCCGATGTCGAACACGAACGCGCGGTCGCGATCTACGATCTGCTCGAGCAGAATCTTTTCAAGCCGGTTGATCATGACAGCGGGCCTTACACGCTGAATCTCAGCATCAACGACAACAGGCTGGTCTTCGATATTCGCCTCGAGGACGGCACGCCGGTCATGGCGCATCTGTTCTCGCTGTCGCCTTTGCGCCGGATCGTGAAGGACTACTACATGATCTGCGACAGCTACTATCAGGCGATCCGCACGGCGACGCCCGACAAGATCGAAGCGATCGACATGGGCCGGCGCGGCATTCACAACGAAGGCTCGCGCATCCTGATGGAGCGGCTCAAGGACAAGGTGACGCTCGACATGGACACCGCGCGTCGCCTGTTCACGCTGATCTGCGTCCTGCACTGGAAGGGGTGAGCGTCATGATTGGCGCTCGTACCTATCTCCGCTCACCCCCGCGAAAGCGGGGGTCTAGATTCAGGCAAGCGTGTTTGGCAAAGGCTGGGTCCCCGCATCCGCGGGGACGAGCGGAACAATAATGGCCCCCTCGCGGCCGCAGGCAGTGTTGTTCGCGTGCGGTTATAACGCCGTGCGCTCGCCGATGGCCGAAGGCCTGTTCAAACAGTTGTTCGGCAAGTCGGTCTATGTGCAGTCGGCTGGCGTGCAGAAGGGCGATCTCGATCCCTTCGCCGTCGCCGTGATGGACGAACTCGGCATCGACATTTCACGGCACCGGCCGATTGACTTCGAGGAGCTGGAAGACCTCGAAGGCTTCAACTTCGATCTCATCGTCACGTTGTCGCCGCCAGCGCATCACAAGGCGCTGGATCTCACGCGCACGGTGGCCTCCGACGTCGAATACTGGCCGACGGTCGATCCGACCGGCATCGAAGGCTCGCGCGAGCAGAAGCTCGAGGCCTATCGCGCTGTCCGCGATCAGTTGCTGAAGCAGATCCGCGACCGCTTCGGCACCGAGGGTCGGGGGAATGAGTAGGGCGGTGCGTCAATCGCGCTTCCCCTCTCCCCTCGTGGGAGAGGGTGGCGAGCAGCGATAGCTGCGAGCCGGGTGAGGGGGCGGCGCCAGACGTGATCCTGACCCCTCACCCGCCCTCGTTCGGCTTCGCCTTCGCTCGGGCACCCTCTCCCCCAAGGGGAGAGGGGAAAGAGGAGAGCCCGCGCCGCTTCTTACCCTGTCGTTTGCGCTTCCCCCCTCCATCCGCTAGTTTCCGCGGCCATTCGAACGCTTTATTCATTCCCCTGGCGGTATCGTTAACCCCATGATCGGCCGTCCGAAATTCGTCCTCGCCTCCGGCTCGCCGCGGCGCCTGGCGCTCGTCAACCAGGCCGGCATCGAGCCCGATGCGCTCAAGCCCTCCGACGTCGACGAGACGCCGAAGCGCGGCGAAATCCCGCGCGCCTATGCCAACCGGCTGGCCAAGGAGAAGGCGCAGGTCGCCCTCGACAACATCCGGCTCGACGACGAGCTGCGCGGCGCCTTCATCCTTGCCGCCGACACCGTGGTCGCGGTCGGCCGCCGTATCCTGCCGAAGGCCGAATTGCTCGATGAGGCGCAGCAGTGCCTGCGTCTGCTCTCCGGCCGCAATCATCGCGTCTATACGTCGATCTGTCTGGTGACGCCGCGGGAAAGCTTCCGCCAGCGGCTGGTCGAGACCCGCGTGCGCTTCAAGCGGCTGTCGTCGGAAGACATTGAGTCGTACCTCGCTTGTGGCGAATGGCGCGGCAAGGCCGGCGGCTATGCCGCGCAGGGCATTGCCGGTACCTTCATCGTCAAACTGGTCGGTTCCTATTCCAACGTCGTCGGTCTGCCGCTCTATGAGACGATGGCGCTGCTCGGCGGCGAAGGCTATCCGATCCGCTTCGGCTGGCTGAATGCGGTGAGCGCCTGAGGCGCGTATCGCGCAACATGTAACGCGCCCCGTCGAGAGGGCGCGGACATGGGAGGACGTCAATGAACCTGGCCTCGTGGCTCACGCGCTCCGGCCTGTCTCATCCTCATATGCCCGCTGCGGCGCTCGGGCCCCGCGTGGTCATGACCTATGGCGAACTGGCGCTGCGGGCGGCCAGGCTCGCGGGTGCGCTGCGCGACAAACTCAAACTTCAACCGGGCGATCGCGTCGCCATCGCCGCCAAGAACGCGCCTGAGTATCTGACGCTGCTTTACGCCGTCTGGCACGCCGGCTGCGCCGCGGTGCCGGCCAACGCCAAACTGCATGGCGCCGAACTCGGTTACATCCTCGAGCACTCCGGTGCGCGCATCTGCTTCGCCTCGAAGGGCCTCGACGCCGACATCGCGCCGCATGCGCCGTCCTCGCTCGAGCGCATGATCGTCATCGGCGGCGCCGAATATGACGCGCTGTTCGCCGCCGACGCCATCGACGTCGTACCATGCGCGGGCGATGAGCTCGCCTGGCTGTTCTACACCTCCGGCACCACCGGCCGGCCGAAGGGCGCGATGCTGACGCATCGTAATATCGCGATCGCGAGTTACGCCTATGGCGCCGAGGTCGATCCGGTGACACCGGGCGACGCCATCCTGCACGCGGCGCCGATGAGCCACGGCTCCGGCCTTTACATCATGCAGCATGTCGCGCGGCTCGGCGTGCAGATCGTGCCGGAATCCGGCGCCTTCGAGCCGGACGAGATCTTTGCGCTATTCGATCGCTGGCCGAACATTTCGATGTTCGCGGCGCCGACCATGATCAAGCGGCTGGTCGACAGCGCTGCCGAGTGCAACGCGAACAACATCCGCACTTTGATCTGGGGCGGCGCGCCGATGTATGTCGAGGATTGCCTCAAGGCGCTCGATCGTTTCGGCCCGCGGCTGGCGCAGATCTATGGCCAGGGCGAGTCGCCCATGACCATCGCCACGCTGACCAGGCAGGATATCGCCGAGCGCGATCATCCGCGCTGGCGCGAGCGGCTCGCCTCCGCAGGCAAGCCTTATGCCTGCGTCGATGTGATCGTCGCCGGCGCCGACGGCCAGGCTTTGCCGGCCGGCGAGACCGGCGAAATTTTGGTGGGCGGCGATGTCGTCATGGCCGGCTATTGGCGCAACGAAGCGGCGACCGAAGAGTCGCTGCGCGGCGGCTATCTGCACACCGGTGACGTCGGTGCCTTCGACGCCGAGGGCTATCTGACGCTCAAGGACCGCTCCAAGGACCTGATCATTTCCGGCGGCTCCAATATCTATCCGCGCGAGATCGAGGAGGTGCTGTTGACGCACCCGGCCGTGCGCGAGGTCTCGGTCATCGGCCGGCCGGATGCCGACTGGGGCGAAGCGGTGGTCGCCTATGTGGTGGGCGCGGCGGCGGCGGCCGAGCTCGACGCGCTGTGCCTGGCACGGATCGCCCGCTTCAAGCGGCCGAAGGACTATGTTTTCGTCGACGCCCTGCCGAAGAACAATTACGGCAAGATTCTGAAAACCGAACTGCGCGCTCTCGATGCGCGCCGGAAATGATTATATTGGGCGGATGAACAAGCCGATCCGAAAGACCGCCACCATGCGCTGCCCGATCTGCGGCACCGCGACCGACGTCGCGTTCAAGCCGTTCTGTTCCAAGCGCTGCGCCGATATAGACCTGAACCGCTGGCTAACCGGCGTCTATGCCGTGCCGGTGAAGGAAGAGGAAGACGAGGACGGCACGCGGCCGGCCGACGGCATTGAGGAACGCAACGAATGAATGCGCCCGCGGCGGCCGTCGACTGGCCGGATAAGCTCTACGCCACGCTGAAGCGCGCCGATATCCGCCAGGTCGGCTATGTGCCGGATGCCGGCCACGCCCGGCTGATCGACCGCGTGCGCGCCGATCCCGGCATCCACGACGTCGTGCTGACGACCGAGGAGGAGGGCATCGCGCTGGCCGCCGGCGCCTGGCTCGGCGGCCAGCGTGCCGTGCT
>JAFECJ010000002.1 GCA_018242205.1 Pseudomonadota bacterium
GCGAGCTCCTCGCGGCCGGTCATAGTGCCGGCGGGCGGAGCCCCGGCGCCGCCCGGGCCTCATGCCTTGCGAGGGCACGAGCCGCGGGCGCCGCGCCCACCCCCACGAGCCGGAGCAACCGGTTCGCACCCCTCGGAGGGGCAGGCGGAATAAGGGTATTAAGTCATAGGATGGAAGTCGAGAGGAAGTAGGAATAAAAAGTCAGGGCGCCGCTGGATGACGGACCGGTCCCGGATGTCGCCCGGCTCCAGCCGGCTACGACTTGGTGGGCCGGCGAAGTCGCCGAGGGAGGTGATATAGTCGAGCCACAATGCCCGATTCATGGCTCATGGCGCTCGACTGGTTCGGCGTCGCAATCTTCGCGGTGACCGGCGCGCTGGTCGCGTCGCGCAAGCGCATGGACATTTTCGGCTTCATCCTGCTCGGCGCGGCGACCGGCATCGGCGGCGGCAGCCTGCGCGACCTGATGCTCGGCCAATTGCCGGTGTTCTGGGTGCAGCAGCCGGCGTCGCTGGCGATCTGCGTCGTCGTTTCGGCGGCTACCTTCTTCCTCGCGCATATTCCGGAGTCGCGCTATCGCGCGCTGCTGTGGCTCGACGCGGCGGGGCTGTCGCTGTTCTGCGTCATCGGCGCCGACAAGGCGCTGACGGCCGGCACCGGCGGCTTCATCGCCATCGCCATGGGCGTGACGACGGCGACCTTCGGCGGCGTCATCCGCGACATTCTCGGCGGCGAAAGCCCGCTGGTGCTGCGTAAGGAAGTCTACGTCACCGCGGCGCTGCTCGGCGCGACAGCCTATGTCTCACTGGCGGCGCTGGGCGCGGTGAACGCGGTCGCCGCCGGCGCCGGCTTCGCGCTCTGTTTCATCGTTCGCGCGCTGGCGTTGCATTACGGCTGGTCGCTGCCTGTCTATCGCGCGCGGGCCGGGCGAACGGTCGAGGAAGTCGAGAAGCTGCGGAAGTGACGCCGGCGAAACGTCGTTTCGATGAGGGGGATCGGCAGAAATCGGGTGTCGTCCGGACGCGGCGCAAGCGAAAGCTGATCGCGACAACAGGAGGACCTCATGACAACCGCTCATTTCAGCACCGTGCTCGATGCGCCGGTCGAACGTGTCTGGTCGCTGATCCGCGACTTCAACAATTATCCAGCCTATATCGAGGGCGTCACCGCGAGCGAGATCGAGGATGGGCGTCGCGGCGACGAAGAGGGCGCCGTGCGTCGCTTCTGTTATCGCGGTCTCTGGGTGCGCCAGCGCCTGACGCGGCATTCCGATCGCGAGCGTACGTTCTCCTATGCGGGGCTCGAGCCGCTGCCGTTTCCAAAGGCATTGGCGCCGGACGCTGCGCCTTTGACGCCCGTCAGTTACGAGGGAACGCTGCATGTGCGCCCGGTGACGGACGGCGAACGCACGTTTGTCGAATGGTCCGTTGCGCTCGATGCCGCAGCGCACGAAGCGGAGTCGTGGCGGCGCATTTTCGATGGGTGGATTCCGGAATGGACCGCTTCGCTGCGGCGGAATGTCGAGTAAGGCAATCGGCCGTTGCTCAGACCAGATCGCGATATTCCGGATGGCGGCTGATATAGGCGGCAACGAAGGAACAGCGCGGCACGACCTTGCGGCCTTCCTGGCGGATCAGGTCGAGCATGCCCTTGACCAGCTTGGAGCCGACGCCGCGGCCTTCGACCGCGCGCGGCACCTCGGTGTGGGTGATGGTGATGCTGCGATCGTCGCGGCGGTAATTGGCGATGGCGAGGCCTGCGGACGTCTGCAGTTCGAACCGGTTGCGCGACGGATTGTCGGTGACGGTGTCGAGCATGGTGGCAGCGTCAGACCTTCGCCTTATCGGGCTTCGACATCCACGAAATGATCGGCATCGCCGGCAGCACCCAGCCGAGCCCGGCGACGATGTAATAGAGCGCGGCGACGAAGCCGTTGATATCGGTCAGCGCCGATTGCGCCAGCGCCATGGCGACGAGCGCCCAGACCATGACCAGCACCAGAAGCGCGATGGCGCCGATGAATTTGCGCAAGCGGACGGGCAAGTGGATCGGCATGTCGTCTCCAGAACGGGGCGGCCGAGGCGGTCAAATGCGGCAACCCTGCCGCATTTGCCTAACCCGGCGCTCCTGACTATATGGTCGGCACCGCCTGCCGCAAGGCCGCTTTTCGCCGCGATCCGCATCATGAAACTCACGCCGTCCTCAACCGCCGTTCCGCCGAACACCGGCGCGGTGCGCGTCTGGCTCTATTGCGTCGCCGCCATGATCTTTCTGACGCTGGCGGTCGGCGGCGCGACGCGGCTCACGGAATCCGGGCTGTCGATCACCGAGTGGAAGCCGGTGACCGGCGTGCTGCCGCCGTTGTCACAAGGCGACTGGCAGGCCGAGTTCGCCAAGTATCAGCAGATCCCGCAATACCAAGAGCTCAACAAGGGCATGTCGCTCGATGCCTTCAAGGTGATCTATTTCTGGGAGTGGTCGCACCGGCTGCTCGCCCGCACCACGGGATTCGTGTTCCTCGTGCCGTTCCTGTTCTTCCTGTGGCGCGGCATGATTCCGCCGGGGCTGAAGGCGCGGCTGTGGACCATCTTCGCCGGCGGCGCGGCATTAGGCGCGGTCGGCTGGTGGATGGTGTCGTCGGGATTGAAAGGCACGCAACTCACCAGCGTGTCGCAATATCGCCTGGCGTTTCATCTGACATTGGCCTGCGCCATCTATTTCGCCGTGCTGTGGACCGCGCAAGGACTGAAGGCGCGCATCGAGACGGCGCCGTCGCGGCTGCGCGTTGCGGCATTGCTGATCGCGTGCCTCGTGCTGCTGCAGATTTACCTCGGCGCGCTGGTTGCCGGCCTCGATGCCGGGCTGATCTACAACACCTGGCCGCTGATCGACGGTTCCTTCATCCCGGAAGCGGCGCGGCTGTGGCATATCGATCCGGCCTGGCGCAATCTTTTCGAGAACACGCTGACGGTGCAGTTCGATCACCGCATGCTGGCTTACACCATCTGGCTGGTCGCGGGCTGGCACGCCTTTGACGCCTGGAAGAGCGGCCGCGCCGCCGGCGGCGCGCTGATCGTGTTCGGTCTCGTCACGCTGCAGGCCGCGCTCGGTATTGTCACGCTATTGCACCAAGTGCCGCTTCACCTTGCGCTGCCGCACCAGATGCTGGCGATCGTGGTGCTGACCACGGCGATCGTGCATGCGCAAAGGCTGTCGCGCCGGGCGGCGGTGCCGGTGCTCAAGGCGGTGGAGCAGGGCGCATGATCAACATGCGCCTCGACGATGGCGTCGCCATTGTCACCCTGGAGCACGGCAAGGCCAACGCGCTCGATCTTGAATTCTGCGAGGCGCTGGCCGTGCTGTTCGGCGAACTGCGCGGCAACGCCGACATCAAGGCGGTGGTGCTGACCGGGCAGGACAACGGCAAGGCCAAGATGTTTTCCGCCGGCGTCGATCTCAAGCGCCTGAGCGCCGGAGGCGCCGACTACGTGCGCGAGTTCCTGCCTCGGCTGCACCAGCTCTACGATGCGGTGTTTTTCTGTCCGAAGCCGGTGGTCGCCGCGGTCAACGGCCACGCCATTGCCGGCGGCGCGGTGCTCGCGGCCTGCGCCGACCGCCGGGTCATGGCGCGCTACAGCGGCCGCGTCGGCATCACCGAATTGCAGGTCGGCGTGCCGCTGCCGGCTTTGGCCTTCGAGATCGTGCGGACCGTGGTGCCGCCGAATTATCTCGCCGAGTTCGCGCTCGGCGCCGGCACCTATGCCAGCGACGATGCGCTGATCAAGGGCTGGATCGACGAGGTGGTCGATGGCTGGGAGCTGATGCCGCGTGCGATACGGCTCGCGCGCACCTATGCCGCGCTGTCGCCGGAGGCCTTCGCCCAGACCAAGGCCCAGATCCGTCAGCCGGCGAGCGAGCGCCTGGCTTTGAGCGGCGCCGCGACCGACGAGAAAGTCATCGCGATCTGGACGCAGGAGGCGACGCTGGCGCGGATCGCCGATTACGTGGCGAAGACGCTGAAGAGAGCCTGACCCGCTATCGCGCCCTAATCGGCGTATCGAACGCCACGCCGTCGTCGGCGCGGTCATACGAGAAGTGCCACCATTCGCGCTTGTAATTCGTAAAGCCGTGGCGGTGCATGGCCTCCCACAGGATGCGACGGTTGGCTTTCTGCGCCGGCGTGATCGAACCGCTGGCAGTCCAACTCTTGACGCTGAAGCAGTCGAATCCGGTGCCCATGTCGAGCGAGTTATCCGGCGCGCGCTCGGCCTGCGGCGCGGTGCAGGGGCTGTAATGTTTGGCCGGGTCGAAGGATGCGACCGGTGGCGCATTCAGCGGCACGACGGTGAGATCGATGGCGACGCCGCGCGAATGCGCCGAGTGGCCGGAGATGTAGCCGAGCGCGAACAGCTTCGACTTGTCGAGCCTCGGATAGAACCGCGATGTATCCGGCGTGGCGTGCGGATTGCGCGCCCAGGCCGCCATGGCGGCGACGGCGCGGGTCGGCCGATAGCAGTCATAGACCTTCAGCGAGTAGCCCGCTTTGGCGAGATCGGCCTGCACGCGCTTGAGCGCCAGGGCGACGGGCCGGCGCAGCAGGCATTCGGCCGCGTCGTAGCCGGGCAAGGGCCGGCCGGTGAAATTGTCGCGGCCGGCGTAGTGCATGTCCTGGCGGATGCTGGGGTCGATGTCGCGGAGATAAACCAGTGGAGCTTGTGCGGCCGCTGCCACCGTCAAAGCATAAGCCGCCACAACGATTGTTATGGCGGCTTTCATGATGTCGCCCTTTACGCTCGCAGCCCCTGGTCAAGGTCGGCGATGATGTCGGCCTTGTCCTCGATGCCGATCGACAGGCGAACCACGTCCGGCCCGGCGCCGGCCTTGGTCTTCTGTTCGTCGGACAATTGCCGGTGCGTGGTCGAGGCCGGGTGGATGATCAGCGACTTGGTGTCGCCGATATTGGCGAGATGCGAGAACAGTTTGACGTTCGACACCAGCTTGACGCCGGCGTCGTAGCCGCCCTTGAGGCCGACGGTCATGACCGCGCCGCAGCCCTTGGGCACATACTTCTTGGCAAGCCCGTGATACTTGTCGCCGGCCAAGCCGCCATAGCTGACCCAGGCGACATTCGGATGCGTTGACAGGAAGTCGGCGACGGCGAGCGCGTTGTCGCAATGGCGCTGCATGCGCAGCGGCAAGGTCTCGATGCCGGTCGAGATCAGGAAGGCGTTGAACGGCGACAGCGCCGGACCCAAATCGCGCAGGCCGAGCACGCGGCAGGCAATGGCGAAGGCGAAGTTGCCGAAGGTCTCGTGCAGCACGATGCCGGCGTATTCCGGACGCGGCTCGCACAGCATCGGATACTTCTTATCGCGCGACCAGTTGAAGGTGCCGGCGTCGATGATGATGCCGCCGATCGAGTTGCCGTGGCCGCCGAGGAATTTGGTGAGCGAGTGCACGACGATGTCGGCGCCGAAGTCGATCGGCTTGCACAGATAGGGCGTCGCCAACGTGTTGTCGACGATGAACGGCACGCCGGCCTTGCGGGCAATCGCCCCGATCGGCTCGAGATCGGTCACGGTGCCACCCGGGTTGGCGATCGACTCGACGAAGATCGCCTTGGTCTTCGGCGTCACCGCGCGTTCGAACGACGAGATGTCGTCGGGATCGGCCCACACCACGTTCCAGCCGAAGCTCTTGAAGGCGTGGTTGAATTGATTGATCGAACCGCCATAGAGCTTGCGCGAGGCGATGAACTCGTCGCCCGGCATCAGCAGCGCCTGCATGACAAGAACCTGCGCGGCATGGCCCGACGCGACCGCCAGGCCCGCGGTGCCGCCTTCGAGCGCGGCGACGCGTTCCTCGAGCACGGCGCAAGTCGGGTTGCCGATGCGGGTATAGATGTTGCCGAAGGCCTGCAGGCCGAACAGCGAGGCGGCGTGATCGACGTCGTCGAACACATAGGACGCGGTCTGATAGATCGGCGTCGCGCGGGCGCCGGTGGTCGGATCGGGCTTGGCGCCGGCATGGATGGCGAGCGTGTCAAATCCGGGGATGCGTTCGGCGTCGGCCATGGTCGTTTCCTCGTGGTTCGCGTGCGGCCGGCGATCGCGCCGGCGAATTGGGCAGGATTAAACGGGGGCGATGGGCAGGGCGTCAAGGCAGGGGCTTTACCGAGGCCAAAACGACCTTAATCGCTGGGCCGGGGGAAAGATCGTTTTCGCCAAGGTCTGCCGGTCAGTCGTTCTTTTTCCCGCCAGCCTCGCCCAGCCCCATGCGCTGAAAGCCGCCGCCGAGATTCTGCGCCCGCTTGTTCGACAGCGTGCGTGAGTTGATGCCCATCCAGGAGATCTCCGACGACAGCCGGCCATACTCGATCTTCGGGCAGCGGTTCATCACCACCTTGAGGCCCGCAGCCTCGGCGACCGCCGCCGCCTCGTCATTGCGCACGGTGAGCTGTGTCCAGATCACCTGCGGCTTCGGCTGGAGCTTCAGCGCGTCCTCGACGATCGGCATGACGTGTTCGGACGCGCGGAAGATATCGACCATGTCGATTGGCTCCGGCACGTCGTTGAGCGCGGCGTAACAGGTCTGGCCGAGAAATTCCTTGCCGGCTTGGCCCGGGTTGATCGGGATTACTTTGAAGCCGCGCTCCAGGAGATACTTGAAGACGAAATAACTCGGCCGCGTCGTGTTCGGCGAAAAGCCGACCATGGCGACGGTCTTCACCGTGTTGAGAATGCCGCGGATATACGTATCGGGGTAGGAGTCGTGGTTCATTGTCGGATTCATGGCTCCGATGCTTAGCTGTTTTCCTGGCGCTCCGCCAACAGCGCTCTGAGGCGCGCGTTCTCGGCCTCCAGTTCGGCGATCTTGCGGCTGACGCCGCCCATGGCCTCGGCGATTTCGCTTTCCGTGAAGCGCGTGACGATGTGCTGCGAGCAGTTCACGTCCCAGGCGTCGATGGTGAACAGAATGGCGCGCTCGGGCTTGGCCTTGTAGCCGGCATCGAACAGCTTCTCGACCAGAGCGGCGTCGTCCTCGACGACGCGGGCATGGCCCCACAGCTTGATGCGCTGGCGCCGCGCCGGATCGAGCAGGAATAGATAGGCGCGGTCGTTCTCGCTCAAGTTGGCGAGCGTGATGTATTGCCGGTTGCCGCGATAATCGGCAAAGCCCAGTGTCTTGTCGTCGATGACCTTGATGAAGCCTTTCGGCCCGCCGCGATGCTGGATGTAGGGCGCGCCGTCCCGGGTAGCGGTGGCGAGAAACGCCGTGTCCTGCTCGGCGATGAAGGCGGCAAGCTCCGGCGTCACCGTGTCGGCAAAGCCTTCCTCGACGCGCGCAGCATAAGCCCGCGCCGAGCCACGCTCGGCCTGCGCCTGTTGCACGGCGGGGGTGAAGACGATCGAGGCATTGTTTATGGCGGTCGTCATGTAATCGGTCTCGCGCAACGTGACGGGTTCGGCGCGGAGGCCGAACCCGTCGATCATGATAAAGCGTCAGGCAGCCTGCGCCAGTTTGGCGGCCGGCGGGAAGTCGATCTCGGTGTCGGCCGTCAGATTGAGATAATTGGTGAACACGTTGAGCGCGACGGCGGCGATGACTTCGAGAATCTCGGCGTCGCTGATCGAGGCGGCCCGCGCCGCTGCGATATCGGCGGCGGTGGCGCGGCCGCGGGTTTCCACCAGGCGTCGGGCCAAGAGCACGAGACCGGCCGTGCGTGGATCTGGCGGCGTTCCGGCGCGCGCGGCGGCCATGTCGGCCGCGCTCAGTCCGGCGCCCTTGCCGAGCAGGGAATGGGCGGCCAGGCAGTAGTCGCAGCCATTGGCCTGCGCGACAGCGAGCGCAATCTGCTCGTGCAGTTTGGCGCCGAGCAGACCGCCCGAAAGGGCTCCGGCAAAGCCGAGATAGGCGCTGAGGACGCTGGGGTTCGTCGCCATCACGCGCATCATGTTGGGTGTGGCGCCGAGCTTTTTCTGCACGGCATCGAGCAGGGTCTTGGCGGCGGGGCCGGCGGAAGCCGGGTCGATGGTGGTGATACGGGTCATTTTGGTTTCCAGAACAGGGAGAGCCGGAACGGCTCGGAGGCCCCTAATATTGGTCATTTCACCATCGGCGATAATCATGGTATTTTGAAAATAATTATTGCGATAATCGGAATAGCGATATGGACCGCATCGGCAACATGGCCGTGTTCGTTGCCGTAGCGGAAAGCGGCAGTTTTGCCGGCGCGGCGCGCCGGTTGCGACGCTCGCCGGCAGCAGTCACCCGCGCGGTCGCCGAACTGGAGCAGGTGCTGGCCGTCCGCTTGCTCGACCGCACCACGCGGGCGGTCAATCTGACCGACGCCGGTGAACGCTATCTGCCCGGCGCCAAACGTCTGCTCGCCGATCTCGCCGAGGTCGAGCAATCGGCGGCGGGGCTCGGCAGCGCGCCGCGCGGCGAATTACGCGTGACCGCGCCGATCGTCTTCGGCCGCCGACATGTGTTGCCGCTCGTCACCGAATTTCTCGCGCGTTACCCGGACGTCAATGTGCGGCTCGAACTGACGGATCGCTCGGTCGATCTGGTCGACGAAGGCCTCGATGTCGCCATTCGCATCGGCGCGCTGCCGAGTTCGAGTGCGATCGCGACCAATGTCGGAACGGTGCGCCGGATCGTGGTGGCGACGCCGGACTATCTCGCGCGGCGCGGCGAACCGGCGGTGCCGGACGACCTCGCGACGCATGACGTGATCGCCTTCGCCGGCATCGACAGCCTGGAACGTTGGCGGTTTCGCAACGCCGGTGCGGCGGTCGAAGCTGCTGTGCGGCCGCGGCTGATCGTCAACACCGCCGAAGCGGCGATCGACAGCGCATTGTCAGGCTTCGGCATCACGCGGATGCTGAGCTATCAGGTCGCCGATGCGCTGGCCGCCGGCTTGTTCGTTCGCCTGTTGCGCGAATACGAGACCGAGCCCGCGCCGGTCCATCTTCTCTATCCGCAAGGCCGCTATCCGGCGGCGAAGCTCCGGGCGTTTCTCGATCTCGTGGCGCCGCGCTTGCGCCAGACCTGCGAGCGGATCGAGACCATTCTGGCCGATTGATATCGGCGACCGTTCCGGCCGCGCGGGCCGGAGCAGTCGCTCGGTGACGTCGACTTATTTCTTGGCGTCGGCGACGACCTTCTTGCAGGCCGCCGACAGCTTGTCGTTGTTCTTCGACAGGCAGGCCAGCACGCGGCCGCCGCCCGGCAAGGTGCCCTTGCAGAACGTTTCATAATCGCCCTTGCAGGCGGCGCGCTGTTCGGCGGTGAAGTCCTGCGCCGAGGCGGCGGTGAGCGCCAGCGATGAAAAGACAAAGGCGGCGAGAAGCGTGCGGGTCATGAGTCCCTCTCTGTTGGCACGGCTGATTCCGATGGTGTCTATAAACACCTGAAACCCAGCGCTTCCGCAATTGAAGAAATTTGGCCGGATCGGCCGGTCAACGTGCCGGAGGCGGGCCGCGTCAGCGGTCTTCCCAGGTCGGCTTGCGCTTGTCGATGAAGGCGCAGATGCCTTCCTCGGCGTCGCGCGCCATCATGTTCTCGGTCATGACTTCCGAGGCGTAAGCGTAGGCCGCCGACAGGCTCATTTCGGCCTGGCGATAGAAGGCTTCCTTGCCGACTTTCAACGTGTAGGACGATTTCGCCGCGATGCGTTTGGCGAGCTCGACGGCCTCGGTGCGCTCGCTGCCGGCCGGCACGACGCGGTTGACGAGACCCATCTCATAGGCGCGCTGCGCCGGCACCAGTTCGCCGGTGAGCAGCATTTCCATGGCGTGCTTGCGCGACACGTTGCGGGAGAGAGCGACCATCGGCGTCGAGCAGAACAGGCCGATGTCGACGCCAGGGGTGGCGAACTTTGCGGCGTCCGAGGCAATCGCAAGATCGCAGCTTGCGACCAGCTGGCAGCCGGCGGCGGTGGCGACGCCCTGCACCGCGGCGATCACCGGCTTCGGCAGGCTGACGATCTGTTGCATCATGGCGCTGCAGATCGTCATGATCTGACGGAAATAGGCCCGGCCGCCATCGGCGTCGGCGCGGCGCGCCGTCAGTTCCTTCAGATCATGGCCGGCGCAGAAGCCCGGGCCATTGGCCGCGAGCACCACGGCGCGGATCGAGGCATCGGCGGCGATCGCCGTCCAGGCTTCGGATAGCGCGACCAACAGCGCTTCGGACAGCGAGTTGCGCGCCTGCGGCCGGTTCAGCGTCAGGATGGCGAGCGGGCCGTCGCGCTCCACGAGCAGCACGGGCGCGGTCTTGTCGATATCGCGGGCGGTCTGGACGTTCATGCGGCGGTCCCGGTTCGGCTATAGTGGCAAGGATAGTCCGATGCCGCCGTCCTGCAAAGGCGGGCGGAACAGGGCTTTCGCTACCGCGTTGAGCCGGCGGAGGAGCAGGCCATGGCGAGAACCGCAAAGATTCGCAAAGTGTCACATGCGCGCCGCCGCAAGACCCAAGCGCGCGGCGGACGGCGCTGGTCGCAACGCGTCACGCGCGAGAGCGATGCGCTGGCGCTGGAGGAGGGTGTGTTCACGCAATCGACGCCGCGCCAGATCGCGCTGTCGCTGAAACGCTCCGCCGACCGCAGCCGGCGGCGCAAGTCGGATCCGTACCGCTCGGCGATGTCGATGCTGACCTTCTACATCAATCGCGCCGGTAAGGGCCTGTCGAAGACGCGCAAGGCCAGGCTGGAGAAGGCCAAGGACGAACTGCGCGCGGTGTATGGGAAGGGGTGATCTCTCTCCGTTCGTCCCCGCAAAAGCGGGGACCCAGAAGTCCCATTCGCCGGCCGGTGTGACTTGTGCTGGATTTCCGCTTTCGCGGGAATGAGCGGAGTGCGGAGCGTCTCTTGAGCCAAGTCTTATGCCCCTCTAAGACTCGTCACCGGCAACGACCGGAATGCAGGGGGAGGCTAGGCGAATGCGCGCGTCCGTGATGAGCGCCGACGAGATCGGCGTACTGCTGGAGAAGGAATTCCCGCAGGCCTTCTTCCCCGGCAGCGGCCTGTCGATCGAGCGCGTCGGTTTCGGCGACATCCGCGTGCGCAAGGCGTTCCACGAGAACCATTTGCGCCCCGGCGGCACCATTTCGGGGCCGACCATGATGGAGCTCGCCGATTTCGCCATGTATGTCGCGGTGTTTTCGGCGGTCGGGCCGCAGCCTTTGGCGGTGACCACCAACCTCAACATCAATTTCCTGCGCAAGCCGTCCCAGGCCGACCTGATTGCCCATGCCAAGCTGATGAAGGTCGGCAAAAGGCTCGCGGTCGGCGAGGTCTGGCTCTACACCGACGGCCAGGAGGACGAGCCGGTGGCCCATGTCACCTCGACCTATTCGTTGCCGGTCCAGAAGTGATTAGATGAAGGTAATTTTGTACCATTCTTATAAGATATTGATATTGCAAGATTAATATTCAATGAGAGGCGTTGACGCTGCAGGTGGGCTCCGGTACATACCCCCCACGCTGGCGCGGTTCATCCCGCGCCTTTTTCCATCGGTTTCCACTCTTTGGGATTTGTCATGAAGACCACCCAGTCGGCCAAAGCCGCCGACATCGAGAAGAAGTGGCTGCTGATCGACGCCTCCGGGCTCGTCGTCGGCCGTCTCGCCTCGATCGTCGCCATGCGCCTGCGCGGCAAGCACAAGGCGACCTACACGCCGCATGTCGATGACGGCGACAATGTCATCATCATCAACGCGTCGAAGGTCGTGTTCACCGGCCGCAAGCGCGACCAGAAGGTCTACCACCACCACACCGGCTTCATCGGCGGCATCAAGGAACGTTCGGCCAAGCAGATCATGGACGGCCGCTTCCCCGAGCGCATCGTCGAGAAGGCCGTGCAGCGCATGCTGCCGCGTGGGCCGCTCGGCCGCGTACAGTTCGGCAATCTCCGGGTCTATCCGGGCGCCGAGCATCCGCATGAGGCGCAGAAGCCGGAGAAGGTCGATGTTGCCGCGATGAACCGCAAGAACGTGAGGAGTGCCTGATCGTGGCCGAGACCGTACAGTCAATGGAAGGCCTGGCGCAGCTCAAGCCGGCCGCCGCGGAAGCGCCGACCTACGAGAAGAAGGTCGACAAGCAGGGCCGAGCTTACGCCACCGGCAAGCGCAAGAACGCGGTCGCCCGCGTCTGGATCAAGCCGGGCTCCGGCAAGATCACCGTCAACACGCGTACCATCGAAGCGTTCTTCGCGCGTCCGGTGCTGCGCATGCTGATCCAGCAGCCGCTGGTCGCCGCCAACCGCACCACCCAGTTCGACGTCGTCTGCACCGTTTCGGGCGGCGGCCTGTCGGGGCAGGCCGGCGCCGTTCGTCACGGCATTGCCAAGGCGATGACCTATTTCGAACCGGATCTGCGCAGCGTGCTCAAGCGCGGCGGCTTCCTCACCCGCGACTCGCGCGTGGTCGAGCGTAAGAAGTATGGCAAGGCCAAGGCCCGCCGCTCGTTCCAGTTCTCGAAGCGCTAAGCAACGTCGCTTCGAACGAATCCAAAGAGCGCGCTTCGGCGCGCTCTTTTTTTGACCGTTGGCGATTGAACGGATACTCCAGCGCATTCTCGGAATTGCGTTTACCGATAGTCAATGTTGCCGCGCACAATAGTGGTGCACGCTAACTCCTATCAAAGCACCCGATGCCTAAATTGGCATTGGTAGGTGCGGAAAAATCATGCGTCTGGATATTCCTACTCTAGCGGTCGTGACGGTCTTCGTCACCGCGCTGCTCGGCGGTCTGCTGGCTTTTGCCGGGCTGCAAAACCGCGCGGTGCGGGCGCCGGTAACGTGGGGCGCGGCCTTCGTGCTGTGCGCGATCGGTATGGCGCTGGTCGCGGTGCGCGGCATGGTGCCCGACTGGTTGTCGATCCAATTCGCGAATGTGACGGTTCTGGTCGGCATTGGATTGGTCTGGGTCGGTGCGCGCCAATTCGACGGCCGCCGCCCGCGCGCGACGATGGTCGCCGCGGCGCCGCTGATCTGGCTCGCCGCCTGCGCCATTCCGGAAATTCGCGCCGACATCAATCTACGAACCGTTACGGTAACAATCCTGTCGGGGATATTGGCTTTCGCCGCAGCGCACGAGGTCTGGCGTGGCCGGTCGGAGCCGCTGATGTCGCGTTGGCCGGCGGCGATCACCTTGTCTGCCTATGGCGCCATCATGGTTGCGCGTGCGCCGGTTACGTTGATGGTGCCGCAGCCGGCCGGCGCGTATCAATTCACGGCCAGTGCGCTCTATCCCTTTCTGTCTTTCGCCACGCTGTTGTTCTCCGTGGTCGTGGCTTTTCTGCTGCTCAACATGACCAAGGAACGCACCGAACTGCGGCACAAGACCGCGGCGCTGGTCGATCCGCTGACCGGCGTCGCCAACCGTCGCGCCTTTCTCACCGACGCGCAAAACCTGGCCACGCAGCGTCGCGCCGACGGCACGGTCCTCGCGATCCTGCTGTTCGACCTCGATCATTTCAAGGCAATCAATGATCGGCTCGGTCATGCCGCCGGTGACGCCGTGCTGATGAATTTCGCCGCTACGGCGACCCGCATCCTGGGGCCGGACGTCTTGTTTGGCCGCATCGGCGGCGAGGAGTTCGGCGCGCTGCTGCGCGTGCGCGAGCCCGGCGAGGCGCTCACCGTCGCCGAGACGTTGCGCCGCGACTTTGCCGCAGCCGAGCAGGCCGACGACGTCGCGCCGACCGTCAGCATTGGCCTCGCGATCGAGAACGAGAAGACCGCAGCGCTTGACGGGCTGATGGCGGCGGCCGATCGGGCCCTGTATCGCGCCAAGTCCAAGGGACGCAACCGGGTCGTCACCGCGGGCACTGCCACGGACGAGGCCGAGTCCGGCTGGCGCAAAGTTGCGGTCAGCGCCTGACGCTGCCGGCGCTTAAGGCGCACCGGCCTTCAATTTTAATCGAATTCAAGGCGCTGTTGCGTCAAAGCCTGCCGAAGGCAGCAAAACTTTCGCATCACCTAATAGCTATGGTCGGCATGTGGTTATCGTCCGTCAACGCTGAGACGGTGAACGTCCGTTATTCTCTTACCGCCGACCCCGACCATGAGCCAAGCGGCCGCCCTGGATTTCCCCACGCTGATCTTTGCGACGGTCTGCATTGCCGGATTCCTAGGCATATTTCTTATCATCAACTGGATGCAGCAGCGGGATATCGGCGCGCTGGCCTGGTGGGGCTCGGCTTATCTCGTCGGCGCCGCGGCGATCACGCTATGGGCGGCGCCGGACCAGGTCGTGAAGGTGCCCGCGGTCTATGCCGAAGCGCTGATCTTTGTTGCCTGCGGCATGTTCTGGAACGGTCTGCGGCTGTTCTATGGCCGCGAGATGTGGTTCCTGGCTTCTTTCGCGGGCGTCGGCGCTTGGCTGGTCCTGACGCAATGGCCGGGGATGGAAGGGGGCAGTCCGCACCGCGTCGCGCTCGGCATCGGCATCGTCGCGGTCTACACCTTCTTCATGGCATTCGAACTAGGACGCGAACGCCGCAAGTCTCTCTATTCGCGCACGGCGACGATCGTCGTGCCGATGCTCCACGCCGGCACCTTTCTGATGCCGCTCGGACTGCGAACCTGGTATCCCGACGTCTTCGCCACGCGCTGGCAGACGGTGTTCGCCGTCGAGACCATGATCTACACGGTCGGCACGGCCTTCATCGTACTGCTGATGGTCAAGGACCGGCACGTTCATTTCTACCGCAAGGCGGCGACCACCGACAGCCTGACCGGGCTGCTCAATCGCGGCGCCTTCCTCGACGCGGCGTCCAAGCTGCGCGCGACGCACAGCGCGCGAGGTGAGCCGGTGACGTTGCTGATGTTCGATCTCGACAAATTCAAGTCGATCAACGATCGCTACGGTCATGCCGTCGGCGACAGCGCACTCAAGGTGTTCGCGCGGGTGCTGCAGGAATCGACACGCGCCAGCGATCTGGTCGGCCGGCTCGGCGGCGAGGAGTTCGTCGCCATGGTGCCGGAGGCGATGGAAGATGCCTGCATCGTCGCCGAACGTCTGCGCGTCAATTTCCAGGAGGCCGGCGTCGTCATCGACGACATGGCCGTCGGCGCCACCGTCAGCAGCGGCCTCGCCACCACCTACCGCGCCGAGGCCACCATCGATTCGCTGCTGCTGCGCGCCGACGAGGCGCTGTATCGCGCCAAAAACGGCGGACGTAACCGCTTCATCGCCGCCGATGAGGAGCCGGGCAGCGAGGCGGCGCGAGCCCGCTGGGCCGAGCGCAACAAACGCGCCGACGGCAAGGTCGGGCGGTTCGCCGGGCGCCGTGGCCCTCAGCCGGCCGCCGCGGTTTAGCGCGGGCCGTCACGGAACTTCGGTAACGTCTGGTTAACTATGCCGGCCTTACCCTTACGGCATGTCGAGTCTGTCGCACCGTTCGGCGTACGCCGCCACTCACTCCCTCGAAGCCTATGCCGAGCAGGCCGGTCTGGCGCTGGGTTGCGCTTACTCGTCGTCGGCCGAATTCGACGCGGCTCTGATCGCCGAGCGCCGAGCCGCCGGCGTCTACGGCCCGAAACGGCAGCGCCGCCAGATGTTGATTGCGGGCGCCGGTGTGATGGCGGGCCTTGCCGTCATCGTCGCGGCGCTTCAGTTCATTCCTTAAATCACGCGCCCTGAAAAACCTGTGCGAGCTCGGCTTCGCCGAGGACTCGGTTTTGGCCGGCCGCCAGATCGTCCGGCAGGGCGAGGGCGCCGATGCGGTCGCGGTGCAGGGCCGTGACGTGGTTGCCGACCGCGGCGAACATCCGCCGCACCTGATGATAACGGCCCTCGGTAATGGTGACGAAGGCACGCTGCGCCGACACCGCCTCGAACTGCGCCGGCAGCAACGGCTTGTCCTCACCCTCGAGCATCAAGGTGCCGGCGGCGAAGATTGACGCCTCGTCGCCGCGCAGCGGCCGGTCGAGCGTCACGTCATAGCGCTTCGGGATATTGGCCTTCGGCGAAATGATCCGGTGCAGCAACGCGCCGTCATCGGTCAGCAGCAACAGGCCCGATGTTTCCTTATCGAGCCGGCCGACGGTGGACAGCGCCGGATTGCGCGCCCGCCAGCGCTCCGGCAGCAGCGAATAGACCAGCGGGCCTTGCTCCTTGTGCGAGCAGGTAACGCCGACGGGCTTGTTCAGCATCAGCACCAGGCCGGGCAGCGGATCGAGCGGTTCGTCCTCGACCGTCATACGCGCGGCGAGGTCGGGCGTCAGCGCGATGCGTTCGTCGCCGTCGATGACGGCGTCGCCGTCGAGGAGCACGTAGCCGGCCTCGATCAGGTCCTGCACTTCGCGGCGCGAGCCGTAGCCGAGATTGGCGAGCAGGCGGTCGAGGCGAACCGTGGGCGCCTTGCTCATGAGATTTGGCTCATTTGCGCGCCTCGTAGATCTTGTAGCCGCCGGTCTCGATCACGGGTGTCACCGCCTTGAACAGCGGTTTCAGCACCGCCTCATAAGGCAGATGGCGGTTCGCCACCATCACGCAGACGCCGCCTTTGCGGAGGGATTCGGCGGCGCGCTTGACGAAGGCCTGGGCCAGCCCTTTGTCTTCCTGGCCGGCGTCGTGGAACGGCGCGTTCATGACGACGAAGTCGAGATTGACGAGATCGGGATGCGGGTCGCGCAGATCGGTCCACAGAAAGCGGGCGCGCGGCGTGTCGAGATTGTGCTGGGCGCATTCGACGGCACGGCGGTCGATGTCGATAAGGGTGAGTTCGCTGACCGCGCCGGTCGCCAGCACGGCGCGCGCCAGGATGCCGATGCCGCAGCCGAAATCGGCGCCGCGCCCGGACAGGTCCGGCAGGTGTTCGATCAGCATTGCCGTGCCGGGATCGAGCCGGTCCCAGGAGAACACGCCGGGCTGGGTCCACAGGCCGATCTCGTCGTCGAAACGCGGGCCGCCGGCTTCGATGGCCTCGTCGATGCCTTGCAAGGTCGGGGGCCGCGTCGCGACGGCGATGCGGTGATGGCGCTTCGACGTTTCGTCGACCTTGACGCTGAAGGCCTCGAGTTCCTTGCGCAGCCGCGTGCCGCCGCGGTCGTTCAGCGCCAGCGCCGTCAGCGGCGCGCCGGGTTTAAGCGCACGCAGCGCCAGCGCCAACGCGTAACGTCGCTCGATGGTGCCGGGCGGGGCGAGCATCGTCATGGCGTCGAGCGATTGCGGCGGCTGGCGGTCGAGCGAGGCCGCGCCCGGGATCAGCGGCGAGAATTGGATCGCATCGCGCGGGACGTCGGCGAGATCGGACGGCGGTGTGCCGTAAACTCCCACGACGTTCGACATCACGCCATCACATCGAGCAAGGCCGGCTTGACGCCGATCTGATCGATCAGCCGGTTGAGCTCGCCGCGCGCCTGCGCGTTGGAGCGCTGATGCCGTTCGGCGAGGATCAGTTCGTTCTTCATCGTGTGCTCGAGCCCGGTGAATTCGGTGACGCGCACCTTGTAGCCGTGCGCCTCGAGCACCAGACCGCGAATGACGTTGGTGAGATGCGCGCCGAACTCGCGGCGCTGGATCGGATGGCGCCAGAGCTGGCGCATCGGGCCGTGATGGCCGTCGAGCAGCCGCGCGACCTCGGCCTGGCAGCACGGCACCAGCGCCACCCACTTGGCATCGTGGCGCAGCGCGAAGCGGATGGCGTCATCGGTCGCGGTGTCGCAGGCGTGCAGTGCCGTCACCATGTCGGCCTTGCCGCCGGGTAGCGCCGCCTCGGCGATATTGGCGGCAATGAAATCCATACGGGCGTAGCCGGCCTGCGCGGCGAGTTGCCGCGAGGTCTCGATCAGTTTGTCGCGGCTCTCGACGCCGATGACGCGGCCCTTGCCGGCGGGGCCGATGATGAGATCGTAGAGGATGAAGCCGAGATAGGATTTGCCGGCGCCAAGGTCGGCGAGGATCGGATCATCGCTCGACGCCAGCATGGCCTCGATCGCCGGGCGTAGCAGTTGGGTGAGGTGCAGGACCTGGGTGAGCTTGCGGCGGGAGTCGGCGTTGAGCGCACCGTCGCGGGTCAGGATGTGCAGCGCCTTCAAGAGCGGCTCGGATGTCTCCGGGCGGGCGCTCGGCCACAGCCTTTTCCAGTCGTTCTCGGTGGCGGCGGCTTTGGCCGCAGGTTTCGCGGATTGGGCGGGCTGGCTCATGCCGCCTATCTAGCGGCGCCGGGGCGTCTCTGCCAGCGCCGGTTCCGGTAAAGAAAAAGGGCGCCCCGGGTAAGGGGGCGCCCCAAGTCTTGGGAGGAAACGCCAACGGCCGTCAGGCCGCGGACTTCGGATGCGCCGGCCTCAGGCCGCCGCAGATTTCGAGGTTGGGACCTCGGAGATCGTCTTCAGGATCTGCGAAGCGATCTGGTAGGGGTCCCCTTGCGAGTTCGGGCGGCGGTCTTCGAGGTAACCGCGGTACAGGTCGCCCTTGACGAAGGAGTGCGGCACGCGGATCGAAGCGCCGCGATCGGCCACACCGTAGGAGAACTTGTTCCACGGCGCGGTCTCGTGCTTGCCGGTCAGACGCTTGTCGTTGTCCGGGCCGTAGACGGCGATGTGGGCGTCGAGGTTCTTGCCGAACTGCGCCATCAGGGCTTCGAAGTAAGCCTTGCCGCCGACGGTGCGCATGTACTCGGTCGAGAAGTTGCAGTGCATGCCCGAGCCGTTCCAGTCGGTGTCGCCGAGCGGCTTGCAGTGCCATTCGATGTCGATCTCGTACTGCTCGCACAGGCGCATCATGATGTAGCGGGCGATCCACATCTGGTCGGCCGCGGTCTTGGAGCCCTTGCCGAAGATCTGGAATTCCCACTGGCCCTTCGCCACTTCGGCGTTGATGCCTTCGTGGTTGATGCCGGCCTCGAGGCAGAGCTCGAGGTGCTCTTCGACGATCTTGCGGGCGATCGAGCCGACGTTCGAATAGCCGACGCCGGTGTAGTAGGGGCCCTGCGGCGCCGGATAGCCGTGCTCCGGGAAGCCGAGCGGACGGCCGTTCTTGTAAAAGAAGTATTCCTGCTCGAAGCCGAACCAGGCGCCTTCATCGTCGAGAATGGTCGCGCGCTTGTTGCTCGGGTGCGGCGTGACGCCGTCCGGCATCATCACTTCGCACATCACCAGCACGCCGTTCTTGCGCGCGCCGTCGGGATAAACCGCGACCGGCTTGAGCACGCAGTCCGACGAGCGGCCTTCGGCCTGCATCGTCGAGGAGCCGTCGAAGCCCCAGAGCGGCAACTCGGCGAGCGACGGGAACGAAGCGAATTCCTTGATCTGAGTCTTGCCACGCAGGTTAGGAACCGGCGTGTAGCCATCGAGCCAGATGTACTCGAGCTTGTACTTTGTCATTGCGAATCTCTCATGCTGATGACGCCTGGAAGCGCCGTGAGTGAGGAGCCTTGTACGCGAACACCTGCCGCGGGACGGCAGATTGAGCCGCTCAAGGCACGCCCGGCCCCAACGACCACTCTTTAGCAAGCATTAAATGTGCCAACTGACCAGCCTGCGACGGCCGCGAAAACACCGCTGTTTTGTCGCTGGTCCGACCTGGAATCTGCTTGTCGAACGCGCGAGCTGCCTAGTTTGTGGGCGGCACAGGCATTGCAGATCAAAGTTGTAGCAGGTTGGAACCGGAAAACCGTGGTGTACCAGCGGGATGCTGTCCAATCAGGCAAGCGCCGTCATGCTGATATTGTAGGCAAATTGCTGATTTTATGGGGGCAGTCTGCTCACAGACTATTCAAATCGTGGTACAGAACACCATGTGTCTTGTCGCGTTGTTTCTGTGAACAACCGATCTGAGCGAAGCGCCGGGAAGCGCGACATCAGAGGAGACCGATGATGACGACGAACGCGCAGCGAGCATCCGCGACCATCTACCAATTTCCAGTCGGCGGTCGTGCCGGTCTGGTGCGCATTGGCCTCGACAAGGCGCGCGGTGCCGAGAGCCTGCCGACGATCACTTACGGCGGCAGTTGGTACCACGACGAGGCCATTCGTGAGGCGGCCGAGGCGGCGCGCAAGAACTAGGCGCCGAAGATCGACCAGCCCATCCGTTTGGTGAGCGCTTCCAGCGCCACGCGGCCGAGATGTGAATTGCCGGCGGCGTCCAGTCCCGGCGACCAGACGGCGACCGACGCCTTCTCCGGCGCAATGCACAGGATACCCCCGCCAACGCCGCTCTTGCCGGGCAGGCCGACGCGGTAAGCAAACTCCCCCGAGCCATCGTAGTGACCGCAGGTCAGCATCACCGCGTTGATGCGGCGCGCGCGCTCGGCGTTGATGACCGGGTGGCCGGTCGCCGGATTGCGACCCGACATCGCCAGATAGCGGCCGGCGCGCGCAAGCTGAAGACACGACATGGCGATGGCGCACTGGTGAAAATAGACGCCGAGCGCCAGCTCGACCGGGTTCTCGATTACACCGAACGACTTCATGTAATTGGCGAGCGCGGCATTGCGGAAGCCGGTGCGCTGCTCGGACGCGGCGACGTTCTCGTCGATGGCGATCGACGGATCGTCGGCGAGAAACCGGATGAAGCGCAGGATCTCGCCGAGCGCTTCGCGCGGCTGGTGGCCGGACAGGATGAGGTCGGTCACGGCGATGGCGCCGGCATTGATGAAGGGATTGCGCGGCTTGCCGCGCTCGTATTCGAGCTGCACGACCGAATTGAACGGCGAGCCGGACGGCTCGCGGCCGACGCGGCTCCACAGGCGGTCGCCCACCTTGCCGAGCGCCAAAGTCAGCGTGAACACCTTGGATACGCTCTGGATCGAGAACGGCACGTCGAAGTCGCCGCCGGTCGCGACCTCGCCGTCGACGCCGACCACGGCGATGCCGAACTGGTTCGGATCGACGGTCGCCAGTTCGGGTATGTAATGCGCCACCTCGCCGCGATCGGGGCGGGCGCGCATTTCGTCGGCGATCTCCTGGACGGCTGTCTGAAGCTTCGACACGTCGCACCTTCGTAACAAGAAGGGCGCCCCTTGGCAGGAGCGCCCCGAGAGCGAGCAGCGTCGCGATCCGCGACGCTGCGAAGCAAAGTCCGGGCCTTACGCCGAGTAGTACATCTCGTATTCGACCGGGTGCGGCGTGTGCTCGAAGCGGATGACTTCGGTCATCTTCAGCTCGATGTAGCTGTCGATGAAGTCGTCGTCGAACACGCCGCCGGCCTTGAGGAAGTCGCGGTCCTTGTCGAGGCTTTCCAGCGCTTCGCGCAGCGAACCGCAGACGGTCGGGATCGATTTGAGTTCCGCCTTCGGCAGATCGTAGAGATCCTTGTCCATCGGATCGCCGGGGTGGAGCTTGTTCTTGATGCCGTCGAGGCCGGCCATCAGCAGCGCGGCAAAGCCGAGATACGGATTGGCGAGCGGATCGGGGAAACGCACCTCGACGCGCTTGGCCTTCGGGCTCTCGGTGTAGGGGATGCGGCATGAGGCCGATCGGTTGCGCGCCGAGTAGGCGAGCAGCACGGGGGCCTCGAAGCCCGGCACCAGACGCTTGTAGGAGTTGGTGGTCGGGTTGGTGAAGGCGTTGATCGCCTTGGCGTGCTTGATGACGCCGGCGATGTAGGACAGGCACATGTCCGAGAGACCGGCATATTTGTCGCCGGCGAACATCGGCTTGCCATCCTTCCAGATCGACTGGTGGCAGTGCATGCCCGAGCCGTTGTCGCCATAGACCGGCTTCGGCATGAAAGTCGCGGACTTGCCGTAGATCTGCGCCACCTGCTGGATGCAGTACTTATAGATCTGCAGTTGGTCGGCCATGAAGGTCATCGGCGAGAACTTGAGGCCGAGCTCGTGCTGGGCCGAGGCCACTTCGTGGTGGTGCTTCTCGACCTTGGCGCCCATGCGCGCCATGGCGCCGAGCATTTCCGAGCGCATGTCCTGCGCCGAATCCTGCGGCGGCACCGGGAAGTAGCCCTTCTTGATGCCGATGCGGTGGCCGAGATTGCCGCCCTCGTAATCGGTGTCGGAGTTGGTCGGCAGTTCGATCGAGTCGACCTTGAAGCCGGTGTTGTACGGATCGGCCTTGTACTTGACGTCGTCGAACACGAAGAACTCGGCTTCCGGGCCGAAGAAGATGGTGTCGCCGTAGCCCATCGACTTGACGAGAGCTTCCGCCTTCTTGGCGATGCCGCGCGGGTCGCGGTTATAGGGCTCGCCGGTGGTCGGCTCGAGCACGTCGCAGACCAGGACGAGGGTGGTCTCGGCGAAGAACGGGTCGATGCAGGCCGTGGCCGGGTCCGGCATCAGGTTCATGTCGGATTCGTTGATCGCCTTCCAGCCGGCGATCGACGAGCCGTCGAACATCTGGCCTTCTACGAACGTGTCTTCCTCGATCAGCGAGACGTCGAAGGTGACGTGCTGCCACTTGCCGCGCGGATCGGTGAAGCGGAAGTCGACGTATTTGACGTCGTTATCCTTGATCATCTTCATGACATTCTTGGCTGTCGTCATGGGTAAGCTTTCCCCTGGCTGGAATGGGTCAATCCGCCGGCGACATTTGGCTAAGCGTCAGATGGCGTCAATAGGATTAGATGGCGTCGATACCGGATTCACCGGTTCTGATACGGATGGCCTCTTCGATATTGGACACGAAAATCTTGCCGTCGCCGATCCGGCCGGTCTGGGCGGCCCGTCGGATGGCGTCAACCGCCTTGTCGAGCATGTCGTCGCCGAGCACGATCTCGATCTTCACCTTGGGCAGGAAATCGACGACGTATTCGGCGCCGCGGTAAAGCTCGGTATGGCCCTTCTGGCGGCCAAACCCCTTCGCTTCGGTCACGGTAATACCCTGCAGCCCGACCTCCTGCAGCGCCTCCTTCACCTCGTCGAGCTTGAAGGGCTTGATGATGGCCTCGATTTTTTTCATCCGCTTGTCTCTCTTCCAACTGCGCCCGAAGCCATCGACGGCCGGCGCGCCGCGCGAGCCCTTGCGAGCAGGGCTGTGTTTGCAGGTCTTGTGCCAGATCGCTTACCAACCAATTCTTATTTCACGACAATGGCTTGGGCGATATGCAAGACGACGGAATCGGTCTGCCTAGTTTTAGATGCCGCGTAACTAAGCATTCTGCCCATAACTTAGCCAGAGGTCGGAAAGAACGTTGCAGTGCAGTAACTTGGCAGCGGCGAGACGGTACGTGAGAACGCTGAATTGTAGGTCATATTCAGGGCCGATAGTGTCGAACGCATGAACGAACTTCTCACCACCGCGGAGATGGCCGAGGCCGATCGGCTGACGATCGCTGGCGGAACGCCGGGGCCGACGCTGATGGAGCACGCCGGCCGCGCGGTCGCCGACGCCGTTCGCGCCGAGCAGAAGCGGGTCGTGGTGGTCGCGGGGCCGGGTAACAATGGCGGCGACGGTTTCGTCGCCGCGCGGTTGCTGGCCGAGCGCGGTCACGCGGTGACGGTCGTTTTGGTCGGCGATGTCGGCCGTCTCAAAGGCGATGCCCTCGGCGCGTTCGAGCGATGGCGGGGACCGACGGTACCCGCGGCACCGGATGCACTGAAGGATTGCGACATCGTCGCCGACGCATTGTTCGGCGCCGGGCTCGATCGCCCGGTCGAGGGCCTGTCGCGGGCGATGATCGAGGCGATGAACGCCAGCGGCAAGCCGATCATCGCGGTCGATCTGCCGAGCGGCATCAATGGCAGCAGCGGCGCGGTGATGGGCGTGGCGGTGAGGGCGACGCGCACCGTGACGTTTTTTCGCAGGAAGCCGGGCCACTTGCTGCTGCCGGGCCGCGTCCATTGCGGGCCGGTCGACGTCGCTGACATCGGCATTCCGGCGAGCGTGCTGGCGACCGTCGATCCGCAGACCTTTGCCAACGGCCCCGAGCTGTGGGGCCCGCGCTTTCCGCTGCCGCGCATCGACGGCCACAAGTACAGCCGCGGCCATGCCGTGGTGGTCTCGGGCGGCCTATCGACGACGGGCGCGGCGCGGCTCGCCGCGCGCGGGGCATTGCGCGCCGGGGCGGGGCTCGTCACCGTCGCCAGTCCACGTGAGGCGCTGGCCGTCAACGCCGCCAGCAATCTCGCCGTCATGGTCCGCCCGGTCGATGGCCCCGCCGAGCTGAGCGCATTCCTGGTCGACAAGCGGCGTAACGCCGTCGTGCTGGGGCCGGGCGGTGGCGTTGGCTTGCCAATGCGGGATCAGGTCAAGGCGGCGCTGGAGAGCGCAGCCGCCGTTGTACTCGATGCCGACGCCCTGACGAGTTTCGCCGAGGAACCGGAAGCGCTGTTGACGGTGACCCGGAACCGGAAGGCTCCGGTCGTCCTGACTCCGCATGCGGGAGAGTTCACTAGATTATTCAGATCAATAGGCAGCGACTCTAAACTTCATTCAAAACTTGAGCAGGCTCGCGAGGTGGCCAAAGTCAGCGGCGCGGTGGTGCTGTTCAAGGGGCCGGATACCGTCGTCGCGGCGCCGGATGGTCGCGCCTCGATCTCGGACAATGCACCGCCCTATCTTGCGACCGCCGGCGCGGGGGATGTCCTGGCCGGCATGATCGCGGGGCTGCTGGCGCAGGGTATGGACGGTTTCGACGCCGCCAGCGCCGCCGCCTGGCTGCACGGCGAGGCCGCCAAGGCGTTCGGCCCCGGACTGATCGCGGAGGACCTGTCCGAGGCCGTGCCGGCGGTCTACCGGCGTCTTTACGCGGTTCTCGGCGCCTGAGGCCTATTGCTGAACCAGATTGCCGTTGTTGTTGCCGATGCCGTTGAGCGACAGGCTCGTGGCAGAAGAACTGCCGCTGGTCGTGCGGCACAGCGCCGATAGCGTCGTATTGGGGCCGTTGCTGACCAGAATCTGGATGTTGCCACAACTCTTCTGGAAGCTGCTGGGGCCGGAGCCCTGGGTGAGTTTGCCGTTCTGGTTGCTGATGCCCTGGAGGATCAGTTTGGTGGCGTTCGGCGTACCGTCGGCGCGCAGGCAGACCGCCGTGAGTGCCGCATCGTTGCCGGAATAGGCGAAAGCGATGTTCGAACAGGTGTTCTGGTAGCTGTTGTCGGCCAGCGCCGGCGCCGCCGTGAGCGCGAGCAGAGCGGCCGCGAGACAGGCAGATTTCCGCATGAGACGTCCTCCCTGAGGCCGCGCGCGAATGCGCGCGGTTACAACAACCTATGCGGGTAATATTATAATATCAATCAAAACGTGCAAACACGGGGCTATGCCCCCCAGCGCGCGACGGCAGCGGCCGGTGAGCAAGAACCAAACCGGGCCATCTTTACGGTGGCTCCTGATTTCGCCGTAAATGCTCGCGCCGCCCGAAAGGCGGCGCTTTATCGCCTTGCTCTGGCCGGTGCGAGGGGTTATGTCCGCGCGTCGCGGGCAGACAAGGTTTTGAAGGCCCTTTGCGGGCGTGGCGGAATTGGTAGACGCGCTGGATTTAGGTTCCAGTGGCGAAAGTCGTGGGGGTTCGAGTCCCTCCGCCCGCACCAGCCAGAGGGCAGGCCGAAGTCGGGCAAGCCGAGGGTTCGAGTTCTAGAGTTCAAGAGCGCGGGGACGGGCTCCGCATTCCAGGTACCACGACGCGCCGTTGTCGCTTTCAGACAGTGTCGCGCGTCCAACGAAGACGAAGTGAGATCATGCAGGTTACTGAAACACTCTCCGAAGGCCTGAAGCGCGAATACAGCGTCAGCATCCCGGTCGCCGAGCTCGAGACCAAGGTCAACGCGCGCCTCGAGGAGCTCAAGGACAAGGTCCGCATCAACGGTTTCCGTCCGGGCAAGGTGCCGGTCGCGCATCTCAAGAAGGTCTATGGCCGTTCGGCGATGGCCGAGGTGATCGAGGCCTCGGTGCGTGACGCCAACCAGAAGATCGTCACCGACAACAATTTCAAGCTCGCCGCCGATCCGAAGGTGACGCTGCCGTCGGAAGAGGCCGAGGTCGAGAAGCTGATCACCGGCGGCGCCGATCTGAAATACACCGTCGGCATCGAGATCGTACCCGAGATCAAGCTCGGCGATTTCAAGACCATCAAGCTGACGAAGCTGACGACCGACGTCACCGACGCCGAGATCGACGAGGCGGTCGAGCGCATCGCCAAGCAGAACCGGCCCTATGCCGCCAAGGCGGAAGGCGCCAAGGCCGAGACCGGTGATCGCGTCATCATCTCGTTCGTCGGCACGATCGACGGCAAGCCGTTCGAGGGCGGTACCGGCGACGACATCGCCGTCGAGATCGGCTCCGGCACCTTCATTCCGGGCTTCGAGGACCAGCTTATCGGCATCGCCGCCGGCGAGAGCCGCACCGTCAAGGCGACATTCCCGACCGCCTATGCCAATGCCGACCTTGCCGGCAAGGCCGCCGAATTCGCGACCACGGCAAAGTCGATCGAGGCGCCGGGCGAGGTCAAAGTCGACGACGAATTCGCCAAGCAGCTTGGCCTGGAGTCTCTCGCCAAGCTGCGCGATGCCGTCAAGGAGCGCATCGGCCGCGACTATCAGCAGATGTCGCGCCAGAAGGTGAAGCGTGCGCTGCTCGATGAGCTCGACAAGCTGCACAAGTTCGATCTGCCGCCGACCTTGGCCGAAGACGAGTTCAACCGCGTCTGGTCCTCGGTGACCGAGGAACTCAAGGCCGAGAACAAGACCTTCGCCGACGAGAACACCACCGAGGAGAAGGCTAAGGAAGAATATCGCGGCATCGCCGAACGCCGCGTGCGTCTGGGGCTCGTGCTCGCCGAGATCGGCGAGAAGAACAAGATCACCGTCGGCGACGAGGAATTGTCGCGCGCGGTCGCCGAGCGCGCTCGTCAGTTCGCCGGCCAGGAGCAGCGGGTCTGGGATTACTACCGCCAGAACCCGGAAGCGCTCGCCTCGCTGCGTGCGCCGATCTTCGAGGAGAAAGTCGTCGACTTCCTGCTCGAGCTTGCCAGTGTCACCGAGAAGAAGGTGTCGCGCGACGAACTGATGAAGGAAGAGGAAGACGCGGCTTAACAAAATCCGCGTGGTCTCCTGCACGATTGCTTAATCGGCCTGTGCCACTGTGGCCAACCGGCAGGCGGAGTTGCCTGCCGGCCCTGCGCCCGGCCTCGGGCGAAGGCCGACTAACGCCTGTTAGCCTTGGGTCTTAAGACACTTGTCACCAGGCTCCGGGGTGGCCCTTGCGGACGAGGGCAACCGAAAATAGATCGTCGAGGCGCGGCTACCGGCTAATCTAGCCCGAGTGATTCGCGTCAGGGAGCCGTTATGAAAGATCCGATCGAAACCTACATGAACCTCGTGCCGATGGTGGTCGAACAGACCAACCGCGGCGAGCGGGCGTACGACATTTTCTCCCGGCTCCTGAAGGAACGCATCATCTTCATCACCGGCCCGATCGAGGACGGGATGTCGACCTTGATCGTCGCGCAGCTTCTGTTCCTCGAAGCCGAGAATCCGAAAAAGGAAATCTCGATGTACATCAACTCCCCGGGCGGGGTGGTGACATCGGGCATGGCGATCTACGACACCATGCAGTTCATTCGCCCGGCGGTATCGACGCTCTGCATCGGTCAGGCGGCGTCGATGGGCTCGCTGCTGCTCGCCGCCGGCGAGAAGGACATGCGTTTTGCGCTCCCGAACGCCCGTATCATGGTGCATCAGCCGTCCGGCGGCTTCCAGGGCCAGGCGACCGATATCATGCTGCATGCGCAGGAGATTTTGAACCTGAAGAAGCGGCTCAACGAGATCTACGTGCACCACACCGGCCAGTCGCTGAAGAAGATCGAGGACGCGCTGGAGCGCGATTACTTCCTGACCGCCGAGGCCGCGCGCGATTTCGGCATCGTCGACAAGGTGATCGAGAAGCGGCCGCAGGACGCTGGCGTCAAGCCGGCGTAAGGCGGCCCGAGATTTTCGGGTTGCGAAAGTTCCCGGCGCCGGGACTGTGCAAAGGGTGCCGGAAAGACCTAAAGTAACGGTAATTTGGGCCTATTTTTGTACACAAATCCGGCCAACGTTATCGTTAATACATTCTTGATCATCCCGCCCTTAGCATGCTTCGCTTATGTTTCGGGTGTGAAAGGGGTTCGCGGCCGACCGACGTACAGGCCGCCGTGTTGGAGTTCCGGCGCGGAATTTGCTTCGCTGATGATCGGGTTCGGGTTTCGCCGGCCCAGCGGCGGGGTGACGCAACGAGCGATACTTTGACGGGCGCTGCCTTGATCGGTCTGCTTGGTCGGGTATTGGGACGAGTGAGACGGAGAACGGAATGAGCAAAGTCGGCAGCACCGATTCCAAGAACACCCTGTACTGCTCGTTCTGCGGCAAGAGCCAGCACGAAGTCAGAAAGCTGATCGCAGGTCCGACGGTCTTCATCTGCGATGAATGCGTCGAACTTTGCATGGACATCATCCGCGAGGAGAACAAGTCCTCGCTGGTGAAGTCGCGCGACGGCATTCCGACACCGAAGGAAATCTGCAAGGTCCTCGACGATTACGTCATCGGACAGTTCCACGCCAAGCGCGTGCTCTCGGTCGCCGTGCACAATCACTACAAGCGCCTCAACCACCAGACCAAGCACAACGACGTCGAACTGGCGAAGTCGAACATCCTGCTGATCGGTCCGACCGGCTCGGGCAAGACGCTGCTGGCGCAGACGCTGGCGCGCATCCTCGACGTGCCGTTCACGATGGCCGATGCGACGACGCTGACCGAAGCCGGCTATGTCGGTGAGGACGTCGAGAACATCATCCTCAAGCTGCTGCAGGCCGCCGACTACAATGTCGAGCGCGCGCAGCGCGGCATCGTCTACATCGACGAAATCGACAAGATTTCGCGCAAGTCCGACAATCCTTCGATCACGCGCGACGTGTCGGGTGAGGGCGTGCAGCAGGCGCTGCTGAAGATCATGGAAGGCACGGTCGCTTCGGTGCCGCCGCAGGGCGGCCGCAAGCATCCGCAGCAGGAATTCCTCCAGGTCGACACCACCAACATCCTGTTCATCTGCGGTGGTGCGTTCTCGGGGCTGGACAAGATCATCTCGGGCCGCGGCAAGTCGACCTCGATCGGCTTCGGCGCCAAGGTGGCCTCGCCGGAGGATCGCCGGATGGGCGAGATCTTCCGCGATGTCGAACCGGAAGACCTGCTGAAGTACGGCCTCATTCCGGAATTCGTCGGACGTCTGCCGGTCGTCGCCACGCTGGAGGACCTCGACGAGGCTTCGCTGAAGAAGATCCTGGTCGAGCCGAAGAACGCGCTGGTGAAGCAGTATCAGCGGCTGTTCGAGATGGAATCGATCGATCTGACCTTGGCTGAGGAAGCTCTCGGCGCCATCGCCCGCAAGGCGATCGAGCGCAAGACCGGCGCCCGCGGCCTGCGGTCGATCATGGAGGGCATCCTGCTCGACACCATGTTCGACCTGCCGTCGCTCGAAGGCGTCGAAGAGGTCGTGATCTCCAAGGAGGTCGTGGATGGGACGGCGCGGCCGCTCTACATCTACGCCGACCGCAGCGACCGCACAGCCGACCAGGGCTCCGCCAGCGCCTGATCCAACCCGGGTCCGAAAGCGACCCACCGGCCCTCACGGGGCCGCACGCGTGCTGTTGCCCGGCGCGCGGTTCGCCGGTCGCGATCGGCCGGCCGGACGGTGCCGGGATAACGCCCGGCGACCCCGCTTAATCGTCGCAGAATCAAAGCGTTTGTGTTGTGCTTTGCCGCTAGCCTGATCTTAACTGGAGTTTCGGGCGTTACTTGCGGAGGGGGGGCCACCATCCTACGTATAGTGCTGTCGAACAATTGGCGTACAAAGTTTCGTTTGGCGTCGTTTTTGACGAAGGAATTAACCCCGAAACTCATGCTCGGGGGTGGAGCGCGAAACAGGAAGCGCGCTCCGACGTTCCTTCTTCCTGCTCGGCACTGTTTTTGCGATGCCGCTGAGGCGGGTCTCGAGACAGGGGCACAACACAAGGACTGGAAGCAATGACCAACAAGCCACGACCCACGCTGCAGCCGGGCGAATCCCGGGCCTATCCGGTGCTTCCGTTGCGCGACATCGTGGTGTTTCCGCACATGATCGTTCCGCTCTTTGTCGGCCGTGAAAAGTCGATCAAGGCGCTGGAAGAGGTGATGCGCTCCGACACCTTCATTCTGCTGGCGACCCAGAAAAACGCGTCCGACGACGATCCGGCCACCGACCAGATCTTCGAAGTCGGTACGCTGGCCAGCGTGCTGCAGCTCCTCAAGCTGCCCGACGGCACCGTGAAGGTGCTGGTCGAGGGTGCGACGCGCGCCAAGGTCTCCAAGTATTCCGACCGTGACGAATACTATGAAGCGGACGCGACTCCGATTGTCGACGATGTCGGCGAAAAGGTCGAGGCCGAGGCAATGGCGCGTTCGGTCGTCACCGAATTCGAAAACTATGTGAAGCTCAACAAGAAAGTGTCGCCCGAGGTCGTCGGCGTGATCCAGCAGATCGAGGATTACGCCAAGCTCGCCGATACCGTGGCCTCGCATCTCGCCGTCAAGATTTCGGACAAGCAGGACATCCTCGAGACGCCGTCCGTCACCGCGCGCCTGGAGAAGGTGCTCGGCCTGATGGAGAGCGAGATCTCGGTGCTGCAGGTGGAAAAGCGCATCCGGACCCGCGTCAAGCGGCAGATGGAGAAGACGCAGCGCGAGTACTATCTCAACGAACAGATGAAGGCGATCCAGAAGGAGCTCGGCGACGAGGAAGGTCGCGACGAGTTGGCCGAACTGGAAGACAAGATCAAGAAGACCAAGCTGTCGAAGGAAGCCCGCGAGAAGGCGCAGCACGAACTCAAGAAGCTGCGTCAGATGTCGCCGATGTCGGCGGAAGCCACCGTCGTGCGCAACTATCTCGACTGGCTGCTCTCGATCCCGTGGGGCAAGAAGGGCAAGGTCAAGAAGGATCTGACCGCCGCCGAAACCATTCTCGACGCCGATCACTACGGCCTCGAGAAGGTCAAGGAGCGCATCGTCGAGTATCTCGCCGTGCAGCAGCGCGCCAACAAGCTGACTGGCCCGATCCTGTGTCTCGTCGGCCCTCCGGGCGTCGGCAAGACCTCGCTCGGCAAGTCGATCGCGAAGGCGACCGGCCGCGAGTTCGTGCGCGTGTCGCTCGGCGGCGTGCGTGACGAGGCCGAGATCCGCGGTCACCGGCGGACCTACATCGGCTCGATGCCCGGCAAGATCATCCAGTCGATGCGAAAGGCCAAGTCGTCGAACCCGCTGTTCCTGCTGGACGAGATCGACAAGATGGGTGCCGATTTCCGCGGCGATCCGTCCTCGGCCCTGCTCGAGGTCCTGGATCCGGAGCAGAACTCGACGTTCAACGACCACTATCTCGAGGTGGACTACGACCTGTCGAACGTAATGTTCATCACGACCGCCAACACGCTCAATATTCCCGGGCCGTTGATGGATCGTATGGAGATCATCCGTATCGCCGGTTACACCGAGGATGAGAAGGTAGAGATCGCGCGCAAGCACTTGATCCCGCACGCGGTCGCCAAGCACGGCCTGGCGCCGCAGGAATGGACCGTCAACGACGAAGGTCTGTTGCTGCTGATCCGGCGTTACACCCGCGAGGCCGGCGTGCGCAGCCTCGAACGTGAACTGTCGACTTTGATCCGCAAGGCCGTGAAGGAGATCATGACTTCCGACAAGAAGTCGATCGCCGTCACCGCGGCCAATCTTGCCGACTATCTCGGTGTGGCGAAGTATCGCTACGGCGAGGTCGAGGCCGAGGATCTGGTCGGCGTGGTCACGGGTCTGGCGTGGACCGATGTGGGCGGCGAGCTGCTCACCATCGAAGGCACGTCGATGCCGGGCAAGGGCAAGATGACCGTCACGGGTAATCTGCGTGACGTGATGAAGGAGTCGATTTCGGCAGCGGCGTCTTACGTCCGTTCGCGCGCGATTGCCTTCGGCATCGAACCGCCGTTGTTCGACAAGCGCGACATCCACGTGCACGTGCCGGAAGGCGCGACGCCGAAGGATGGTCCGTCGGCCGGCGTCGCCATGGTCACCGCCATCGTTTCGGTGATGACCGGCATTCCGGTTCGCAAGGATGTCGCCATGACCGGCGAAATCACCTTGCGTGGCCGCGTGCTGCCGATCGGTGGTTTGAAGGAAAAGCTGCTTGCCGCCGCTCGCGGTGGCATCAAGACCGTGCTGATCCCGGAGGAGAACGCCAAGGATCTGGTGGAAATCTCCGAGACCATCAAGAAGAACCTCGAGATCATTCCGGTCTCCCGGATGGACGAGGTTCTGGCCAAGGCCTTGGTGCGCAAGCCGGAGCCGATCGAGTGGGACGAAGCGGCTGCTGCCGCCGCCGCCGCCGACAAGAAGGCGGCCGACGAATCCGGCCTGACCGCTCACTGAGCGTGGGGCTCAACGACGAGAGAAAACGGCGCCCTTGCGGGCGCCGTTTTTGTTGATATCGAAGCCGCCGGCTTACGAACGGGCGCCGATCCCCGGCACATGCGGGTTGGCTTCCGGGATCGAATTGCGGATCGCGTACATGGTCGGGTCGCTGCCAAACGCGGAGCGCTGGCGATAGGCCGCGGCCGGCGCGTAGGCGTAGGCGCTGCTTGCGGCCGGCATTGGCGTGGCAGAAGCCGTTATGCCGGGCGTCTGGTGTGCTTCGACCGGTATCGAGTTCTCCACCATGTACTGTGTCGGATCGTTCACCGTCTCCGCCCGCCATTCGTCGTTATAGCGAGTGGCGGCCGGATGGTGCCAGGTGGCGGCGAGGGTGGGCGTTGCGGCCAGTGCGGCGGTCGCGGCGAGCAGAGCGGCAACGATGAGTTTCCGTGACATGATCAATAACTCCTTGATCGCGTCACCCCTGACCGGGATCTAATGCGCCGCTCTTGCCACGCAATTAACATTGGCACTTTGTATAGCGACGGAAAGGTTCGGTCAGGGCGCCGTCCGGTATTCAGAGTCTGGCCGATCCTTAAAGGTTCAAGGGTACGCAAGGGCAGGCGCGATGAATGTGTTGCTGATCGAGGACGACGCCGAGACGGCCGACTACATCGTCGCCGGTCTGGTGGACCAGGGCCATCATGTCGATCGCGCCGATGACGGCGTCAACGGCCTGTCGCTTGCCGGCAGCGCTCAATACGAAGTGGCGATCGTCGACCGGATGATGCCGGGCCTCGACGGCTTGTCGCTGGTTAAACAGTTGCGTCTGGCGGGGGTGCGGACGCCGATCCTGTTTCTCACCAATCTCGGCGGTCTCGATGATCGCGTCGAAGGGCTCAACGCCGGCGGTGACGACTATCTCGTCAAGCCCTTCGCATTTGCCGAACTGCTGGCGCGCGTCAACGCGCTCGGGCGGCGGACCGTGGCCGCGACGGAAACCGTGTTGCAGGTCGGCGATCTTGAAATGGATCTGCTGGACCGCAGCGTGAAGCGCAGCGGCAAGCCGGTGCCGCTGCAGCCGCGAGAGTTTAGGCTGCTCGAATGCCTGATGCGTCATGCCGGGCGCGTCGTGACGCGGACGATGCTGCTGGAGATGGTCTGGGACTTTCATTTCGACCCCAAGACCAACATCGTCGAGACCCATATCAGCCGGCTGCGCGCCAAGGTCGATCGTGGCCAGACCCATGAGCTGATTCACACCGTGCGCGGCGCAGGATATTCGGTTCGTGCGCCTAGGTAAGCTCATCAACACCGCAACCTTTCGCCTGACGGCATTGACGGTGCTGCTGTTCGCGCTCGCCGTGGCGGTGCTCGGCGCCGGACTTTATCTCGTGACCGGAGCGACGCTCGAAAGCCGGCTGGATCGCCGCGTCAGCGCCGAGATGACGAAGTTCGAAGCCGCCTACACGAGCGGCGGCCTGCCGCGATTGCTTGAGACGGCGCGGGTTCACGAGACGGTCCTGCCGGCCGGGCAGCTGCGATACGGCGTGGCCGATGCCGCCGGCAAGGCGCTGGCCGGCGACCTTCCGGTCATGCCGAAAACGCCAGGATGGTCGAATGTGATCAGCGTCGAGAAGGACGGCGACGTAAGCCGTCTTCGCGTGCTCGTCGTCGAACTGGCCGACGGCCTCAAGGTCGCGGTTGCCGCGGACCGGGAAGAAGTCGAGGAGACCAAGCAATCGGTATTCAATGACATCGTCTCGGCATTCGCTGCGGTCGTGGCGCTCGGCATCATCGGTGGTATTGGACTGAGCCTCGCGCTCTTGAAGCGCGTCGAAGCCATCCGACGCACGGCGGAAGCCATTATCGCCGGCGACTTCGCACAGCGCATCCCGGTGCGCGGGGACGACGACTTCGACCGGCTGTCGCAGACGCTCAACCACATGCTCGATCGCATTACCGGTCTGATGGAGAGCCTGCGGCAGGTTTCGACGGACATCGCGCACGACCTGAAGACGCCTCTGGCGCATCTGCGCCAGAGACTGGAGGCCGCCGGGCAAGTGGCGCGGTCGGGTGAAGATCGCGCAGCGGCCATCGAAGGCGCGATTGGCAAAGTCGACGACATCCTGGCGACGTTCGACGCCTTGCTGCGGATCGCCCAGATCGAATCCGGTTCGCGCCGTGCCAACTTTGGCGACGTGGACCTGAGCGAGGTCTTCACCAATGTCGTGGATGCGTTCTCGCCGACGGCGATCGATGGTGGCCGCAGCATTGAGGCGACGATTGCGCCGGGAGTCCATGTCACGGGCGATCGCCGACTGCTGACGCAGATGTTCGCCAATCTTATCGAGAATGCGATTCATCACACGCCGGCCGGGGCGCACATCGCCGCGAGGCTGGATCGCTATGGCGACGGGGCTGTGGCGGTGGTCAGCGACAACGGTCCCGGCGTGCCGGCGGCGGAGCGGGAGTTGATCTTTCGCCGGTTCTATCGGCTGGAGCAGAGCCGGTCGACGCCGGGCAATGGACTCGGCCTCAGCCTGGTCAAGGCGATTGCCGATCTGCACGACGTGACCGTTGCGATCGGTGACGCCGGGCCTGGGCTGACCGTGGCGATGACGTTCAAGGAGGCAAGTGCAAGCGGGGCGGCGAATGTGACGCGACCGGGCTGAAAGCCAGCGCGACGATCAGAACGAGGAAATATCGATCATGACCATTGCCTGTGGATCTAGCGAGCCGAAGACATCGGCCAAGCGCCCGTCCAGTTTCGTCATGGGACTGGTTGCCGTTGGTTTGGCGAGTGTGTTTGCGGCTGCGCTGGTTCGGCCTGCCGAGGCAGCGACGACGCTCACCGTGTCGCTATGGGGCGACATGTCGGCTTCGATGCCGACCGACGACGGCATCGGGATGCGAAAGTCCGGCAAGAATGAGCCGAAGCCGAATATGGGCGTTACCATCTACCAGCACGCGATCAAAGCGGGGCCGGTAACGTTTGCCGTGACCAACCATTCGGAGAAGACGATCCACGAAATGCTGGTGGTGCCGATCAAGGACACCAAGACGGCTCTGCCGTACCTGGCCGGCGAGCACCGTCTCGACGAGGACAAGATCCATTCGCTCGGCGAGGTGTCGGAACTCGATCCCGGAAAATCCGGATCGCTGACGCTCAAGCTCAAACCCGGCAAGTACCTCCTGGCCTGCAACGCGCCCGGCCATTACGCCGCCGGCATGTGGACGGTGCTCACCGTGACGCCGTAACGCCGGCTGCCGGCCCCTGAGGACGGGCCATTGGTAGGGGCTGGTTTGGACGGCTCTTGCATCGCCCTGCCAACTCAAGATATTGGGCTTGGCGGGGCGATTAGCTCAGTTGGTAGAGCGCCTCCTTTACACGGAGGATGTCGGCGGTTCGAGTCCGTCATCGCCCACCATATTCCCTCCACAGGGCCGCCATTCCGAGGATCGCGACCATGCCGCCCGCCCAGTAAGGCGTGCTGACACTCATCGGCGACAGGACCGCCGGGACCAGCGGACCCAACATCCTCGCCAGCGATTGTTGCGCCTGATTGGCGCCTTGAACCCGTCCGTGCGCGTCAGACGGCGTGGCATTGGTGATGATTTCGCTCATGGCGGGCTGGAACAGCCCATCGCCCAGGCTGAAAATGAAAATGGCCGCGGCGAGGAATTCGATCGTCGGCACGAAGACAAGACACGCGATCATGCCAAAGCCGACGGCGTTGATGCCGAGGCCGACGCGCGTCAGTACTTTTGCGCCGAAGCGCGGCAGCAGCAGCCGCGTCAGCACGCCTTGGCTCACGATGTCCATCACGCCGACGCCAAACAGCGTCCAGCCGATACCGGTCGGTGTGAATTGCAGAATATCCTTGAGATAGACCGACAGATTGCTCTGCAGCATCGCGCCGGCAAAGAAAAAGCAGAACGCCGCGAAGAATGGCACGCGCAATCTTTGAAAGCTCAGGACGCTGGTAAGTTGCCGCAGCGGGTTCATCTGCCGCCACTGCCAGGGCCCCTTCACGCGGTCGGGCGCGACGCTTTCCGGCAAGGCGACATAGACCCAGGCCGCGCAGACGACCGTAATGGCGGCCGCGACGAACAACGGCGTTGTCGGGGAATAGGCGCCGAGAAAGCCGCCGGCGACCGGTCCCAACATGAAGCCGACACCGACGACCGCACCGAGCAAGCCGAAGACGCGGCCGCGTTCGGCGGGCGGCTGCGTGTCGGCGACATAGGCGAAGATCGTGCTGATGTTTCCGGCCGTGAGGCCGTCGACGATGCGTCCCAGGAAGAGCACCCAGAGCGCGCCGCCGATGCCGAAGATGACGTAGCCGATCGCGGAGCCAGCGAGCGACAGCAGGAGAACGGGCCGCCGTCCGTAACGGTCGCTGAGTGCGCCGAGCACGGGAGCTGCAACGAAAGCGCACACGGCGAATACGGATACAATCAGGCCGACATAAAGTCCGACGAGATCGGGGCTCACATAGCGCCCGACGAGAAACGGCAGCACCGGCAGGATCAAGGTAAAGCCGGCGACGTTCAGGAATAAGGTGACGGCGATCACGAGCACCGGACCACGGCGGGCTGGCAGCTCTGCGGGTATTTCGACACTGGCGTCAGTCATGGAACAGGCTCCGAGCTCGGTCCGCCCGGAGCAGTTTGTCGGCTGACAACCCACACGGACGAACCTTCGGCGCAGCCAAAGCGGCACCGGGATCGTCGGGGGTTCTCAGGCTCGCCGAAGGCGAGACAAGGAGCAGAGCCTCCGTCAACCGGAGGGGCGTGGGCCTACCCAGACCACGCCATGCCTTTTTCGACACGGGACAAATAGACCGAGCGCGAACAGCGCGCAAGGTTCAAGGTTACGGCTAGACGGAAGTCTAGGCCCGCTCTTCCCACAGCGCCGCTAGATGCACGATGGTGCGCACCGCGGCCTGCATGTCCTGAACGCTGACCCATTCCAGCGGCGAGTGGAAGGCATGTTCGCCGGCGAAGATGTTGGGGCAGGGCAGCCCCATGAAGGACAGCCGCGAGCCATCGGTGCCGCCGCGGATCGAGCCTTTCACCGGGTCGAGACCGGCGCGGCGCACGGCTTCCATGGCGTTGTCGACGATGGCCGGATGCTGGTCGAGCACGACGCGCATGTTGCGGTACTGCTCTTTGACCTCGAACTTGTAGCTCGAGCGCGGGAAGTCGCGCATCACGGTCTTCACCGTTCGTTCCAGCAACTCCGCCTTGGCGCGCAGGCCGGCATCGTCGAAATCGCGCAGGATGAATTGCAGTTTGGCTTCGCCGAGCTGCGACGTCACTGAAACCGGATGCACGAAGCCCTCGCGGCCCTCGGTCGTTTCCGGCGAGCAGGTGTCCTTCGGCAAGGCATTGACGATGGCGGCGGCGATCTTGATGGCGTTTTCCATCTTGCCCTTGGCAAAGCCCGGATGGGCGGCAACGCCGGTGACGGTGATGGTCGCGCCGTCGGCCGAGAAGGTCTCGTTCTCGATGGTGCCGGCGGCTTCGCCGTCGATCGTATAGGCGAAGTCGGCGCCGAGCCGTTTCAAGTCGGCCTTGTCGACGCCACGGCCGATTTCCTCGTCCGGCGTGAAAAGTACCTTGATGGCGCCGTGCTTGATGTCAGGGTGCGCCACGAGAAAGCGCATGGCGTCGACGATTTCGGCGAGGCCTGCTTTATTGTCGGCGCCGAGCAGCGTGGTGCCGTCGGAAGTGACGATGTCGTTGCCGATCTGTTTGGCGAGCGATGGGTGGTCGGCGGCGCGGATCACCTGCGTGGTGTCACCCGGCAGGGCGATGTCGCCGCCCTGGTAGTTGCGCACGATTTGCGGCTTTACGTTCGCCCCGGAGCAATCGGGCGAGGTGTCCATGTGCGAGCAGAAGCAGATCACCGGCACGGCCTTGGCCGTGTTGGCCGGCAAGGTGGCGTAGACATAGCCGTTTTCGTCGATATCGGCGTCGCTGAGGCCGATATCGCGCAATTCGCTCACCAGCAGCCGGCCGAGATTCTTCTGCTTCTCGGTGGACGGCGTGGTCGGCGACTCCGGGTCCGACTGGGTGTCGATGACGACATAGCGCAGGAACCGGTCGAGCACGGTGTAGTCGAAGGCGGGCAAGGCAGGCACGGCGTCACTCCAGGATGGCTGATCTCATAAACGCGCCGGAGGCCGGCAAGACAAGGGGCTAGCGGTCAGTGCGCGCGGTGGCGTTGGCGGAACGCCGCCGCTTTGGCGCGGTTGCCGCACAGCGCCTGGCTGCACCAGCGGCGGCGGTGCGATTTGGTCCGATCGTAAAACCACATGGTGCATTGCTCGCTTTCACAGCGCCGGACCAGGTCGAGATCGCCGTGGCACAAGAGGTCGGCGATGGCGGCGGCCAAAGGCGCGAGCAGGGCCTGAGCATCATCGAGCGGTTGCACGCTAACCGTTCGCAAACCCGAGGCGGTCTGCTCGACGCGCTGGAAGCTCGCGCCGCGTTCGAGCCATGCATTCAGCCGCTTGAGATCGGGCGCCGCAACCGCGCCCGGTCCTCTGGCCTTGGTGCGTTCCAGCACGCCGCGGAACCATTCGCGCAGCGTGATCGCGTCCCGGGCGACCTCGTCGAGGATCACGCGGTCGAAGCGTGGTGGCTTGGCGATGACACCGGCCGTGACGAGCCAACTGACGAGCGCCTCGCCTGACCCCAGCCATTCGACCTGGCCGCCGTTGAGGGTGGCGGTCGTGTTCAGGAAATCGAGCGCCAGGTGATCGCCGAGCGGCTGCCAGGGCGGCAATCCGGAAGCAGGGGCAGGGGGACGGATAGGAGCCATCGGTGTTCCTCACTCACGATCCAGTGATAACCGGCAATGCGCCGATTGACAAGTTACGTATCCGGCAAGTAACCATCAAAATGTGAAAACAAAGGTTACTCATTCCGAGCACCTCACCAGATGGAGACCCGCGTCATGAACTTCCGCACCGTGGCCGTCGACGGCGTCGATATTTTCTATCGGGAGGCCGGGACGCCCGGCCGGCCCGCGATCCTGCTGCTGCACGGCTTTCCCTCGGCCAGCCACATGTTCCGCGACCTGATCCCGGAACTCGCCGCCGACTTCCACGTGATCGCGCCGGACCTGCCGGGCTTCGGCCAGTCGGCGCAGCCGTCGCGCGAGACCTTCACCTACAGCTTCGCCGATCTGGCCAAGGTGATGGCCCGCTTCACCGAGGTGATCGGCCTCAAGCGCTTTGCGCTCTATGTGTTCGATTACGGCGCGCCGGTCGGCTTGCGGCTTGCGGTCAATCATCCCGGGCGCATCACCGCGATTGTCTCGCAGAACGGCAATGCCTATGTCGAAGGTTTGAGCGACGGCTGGAATCCGATCCGCGCCTACTGGCAATCGCCGACGCCGGACAATCGCAACGCGCTGCGCGGCTTCCTGTCGCCGGAGACGACGCTGTTTCAGTATACGCACGGCGTGCCGGATCCAACGGCGGTGTCACCAGACGGCCGCAGCCTTGACGATTTCTATCTGGCGCGGCCCGGCAATGCTGACATCCAGCTCGACCTGTTTCTCGATTACCGGTCGAACATCGAAGCCTATCCGAGCTTCCACGACTACTTCCGCAAGCACCAGCCGCCGCTGATCGCACTGTGGGGCAAGAACGATCCGTTCTTTCTGCCGGCCGGCGCGGAGGGCTTCAAACGTGATCTGCCGCAGGCAAAAGTCAGCTTCTTCGATACCGGGCATTTCGCGCTGGAGACGCATGCCAAGGAAATCGGCGCCGCGATGCGTGATTTTCTGCCGCGCGGCTAGGCGGAAGCAAGACGACGGACGCGAGTTTTGGCTCAGCGTCCGTCGTTCAGGGCAGGGCGAGCAACATCGCGGTCAGTTCGGCCGGCGCCGACACCATGGCGTTGTGACCGGTGGTGATTTCCAGATACTGCCAATCGGGCCGCGCCTTGGCGTAGTCGGCGCTGGCGAGCGTATTCGCATAGCCCGGAGCGGTGCAGCGGATATAGGTAGCCGGCACGCCATTGCCGATCGGGTGCTCAAGCATCATCGGCTGGGTATAGGTCGCTAGCGGATGCGGCGTCAGATGTCGCTCGATCCAGTCCGCGTCGTCCGGATCGGAAATGCCGAAGGCCGAGGCCTTCGGCGGCGGCAGGCTCAAGCCACCATCGAAATCCTGCGCCGCCTTGAGGCGCGCGTCGCGGACCTCTGCCGCCATCAGATCAAAGGCCGATTTGCCGTTCTCCGGCAGCGCGGCATCGAGAAATACCAGCCGCCGCAGCCGCTGCGGCATGCAGTTGGCGACGCCGGTGATGGTGCGGCCACCGAACGAGTGACCGACCAAAATGACGTCGGCCAGGTCTTCCATGTCGATGAGATTGGCGACGTCGGCGATGAAGGTGTCCATGCCGACGCTGGCGCTCATCAGGTGCCGGCGCTCGCCGAGGCCGGTCTGCGTCGGCGTGAACACGCGATGGCCGGCGGCGGCAAGACGATCGGCGACGCGGCGCCAGCACCAGCCGCCATGCCAGGCGCCATGGACCAGAACATAGATGCGTTGATCGGGCACGATGCGTCGTCTCGCTTGCTCGAGAAGACCCGCGGGATTGGACCCATGGCCAAATCCCGCGCAGCGTTCTTCTCAGTCCAGCTTGATGTTGAGTTGCTTGATGATCGGCGCGTAGGTCTTTTCCAGCGCGTCCAGTTCCTTCGCCAGTTCGTCCGGGGTCATCGGCGTGGCTTCAAGTCCCACTTTGAGGAAGTGCTCCTGAAGGTCCTTGTCGCTGACCACCTTGTGCAGCGCGCTGCCGATCGTGTCGATGACGACGTAGCGCAGGAAGCGCTCGAGCACGGTGTAGTCGAAGGCGGGAGATGAGACCATTGTGCTAACCAACCGAAAATGACAGCGAGAAAATCAGCGCTGAGTGGTTGAGTGCGATCGCATTCAACAGCGGACATGTTATCATTTAAGCCATGACGATCGCTGTTGACGATCTTGGAGTTCTCAGAAGCCCAAGCCTGCATGACGGGCTTGTGCTTGGGATTATGCTATCTGGCGAGGACGCCGCCACAGTGGCGTTGCGGGACGTGCAGGGCCAAGATTTTTCAATGCGTCTTACGGGTGCCGAAGGCTTGGTTTGTGACAACTTCTTGCTCGGCAACATCATTTCGGAAATCTGGATTACCTCCGGCAAGGCGCCTCATGATGATGCGCTCGACGTTCTGTTTGCCCAGCCTCATCCGGCGGCCGCAAAAGAGTTTCACGATCAACACGCTGCATTCGTAAAGCGGAAGATGGACGAGATCAGGGAGGGGAGCCTGAAGTTGGTCTCGATTGATTCGTCTTATGGGTGTCGTTTGACGGCGCTTTGTCGCGAGGTGGAAATATCCGCGGATCGGTAATTGCCGGCACCGCGCTTTTCATCGAGCGTCGATCAAAACGCCAGCCTACCGCATTAGGGCAAAAACAAAACGGCAGGCCGCGCGATGTGCTGCGGCCTGCCGTTGAATGTGCCGGAGAGTCCAGCGCTCGAAAGCGTCAGATCGCTTCCTTGAGCTCCTTGGCGGCGCGGAAGGCGACCTTCTTCGACGCCTTGATCTGAATCTGTTCGCCCGTGGCCGGGTTACGGCCGATGCGCGCGGCGCGCTTGCGCACCTGAAGAATGCCGAGACCGCCGATGCGGATGCGCTCGCCTTTCTTGAGGTGCTTGACGATGTTGCCGACGAAATCGCCGAGGACGGTTTCGGCCTGCTTCTTCGACATTTCGTGCGAGTCGGCGAGCGCCGCAGCGAGATGCTTCAGGGTGACCGTTGCCGGAGCCTTACTTGCCGTAGCCATCAGGGGACCCTCCTCTTGAGCCGCAAGGCTGGCGAAGCGCCAGACCGTCAGGTTCGAATAGACGATTCGGTGCGGGTCTGACCATGATTCTCGACCGTTAAATGGGGCTTTTTCGCAATTGTGGCGGGCTCGAACGCGTTTGCCTTGACTTGGGGCGGAGCCCCCTATAACTCACCGCAACGCCCGCGGGGGCGTAGCTCAGTTGGTTAGAGCGCTGCCCTGTCACGGCAGAGGCCGCGGGTTCGAGTCCCGTCGCTCCCGCCATTTCTCCGATGAAAATCAGAGACTTAAGAAGGCTCGCCATTTGGCGAGCCTTTTTCGTTGTGCGATACTGGCCGAGACCCGCAAGGCCGTGTGGTTGAGGGCGGGTCGCGGCGCTGCAGTTCGCGCAGTCCCATGCCGATCGGAAGCCAAGCGGAGGAGTTACCGCTCATGCCTAGCCCGGATTTGGGCGTCAAAGCCCTGTTTTTCGATGTTTTCGGCACGATGGTGGACTGGCGCACGTCGGTCGCCCGTGAATCGGAACGAATCCTCGGCAACCTCGGCTTCAGGCTCGACTGGCCGGCCTTTGCCGATGCCTGGCGCGCCGAATATCAGCCCGGCATGGAGGAGGTCCGCTCCGGCCGACTGCCGTTCAGCAAGCTCGACGTTCTACACCGGGCTAATCTGGTGCGCAGGGCGCCGCGCTTCGGCCTTGACGGCCTGTCGGACGAAGTGCTCGACGATCTCACGCTGGTCTGGCACCGCCTCGATGCCTGGCCGGAGGTTCCAGCGGCGCTCAAACGGCTGAAGGCCAAATTCCGCATCGCGCCGGTGTCCAATGGTAACATCTCGCTGATGGTCGACCTGGCGCGGCGTAACGATCTGCCATGGGACGCCATTCTCGGTTCCGAGATCGCCGGTGACTACAAGCCCAAGCCTAAAGTCTATTTCGCCGCCTGCGCGGCGCTCGATCTGGAGCCCTGGCAGTGCATGATGGTCGCGGCGCATTCCAGCGACCTTGCGGCGGCTTCTGCCTGTGGTCTGCGTACCGGGCATGTCGCGCGCCCGAATGAGCATGGCCCCGGTACCGGCGAAGGCGCGCCGACCGTGCCGGTCGATGTCGCCGGCGCCGATCTCGCCGACCTCGCGGCTCAACTCGGCGCATAACCAACTGCGCCGCGCGTGGATTCGCCGGACGCTGGGCCTTGAGTCGCCGTCATGATGGGACGGACTGGTCGGCGACCGGTGCGATCCACAGTTTGCGCGGTGGATGTGGCGTTTTACGGCCTCTTTGCCGGCAGAGTTGGCTTGCCAAGGCGTTGTGCGCTGCGCTAAGCGTGAGCCGCTCCGTCCTTGCAATGTTTCCAAACAAGGCCTTGGGTTTTTGAGGGTTTTGCGCGGGAACAGCGGCGCCGACGAAGGTCGCCGCAACGGGGCCGGGGCTGCCTTCCGGGGCGGGGGCGAGAGACGATAGGGGTCGCCGATGAGCGCATTGCTGCAAGACTATCTGCCCCTCGTGATCTTCATCGCCGTGGCGCTCGTGATCGGGCTGGCACTTCTGATCGCGCCGTTCATCGTCGCCTTCCAGCAACCGGATCCGGAAAAGCTCTCGGCCTACGAGTGCGGTTTCAACGCCTTCGACGACGCGCGCATGAAATTCGACGTGCGCTTCTACCTGGTCGCCATCCTCTTCATTATCTTCGATCTCGAGGTGAGTTTTCTGTTCCCGTGGGCAGTGACGTTCCACCAGGTGGGCGTCTTCGGCTTCTGGGCCATGATGCTGTTCCTCGGCGTGCTCACCATCGGTTTCATCTACGAATGGAAGAAGGGCGCGCTCGAATGGGATTGAGCACGCTGAAGGCACCGCAATGACAATGGTCGCTCCCCAGCCTCGCGGCATTCTCGATCCGTCGACCGGCAAGCCGGTCGGCGCCGACGATCCGTTCTTCGCCGGCGTCAACGCCGAATTGTCCGACAAGGGCTTCATCGTCGCTGCCGCCGACGACCTCATCACCTGGGCGCGCACAGGCTCGCTGATGTGGATGACGTTCGGTCTGGCCTGCTGCGCCGTCGAGATGATGCAGGTGTCGATGCCGCGTTACGACGTCGAGCGCTTCGGTTTCGCGCCGCGCGCCTCGCCGCGCCAATCCGACGTGATGATCGTCGCCGGCACGTTGACCAACAAGATGGCGCCGGCGCTGCGCAAGGTCTACGACCAGATGCCGGAGCCGCGCTACGTCATCTCGATGGGCTCCTGTGCCAATGGCGGCGGCTACTATCACTATTCCTACTCCGTGGTGCGCGGCTGCGATCGCATCGTGCCCGTCGACATCTACGTGCCGGGTTGTCCGCCGACGGCGGAAGCGCTGCTCTACGGCGTGCTGCTGTTGCAGAAGAAGATCCGCCGCGTCGGCACGATCGAGCGGTGACACCATGCAGATGGCCGGCATCCCGTTCGGAACGACAGATTGGGCGAGCGTCGAGGCGACGACGCACAAGGGCGACGAGGGCGTCGCGACCTGGCGCACGCGCCAGTTCGGCGACATCCGCGTGCGCATGGTCGATTACTCGCCGGGCTACGTTTCGGACCATTGGTGCGAGAAGGGCCACATCATTTTCTGCGTTGATGGCGAACTCAATACCCGCCTGAAGGACGGCCGTGAGTTCAAGCTGACGCCGGGCATGAGCTACCAGGTGGCCGACGGCGTCGACGCGCATCGGTCGCAAACCGCGTGCGGCGCGCGCCTATTCATCGTGGACTGACGGGTCGGGAACAGACATGGAAGACATGCTCGACAGGCTTGGAGCCACGATCAAGACGGCGCTGCCGGGGGCGGTGACCGGCTACGAAGTCGCCTATGGCGAACTCAATGTCACCGCCAATGCGGCCGACATCGTCAAGGTCGCGACCTTCCTGCATAATGACGCGGCCTGCCAGTTCGTCTGCATCATCGACGTTACCGCGGTCGATTATCCCGGGCGCGAGCAACGCTTCGACGTTGTCTATCACCTGCTGTCGCCGCGGCTGAACCAGCGCATCCGCGTCAAGGTGATGACCGACGAGGAGACGCCGGTGCCGTCGCTGATCGAGGTGTTCCGCGGCGCCGACTGGTTCGAGCGGGAGACCTACGATCTCTATGGCGTGCTGTTCACCGGCCATCCCGACATGCGCCGCATCCTCACCGATTACGGTTTCGAGGGACATCCGCTGCGCAAGGACTTCCCGATGACCGGCTTCGTCGAGGTGCGTTACGACGACGAGCAGAAGCGCGTCGTCTATGAGAAGGTGAAGCTCAACCAGGAATTCCGCTCGTTCGATTTCCTCTCGCCGTGGGAAGGCACCGACTACGTGCTGCCGGGCGACGAAAAGGCGAAAGAGCCGGGGCAGGGTAACAAGCTCACCGGTGAGCCTGAGAAGAAGGCGACGCCGTAATGGCCGAAGTCGAAACCTCCGTCCGCAATTTCACCATCAACTTCGGACCGCAGCATCCGGCCGCGCACGGCGTGCTGCGTCTGGTGCTGGAGCTCGACGGTGAAATCGTCGATCGCGTGGATCCCCACATTGGTCTCCTGCATCGCGGCACCGAGAAGCTGATCGAGGCCAAGACCTATCTTCAGGCCATCCCGTATTTCGACCGGCTCGATTACGTCGCGCCGATGAACCAGGAGCACGCCTTCTGTCTTGCCGTGGAAAAGCTCCTGGGGCTGCAGGTGCCGAAACGCGCGCAGTTGATCCGCGTTCTTTATTCCGAAATCGGCCGCATCCTGTCGCATCTTCTCAACGTCACGACGCAGGCGATGGACGTCGGCGCGCTCACCCCGCCGCTATGGGGCTTCGAAGAGCGCGAGAAGCTGATGGTGTTCTATGAGCGCGCCTCTGGTTCGCGCATGCACGCGGCGTATTTCCGCGTCGGCGGTGTGCACCAGGACCTGCCGCCCGCGTTGATCGACGACATCTATAACTTCTGCGATCCGTTCCTGAAGGTGGTCGACGATCTCGACACGCTGCTCACCGGCAACCGCATCTTTAAGCAGCGCAATGTCGACATCGCCGTCGTCAAGCTCGATGATGCCTGGAACTGGGGCTACTCCGGCGTCATGGTGCGCGGCTCGGGCGCGGCGTGGGACTTGCGCAAGGCGCAGCCCTACGAGTGCTACGGCGAACTCGATTTCGACATCCCGGTCGGCAAGAACGGCGACTGCTACGATCGCTATCTCATCCGCATGGAAGAGATGCGCCAGTCGGCCAAGATCATGAAGCAGTGCTGCGACAAGCTGCGCTCGCCGGAAGGCCAGGGTCCGGTCGTCGCCGTCGATCACAAAATCACGCCGCCGCGCCGCGGCGACATGAAGAAATCGATGGAAGCGCTGATCCATCACTTCAAGCTCTACACCGAAGGTTTTCACGTGCCGGCCGGCGAAGTCTATGCCGCGGTCGAGGCGCCGAAGGGCGAGTTCGGCGTCTATCTCGTCGCCGACGGCACCAACAAGCCGTACAAGTGCAAGATCCGCGCGCCGGGCTTCGCGCATCTGCAGTCGATGGACTGGCTGTGCAAGGGGCACCTGCTAGCCGACGTCTCGGCCATTCTCGGCTCCATCGACATCGTGTTCGGAGAAGTTGATCGATGAGCGTTCGCCGCACCGCGCCTGCAGAGGTTCAGCCGAAAGAATTCGCCTTCACGGCGGAGAATCTGGCTTGGGCCAAGACCATCATCGCGCGCTTCCCGGAAGGCCGTCAGGCGTCCGCAATCATCCAGCTGATGTGGCGTGCGCAGGAGCAGCATCATGGTTGGCTGCCCGAGGCCGCGATCCGCTACCTCGCCGACATGCTCGGCATGGAGCACATCCGCGCCATGGAAGTGGCGACGTTCTACACGATGTTCCAGCTGCAGCCGGTCGGCAAGAAAGCGCACATCCAGGTGTGCGGCACGACGCCGTGTCGCCTTCGCGGCGCAGAAGACCTGCTCAAGGTCTGCCAGCACCGCATCGCGCACGACCCCTTCGAGGTGTCGGCCGACGGCAATTTTTCGTGGGAAGAGGTCGAGTGTCTCGGCGCTTGCGTCAACGCTCCGATGGCCCTGATCTGGAAGGACACCTACGAGGATCTCACTCCCGATACCCTGGAAAAGATCATCGACGGTTTTGCCGCCGGCAAACCGCCGAAGCCGGGTCCGCAGAACGGCCGCCAGTTCTCGGCGCCGGAAGGCGGGCCGACCACCCTCAAGTCCGTGAAGGCTGAATGATGCTCGAGGACAAGGATCGCATCTTCAAGAACCTCTACGGCCTCCATGACTGGGGCCTGAAGGGCGCGCGGGCACGCGGCTCGTGGGACGGCACCAAGGCCATCCTCGAGAAGGGCCGCGACGGTATCATCAATGAAATCAAGGCCTCGGGCCTGCGCGGCCGCGGCGGCGCCGGCTTCCCGACCGGCCTCAAGTGGTCGTTTATGCCGAAGGAGATCGGCGAGCGTCCGCATTATCTCGTCGTCAATGCTGACGAGTCCGAACCGGGTACGTGCAAAGATCGCGAGATCATGCGGCACGATCCGCATCTCCTGGTCGAAGGCTGCCTGATCGCCGGCTTCGCCATGGGCGCGCATGCCGGCTATATCTATGTGCGCGGCGAGTTCATCCGCGAGCGCGAGCGTCTGCAGGCGGCGATCGATCAGGCCTACGAAGCCAAGCTGATCGGCAAGAACAACATCAACGGCTGGGACTTCGACCTCTACGTCGCCCACGGCGCCGGCGCCTATATCTGCGGCGAGGAAACCGCGCTGCTCGAAAGTCTCGAGGGCAAGAAGGGCCAGCCGCGCCTGAAGCCGCCGTTCCCGGCCAATGTCGGTCTCTATGGCTGCCCGACCACGGTGAACAACGTCGAGTCGATCGCGGTCGCGCCCGATATCCTGCGCCGCGGCGCTTCGTGGTTCTCGTCATTCGGCGCGCCGAACAATGTCGGCACCAAGCTGTTCTGCATCTCCGGTCACGTCAACAAGCCGTGCAACGTCGAAGAGGCGATGAGCATTCCGTTCCGCGAGCTCATCGACAAGCATTGCGGCGGCGTGCGCGGCGGCTGGGACAATCTCAAAGCCGTCATCCCCGGCGGCTCGTCGGTCCGCATGGTGCCGGCGGCGCAGATCATCGACACGCCGATGGATTTTGACTCCCTGTCGAAGCTGCGCTCCGGTCTCGGCACCGCGGCCGTGATCGTGATGGACAAGTCGACCGACCTGATCAAGGCGATCGCGCGTATCTCGTATTTCTACAAGCACGAGAGCTGCGGCCAGTGCACGCCGTGCCGCGAGGGCACCGGCTGGATGTGGCGTGTTCTGTCGCGCATGGCGGAGGGTCGCGCGCAGAAGCGCGAGATCGACATGCTGCTCGATGTCACGAAGCAGATCGAGGGTCACACCATCTGCGCGCTCGGCGATGCCGCGGCCTGGCCGATCCAGGGCCTGATCGCGCATTTCCGTCACGAGATCGAAGAGCGGATCGACCAGTATTCGGCCAATCCGCATTCCGAACCCGTCATGGTCGCGGCGGAGTAGGGCATGACCGGCACCCGCCATCTCGCCCAGTTCAACATCGCGCGGATCAAGTATCCGCTCGACGATCCGCGCATGAGCGAATTCGTCGACAATGTCGCGCGGGTGAATGGCTTGGCGGATGGCATCGAGGGTTTCGTCTGGCGGCTGGCCGACGACAGCGGCAACGCCATGGGCATGCAGGTCTATGGCGACCCGCGTGTGCTGCCGAACCTGACGGTGTGGGAGAACGTGCAGGCGCTGGAGCGCTTCGTCTGGAAGACGGTGCATAACCGCTTCTACGGCCGCCGCGCCGAGTGGTTCGAGCACACGGAGACGCCACTGGTGATGTGGCACATCGACGCCGGCCATCGTCCGTCGATGGATGAGGGTGTCGAGCGCCTCGAGCATCTCAAGGCGCATGGCCCCAGCGACCATGCATTCGGCTGGGAGCATCTCCCGGCCGCGCAACATTGGAAAACGGCGCGCTGCGGCGCGCACACTCCCATTCTTGGTGAGCACGCGGCATGACCAAAGTTGTTATCGACGGCCAGGAAATCGACGTACCGCCGGAATACACGCTGCTTCAGGCGTGTGAAGCGGCCGGCGCCGAAATTCCGCGCTTCTGCTTCCATGAGCGGCTGTCGATCGCCGGCAACTGCCGCATGTGCCTGATCGAGGTGAAGGGCGGGCCGCCGAAGCCGGTCGCGTCCTGCGCGCAGAACGTCCGCGACCTGCGCCCGGGGCCGAATGGCGAACCGCCGCAGATGTTCACCAAGTCGCCGATGGTGAAGAAGGCGCGCGAAGGCGTGATGGAATTCCTGCTGATCAACCATCCGCTCGATTGCCCGATCTGCGATCAGGGCGGCGAGTGCGATCTGCAGGATCAGGCCATGGCCTATGGCGTCGATCACACGCGCTATCACGAGAACAAGCGCGCGGTCGAAGACAAGTATATCGGCGCGCTGGTCAAGACCTCGATGAACCGCTGCATCCAGTGCACGCGCTGCATCCGCTTCTCGGCGGAAGTGGCCGGCGTCTCGGAGCTCGGCGCCATCGGCCGCGGCGAGGATATGGAGATCACGACCTACCTCGAAGCCGCGATGACCTCCGAGCTGCAGTCGAACGTCGTCGATTTGTGCCCGGTCGGCGCGCTGACCTCGAAGCCATACGCCTTCGCGGCGCGGCCGTGGGAATTGTCGAAGACGCCGTCGATCGACGTCATGGATGCGCTCGGTTCGGCGATCCGCATCGACGCGCGCGGTCGCGAAGTCATGCGCATCCTGCCGCGCACCAATGACGACATCAACGAAGAGTGGATCTCCGACAAGACCCGCCACGTCGTCGATGGCCTGCGCACGCAGCGTCTCGACCAGCCTTATATCCGCGACAATGGCCGCTTGCGTCCGGCGACCTGGAACGAAGCCTTCGCGGCCATCGCCAACAAGATGCGGCCTGCGAAGTCCGAGCGCGTCGGCGCGCTCGCCGGTCAGTTGGCCAGCGTCGAAGAAATGTACGCGCTCAAGACGATGATGACGGCGCTCGGCGTCAAGAACATCGACGCGCGGTATCCGGGCTCGCCGCTCAATCCGAAACACGGCCGCGGCAGCTACATCTTCAATTCGACCATCGCCGGCATTGAGCAGGCTGATGCGATCATGCTGATCGGCTGCAACCCGCGCAAGGAAGCGCCGGTGCTCAACGCCCGCATCCGCAAGCGCTGGCGCCAGGGCAATGTGCTGATCGGCGTCGTCGGTGAAAAGGCCGATCTGACCTACGACTACACCTATCTCGGCGCTGGCGCCGACAGCCTGGCGCAGTTCGTCGATCATCCGCCGGCCAAGGCGCAGAAGCCGATGTTCATCGTCGGCCAGGGCGCGCTCAACCGGCCCGACGGCGCGGCGATCCTCGGCCAGATCGCCAAGGCCGCGCAATCGATCGGCGTAATCAAGGATGGCTGGAACGGCTTCAACATCCTGCACACCGAGGCCGGTCTCGTCGGCGCGCTCGATATCGGCTTCGTGCCGGGCGAGGGCGGCCTCGATACCGGCGCTATGCTGAAAGCCAACGCGCTTGACGTACTGTTCCTGCTGGGCGTCGACGAAGTCGACGTGCCGGCCGGTCCCTTCGTCGTCTATATCGGCACCCATGGCGACCGTGGCGCGCACCGCGCCGACGTCATTCTGCCGGGCGCGGCCTATCCGGAAAAGTCGGCGACCTACGTCAACACCGAAGGCCGCGTGCAGATGGCGACGCGCGCCGCGTTCCCGCCGGGCGATGCCCGCGAGGACTGGGCGATCCTGCGCGCGCTGTCCGACACACTCGGCTGCAAGCTGCCCTTCGATTCACTCCTGGCGCTGCGCACGGCGATGTACGCGGCGTATCCGCATCTGATGCGCATCGACCAGATCGCGCCGGGTGCGGCAGCCGATGTCCAGAACCTGACCAAGCTCGGCGGCACGGTCGAGAAGTCGGCCATGGTGTCGCCGGTCAATGACTTCTATTTCACCAATCCGATCGCGCGGGCGTCCGCGGTGATGGCGGAGTGCTCGGCCATCGCCAAGGCGGCAGCGCAGAAGCTGACGCTGACGGCGGCGGAGTAGGGACAAGACGATGGATTTCTTCTGGACCACACTCTGGCCGCTGATCGTCATCCTGGCGCAGTCGGTGCTGCTGCTGGTGATCCTGCTTGTCGGCATCGCCTACATCCTGCTGGCCGATCGCAAGATCTGGGCGGCGGTGCAGATGCGCCGCGGTCCCAACGTGGTCGGGCCGTGGGGCCTGTTCCAGTCCTTCGCCGACCTGTTGAAGTTCGTATTCAAGGAGCCGGTCATTCCGGCCGGTTCGAACAAGGGCGTGTTCCTTCTGGCGCCGCTCGTCACCTGCGTGCTGGCGCTGGCCGCCTGGGCCGTGGTGCCGGTGAGCGCCGGCTGGGTCATCGCCAACATCAATGTCGGGGTGCTCTACATCTTCGCCGTGTCGTCGCTGATGGTCTACGGCGTGATCATGGCCGGCTGGGCGTCGAATTCGAAGTACCCGTTCCTCGCCGCGCTGCGCTCCGCGGCGCAGATGGTGTCCTACGAAGTCTCGATCGGCTTCGTCATCATCACCGTGTTGCTGTGCGCCAATTCGCTGAACCTTTCGGCGATCGTGGGCGCGCAGGAGAAGGGGCTCGCCAACTATCTCGGCGTTCCGTGGCTGACGGTGCTGAATTGGTACTGGCTGCCGCTGTTCCCGATGTTCGTCGTGTTCTTCGTCTCGGCGCTGGCTGAAACCAACCGTCCGCCCTTCGACTTGGTCGAAGCGGAATCGGAACTGGTCGCCGGCTTCATGGTCGAATACGGCTCGTCGCCCTACATGATGTTCATGCTCGGCGAATACGTGGCGATCGCCACGATGTGCGCCATGGGCACCATCATGTTCCTCGGCGGCTGGCTGCCGCCGATCGCCGTGGCGCCTTTCACCTGGGTGCCGGGCATCATCTGGTTCGTGCTCAAGGCGCTGCTGATCTTCTTCGGTTTCGCCATGGCGAAGGCGATCGTGCCGCGCTACCGCTACGACCAGTTGATGCGGCTCGGCTGGAAAGTGTTCCTGCCATTGTCGCTGGCGATGGTCGTGATCGTCGCCGGCGTTCTGCAATACTGGCCCGTGGCCATGGCCGCGGTGAAGTGAGGATGTCATGAGACTCGTTGGCACAGCCAAAGCTCTGTTCCTCTGGGAGTTCGTCGTCGGCACGGCGCTGGCGATGCGCTATTTCTTCGCGCCCAAGGCGACGCTGAACTATCCGTTCGAGAAGGGCCCGATTTCGCCGCGCTTCCGCGGCGAACACGCGCTGCGCCGTTATCCGAACGGCGAGGAACGCTGCATCGCTTGTAAGCTGTGCGAGGCGATCTGTCCGGCGCAGGCCATCACCATCGAGGCCGGTCCGCGCCGCAACGACGGCACGCGGCGCACCACGCGCTACGACATCGACATGGTGAAGTGCATCTATTGTGGCCTGTGCCAGGAGGCCTGTCCGGTCGACGCCATCGTCGAGGGTCCGAATTTCGAATTCGCCACCGAAACCCGCGAAGAGCTGTACTACGACAAGGCGCGCCTGCTCGCGAATGGCGACCGCTGGGAGCGCGAGATCGCCAAGAACATCGCGCTCGACGCGCCGTATAGGTAACGCCGATGACCGCCGCCGCCGTCTTTTTCTATCTGTTCGCCTGCATCCTGGTCGCGAGCGCCTTCATGGTGATCGCATCGAAGAACCCGGTGCATTCGGTGCTCTATCTCATCCTGGCCTTCGTCAACGCGGCCGGGCTGTTCGTGATGATGGGCGCCGAATTCCTGGCGATGATCCTGGTCGTGGTCTATGTCGGTGCCGTCGCCGTGCTGTTCCTGTTCGTCGTGATGATGCTCGACGTCGATTTCGCCGAATTGAAGCAGGGCGCGCTGCAGTACTTGCCGGTCGGCATGCTGATTGGCGGCATCTTCCTCGCCGAACTCGTGATGGTGGTCGGCTCCTGGGCGATTGGCCCCGGCATTCCGACGGCGATCACCGCGCCGATCCCGACGGGCATCACCAACACCGAGGCGATCGGTTTGGTGCTGTACACGCGCTATGTCTACTTCTTCGAAATCGCCGGCATGATCCTGTTGGTCGCCATGATCGGCGCCATCGTGCTGACGCTGCACCACAAGGCCCGCGTCAAGCGCCAGTCGATCAGCGCGCAGAACGCGCGCACGCCGCAGATGGCCATGCGGGTCGTCAAGGTGCGCACCGGGCAGGGCCTCGGTTCCAACGAAATTTCGAGCAAGGACGCGGGGAGCGCAGCATGACCATCGGGCTCGGTCACTATCTGTCGGTCGCCGCGATCCTGTTCACGTTCGGCGTGTTCGGCATCTTCCTGAACCGCAAGAACGTCATCGTCATCCTGATGTCGATCGAGCTGATCCTGCTCGCGGTCAACATCAACCTGGTGGCGTTTTCGACCCATCTGGGCGACATCACCGGGCAGATTTTCGCGTTGCTGGTGTTGACTGTCGCCGCGGCGGAAGCCGCCATCGGTCTTGCCATTCTCGTCGTCTTCTTCCGCAACCGCGGCACCATCGCGGTTGAGGACATCAATATGATGAAAGGCTGAGCCTCCTCATGTATCAGGCGATTGTCTTTCTGCCGCTGCTCGGGGCCATTCTGGCCGGCCTGATCGCTCTGGTCGGCGCCTGCGGCCGTTTCCCCGGCCAGGCGCCCGAACCGGGCGTCGAGGACGAGGGATCGGCCGCGACCGCGCATCACGCCCACGCCCATGATCACGGCCATGATCACGGCCATGGCGATCACGGTCACGATGCCCACGGCCATGACGACCATGGCCACGGTCCGGTCGAGCCGGCCGCCGCTGGATCGCGCACCGCGGAACTGATCACCACGACGCTGTTGATGGTGTCGGCCATCCTGTCCTGGATCGCGCTGGTGCAGGTCGGCTTCGGCGGCCACGACCAGCGAATCATGCTGATGGACTGGGTGGTTTCCGGCAACCTCAAGGTCGAATGGGCGCTACGCGTCGATACGCTGACCTCGGTGATGCTGGTCGTCGTCAACACCGTGTCGGCGCTCGTGCACCTCTATTCGATGGGCTACATGCACGAGGAGCCGTATCGGCCGCGCTTCTTCGGCTATCTGTCGCTGTTCACCTTCGCCATGCTGATGCTGGTGACCTCTGACAACCTGGTCCAGATGTTCTTCGGCTGGGAAGGCGTGGGTCTGGCGAGCTACCTGCTGATCGGCTTCTGGTACTACAAGCCGGAAGCCAATGCCGCCGCCATCAAGGCCTTCGTCGTCAACCGCGTCGGCGACTTCGGCTTCGCGCTCGGCATCTTCGCGCTGTTCGCCATGACCGGCGCGGTCGATTTCGACACCGTTTTCAACCAGGCGCCGGCCCTCGTCGGCAAGAGCATCAATTTCTTCGGCTGGCACGCCGAAGCCATGACTCTGATCTGCCTGTTCCTGTTCATGGGCGCGATGGGCAAGTCGGCGCAGTTCCTGCTGCACACCTGGCTGCCGGACGCGATGGAAGGCCCGACCCCGGTGTCGGCGCTGATCCACGCCGCGACCATGGTGACCGCCGGCGTGTTCATGGTGGCGCGTTTGTCGCCGCTGTTCGAGCTGGCGCCGCACGCCCAGGCTTTCGTCATGTTCATCGGCGCGACCACGGCGTTCTTCGCCGCGACCATCGGTCTCGTGCAGAACGACATCAAGCGCATCGTCGCCTATTCGACCTGTTCGCAGCTCGGCTACATGTTCGTGGCGATGGGGGCGGGCGCCTATTCGGTCGGCATGTTCCACCTGTTCACGCACGCCTTCTTCAAGGCGCTGCTATTCTTAGGTTCGGGCTCGGTGATCCACGCGATGCATCACGAGCAGGACATCCGCAAGATGGGCGGTCTCAAGGACCGCATCCCGTTCACCTATATCGTGATGCTGATCGGCACCCTGGCGCTGACCGGATTCCCGCTGACCGCCGGCTACTTCTCCAAGGACGCCATCATCGAATCCGCCTTCGTCGCCAACAACCCGATGGCGCTCTACGCCTTCGTCTGCACCGTCGCCGCGGCGCTTTTGACGTCGTTCTATTCCTGGCGTCTGGTGTTCAAGACCTTCCACGGTGCGCCGCATGACGTGAAGCACTGGAAGGACGCGCACGAGAGCCCGATGGTGATGCTCATCCCGCTGGCGGTGCTCGCCGCCGGTTCGATCCTCGCCGGCCTGCCGTTCAAGGAAATCTTCGCCGGACACGGCGTCGAGCACTTCTTCCGCGAGTCGCTGAAGTTCGGGCCGAACAACCACGTCCTCGAGGAAATGCATCACATCCCGATGCAGATCGGTCTCCTGCCGACCGTGATGATGGTGATCGGCTTCATCATCGCCTGGTACTTCTACATCCGCCGGCCGCAGATTCCGGTCGAGCTCGCTCGCCAGCACGAGGCGCTCTACAAGTTCCTGCTCAACAAGTGGTACTTCGACGAGCTCTACGACGTCATCTTCGTCCGGCCGGCGAAGTGGATTGGCTATTCGTTATGGAAGAAGGGCGATGGCTGGCTGATCGACGGCTTCGGCCCCGACGGCATCTCGGCCCGCGTGCTCGACGTCACCCGGAACGTGGTGCGGCTGCAGACCGGATACCTCTACCACTACGCCTTCGCCATGCTGATCGGCGCGGCGCTCCTGATCACTTGGTTCATGTTCTCGGCGGGAGTGCACTGAGATGGCCTGGCCTGTTCTCTCCGTCGTCACCTTCCTGCCGATCCTCGGCGCGCTCCTGATCATGATCATGGTTCGGGGCAACGGGCCGTTCGCCAAGGGCACCGCGCGCTGGGTCGCGCTGTGGACCACGCTCGTCACTTTCGCGGTGTCGCTGGTGCTGATCCGCCGCTTCGACGCGTCGTCGCCGGAATTCCAGTTCACCGAGAAGCACGACTGGCTCGGCGTCGCCTCCTATCACCTCGGCGTCGACGGCATTTCGCTGCCCTTCATCATCCTGACCACGGCGTTGATGCCGATCTGTATTTTGGCGAGCTGGACCTCGGTGCAGCGCCGCGTCAAGGAATACATGATCGCGTTCCTGGTGCTCGAGACGCTGATGATCGGCACCTTCGCCGCGCTCGATCTGGTGCTGTTCTACCTGTTCTTCGAAGGCGGCCTGATCCCGATGTTCCTGATCATCGGCATCTGGGGCGGCCCGCGCCGCGTCTACGCTTCTTTCAAGTTCTTCCTGTACACTTTCGCCGGCTCGGTTCTGATGCTGCTCGCCATCATGGCGATGTACTGGCAGGCCGGCACGACCGACATCACGACGCTGCTGCATCACGGCTTCCCGGCCGGCATGCAGAAATGGATGTGGCTAGCCTTCTTTGCCTCCTTCGCGGTGAAGATGCCGATGTGGCCGGTGCACACCTGGCTGCCCGATGCGCACGTCGAAGCGCCGACCGCCGGTTCAGTGATCCTGGCGGCGATCCTTCTGAAGATGGGCGGCTACGGCTTCCTGCGCTTCTCGCTGCCGATGTTCCCGCTCGCGTCCGAGTATTTCGCGCCGCTGGTCTGGACCATGTCGGTGATCGCCATCGTCTACACCTCGCTGGTGGCGCTGATGCAGGAGGACGTGAAGAAGCTCATTGCGTACTCCTCGGTCGCGCATATGGGCTACGTCACCATGGGCATCTTCGCCGCGACGCATCAGGGCGTCTCCGGCGCGGTGTTCCAGATGATCTCGCACGGCATCGTCTCCGGCGCGCTCTTCCTCTGCGTCGGCGTCGTCTATGACCGCATGCACACCCGCGAAATCGCCTTCTACGGCGGCCTCGCGCACCGCATGCCGCTGTTCGCCTTCGTCTTCATGCTGTTCACGATGGCCAATGTCGGCCTGCCGGGCACCTCGGGCTTCGTCGGCGAATTCCTGTCGCTGATCGGCACCTTCAAGGTGAACATCCCGGTCGCCACCTTTGCCACGCTCGGCGTCATCTTCTCCGCGGCCTATGCGCTGTGGCTGTACCGCAAGATGGTGTTCGGCGCGCTCAAGCCGGCGGTCGAGGGTATCCGCGACATGGGCCTGCGCGAGGCGGTGATCTTCGCGCCGCTGGTCGTCCTCACCATCCTGTTCGGCGTCGCGCCGAAGCCGGTGCTGGACATGTCGTCGGCCTCGATCGCGCAGTTGCTCGACGGCTACGGCAAGGCGGTGAAGACCGCCAAGGAAGAGGGCACGAAGCAAGAGGGCACCAAGGCGGCCGCCGCCAAGGTGCCGACGGTCGAGGCCAGCGTTATTCCGGTGAGCGCCACGCGATGAACAATCTGACCTCCCTTCAAGCCTTGCAGCCCATTCTGCCGGAGATCGCGCTGGCGGTCGGCGCCATGGTGCTGTTGATGCTGGCGGTATTCGCCGGCGACCGCGCCGCCCGTTTCGTCAACACCTTGTGCATCCTGTTGCTGATCGGCGTCGGTGTCCTCGTCGCCATGCAGCCGGCCGGCCGCATCGCGATGTTCGGCGACGGCTTCGTGGTCGACGGCTTTGCCCGGTTCCTCAAGTTGCTGACGCTGGTCGGTTCGGCCGGCGCGCTGATCCTGTCGCTGGATTATTTGACCAGGGAAAAGCTGCAGAAGGCCGAGTTCGGCGTGCTGGTGCTGCTCGCCACGCTCGGCATGATGCTGCTGATCTCGGCCAACGACCTGATCGCGCTCTATCTCGGCCTCGAGCTGATGAGCCTGCCGCTCTACGTCATCGCTTCTTCGAACCGCGACAACGCCAAGTCGACCGAAGCTGGCCTGAAGTATTTCGTGCTCGGCGCGCTGTCGTCCGGCATGCTGCTGTACGGTGCCTCGCTGATCTACGGCTTCACCGGCACGGTGAACTTCGCCGGCATCGCCAAAGCCGTACAGGGCGGGGCGGGCATTGGCTTGATCTTCGGCCTGGTGTTCCTGTTCGCCGGCTTCTGCTTCAAGATTTCGGCGGTGCCGTTCCACATGTGGACGCCGGACGTCTATGAAGGCGCGCCGACCCCGGTGACGGCGTTCTTTGCAGCCGCGCCGAAGGTTGCCGGCATCGCCATCTTCGTGCGCGCTTCCGTCGTCGCGTTCCCTGGCATCACGCATTCCTGGCAGCAGATCGTTGTCTTCGTTTCGATCGCCTCGATGGCGCTCGGCGCCTTCGCCGCCATTGGCCAGAAGAACATCAAGCGCCTGATGGCCTATTCATCGATCGGCCATATGGGCTTCGCGCTGGTCGGTCTCGCCGCCGGCACCGCCGAAGGCGTGCAGGGCGTCCTGATCTACATGACGATCTATGTCGGCATGACGCTCGGCACCTTTGCCGTGATCCTGTCGATGCGGCGCGATGGCGTCATGGTCGAAAACATCAGCGACCTGTCGGGCATGTCGCGCACGCATCCGACCATGGCCTTCATGCTGGCGATGCTGCTGTTCTCTCTCGCCGGCGTGCCGCCGCTCGCCGGCTTCTTCGGCAAGTTCTATGTCTTCCTCGCCGCCATCAATGCCGGGCTCTATACGCTCGCGGTGATCGGCGTTTTGTCGAGCGTGGTGGGCGCGTTCTACTACCTGTCCATCGTCAAGGTGATGTATTTCGATCAGCCGGCGCCGGCGTTCCAGCGCATACCGGCTCTGGTCGGCCTGATGATGTTGGTGTTCGGCACGCTCAACATCGTGTTCTTCCTCTATCCGGCGCCTTTGATCGGCGCGGCGACGGCGGCGGCCAAGTCGTTGTTCTGACGACACGCCGAGAGCGCCCGCAGCGCGCAGGTTGCCGCGCTGCCGAAACGAAATGAACCGCGAAGCCACGGACCTGGCGGGGGTCCGGCACATAGCTTACGAGACGCTCGGCTCCACCAATGCCGAGGCGCAGGCGCTCGCACGTGCCGGCGAGCGTGGCCCGTTGTGGGTCACCGCCACGCGGCAGGAGGCCGGCCGCGGCCGCCGCGGCAAAGGCTGGGTATCACCGCCGGGCAATCTCTATTCCTCGCTGTTGTTGACCGATCCGGCGCCGCCCGCGCGGGCGCCGCAGCTGTCTTTCGTTGCCGCGCTGGCGCTGCATGACGCGGTCGCCGAATGCGCGCCGCAACTTGGCCCGGCGCTGGAGGTCAAATGGCCGAACGATCTCCTGCTCGGCCAGGCCAAGATCGCTGGCATCCTGATCGAAGGCGAGAGCGGGCCGCCTTTCGCCGCTGTCGTCGGCATGGGCGTCAACATCGCCAGTCATCCGCCGGATACGCCTTACGCAGCAACCGATCTGGCGTCGGGCGGCGCCGTCGTCACGCCGCAGGCGCTATTGCAGGCGCTGGCGCGGGCGATGCAGACGCGGCTCAAGCAGTGGGACCGCGGCCAGGGTTTTGCCGCCATCCGCTCGGCCTGGCTCAAGCGCGCCGCCGGCCTCGGCCAGGAAATCCGCGTGCGCCTGCCGGAGCGCGAGTTCTCAGGACAATTTGAGGGCCTGGACGACGACGGCCGGCTTCTGGTGCGCGGCGCGGACTGCCTTACCGCCGTCACCGCCGGCGAAGTCTTTGGATTTGGAGCAGCATGAACAACAATAACCACACGGACCTCGTCTATGCGCCGCTCGGCGGCGTCGGCGAAATCGGCATGAACCTGTCGATCTACGGCCTCGGCAGCGACCACAAAAGATCGTGGCTGGCGGTCGACATCGGCGTTTCCTTCGCCCAGGAAGAACATCTGCCGGGCGTCGATCTCATCCTGCCCGACATCGGCTACCTGGTGTCGGAGCGCAAGAACCTCGCCGGCATCGTCATCACCCACGCGCATGAGGACCACTTCGGCGCGCTGCTTGACCTGTGGCCGAAGCTGAAGGTGCCGGTCTTCGCCACGCCGTTTACTGCGGCGCTGATTGAATCGAAGCGCGCCGGCGGCGACGGCGCGGCCGACATTCCGATCACCATCGTCAAGCCCGGCGACCGCTTTGCGGTCGGCACTTTCGACGTCGAAATGGTGGCGATGGCGCATTCCATTCCGGAAGCGACGGCGCTGATCATCCGCACGCCGGCGGGCACCGTGCTTCATACCGGCGACTGGAAGATCGACAAGACGCCGATGCTCGGGCCGGGCACGGACGAAGCCAAACTCCGCGCGCTGGGCGAGGAGGGCTGCCTCGCCGTCATCGGAGATTCCACCAATGCCGTGCGCGACGGCATTTCGCCGTCGGAAGCCGATGTCGAAAAGACCATGGCGGCACTGATCCGGAGCGCCAAGGGCCGCGTCGCGGTGACGACTTTCGCCTCCAATGTCGAACGGCTGCGCAGCGTAGCGCTGGCGGCGCAGGAGGCCGGGCGCGAAGTGGTGGTGGTCGGCCGCGCCATGGACCGCGTCGTCGCCATCTCGCGCGAACTCGGACTCCTCGACGGCGTCAAGCCGTTCCGCTCGGTCGATGCCTATGGCTACCTGCCACCGGACAAAGTGGTGGCGCTGTGCACCGGCAGCCAGGGCGAGCCGCGCGCTGCGCTCGCCCGCATCGCCGAGGACCAGCATCCGGATGTAACCTTGTCGCGCGGCGACACCGTGATCTTTTCCGCCCGCACCATTCCCGGCAACGAGAAGGAGGTCGGCCGCATCATCAACGGCCTGATCGATCAGGGCATCGAGGTCATCACCGACCGCACGCACATGGTGCACGTCTCCGGCCATCCGCGCCGCGGCGAGGTCGAGCAGCTCCTGTCATGGGTCAAGCCGAAGATCCTCATCCCGGTGCATGGCGAAGCGCTGCATCTGTCCGAACACGCCAAGCTCGGCCGCGCCATGGGCATTCCGGAAGTCGTGCAGTGCCGCAACGGCGACCTGGTGCGGCTGGTCGAAGGCAAGGCGGCGATCATCGACGAAGTGCCGGCGGGTCGCACCTACAAGGACGGTTCGCTGCTGATCCAGGCCGATGCCCGCACCGTCGCCGACCGCAAGCGGCTCGGTTTCGCCGGCGCGATCTCGGTGGCGCTGGCGCTGACAGAACGTGGCGAACTGGTCGCCGATCCGGAATTCGACATGATCGGCATACCGGAGCGCGACGCCGCCGGCGAATTGATCGCCGATGCCGTGCTCGAGGCCATCGAGTCGACCTACGAGAGCCTGCCGCGCAAACGCCGCGGCGATCCCGATAGTCTGGCCGAGGCCGTGCGCCGCGCCGTCCGCGCGGCCGTGGCGCAGCGCTGGGGCAAGAAGCCGATGTGCCATGTCCACGTCCTTGTGGTTTGATACATACGCCGGCTCGCTATGAGAGGTAGGGGATTTCAATGATCGGTCGTCTCAATCACGTCGCCATCGCCGTACGCGACATCGCCAAGGCCGCCGCGGTCTATCGCGATACGCTCGGCGCCAATGTGTCGGAGAAGGTGGCGCAGCCGGACCACGGTGTTTTTACCGTGTTCATCAATCTGCCGAACACCAAGATCGAATTGCTCGAGCCGATGGGCGCGACATCACCGATCGCCAAATTCCTCGACAAGAACCCGGACGGCGGCATCCACCACGTCTGCTACGAGGTCGACGACATCATCGCCGCCCGCGACCAGCTCAAGAAGCAGGGCGCGCGGGTGTTAGGGGACGGCGAGCCGAAAATCGGCGCGCATGGCAAGCCGGTGATGTTCCTGCACCCGAAAGATTTCTGCGGCACGCTCGTCGAACTCGAGCAGGCCTGATCAGGGTGTGATCCGCATTTCGGACAGGATCATGCGCAAGGAAGAATCATGAGCACCACGACCGTCGTCGCGATCTATTTTCTGATCTGGTGGATCACTTTGTTCGCCGTGTTGCCGTTCGGCGTGCGCAGCCAGCATGAAAGCGGCGCCTTCGAGACCGGCACCGACCCCGGCGCGCCGGCGTCGCATGTGATGTGGCGGAAGCTCGGCTACACGACGGTGATCGCGACGGTGATCTTCGGCCTTCTGTACTTCGCCTATACGCGCGACCTCATTCCGTTCGATTTTCTCAGGCGGATCTCGCAGCCACCGCATTCGTAGGCCGGATGGGGCATCGTGCCGCCTGAAGTCACGGCAAAAAAAGAGCAGGGCTCGTATGCCCTGCTCGGTCAATTTTAGCTGTCTCTCGTTCTCGATTCTTATCGCTCTTTTTAAGCTTTTGTATCGAGACGGCTGCGTCTGTCGCGCCGGAGACTTTCCTCCCAAGACTTGGACCGCATGTCGGAGCGCCGGTCTTGTTGCCAGCTATCCTGCCACTCGGCTTCAGGAAGGCTATCGGAGGAAATCTCGCGTGTCACCTGCAATCGTTGCTGCACTGCGTTATCACGAGCGGTGCATCGAGCGCGGTCGATGTGCCGTCATGATCGATGATGACTCGGGCGGTCCACACGCCAGGCGATTGTATACGCATCCGTTCAATCACCCATGAACCGTCTGCAGATTGAACGGCTTCGTGCTGAATGGCGGCGGCGCCGGAAAAGGTCGGATCGAGTGCCAATTTGACCCGTTCGGCGATGAAAGGTGTGTAGTCCTCGTGCCAGAGCCGCATGATCGCGGCCGACGTACCAGGAGTCCCCGGGGCGATGGTGAGGTCCGCCATCACCACTTCGGTGTGGATGTGGACGAAGGCTGCATCCGGATTGATCGCTGCTGTCGGCTTGTGCAGGTGACTGGCCGGCGCCAGCGTGCCGAGCAGGCCGACCAGCAGGAGAATACCGAGTCCCAGCGCGGTTTCGGCAAACGTGGTGGCGGCGAGCGCGCCCAGCGCGTCGCGCGCCGGCAGACACGGGGTGAGTCGGTAGCGGTTGAAGGCAGCCAGGACCAGCATCATGGCGAACAGCGCCACTTTCAGCGCCAGCGCCCGGCCGTAGGACGAGGCCAACAGGCCGGTGGGCCAGCCGACCAGCACCGCGCTGTTAACGACGCCGCTGATCAGCAACGCCAGGACGCAGCCGACCGCCAGTAGTGAAAACCGCCGGGTTACGCCGGCGGCGAGCTTCGCCCGCGCCGGATCGCCCCGGCTCCAGAGCAGCATCAAGGCGAAGGCCGGCAGGGCGCCGAGCCACAGACCGGCCGAGATCAGGTGCAGGACATCGGATGCCAGATGAAGGCTGCCGACCGGGCCGGTTCCGGCACCGGCATGGCCGGTCCAGGCGATGGCTCCGGTCAGCATGGCCGCCGCTGCGGCAGCTGGCCAGCGCCAGCGCGGCGTCAGCACGGCGCCGAAGCCGAGCACGGCGAAAACCAACCTCAGCACGGCCATCCGGCCGAACCGGGTATCGGTCGCGACCGTGATCAGGCCGCCATCGCCGAGCGCTTCCCTCACCGGCACGGCGAGGATGCGCGCGGCGACCAGCGTAAACCACACCGCGCCGGAGACCACGGCCACCGCCAGCGCCGCCGCCGTAAAGCGGCGGAGCGGGCGCTCGAGGGTGTCCAGGCTGCCGGCCAGCAGCATGAACGCGGGCGTGCCCAACGCCGCCAGGCAGGCGGCGAAGTGCACGGCCCGAACGATAGCGAGCGGCTCGAGCATCGGCGTTGGATCGGCCTAGGGCGCGACGGTGAAGCTGAAGGTGCCCTGGGTGCGGTGCGTATCGACCGACAGCACCTTCCAGTTCACCTTGTAGACACCGGCCTTGAGGCTCTTCAGCTTGACCTTGAGTTCGGCAGTGTTGTCGGCAGCGCCTTCGGCCTTGCCGTCCTGCACCGCCGTGCCCTTGGCGTCCTGCACCACGATCGAGGAGAACTTCGGCTCGATCGCTTCAGTAAACCAGAGCGACACTTCGTGCGGCGCCTGAGTGAGCCTGGTACCGGCCGCAGGCTGGGCATGATCGAGATGGGCGTGCGCCAGCGCGGCAGCGGGCAGCAGCGACAACCCGATCAGGGTGATGATGGCTTTGAAGATAGTGCGCATAGTTCAGTGTCCTTTCACGGGGGCGGGGATGAGTTTCAGAGCCGGTGCCGGTTCGTTGAAATGCTCGTTCGGCTTATCGGCGGTCGGAATTTGGACCCAGCGGTGCTCGCCTTTCTCGCAAGTCTGGATCACGGGGAAATACAGCGTCGTACCCGGGGTCAATTCGCCGGCGATGAAGGTTTGCAGCGCGAACTCGTCAAAATAGGCGTCGGGCAGATTGCCGCCGGACCAGACGACCTCCTTCGGTCCTTGCGTCATCTTGGCGCCGTGCAGGTAGCTGTAGGGCCTGGCGTAGTCGCCGCGCTTGACCTCGATGCTCCAGCCGGCCTTCACCATCGGTTTGACCGAAATGACGCCTTCCGGAATCTGCACCGCGATCTTGACGGTCGGCGAACCGTCGCAGCCATGCGGCACGGTGAGCACCGCCTTGTAGAACGAACCGACCGGCGCCTCCTTCTTATCGAGGGTGACGTGGGCGGAAGCCGGGCCGAAAGCGAACGCGGCGAACAGCGCTGTCGATGCGGCGAGTGTGAATGGACGTTTCATGGTTGTCTCCTTGGGTTTGTGTCAGATGCGATAGCGAAGGCCGGCATAGACCGCGCGGCCCATGCCCGGATTGAACAGCTGCGACGCTGCGGTCGCGGTGCCGGCGGTGATGGTCGTGGAGATGTAGCGCTTGTCGAAAAGGTTGCGGCCTTCGACATAGCCGGACCAGCCCTGGCCCTTGTCGAAGCCGACCTTGAAGTTGACCAGCGCGTAGGGATCGACGCTCAGGCTGTTGGCGTTGTCGGCGTAGAATGACTGCGGCATCCACTCGACATTCGGTCCGGCGTAGAAGCCGCCCGGATGCTTGTAGAGCAGTTCGGCGCGCAGATAGTGCGGCGGCACGCCGGGCAGACGGTTGTTGCCCCACGTCGCGTCATTGCTGAAGCGGAAGTCGCTGTAGGTATAGGCGACGTTGAGCCACACGCGATCGTCGGCGGCGTAGATCGACTTGAGCACTGCGGCGCCGAAGCCGAGTTCGACGCCCTGGTGCACGGTGCGGTCGGCATTGACGACGGTGCAGGGGCTGAACGGCGACGTCGTCAGACACTGCATCTCGTTTTGGAGGTTGGCGCGGTACAGCGAGACGTCCCAGGTGAAGTCGGGCCGGCGGCCGCGCGTGCCGATCTCGTAAGTCGTCGCGGTTTGCGCGGCGACATTGGAACTCGCCGGCGAGGCGAAGGTATTGACGTCGAAGGTCGGCGCCTCGGCGCTGCGCGATACATTGCCGAACACCTGCCATGTCGAATCGACGTCCCACAGCAGCCCGATCTTCGGGCTGAAGTTGTCATAGACGCGGCGGCCGGACTGGTCGCCATCGGACAGGAAGCGATCCTGCTGGTCGCGCACCACATGCGACAACTGCCCGCCGGTGACGATGGCGACCGTCGGCAGCACGTAGAGCGAATTCTCCGCATAGGCCGACAGGTTCTGCGACTTCCACAGGTAGGAGGCGATCAGTGGCCCCTTCGCGGCACCGCCGGGATTGGTGAAATTGTCGAGATCGATGGTGCCGTTCTGGAGATTGACGCCAGCTACAAGGCGGTTGCGATGGCCGCCGATCTGCCGATCGTCGGTGGCGCGGACAAAGCCGCCATAGTCGTGCGCGCGGAAATCGTACCAGATGAAGATCGGGTGCATGACGTGGCGCTCGAGCGCGTAAAGCCCGAGATCCACGGTCGTATTGTCGAAGCGCAATGTCGTCTTGTTGGCGAGCCGGATGGAATCGATGTTGCGCTGCTGGTCCTGCCTGGTGAAGTCCGGATTGGCGGCGCGCGGATTGTTCAGCGCCGTGGCCTTGTCGAGTTCGCCCGGCAGTTGGCCGCGCCAGGTGCTGGCGTTGATGTAGAAACGCGTTTCGGCGTCCGGCGAGAACTGATAGCCGACATTGGCGTTGAGGCGCTCGACGTTTTGCCGGCTGTGCTCGCGATAGCCGTCCTCGTGCTGAATCGAGCCGTTGACGTACCAGTCATACGGCCCTTTCGAGCCGCCGGTCGAAACCGCCGTCTTGCCATAACCGAAACTGCCGACATCGAAGCGCGCGTCGAAGGCGGAGGCGTCGCGCCCGGTCGGCATGACGAAGTTGATGGCGCCACCGAGCGAGTTGGCGCCGTAACGCAACGCGTTGGCGCCCTTGTAGACCTCGACATAGCGGTAGGTGGTCGGGTCGATTTCGTACAGATCGAACAGCCCGTCGGCGGTGCTGATCGGCATGCCGTCCATCAGCGGTGTGATGCCGCGGTTGCCGTAGTTGCGCGTCAGCCCCGAGCCGCGGATCGACAGCCGCGCGTCGGGTCCCCAGCGCGTCTGCACGATGACGCCGGGCACCCAGCCGAGCACGTCCTTGACGGTGTTGGCCGGGCCGTTCTTGAAGGCGGTGTCCGGTACCACCTCGACGCCGCCCGGCGTCTCGTTGATGGCGCGGGTCGCGGTTTCGGAGTTCGGCACGACGAGCGAGGGGCTTTGCGCGCCCTGCACGACGACGGGCGGCAGCGTGACGGTTGATTGAGCGAAGGCAGGCGAGGCCGCCGCGAGCGCGCATAGCGACACGCAGCCGAGCCAACGGATGTTGGGCATGTATTTCGGTCCTTTTCACACACGATGACGAAGACGGCCGTTCAAGGCCGCGTCAGGTCATGCGATGTGCGGAGGACCACGCGCAGGACTGGGGGTGGCGGTGACGCTGGACGTGCGCGCGGCGTCGGCCGGACGCAGCACGCGCAACAATTTGCCGGGCTCGAGGATGCCGGCGAGGACCGCATCCGCCGCCGAATTGAACGAGGCCGGCGTCGTGCTGCATAGGCTGCAATGATCGCAGGCCTTGCTCGGCTTCGATGATGTGTCGGCCGGTGTCTGATCGCCGGCCACCGCATGATCGACGACGGTGTGACAGATAGCGGAGAGGGGATCGAGGGAACCGCCGGCCGGCAGCGGCATCGCGGCCGCCCACAGAATCGTATTCAGCGCGATCGCATAGATCGCCAGCACCGAAACGATTTTTCGCCAACCGGAACGCATGATCTGCTCAACACCCGGCGCTTACCTATCATTAACCTTTGGATACCGCCAGCCTCCGATTGGCCGTTGCGCATTCAGCGCCGCGCAGATGTGCATTTAGCGTCCCGCAGCGAGCCGACAAAGCCGCTTAAGGCCCGGTTTAATCGGCAGTTAACTGAGGCTCGCCTAGGGTAAACGCATTCTAAACGGCGCCGATTCAGGTGGCGCCCCAAGGATGACGGGGACTTGCTCGCATGTGCGGATTTGCGGTCGCGATCGGATGGCCTGAGGCGCAGGCGACTGTCGCCAGCCTGATCCAGGGCATTCAGCATCGCGGCGACGTCACCGATCCGCTGTTCACACCCTTCGCCGATGTCGCGATGTGCACGCGCCGCCTGCGTATCGTCGATGCCGAGCACGGCACCCAGCCGCAGATTTCGTTCTACGGCCGTCTCGCGGTGTCGTTCAACGGCGAGATCTATAATCACGTCGAGCTGCGTCAGGAGCTCGAAGCGCTCGGCGTCGGCTTCCGCACCCATTCCGACACCGAAGTGCTTGCCAACGCGCTGCAGGCCTGGGGCTTCCGCGCGCTGGAACGCCTCAACGGCATGTACGCTTTCGTCGCCGTCGATCTGACCAATGGCGAATTCCTTGCTGCACGCGATCCGTTCGGCGTCAAGCCGCTGTATGTGATGCAGCAGGGCTCGGCTTTCCTGTTCTGCTCCGAGATGAAGCCGCTGCTCGACACCGTGCCGGTCGGCGACGTCATGATGCTGCCGCCGGGCTACGCGCTGTCGCGCAAGAACTGCGCGCGCTATCGTTCGCCAGTGTTTCCGCGGCTCGACGCACCGGTCGAAAGTTCGCCGCAGGCGCTCGATACGATCCTTCGGTCCGCCATCGAGCGGCGCATGCCGCCAGGCCTGCCGGTCGCCACCTGGTTTTCCGGCGGCATCGACTCAACCTTGGTCGCGCATTACACGCGCCAATTCCGCCCCGAGGCGCCGGGCTATTTCGTCGGCGGCGAGGGCGCGCCGGATTATCGTTACGCCGAGACCTATGCCGAGAAGACCGGTTACGATTTGCGCATCGTGCCGTTCGAACCGGAGAGCGCCGCCACTTTCGCTGCCATCGACGACGTCGTGCTGGCGACGGAATCGTTCGAACCGAACCTCATTCGCGGCGCGCTCGGCTCGATGGCCGCCAGCATCGCCATGCACCGCGACGGCTTCCGCGTCGGCCTGTGCGGCGAGGGCGCCGACGAATTGTTCTGCGGCTACGCGCCGCTCGAGATCGCCTTTCACGACAGTCCGGCCGACGGCGTCGTCTTCCGCGATGAATGCCTGTCGCTGATGCACCGCGTCAGCCTGCAGCGCGTCGATCGCGCCTCGATGCGGCAGTCGCTGGAAATGCGCGAACCGTTCCTCGATCCGGCCGTCGTCAATTACGCGCTCGGCCTTTCGCCCGAGGCGCTGGTGCGCGACATCAACGGACTGCCGACCGGCAAGATGCCGCTGCGCGAGCTCTATAATCTCTATCCGAACGATCTGCCGGCGCTTATCCGCGACCGCAGCAAGGTTGCGTTCGGTGAGGGCGCCGGGATCGCGCCCGGCCAGGACGGCTGGTCGCGGTATTTCGAGGCAGCGGTGTCGGACGCCGATTTCCGCGACGGCCAGCGCCAGTTCGAGGCCTTCAGGGTGCAGTCCAAGGAAGAGCTCTATTACTTGCGCAAGCTCGCCGGGTTCATCGACGTCAACCGGGTGCCGTACCTCAAGGATCGCGCCTGGATTTCCTTCCCGGTGAAGGAACACCTGGAAAAGCTCAAGGCCTACGCGCACTTCAGTTTGTGAAGCCGGGCAGAGGGGCTCAGGGCCGCCAGGCCCTTGTCTTTTCCGCCCCGATCCGCTTTCACTCACCCCCTGATTTCACCCCTGAAAAGCCGGCTCCGATCCCCATGCGCCTGTCCCGCTATTTCCTGCCCACGCTCCGCGAACCGCCGCGCGAGGCCGAGATCGTTTCGCACCGCCTGATGCTGCGTGCCGGCATGATCCGCCAGGAGGCCGCCGGCATCTACGCCTTCTTGCCGCTCGGCCTGCGCGTGCTGAAAAAGATCGAGCAGATCGTGCGCGAGGAGCAGGATCGCTCGGGCGCCATCGAGCTTCTGATGCCGACCATGCAGTCGGCGGAGCTGTGGCGCGAGAGCGGCCGCTACGACGCCTATGGCAAGGAGATGCTTCGCATTAAGGATCGCCACGAGCGCGAAATGCTGTTCGGGCCGACCAACGAGGAAATGATCACCGAGATTTTCCGTGCCTCGGTGCGCTCTTACAAAGACCTGCCGAAGAACCTCTATCACATCCAGTGGAAATTCCGCGACGAAGTGCGTCCGCGCTTCGGCCTGATGCGCGGCCGCGAATTCCTGATGAAGGATGCTTACTCGTTCGATGTCGACGAAGCCGGCGCGCGGCATTCCTACAACAAGATGTTCGTCGCTTACTTGCGCACCTTCAAGCGTCTCGGCCTGACTTCAATTCCGATGCGTGCCGACACCGGCCCGATCGGCGGCGACCTCAGCCACGAATTCATCGTGCTGGCGGAGACCGGCGAGTCGCAAGTGTTCTGCCACAAGAACTATCTCGACATGGCGGTGCCGGACGCCAACGTGAACTTCGACGATATCGCCGGTTTGCAAAAGATCGTCGATCAGTGGACGTCGATGTATGCCGCGACCGAAGACATGCACGAAGCCGACAAGTTCGGCGCCGTGCCGGCGGACCAGCAGGTGTCCGCGCGCGGCATCGAGGTCGGCCACATCTTCTATTTCGGCACCAAGTATTCGCTGCCGATGAAAGCCGTCGTCGCCACCGCCGACGGCAAGGAAGTGCCCGTGCATATGGGCTCCTACGGCATCGGTCCGTCGCGGCTCGCCGCCGCCATCATCGAAGCGTCGCACGATGACGCCGGCATCGTCTGGCCGGAGCCGGTGGCGCCGTTCAAGGTCGCGCTGTTGAATCTCAAGCAGGGCGACGCCGCGACCGACGGCGCCTGCGATCAGCTCTACAGCGAGCTCACCGCCAAGGGCGTCGACGTACTCTACAATGACCTCGACGAACGCGCCGGCGCCAAGTTCGCCAATGCCGATCTCATCGGCCTGCCGTGGCAGGTCATGGTCGGCCCGCGCGGGCTCGCCGCCGGTAAGGTCGAGATCAAGAACCGCAAGACCGGCGAGAAGCAGGAGCTGTCGCCGGCCGCCGCCGTGGATCTGCTGACCCGCTGAGGCCTGGGTGCCGGGGAACGCGAGGGCTGTCATCCTCCGCGAAGGCGGAGGATCCAGCGCTCGTTCCATGCTCTGGAAGGGCTGGATCGTCCGCTTGCGCGGACGATGACATTCATTGAAAAATTTCGAGCCGCCGTGTCGAATCCGGCGTTGCCCGTTCGTCGTGGTGTCAGAGGGGCCGAAAAACGGCCTCCGCAACCAACGGAGAGACGACAATGCGCGTGATGGTGATGGTCAAGGCGACCAAGGATTCCGAAGAAGGTGTCATGCCGGGCCCGGAACTGTTCGAGGCGATGGGCAAGTTCAACGAGGAACTTGTGAAGGCGGGCATCATGCTCAATGGCGATGGCCTCAAGCCGTCGTCGCAGGGCAAGCGCATCGCCTTTGACGGACCGAAGCGGACCGTCATCGACGGACCTTTCGCCGAGACGCGGGAACTCGTCGCCGGCTTCTGGGTCTGGGAGGTCAAGGACATGGCCGAGGCGATCGAATGGGCCAAACGCTGCCCCAATCCGATGCCTGGCCCGAGCGAGCTCGAAATCCGGCCGTTCTACGAAATGGCCGATTTCGCCGATGTTCTGACGCCGGAAATCGTCGAGCGTGACGGGCGGTTGCGCGACCAGCTTAAGGATCGCTGACGCGGCCCTCAGTCGCTTGCCACGCACCCCGCTTGTCACCTAAGCGAGGGGCGTGGCCGGCACCGATATCCATCGCAGCGTCGAGACCGTCTTCCGCATCGAGCAGGCGCGGCTGATCGCCGGCCTGACCCGCATGGTGCGCGACGTCGGTCTCGCCGAGGAACTGGCGCAGGACGCGCTGGTGACCGCTTTGTCGGAATGGCCGCGGACCGGCGTGCCGGACAACCCCGGCGCCTGGCTCATGACGACGGCCAAGCGCCGCGCCATCGATCGCCTGCGCCGCGCCCACATGCAGGAGCGCAAGCACGCCGAGATCGGCCGCGACCTCGACGAAGCGCGCGACGACGACGTCGCGCGGATCGACGCTGCGCTCGATGACGACATCGGCGACGACCTGCTCAACCTTATTTTCATCGCCTGCCATCCGGTGCTGTCGCCGGACGCGCGAGTGACGCTGACACTGCGTCTGATCGCTGGCCTGTCGACCGAGGAGATCGCGCGCGCCTTCCTTGCCACCGAGCCGACCATCGCCCAGCGCATTAGCCGGGCCAAGAAGACGCTGCACGATAGTGCTGCCGCTTACGAAGCCCCGCGCGGCGAAGAGCGCGACCGGCGGCTCGCCTCCGTCCTCGAGGTCATCTACCTGATCTTCAACGAAGGCTATGCCGCGACCGCCGGCGACGACCTGATCCGCGCCGATCTGTGCGGCGAGGCGCAGCGGCTTGGCCGCATCCTCACGGGCATCGCGCCCAATGAGCCCGAAGCCTTCGGGCTCCTGGCGCTCATGGAGATTCAGGCCTCGCGGCTGAAGGCCCGCGTCGGCCCGGATGGCGAGGCGATCATGCTGCCGGAGCAGAACCGGGCGCTCTGGGACCATCTCCTGATCCACCACGGTCTTGAGACGCTGGCGCGCGCCGAGGCGCTGGGCGGCGCCGATGGAGCCTATGCGCTACAGGCTGCGATCGCCGCCTGCCACGGCCGGGCGCGCACTGCCGCCGACACCGATTGGCCCCGGATCGCCGCGCTCTACGACCGGCTGCGCGCGGTCACGCCGTCTCCGGTTGTCGATCTCAATCGCGCAGTCGCCCACAGCATGGCTTTCGGGCCGGAGGCTGGGCTCGAATTGCTGCAGCCGCTCGAAGCGCAGGCGATTATGCGCGATTACCTGCCGCTGCCGGCCGCCAAAGGCGACTTCCTCTACCGCGCCGGCCGTTATCCTCAGGCGCGCGCCGCTTTCGAGGCCGCGGCCAGCCTGTCGCGCAATGCAGCGGAGCGGAATTTCCTTCTGAAGCGAGCCGCGGCCTGCGGTCCGGCGCGTCCCGTGACCCGGGAATAAAGCTGTGGCCCGGCTTGGGTTTTTCGCCCACGAAACCGCCCGAATCGTGTGAAAACCCAAGCCACATGGGACCCATATTCCGATGACCGAGCCCACCGGCACCCGGCCTTTCTCGCAGTTCGAATGGATGCTGTCGCTGCGTTATTTACGCGCGCGCCGCAAGGAAGGCTTCATTTCCGTCATCGCCGGGTTCTCCTTCCTCGGCATCATGCTCGGCGTCGCCACCCTGATCATCGTCATGGCGGTGATGAACGGCTTCCGCGCCGAACTGCTCGACAAGATCCTCGGCCTCAACGGCCATCTCCTGATCCAGCCCTTGGAAAAGCCCCTGACCGACTGGGACGAGGTCGCCCAGCGCATTTCCAAGGTGAAGGGGGTGCGGCTCGCGGCGCCGATCGTCGAAGGCCAGGCCTTGGCCTCGTCGCCGTTCAATGCCGGCGGCGTCCTGGTCCGCGGCATCCGGTTGAAGGATCTCGAAGGCCTGCCGTCGGTCGTCAACAACATCAAGCAAGGCACGCTCGGCGGCTTTGACGACGGGCAGGGCGTTGCCATCGGCCGCCGCCTCGCCGATCAGCTCTCGCTGCGCGCCGGCGACAACATCACTTTGGTGTCGCCAAAAGGCGCGGTGACGCCGATGGGCACGACGCCGCGCATCAAGGTCTACAAGGTCGCGGCGGTGTTCGAGATCGGCATGTCCGAATATGACAGCGCCATGGTGTTCATGCCGCTCAAGGAGGCGCAGGCCTATTTCAACCGTGCCGGCGACGTCACCGCCATCGAGGTCTATACCGACAACCCCGACAAGGTTCTGCAATACCGAAAAGAGGTGCAGGACGCGGCCAAGCGCCCGATCTTCGTCATCACCTGGCAGCAGCGCAACGCCACCTTCTTCAACGCGCTGCAGGTCGAGCGCAACGTCATGTTCCTGATTCTGACGCTGATCGTGCTGGTGGCGGCGCTCAACATCGTCTCCGGCCTGATCATGCTGGTGAAGGACAAGGGCCAGGACATCGCCATTCTGCGTACCATGGGCGCCAGCCAGGGCGCGGTGATGCGGGTGTTCCTGATCACCGGGGCCTCGATTGGCGTGGTCGGCACCTTGGTCGGATTCCTGCTCGGCATCGTCGTCTGCAAGAACATCGAGAGCATCCGCGAATTCTTGTCCTGGCTGACCAGCACCGAACTGTTCGACCCGACGCTCTACTTCCTGTCGAAGCTGCCGGCGCAGATGGATGTCGGCGAGACCGCCGCCGTGGTGCTGATGGCGCTGGTGCTGTCGCTTCTGGCGACGCTCTATCCGTCCTGGCGCGCCGCGCGCCTCGATCCGGTGGAGGCGCTGCGTTATGAGTGACGTGATGGTCGAGAGCGAGGAAGTGACGATCGAGGCCGAGGCCCAACAGGACATTCCGATCCTGTACCTGCACCAGGTCGAGCGACATTACAGCCAGGGCGAAACCGTACTCGACATCCTGCGCGGCGCGGATCTTGCGCTATGGCCGGGCCAGTCGGTGGCGCTGGTGGCGCCGTCGGGCGCCGGCAAATCGACGCTGCTGCACATCGCCGGCCTGCTCGAGCACCCCGATCATGGCGAGGTCTATATCGGCGGGCAGGGCACGGCAGGGCTTCCCGACGCCGACCGCACCCGCATCCGCCGCACCGAGATCGGCTTCGTCTATCAGTCGCATCACCTGCTGCCGGAATTCACGGCGCTGGAAAACGTCATGCTGCCGCAGCTGATCCGCGGCCTCGGCCGCGCGGAGGCCAAGAAGCGGGCGCTCGAACTGCTCGACTACCTGGGCCTGAAAGCCCGCGTCAATCATCGGCCGGCAGAACTGTCCGGCGGCGAACAGCAGCGCGTCGCTATCGCCCGCGCCGTCGCCAATGCGCCGCGCATCCTGCTCGCCGACGAGCCGACCGGCAATCTCGACGTTCACACCGCCGAGCACGTCTTCGCCGCCTTTACGCAGCTCGTCCATGCGTCCGGGCTCGCGACCATCATCGCCACGCACAACATGGAAATCGCCGCGCGCATGGACCGCCGCGTGACGATCCGCGATGGCTTGGTGGTGGAGCTGGACTGACGCGCCTGCGCCGTCTCACACTGCCGCCGCTGCGCGGTGAATCCAGCAATTGATGGCGAAGCGCGAATCCTCGAACGCGCCGCTCGGGCAGGTCACCGCCGTGACCTCGTGCGGATACCAGGACGGGAAATACACCAGCGTGTCGTTGTCCGGCGGCACGTCAGCGCTGCTGCCCGGTGCGCCGGAGGCTGCCACCGAATAGAGCCGCAGCACGCCGCCGCTGAACGCCCGGGGCTCACGGTGGAAGTAATACACCGCGCTGATGGCACGGCTGCCGGACCGGCCGCGGCCGATCCTGGTGTCGATGTGGCGCGCGAAGAAGGCGCCGTCATTGTGGGCGACCAATTCGAGTTCGAATTTCGACGGCACGAAGGGTGGCGCGCCGAGCGCCGCCGTCATCGCCGGAAGGAGGCCGTTGAAGCGCTCGCGCAACTCGTCGCCAAGCCCAGGTAGATCGTAGAGGACTTCCGATCGCCGGCGCTCCGGCTTGACCCGGCCGCTGGTGCCGTAGGTCATCTTCGACGGCGCGAAGGCGCTGCGCTGTGCCTGCGCATAGGCGAGCAGGCGGGCGACCGCGGCAGTCCCCAGCCAATCGCGGACCACGCCATGAGGCGGCGGCCGGTCCAATGCCGCCAGCGGCGACGGGCGTGCTTCCATTGGCGAATTCTACCTGCGGCTGTGGGCGGCGAGAAGGAGCAGGAACAGGAGACCGCAACGCCAGGCGAGTCCCGCGACCCGCAGGCCGAAGACGGGGATTTAACAGCGTGGCGGCAATGGCTTACGGGAGGCAGAGATTCAGTTTGACAAAAGAACAGATCGCGAACTATGTTCTCTCTACGTTCTTGTTGGAGGGTGTCATGATCAAGATCGTCGTTCAGGAAGCCGCCACGCTCGCCGCCCTGTCGCTGTTCGTCGGCATGGTCGCCATCTGGTCGCAAGTGATTGGAAGCCTGTGATTGGCAACCTCCGATGACGGAGGCGTCAGGTCCTGCCGCTCGCCGCTTCCGTTCCGATCGCGTCTCTGCGTTCTGGTCTGCCAACTGCCGTTTGCGTTGCTTTTTCTGCCTGTGTGTAGCGTAGCCCGCGTCTAGTCATGTCCGGCCGGCGTTCCCCGACGCCTCCGCCGGCATGACGGGTCGGCTTCCGAATATCGGTCTGGGGATCGGACCGCTCTTCGGAACCGGCTGACGCCGGCGGGCGGACGTCAAGGATCGTCAAGGGGCGGATGCCCGATCCGGCCTGATCCGGTATCCGGGCGCGGCTGTGTAAAAGCCGCATAGCCGGTGCGCTGGCCGCCGCGAGGGTGGACGCGGGCGCCTCGTCTCCGCACTGTGGAGGCGAACAGAGAATCGCCTCGCCACCGCGAAGCGCCGTTTCAAGCCCGCGAACCTCACCATGGCCGACCTCGCCACCCCTTTGGATTTCGTGCATCTGCACGTCCATTCCGCCTATTCGCTGCTCGAGGGCGCGCTGCCGATCGGCAAGCTCGCGGAGCTGGCCAAGGCCGACAAGCAGGCCGCGATCGCGCTGACCGACACCGACAACATGTTCGGCGTCCTGGAATTCTCCGAGAAAATGGCCGGCTCCGGCATCCAGCCGATTGTCGGCTGCGCGTTGGCGATCGATTTCGGCGATACCGAGAACGGTCCGCGCTCAACGCTCGCCGCGCAGGAGCGCCAGCGCATCGTGCTGCTCGCCGCCTGCGAGGAGGGCTATCGCGCGCTGATGCACCTCAATTCGCGGGCCTTCATGGAGAGCCCGCCGAACGAGCCGCCGCGCGCCAAGATCGAATGGCTGGAGGAGGAGCGCGCCGGCATCGAGAACGGCGTCATTGCGCTCACCGGCGGGCCCAATGGTCCGCTCGACCGCGCCATCGCCGCCGGGCAAAGCTCCGTGGCCGCCGCGCGTCTCGACCGTCTCTCGGCCCTGTTCGGCGACCGGCTCTATATCGAATTGCAGCGCCATGGCATGGCGGCCGAGCGCAGCGTCGAGAAGGTGCTGATCGATTTGGCCTATGACCGCGGCATTCCGCTGGTCGCGACCAACGAGCCGTTCTTCGCCAAGGCCTCGGATTACGAATCCCACGACGCCCTGATCTGCATCGCCGAGGCGCGCTACGTCTCGGACTCGGACCGCCGCCAGCTCACGCCCGAGCATCGCTACAAGACCCGCGCCGAAATGGTCGAGCAGTTCGCCGACCTGCCTGAGGCGATTGCCTCGACGGTCGAGATCGCGCAGCGCTGTTCGTTCCGGCCGAAGACCCGCAAGCCGATCTTGCCGCGCTTCTCGGCGAGCGGCGAGGCGGCCGACGAGGCGACCGAACTGCGCCAGCAGGCCGAGGCCGGGCTGACGCGGCGCATCGCCACCGCCGGCATCGCCGAGGGCTTCACCGAAAAGGACTACCGGGACCGGCTCGACTTCGAGCTCAACGTCATCGAGAAGATGAAGTATCCCGGCTACTTCCTTATTGTGTCTGACTTTATCAAGTGGGCTAAGGATCACTTCATCCCGGTCGGGCCGGGCCGCGGCTCCGGCGCCGGCTCGCTGGTCGCCTATTCGCTGACCATCACCGACCTCGATCCGTTGCGCTTCGGCCTGCTGTTCGAACGCTTCCTCAACCCGGAACGCGTGTCGATGCCCGACTTCGACATCGACTTCTGCCAGGACCGCCGCGAGGAGGTGATCCGCTACGTGCAGGAACGCTACGGCCGCGACCAGGTGGCGCAGATCATCACCTTCGGCACCTTGCAGGCGCGCGGCGTGCTGCGCGACGTCGGTCGCGTGCTGCAGATGCCCTACGGCCAGGTCGACAAGCTGTGCAAGATGGTGCCGCAGAACCCGGCCGCGCCGATCAGCCTCGCCAAGGCCATCGAGGACGAACCTAAACTTCAGGCGGAAGCCGAGAACGACCCGACGGTGGCGCGTGCCTTCGCCATCGCCAAGAAACTGGAGGGTCTGACCCGCCACGCCTCGACCCATGCCGCCGGCATCGTCATCGGCGACCGGCCGCTCAACGAGCTGGTGCCGCTCTATCGCGATCCCAAGTCCGATATGCCGGTCACCCAGTTCAACATGAAATGGGTGGAGCAGGCGGGGCTGGTAAAGTTCGACTTCCTTGGTCTGAAGACGCTGACGACGCTGAAGACCGCGGTCGATCTCCTCAAGAAGCGCGGCGTCGAGATCGATCTCGGCGCCATCCCGCTTGACGACAAAAAGACCTACGAACTCCTGGCCCGCGCCGAAGCCGTCGGCGTGTTCCAGTTGGAAAGTCAGGGCATGCGCCGGGCGCTGCTCGACATGCAGCCCGACCGGTTCGAGGACATCATCGCGCTGGTCGCGCTGTACCGGCCGGGCCCGATGGCCAATATCCCGACCTATTGCGCGCGCAAGCACGGCCTCGAAGTGCCGGACTACATCCACCCCAAACTGGAGCCGGTACTGAAGGAAACCTTCGGCGTCATCGTCTACCAGGAGCAGGTGATGCAGGCGGCGCAATTGCTCGCCGGCTACTCGCTCGGCGACGCCGACCTGTTGCGCCGCGCCATGGGCAAGAAGATCCGCGCCGAGATGCAGAAGCAGGGCTCGATCTTCGTCGAAGGCTGCGCCAAGAACGATATTCCGAAGGCGCAGGCCGAGGCGATCTTCGAACTGCTCGAACGCTTCGCCGACTACGGCTTCAACAAGTCGCACGCCGCGGCTTACGCGCTGGTCGCCTATCAGACCGCCTACATGAAGGCGAATTACCCGGTCGAATTCCTCGCCGCGTCGATGACGCTCGACATGGGCAACACCGACAAGCTGTCGGAATTCCGCGCCGAGGCCGAGCGTCTCGGCATCAAGGTCGAGCCGCCGTCGGTCAACCGCTCCGCCGTCGAATTCGGCGTCGAAGGCAACACCATCATCTACGCGCTCGCCGCGCTCAAGGGCGTCGGCCGTCAGGCCGTGGAGTCGATCCTCGAAGCGCGCGGCAACAAGCCGTTCGCCGATCTCGGCGATTTCGCCGCGCGCATCAATCCGCGCGCCGTCAACAAGCGCGTGCTGGAGTCTCTGGCGCAGGCCGGCGCCTTCGACGAATTCGACAAGCACCGCGCCCGCGTCTTCGGCGCGCTCGACAAGGTGATGGGCATTGCCCAGCGCACCCACGAGACGCAGGCGATCGGCCAGAACGATTTCTTCGGCGGCTCCGGCAAGCCCGAGCCGATCGTGATGCCGAACGCCGAGCCGTGGCTGCCGGCCGAGCGGCTCAAGCGCGAGTACGAAGCGATCGGCTTCTTCCTGTCCGGCCATCCGCTCGACGATTACGCCGCGGTGTTGAAGAAGATGCGGGTACAGAGCTGGGCCGAGTTCTCGCGCGCCGTCAAAAGCGGCGCCACCGCCGGCAAGGTCGCCGGCACCGTGGTGTCGCGCCAGGAGCGCCGCACCAAGACCGGCAACAAGATGGGCATTTTCGGCCTGTCCGATCCGACCGGCGCCTATGAAGCCGTGATCTTCTCGGAAGGCCTCGCCGAATACCGCGATCTGCTCGAGCCGGGCCGCGCCGTGCTGATGGTGCTGTCGGCTGAAGTGCAGGGCGACGACGTGCGCGCCCGCATCCAGTCGGCCGAACCGCTCGATCAGGCCGCCGCCAATCTGCAGAAGGGGCTGCGCGTCTTCCTGCGCGAGGCAGCGCCGCTCGACGGTGTCGCCAAGCGGCTCGAACCGGCGCCGCCGCGCGCCGGTGGCGCCGGCGAGGTCTCGATGATCCTGCTGCTGGGCCAGGGCCGCGAGGTCGAGGTGAAGCTCGACGGCCGCTACAAGGTGTCGCCGCAGATCGCCGGCGCCATCAAGGCCGTGCCCGGCGTGGTGCAGGTCGAGGCGCTGTAAGCGGGCGTTCTCTGTCTGCACCATCCCCTAGAGGGGGAGGGTCGCGAGCGAGGCGAGCGGGGTGGGGTGAAGCGACGCCCGCCGAAGATCACCCCACCCCGATTGCTTTCGCTGCGCTCAAGCAATCGACCCTCCCCCTCCAGGGGAGGGTGAAGAGGCCCCCCGACCTTGCTTCCCGCGATTCCGACCTATATAAGCCCGGCACATCACTCACGCGGAGAGTTGGCCTCTCGCCCCGACAATGGGCGAAGAAGCCGTCCGGTGGCCCCGAAAATCCTTTGAAAATCAAAGGCTAAACCAGGGCTCACACACCCTCCGCGGCGGATCAACCGGAGAATATCGATGGCTCTTCCTGACTTCTCGATGCGTCAGCTGCTCGAGGCTGGCGTTCATTTCGGCCACCAGGCCCACCGTTGGAACCCGAAGATGGGGCAATACATCTTCGGCACCCGCAACAACATTCACATCGTCGATCTGGCCCAGTCCGTGCCGATGCTGCACGCCGCGCTGCAGGCGGTGTCCGACACCGTCGCCAAGGGCGGCCGCATCCTGTTCGTCGGCACCAAGCGCCAGGCGCAGGACGCCATCGCCGACGCCGCCAAGCGTTCGGCGCAGTACTACGTCAATTCGCGCTGGCTCGGCGGCACGCTGACCAACTGGAAGACGATCTCGGGTTCGATCTCGCGCCTGCGCAAGCTGGAAGAGATCCTGAACTCGGCGGAAGCCGGCAGCTACACCAAGAAGGAACGCCTGACGATGCAGCGCGAGCGCGACAAGCTCGATCGCTCGCTCGGCGGCATCAAGGACATGGGCGGCGTGCCGGACCTTCTGTTCGTCATCGACACCAACAAGGAAGACATCGCGATCAAGGAAGCGCGCCGGCTCAACATCCCGGTCGCCGCGATCGTCGACACCAACTGCGATCCGGCCGGCATCACCTATGTCGTTCCGGGCAACGATGACGCCAGCCGCGCCGTGTCGCTGTATTGCGACCTGATCGCCAAGGCGGCGATCGACGGCATCGCGCGCGCCCAGGGCGAACGCGGCGTCGACATGGGCGCTGCCGAGAAGCCGATTGCGGAAGTCGTCCCGACCGCGCCGGCCGGTGGCGATCTCGGCTTCGAGCCGCTGCCGGGTCCGCGCGGCGTCGCCGACGACCTCAAGAAGCTGCCCGGCGTGTCGGGCGCGATCGAAAAGCAGCTCAACGACCTCGGCATCTTCCACTATTCGCAGATCGCCGAACTGTCGCCGACCGCCGCGCATAATGTCGGCGAAGAAGTCGGTCTGCCGGGCCGCGTCGATGGCTGGATCGCCAAGGCCAAGTCGATGCTGGCGGAAGCCGAGTAAGACACCGAACAGGGCCGGCGCCCCCACCGGACGCCGGTCTCTCGCTGGACGAATTGGATGACGTCACCGGCCAAGGTTCGCTTTGCCGGCTTTGACGGTTGAAGGAACGGATTGATGGCAAATATCTCAGCAGCGATGGTCAAGGAACTCCGTGATTCGACGGGCGCCGGCATGATGGATTGCAAGGCCGCGCTCTCGGAAACGAATGGTGACATGGAGCAGGCGCAGGACTGGCTGCGCAAGAAAGGCCTGTCGAAGGCCGCCAAGAAGGCCGGCCGTGTCGCCGCCGAAGGTCTGATCGGTCTCGCGGTCCGCGGCACCAAGGGCGTCGTCGTCGAGGTCAACTCGGAAACCGACTTCGTCGCGCGCAATGACCTGTTCCAGGGCCTCGTTATGATGTCGGTCGAAGCCGCGTTCGATGTCGGCACCGATGTCGAAAAGATCCTGGCGTCGAAGGCCGGCTCGATGACCATCCAGGACGCCTTCAGCAACACCATCGCCAAGATCGGCGAGAACATGACCTTGCGCCGCGCCGCCTCGCTCGAAGTGTCGAAGGGCGCCATCGGCTCGTACGTGCACACCTCGGTGTCGGAAGGCCTCGGCAAGATCGGCGTCATCGTCGCTCTGGAGTCGACCGGCAAGACCGATGAGCTTCTGGCGCTCGGCCGCCAGCTCGCCATGCATGTCGCCTCGTCGAACCCGATCGCGCTCGACGCCTCGGGCGTGTCGCCCGACATCATCAAGCGCGAGAAGGACGTGCTGGCCGACAAATTCCGTCAGCAGGGCAAGCCGGAGAACATGATCGAGAAGATCGTCGAGAACGGCCTGAAGACCTTCTACAAGGAACAGACCTTCCTCGAGCAGCCCTTCATCTTCGACGACTCGGGCAAGAAGAGCGTCGCCCAGGCGGTGAAGGAAGCCGAAGGCAAGGTCGGCGGTCCGATCAAGATCACCGGTTTCGTGCGTTACGCGCTCGGCGAGGGCATCGAGAAACAAGAGTCCGATTTCGCCGCCGAAGTGGCGGCGGCCGCGGGCACCAACTGATGAAATGGGGCGGCGGTGCTTAGTCACCGCCGCTTCCGCAAGAAGAGGGCTGCGGCCGATGGCTGATCCCGTCTACAAGCGCGTCATCGTCAAATTGTCGGGCGAGGCGCTGTCCGCCGACAAGGGCTTCGGCATCGATCAGCCGACGGTCGAGCGCATCGCCGCCGATCTCGCCGCGACCGCGAAGATGGGCGTCGAGCTCGGCGTCGTCGTCGGTGGCGGCAACATTTTCCGTGGCGTCGAAGTGTCGAACCGCGGCGTGCCGCGTCCGGTCGGCGACACCATGGGCATGCTGGCAACGGTGATGAACTGCCTCGTGCTTGAGGCGGCGGTCGAACGCGCCGGGGTCGAGGCGCGCACCTTGTCGGCGCTGGCGATGCCGGCGGTTTGCGAACAATACAATCGCAAGCGCGCGCTCAAGAACCTCGGCAAGGGCCGGGTGGTGCTGCTGGCCGCCGGGACCGGCAATCCGTTCTTTACCACCGACACCACGGCGGTGCTGCGGGCCGCGGAACTGGACTGCCAGGCGGTGCTCAAGGCGACCAATGTCGACGGCGTCTATACCGCCGATCCGAAGAAGGACCCCTCGGCCAAGCGCTACGAGCGCGTCAGCCACCAGGAGGCGATCGAAAAGGACCTCAAGGTGATGGATGGCGCCGCCTTCGCGCTTGCCCGTGAGAACCGGTTGCCTATCATTGTTTTCTCGATGGCGGACAAGGGCGCCGTCGGACAAGTTCTGCGCGGCGAGGGGCGTTCGACGCTGGTCGGCTGACCGGCTGGTCGAATCCGCGCCGACGTTCTAAGCCGGCTGTCATCGGGCCGGCTGCCATCATAAGGCGCGGTTTGACCGACAAGGCCATTATCCGCGAGCCTTGATCGAGACCGTTCAATTTCTGGGGAAGCGTCATGGCCAATGCCACGCATGACATCAACGAAATCAAGCGCCGCATGGCCGGCGCCAGTACCGCGCTGAAGACCGAACTGTCCGGCCTGCGTACCGGCAGAGCCTCGGCGCATCTGCTCGACCCGGTGATGGTCGACGCCTACGGCCAGAGCATGCCGCTCAACCAGTGCGCCAGCGTCACGGTGCCGGAGCCGCGGCTGATCGCGGTCAGCGTCTGGGACAAGTCGCTGGTCAAGGCGGTCGAGAAGGGCATTGTCGATTCCAATCTCGGCCTGTCGCCGGCGACCGAAGGCCAGACCATCCGCCTGCGCATTCCGGAGCTGAACCAGGATCGCCGCAAGGAGCTGGTCAAGCTCGCGCATAAATACGCCGAGACCGCGCGCGTCGCCGTGCGCCACGTCCGCCGCGATGCGCTCGACGCGCTCAAGAAGCTCGAGAAGGATCACGGCAAGGACGAGATCGAGCGCTTCACCGCCGAGATCCAGAAGGCGACCGACGCCGGCATCGCCGAGGTCGATCAATTGCTCGCCGTCAAGGAAAAGGAGATCCTCACGGTCTGAGGTCGCGCCCGCATGTCCGATGCTCCTCATACGCCGATTGCCGCCGCTGATGTGCCGCGCCACGTCGGCATCATAATGGATGGCAATGGTCGCTGGGCGGCATCGCGCGGCATGCCGCGGGTCGAAGGCCATCGCCGCGGCGTCGAGGCGCTGCGCCGCACGATCCGCGCCGCCGGCGAGGTCGGCATCAAGTTCATCACCATCTTCTCCTTCAGCGCCGAGAACTGGTCGCGGCCGGCGAGCGAAGTCGGCGAACTGATGGGGCTGCTGCGGCGCTTCATCCGCAACGATCTGGCGGAATTGCACAAGAGCGGCGTGCGCGTGCGCATCATCGGCGAACGCGAGGGCCTCGAAGCCGACATCGCGCGTCTGCTGACCGAAGCCGAGGAGCTCACGCGCGACAACACGAATCTGACGCTGGTGGTGGCGTTCAATTACGGGTCGCGGCAGGAGATCGTGCGTGGCGTGCGCCGCGCCATGAAGGCGGTCGCGGAAGGCAAGCTGAAGGCCGAGCAGATCAGCGCCGATAACTTCTCCGGTTTTCTCGATGCGCCGGATATTCCCGATCCGGATCTGATCATCCGCACCAGCGGCGAGCAGCGGCTGTCCAATTTCCTGCTGTGGCAGGCCGCCTACAGCGAGTTCGTGTTCGTACCGACCTACTGGCCGGATTTCGATCGCGCCGCGCTCGAAGCGGCGATCGGCGAATTCCGCCAGCGCGAGCGCCGCTTCGGCGGCCTCGTCGCCAAGACGGGATCCTGAGCCCGTGCCGCCGGCCGACGACGCCGCGCATCCGCTGCCTGGGGCGACTCGGAAGGATCAGCCTGCGCCTGCGAATAAGCCCGCCGCCAGCAATCTCGTCCTGCGCGTCGTCTCGGCGGCCGTTATGGCGCCGCTCGCCCTTGGCTTCGCCTATTGGGGCTCGTGGGCCTTCGCGCTGTTCTGGGCGGCAGCCGGGATCGCCGTGCTGTGGGAATGGATCACGTTGGCCGCGGGCCGCGATCATAAATTGATACTGTCGTCCTGCGGTGGCGCCATCGCCGTCGCCGCGCTTTTGGCGTGGCGCGAGCGGCCGGTGGTCGCGCTGCTTATCGTTGCGCTGGGCGCGCTGGCCGCGCTGATCTTCGCGCCGCGCAAGGACCGCTTCTGGGTGTTGGCCGGCATCGCTTACGCGGGCACCATGACGCTGGCGCCGATCGTGCTGCGCGGCGAAGGCTGGCTGGGCTTCATCGCCATCGTGCTGATCTTCGCCATCGTGTGGACGACGGATGTGCTCGCCTATTTCACCGGTCGCGCCATCGGCGGTCCGAAGCTGATGCCGAAGGTCAGCCCGAAGAAGACCTGGTCGGGCGCGATCGGCGGCACGATCGGTGCCGTAGTGGCGGCGGTCGCGGTCGCGACTTTGTTCGGCGGACTGAACAAGGTGGCGATCGGCGGCGTGGCGCTTGTGCTCTCGGTGCTGTCGCAGGCCGGTGATCTTCTGGAGTCGCATGTGAAGCGTCACTTTGGCGCCAAGGACGCCAGCCATCTCATTCCCGGTCATGGCGGGGTGATGGATCGTCTCGACGGATTCTGGGCGGCGGTGGTGGTCGCCTGCATGATCGGCTTGCTGCGCGGCGGGTTCGAGGCGCCGGCGCGCGGATTATTGATGTGGTGAACGCGGTGAACCCAGTCGGCAAAGGCGGCCTGGCATCGTCGAGGCTGGCGCCGGCGTCGCCACGGGACGTGGCGATGCGCAGCGTCAGCATCTTCGGCGCCACCGGTTCGATCGGTGCGTCGACGGTCGATCTCATCAAGCGCTCGCCCGAACGTTTCCGTGTCGAGGCGGTGACCGCGCATCGCAATGCGGCCGCGCTGGCGCGCGTCGCCCGTGAGGTCGGCGCGCGCATGGCGGTGCTGGCCGATCCGGCCGGGTTTGCTGAACTCAAGGACACGCTCGCCGGGAGCGGTATCGAGGTCGCTGCGGGCGAGGCGGGGCTGATCGAAGCGGCGCAGCGTCCGGTCGATTGGGTGATGGCGGCGATCGCCGGCGCCGTTGGCCTCAAGCCGACCATGGCCGCGATCGAGCGCGGCGCCACCGTGGCGCTCGCCAACAAGGAATGCCTGGTCTGCGCCGGATCGCTGTTCATGCGCCGCGCCAAGGTCTCGGGCGCGACGGTGCTGCCGGTCGACAGCGAGCACAACGCGGTCTTCCAGGCCTTGGGGGCGGGGCGTCGTGACGACGTGTCCAAGGTGATCATCACCGCGTCCGGTGGTCCGTTCCGCACCTGGACGCTGGAGCAGATCCGCGAAGCGACGCCAGAACAGGCGCTGCGTCACCCGAACTGGTCGATGGGGCCGAAGATCACCGTCGATTCCGCGACCCTGATGAACAAGGGTCTCGAAGTCATTGAAGCGCACCACCTGTTCAATCTGCGCCCGGACGAGATCGAGGTGCTGGTGCATCCGCAATCGGTCATCCACGGCTTGGTCGAATTCCGCGACGGGTCGGTGGTGGCTCAGCTCGGGCCGCCGGACATGCGGGTGCCGATCGCGCATTGCCTGGCCTGGCCGGAACGGCTCGACGGGCCGGTCAACCGGCTCGATCTGGCCGCCTTGGGGGAACTCACCTTCGAGAAACCGGATTTGCAGCGTTTCCCTGCGCTTAACCTGGCCTGGCAGGCGATGATTGCGGGTGGGGCGGCGCCAACCGTACTGAACGCCGCCGATGAGGTTGCGGTCGCCGAATTCATCGCCGGCCGGATCGGTTTTCCGGCCATTCCGGCCCTGGTCGAGAAGACGCTCGAGGCGGCCGACCGGCGCGGCCTTTTGGCCGACCCGGCGAGCGTCGAGGCGGCCTTGGCCATTGACCATACCGCGAGAACCCTGGCGCGGGATCTCTTGCTCAATAATGCCGTAAAGGCATTCTAGTCACCGTGGCGCCATATTGGCGTTTGCGGGTTCGGGACGGGGACTGACGAATGGGCATTCTGGAGCAATTGGGCGCGTTCGGCGGCGGGGCCGCCGGCTACATCGTCCCGTTCCTGTTCGTCCTGACCATCGTGGTGTTCTTCCACGAACTCGGCCATTTCCTCGTCGCCCGCTGGTGCGGTGTCGAGGTCACGGCTTTTTCGCTCGGCTTCGGCCCGGAAATCATCGGCTTCAACGACCGCTACGGCACGCGCTGGAAACTGTCCGCCATTCCGCTCGGTGGCTACGTGAAATTCGTCGGCGACGACAATGCGGCCAGCGTCCCCGATTTCGAAGCCGCGGCGTCGATGTCGGAAGAGCAGAAGCGGGGCTCTTTCGCGCATAAGCCCGTGTGGGCCCGTGCCGCCGTGGTGGCCGCGGGACCGATCGCCAATTTCATCCTCGCCATCGTCATCTTCGCCGGCCTTTTCATGGTGCTTGGCAAGCCGAACATGCTGCCGCGGGTCGATCAGGTGATCGCTGGCGGTGCGGCGGAAGCCGCCGGTTTCAAGCCCGGCGACCTGGTGCTGTCGATCGACGGCGAGCACATCGGCAGCTTCTCGGACATGCAGCGCATCGTCAGCATGAGCGCCGAGCGCAAGCTCAAGATCGAGGTCGAACGCGACAAGTCGATCGTTACGCTGCAGGCGACGCCGCAGCTCAAGCGCGACAAATTCGGCAATGAGCTGGGCGTGCTCGGCATCAGCCGGTCGGTCGCCGCCGGTGACATCAAGACCGAGAAGTTCGGGCCGGTCGGCGCCGTGGCCGAGGGCGCCAAGCAGACCTGGATGATCGTCGATCACACGTTTTCGTACATTGCGGGTATTTTTTCCGGCCGCAACTCACCCGATCAGTTGGGCGGGCCGATCCGCATCGCCCAGGTCTCCGGGCAGGTCGCGGCCGGGGGATTCGGGCCTTTGATCAATCTGGCGGCGGTTTTGTCGGTCTCGATCGGGCTTCTGAACCTGTTCCCGATTCCCCTGCTCGATGGCGGCCACCTTTTGTTCTATGCCGTGGAGGCCGCCCGTGGCCGGCCGCTGTCGGATCGCGCCCAGGAAGTAGGGTTCCGCATCGGCCTGGCGATCGTTCTCATGTTGATGATTTTTGCAACCTTTAATGACATCCTGCACCTCGCCACCTCATAATCGTTGCCCAGCGGCAACTTGATGAGGGGAAAGGGAAAGTTCGGCCGGCAGTTTCGTTTGCAGTGCTTGCAAAAGACTGTAAAAAGCTTCCGACGACGGGCCTAAAGAGTCGGTCGGGGCCAAGTGCGGTGACGGCCGCAGGGACAATAAAGGGCGCGTTGCGCATGGGACTTTGTGTGCGGGTTGTTCGGGGACTGACCCTCTCTCTGGCGGTCCTGGCTGGTATCCTTGTCGGTACCGCCGCCTTGACCGTTGCGGTGCCCACGGTTGCCGCTGCGCAGTCGGCAAGCTCCATCGTCGTCGAGGGTAATCGCCGCGTCGAAGCCGAGACCATTCGGTCCTATTTCCGGCCCGGTCCGGGCGGCCGCTTGAGCGCGCTCGAAATCGACGAGGGCCTCAAGGCGCTTTACGCCACCGGGCTGTTTTCCGACGTCCGCATCAATCACGCCGGCGGCCGTCTGGTCGTTACCGTCGTCGAAAACCCGGTGATCAACCAGGTCGCTTTCGAAGGTAACAAGAAGGCCAAGGACGACCAGCTCAAGGCCGAAATCCAGTCCAAGCCGCGCGGCACGCTGTCGAAGCCGACCGTGCAGGCCGACGTGCAGCGCATCATCGATATCTATCAGCGCACCGGCCGGTTCGACGTCACCGTCGTGCCGAAAATCATCGATCTGCCGAACAACCGCGTCAATCTCGTCTTCGAGATCAAGGAAGGCGAGAAGACCGGCGTCAAGGAAATCCGCTTCGTCGGCGCCAAGGCGTTCTCGTCGGGCCGCCTCAAGGACGTCATCAAGACCTCGCAGACCAACTTCCTGAGCTTCCTGCAGACCACCGACATCTACGATCCGGATCGTGTCGAAGCGGATCGCGATCTGTTGCGCCGCTTCTACCTCAAGCACGGCTATGCCGACGTGCGCATCATCTCGGCGGTCGGCGAATACGATCCGGCCAAGAAGGGCTTCATCATCACCTTCACGATCGATGAGGGCCCGCAATATCATGTCGGCACCGTCGACGTGATTTCGAATGTTCGCGTGCTCAGCGCGGCTGCGCTGCGCAGCAAGGTCAAGCTGTCGCCCGGAAACGTTTACAACGCCGATCTCGTGGAGAAGAGCGTCGAGGCGATCGCTATCGAAGCGGCCAAGAGCGGCTATGCCTTCGCCAATGTGCGGCCGCGCGGCGAGCGCAAGCCGGAGGCCCGCATCATCAATCTGGCCTTCGTCGTCGAGGAGGGCGCGCGCGCTTATATCGAGCGGATCAACATCCGCGGCAACATCCGGACCCGCGATTACGTCGTTCGTCGCGAGTTCGATATCGGCGAAGGCGACGCTTACAACCGCGCACTGATCGACCGCGCCGAGCGGCGCCTGAAGAACCTGAATTACTTCAAGTCCGTGAAGATCACCACCGAGCCCGGCTCGGCGCCCGATCGCGTCATCGTCAACGTCAATGTCGAAGAGCAGTCGACCGGTGAATTCTCGGTGGCGGGCGGCTACTCGACCGCAGACGGTTTCATCGCCGAAGCCAGCGTCGCCGACCGTAACCTCATGGGCCGCGGCCAGTTCGCCAAGGCGGCTGTGACCTGGGGTCAGCGTACCCGCGGCGTCGAATTGAATTTTGTCGAACCGTATCTGCTCGGCTATCGCATGGCCGGCGGCATCGATCTGTTCGCGCGCAAGAACGATGCGTCGAATTCGATCTCGTACGACATCACCACGTACGGCACGAACCTGAAGCTCGGCTTCGCGCTCACCGAGGAGCTGTCGTTCTCGCCGCGCTACTCGATCTACCGGCAGGAAATCACGCTGCCCAATCAATACAATAACTGTCAGACGACCCCGACCGGAGGATCGATATTCTCGTCCGGGACGCCGTCCGGCTATCACACGCACGCGTTCCCGGTCACGCCGGGCGACGAGTGCTACGCCGACGGCGAAGCCTCGCTGGCGGTCCGTAAGGAACTGGCGAGCGGCCCGGTGACCGTGTCGATGCTCGGCTACACCACCGCGTACAACACGCTCGACAACAACAAGAACCCGACCAGCGGCCTCTATGCCGAGTTGAAGCAGGACTTCGCCGGTATCGGCGGTGACGTGAACTTCATCCGCACCACCGCTGAAGCGCGCACCTATTACGAAGTGGTTCCGGACGTGGTCGGCGTCTTCAAGGTGCAGGGTGGCAATGTGTCGGGTTGGGGCAGCAAAGACCTGCGCATGCTCGATCACTTCCAGATGGGTCCGAACCTGGTCCGTGGTTTTGCGCCGAGCGGCATCGGTCCGCGCGATCTCACCAACGGCACCAATAACGACTCTCTCGGCGGCACCCATTTCTGGGGCGCCAGCCTCGAATTCCAGACGCCGCTCTATTTCCTTCCGAAGGAAATCGGTATCAAGCTCGCGACCTTCGCCGACGCGGGTAACGTCTGGGGCTACGAGGGGCCGACCTCGTGGAACGTCACGGGTGAAACCCTCAACGTCGGCCTCGACGGCATCGGCAAGACCCGCGCCTCGGTCGGTGTCGGCCTGATCTGGGATTCGCCGCTCGGACCGCTGCGCTTCGATTTCGCCTATCCGCTCAAGAAGTACTGCGAGAATGCCCCGGGAGGCGGCCAGGTGTGCGACCGCACGCAGGTCTTCCGCTTCGGCGGCGGAACGAGGTTCTAATCGTAGCTCCGCCGGAGAAGGCCGGGCGACGCGAAAGTTTGGATCCGACGGGAATGCGGCCGATGTTTCGGCGAGCCCGTTCGGTTCCATGCAATGAGCGGCGGCATCCAGCGTGGCGGCAAAAGCAGAATGAGCGAGCCGGTATTCCTCCGCGAGTCGGGCGGTCTGACGCTTGACGAGATTGTCGGGCTGACGGGCGCCAAGGTGCCCGACGGTGCGATCGGAAGCCGGCGCTTTGTCAACGTAGCGGCGCTCGACCGTGCCTCGCCCTTCGACATCTCATTTTTCGACAACAAGAACTTCGCCAAGGACGCCGCCGCGAGCCATGCCGGCCTCTGCCTCACGCGGCCTGAACTTGCCGCGTTGCTGCCGCCGCGAGTGACGGCGCTGACGGTGCGCGATCCGTTTCGTGCCTTCGTGCTGGTATCGCGGACGCTGTTTCCGCAAGCCTTGCGGCCGGTATCGCTGGCGCCATCGGGCGCCACGGCCGGCGCGCATATCCATGAAACCGCCCGGCTGGAAAACGACGTGACGGTGGAGCCGGGCGCGGTCATCGGCGGTGGCGTCGAGATCGGCAGCGGGAGCGTGATCGGCGCCAATGCCGTCATTGGCACCGGGGTGCGGATCGGCCGCGACTGTTCCGTGGGCGCCGGCTCGGTGTTGACCAACGCGCTGGTTGGCGATCGCGTCATCATCCACCCCGGCTGCAAGATCGGCCAGGACGGCTTCGGCTTCGTCATGGGCGGCGGCGGCCATCTCAAGATACCGCAGGTCGGCCGCGTCATCATTCAGGACGATGTCGAGGTCGGTTCCGGCACCACGATCGACCGCGGCGCCATCCGGGATACCGTGATCGGCGAGGGCACCAAGATCGACAACCTGGTGCAGGTCGGCCACAATGTGGCGATTGGACGGCATTGCGTCCTGGTCTCTTATGTGGGTATTTCCGGCAGCGCCACGCTGGAGGATTTCGTTGTCCTGGGCGCCAAGGCCGGCGTCGTTCCCGGCGTCACCATCGGCGAGGGGACGATGATCGCGGCCAGCAGCAATGTCGCGACCGACGTGCCGCCCGGCTCGAAATGGGGCGGTTCGCCGGCCAAGCCGATGCGGCAATGGCTGCGGGAAATCATGATGGTCAAACGGATGGCGCAGGCGAAGAACGGCGACGCCGCTGCCGCCGATGAGTGAGTAGGTTGCGATGGATTCTGTTGTTACAAAGCTCGAGGCGGCCGACATCGCGCTGGTGATGCAGATGCTGCCGCATCGCTATCCGTTCCTGCTGGTCGACCGGGTCGTCGACATCCGCGGCGACGAATATGGCTGCGGCATCAAGAACGTCACCATCAACGAACCGCATTTCCAGGGCCATTTCCCGGGCAATCCGATCTTTCCCGGCGTCTTGATGATCGAGGGCATGGCGCAGACCGCCGGCGTTCTGTGCATCGCCGCGACGTCGTCGCGGCAGCCGAAGTCGGTGTTCTTTCTCACCATCGACAAAGCGAAATTCCGCAAGCCGGTGCGGCCCGGCGACACGCTCGAATATCACATGACGCGAACGGCGCGACGCAAGGACATGTGGTGGTATCACGGCGTCGCCAAGGTCGGCGGTGTTGTGGTCGCCGAGGCCGATCTCGGCGCCATGATCTCGGACCGGTAAGGGCTGACCTGAAAGGCCGGTGATGAGCGATCCCGTCATTGATCCGACTGCGCGTGTCGCGTCTGGTGCGCAGATCGGTCCCGATGTGCTGATCGGGCCTTATTGTATCGTCGGCGAGCACGTGAAACTCGCGGCGGGGGTGCGGCTAGTGTCGCACGTCAACATCACCGGCCATACGTCGGTCGGCGCGCGCACTGTGGTTTATCCGTTCGCGTCCCTTGGTACGCCGCCACAATCGGTCGGCTACAAGGGCGAGCCGACGAGGCTCGAGATCGGCGAGTCTTGCGACATTCGCGAACATGTCACCATGAACACCGGCACCGCGGCCGATCGCGGCGTCACCACGGTCGGCAACAACTGCTTCGTCATGGTCGGCAGTCACGTTGCTCATGACTGCGTCGTAGGCAACAAAGTCACTTTCGCCAACAACGTTCTGCTCGGCGGTCATTCGCAGATCGGCGACAATGTCGTTTTCGGCGGCGGCGCCGCGGTGCGCCAGTTCGTCCGCATCGGCGAGGGCGCCATGATCGTCGGCTTGTCCGGCGTGCGCGCCGATGTCATTCCGTTTGGCATGGCGCACGGACCGCTTGCTGATCTCGTCGGCCTCAACGTCGTCGGCATGCGGCGGCGCGGCCTGAGCAAGAGCGACGTGCACCGCGTGCGCTCGGCCTATCAGGACCTTTTCTTCGGCGAAGGCGAGTTCAAATCGCGGCTCGAGAAGGTCGCCGCCGAATACGCCGGCGATGCGCTGGTCGTGCGCATTATCGAATTCATCCGCGCCGGCAGACGGCCGTTGACGATGGCGACCAGGCGCAACGAGGCGGAAGAGCTGCAATGAGCGTCGCCGTGGCCGCGCCGTCGGACGGACCGCTGGCCATGATCTGCGGCGGCGGCAGTCTGCCGATGGCGGTGGCCGACCAGGTCCGCGCGCAAGGCCGCGAGGTGGTGCTGTTCCCGCTGGTCGGCGCCGCCGACGGTTTGCCGGTCGAGCGTTATCGGCATCACTGGATCTATATCGGTCAGATCAACAAGTTCATGAAGCTGGCCCGCGCCGCGGGCTGCCGCGATGTCGTCTTCATCGGCGCGGTCATCAGACCGTCGGTATGGCAAACACGGTTCCAGTTGCGGGACTTGTTGTTGTTGCCGCGCGCGCTCAAAGCGTTTCGCGGTGGTGACGATCACCTGCTGTCCGGCATGGCGCGGCTCCTCGAGGACGAAGGCTTCACCTTGCACGGTGCGCATGAAGTGGCGCCGCAGATCCTCGCACCGGAAGGCGTGATGGGCGTTATCCAGCCGAGCGACGCCGACCGCGCCGATATCGCCTTCGGCATGGCCTATCTCGACGCCGCGAGTCCGTACGACATCGGTCAGGCCGTGGTCGTCGCCAACCGCCACATCCTTGCCGTCGAGGCCGTCGAAGGCACCGACCAGATGTTGACGCGCGTTGCCGAGCTGCGCGCCAACGGCCGCATTCGGGCGTCGAAAGGCGGCGTGCTGATCAAGGCGCCCAAGCGCGGCCAGGACCGGCGCTTCGATCTGCCATCGATCGGGCCGCAGACCGTCGAGGGTGTCGCGCGTGCCGGGCTTGCCGGCATTGCCGTGGTTGCCGGCGCGACCATCGTCGCCGAGGCCGAGCGGCTCGTCACCGCTGCCGACTGCGCCGGCGTTTTCATTCTCGGTCAGCCGGCGGACGCGGCGTCATGAGCGACGCCGCGACGCGCAAGCCGCGCATCTATTTGGTCGCGGGCGAAGAGTCCGGCGACCGGCTGGGCGCGGCGTTGATCCGGGCGCTACGCCGCGCGCGCCCCGACATCGAATTTCTGGCTGTTGGCGGCAGCCACATGGCGACCGAGGGCGTTGCGAGCCTGTTTCCGCTCGGCGAACTAGCGATCATCGGCTTTGCCGCGATTGTCAGGAGCTTGCCGAGCATCCTCGGCCGCATCACGCAGACGGCCGAGGCCGTGGTCGCGGCCAAGCCCGATCTCCTGGTTATCATCGACAGCCCGGAGTTCACGCATCGCGTCGCCCGCAAGGTGCGCGCCCGGGCGCCGGAGATTCCCATCGTCGACTATGTGTGCCCGTCGGTCTGGGCCTGGCGGCCGGGCCGCGCGAAGGCGATGCGCGCCTATGTCGACCGCGTGCTGGCGCTGCTCCCCTTCGAGCCGGAGGCGATGGCGCGGTTGGGCGGGCCGCCAACGGATTTCGTCGGCCATCCGTTGGCCGAGCAGGTGACCGAACTGCGGCCCGAGAACGGCCCGGACAGCCGCCTCACGGGCCCGCCAATGCTGTTGGTGATGCCCGGCAGCCGCTCGGGCGAAATCCGGCGCCTGGCGGCCGTCTTTGGCGCTGCGCTCGGCCGGCTTGCGGCCATGGTCGGGCCGTTTGACGTTGTCGTACCGACGGTGCCGCGCCTCGAGACGGTCGTTCGCGGGGCCGTAGCGCATTGGCCGGTCCCGGCGCGGGTTATCACCGATGTGGCCGGGAAATATGCAGCCTTCCGTCGCGCCCGGGCGGCCCTGACGAAATCGGGTACCTCGACGCTCGAACTGGCGCTGGCGGGCGTGCCGATGGTGGCCGCCTACAAGGTCTCGCGGCTGGAGGAATGGGTGGCTCGGGCCCTGATCAAGGTACCCTCCGTGATCCTCGCCAATCTGGTCCTTGGGCAGAATATTGTGCCTGAGTATCTCCAGGGTGACTGCAACGCGGAACGGCTCGCGGCGGCTCTGGCGCCGCTCCTGAGCGACACGCCGGAGCGACAGCGCCAGGTCGAGGCCTTCGCCGCGCTCGACCGCATCATGGCCCTGTGCGAAGGCGCGCCGAGCGACCACGCCGCCGCCGTCGTGTTGGCGTTATTGCCCGAATTTAACCTTGAAGCCCGTGAAAATGTAGCATCCGGTCCGCGGACGGCGTAGTTTGAACTTTCCGTTCCACGCGTTATGTCCTTGGCACACGAAACTGGAACCGAGTCCTTTGCCTGTCCCGTCCCGCGCGTCCATCACCGCCGTTCACGGCTATGTCCCCCCGGACGTGCTCACCAACGCCGACCTTGCGCACATGGTCGACACCACCGATGCGTGGATCACCGAGCGTACCGGCATCAAGGAACGGCACATCCTCAAGGGTGACGGGCTGGGCACCTCGCATATGGGCGCCGAAGCGGTTCGGGGCCTGCTGCAAAAGACCGGCACCCAACCCAGCGAGATCGACCTCCTGATCTGCGCGACGACGACGCCGGACATGCAGTTCCCGTCGACCGCAAACCTGATCTGCGACATGGTCGGTATCAACAATATCGGCTCGTTCGACGTGCAGGCGGCGTGCTCGGGCTTTCTCTATTCGCTGACCATCGCCTCGCAATTCATCGCCACCGGCACCGCGCGCAAAGTGATTGTGGTCGGCGCCGATAAGATGTCGTCGATTATCGATTATCAGGATCGTGCCACCTGCGTGATTTTCGGCGACGGCGCCGGCGCCGTGCTGCTCGAGCCGAACAACCAAGGCTACGGCATCATGGATGCGCTGATCCGCTCCGACGGGTCGGGCAACATCCATCTGCACCAGAAGGCGGGCGGCAGCCGCATGCCGGCGAGCCTCGAGACCGTCTCCAAGCGCCAGCACTACGTCTATCAGGAGGGCGCGGCGGTTTATAAATACGCCATCGCCAAGATGGCCGAGGTGTCCGGCGAGATCATGACGCGCAACAATCTGCGCGGCGATCAGATCGACTGGCTGGTGCCCCACCAGGCCAACAAGCGCATCATCGAGTCGACGGCCGAACGCATGGGCTTGTCGATGGACAAGGTGATGGTGACGATCCACAAATACGGCAACACCACCAACGCCACGATCCCGCTGTGCCTGTGCGACTACGAATCGCAGCTCAAGCCGGGCAACAAGATGGTGCTGGCGGCGTTCGGCGGCGGCTTCACCTGGGCCGGGGTCTATGTGCAATGGGCCTATGACGGCGCCAAAGCGCCGAAGCTCAACGGCAAGGCCGGCCACGCCTGATCATCTGTGATCGTGTAATGAGCGGTTCGCCAGCGGCGCCTTAAAAAGCCGCGCGGGGAGGACAGTCATGGCTAAAGTTCTCGCGAAACATCGCGTCGGCATTATCGGCTTGGGCATGGCGCTCAAGCCGCATTTGCAGAGCCTCGAAGAGCTATCCGACCGCGTCGATGTCGCGGCCTGCTTCACGCCATCGGCCGAGCGCCGCAAGGCCTTCGCGGCCGCCAGCCGGCATCCTGTCGTCGACGGCCTCGACGGCATCCTCGGCGACATGTCGATCGACGTCGTCTTCATCCTGACGCCGCCGATGTCGCATCTCGATCTGGTCGAGCAATGCGCCGCTGCCGGCAAGCATGTGCTGCTGGAAAAGCCGATCGACTTCACCAGCGACCGCGGCGGCAAACAGGTCGCGGCGATGGACAAAGCGGATAAGAAATTCGCCATCATGCTGCAGCATCGCTTCCGCGATGCCTCGCGCAAGCTGCGCGCCGCCATGAAAAGCGGCGAACTCGGCGAATTGATCTCAGCCTCGGCCTCGATCCGCTGGTGGCGCACGCCGGAATATTTCGCTCAGCCTGGCCGCGGCATGAAGGCGCGCGACGGCGGCGGCGTCCTGATCACGCAGGCGATCCATACGCTCGATCTGTTCCAGAGCCTGACCGGGGCGATTGCGCGCGTCACCGCCTTCGCCAAGACCTCGCCGTTGCGCGCCATCGACACCGAGGACATCGCGGCCGCAGCGGTCGAATTCGGCAACGGGGCCATCGGCACCATCGATGCGACCACCGTGTCCTACCCGGGCTTCCCGGAGAAACTGGAACTCGCCTGCGCGAAGGCGACTGCGGTGCTGAACGCCGAAACGCTGGACATTTATTACAAGGATGGCCGCCATGTGCGGCACGAGGGCGCGGCGTCGAAGAGCGGCGGCGCCGATCCGATGGCCTTCCCAAACGACGCGCACAAGGCGCTGATCGTCGACTTCCTCGACGCCATCGACGACAACCGCGAGCCGGAAGTCAGCGGTGCGGAGTCGCTCAAGGTGATGCAGCTGATCGAGGCGATGCTGGCCTCGGCGGGTGAGGGCAAGCCGGTGCGGATCGGCTGAGCGGTCGCTTACCCCGTGCGACCGCCGAATGTCAGGCAGAAGATCGCAATAGCCGGCGCGAGGCCGAGGCCGATCCAACCAGCGACGTCCCACCAGCCGTCGCCGACCAGTGCCAGGATCAGTCCGGCGCCGCTGACGAGGCCAATGGTGGCCGGCATGGCGAAGATCTGGCGGATCGAAAGCGGTCTGCGCTGGGCTGCCATCGTCATTCCGCCGGCACCGAGACGGCGCGCGGGATACGCCGCCGGCCGAAACGGCGCGCGACCCAAAGATAGACGCCGCTGCCCAGCACGACGATCGTCAGGATATCGAGAAGCGCCCAGACGATCTTGAGCGGCATGCCGCCATAATCGCCGAAATGCAGCGGCTGCGACAGCAGCAACGCTTTCACATACCACGGCATGACCCGGGTATCGGAAAAGCGGCCGTCGCTCGCATCGATCAGCACCGGCTGCATCAGCCGCGACGTCAACGGCGACTTGCCGCGCATAAAAACGGCATAGTGCCGGCTGCTGGTAAAAGCCGTGCCGGGATAGGCGATGAAATAGGGCGTCATGGCCGGCAATTTGGCTTGCGCCGTCTCGACCGCCTTTTCGACGCTGGTGAAGTGGCGCGGCAGCGGCGCGCCCTTGTAGGGGCCGACCATCGCGGTCAACTGATCGGCCTGCCAGTACTTCAGGACGAGGTCGGCCCAGGTATTGATGACGCCGGTAAAGCCGACCACGACGGCCCAGACGATGGTGACTGCGCCGACCAAGTTATGGATATCGAGCCATTTGAGAATGCGGGATTTCGTCGTCCGCACGGTGCCGAAATCGAGTTTGCGCATGGCCGGTGTGTAGACAACGATACCGGAGATAATGGCGACGACGAACAGCAGGCCCATGAAGCCGAGAAATAGCTTCCCTGGCAGGCCGGCAAACATATCGGTGTGCAGCTTCAGCAAATAGTAGGTCAGGTGCCCGTCCGATGGCGGTGCATCGAGATAGCCGGCGGTGTGCGCATCGACGCGCAGGAAACGGTTGGTGTTCGATGGCGCATCCTGCGCCCTGGCGACGCTGAGGAAGATGACGTTCGGGTCGTCCCGGTCCCAGATCAGGAATTGCAGGAACTCGCCCGGTGCCTTCGCCATGCCGTTGGCGATTACCTTGTCGAGATCGGCCGGCGGCGTGCCGGGCTCAACCTGGGCCGCCGCCACGGTTTCGTGCAACAGGCCGTCGATTTCCTCATGGAAGATCAGCGGCAGCCCCGTTAAGCAAAGCAGCAGCAGAAACAGCGTCGAGACAATGCTGGTCCAGGTGTGAACGAACGACCAGGCGCGGATGGTTCTGGCCCGCACGGCTGTCACCAGCGATAGGCGAGGCTGGCGGTCGTGCGCATGCGGTCGCCGTAGTAGCAGGCTGTCGGCGACGAACAGGACGCGACATAGATCTTGTCGAACAGGTTGGTGACGTTGATCGCCGCGCGCCAGCCCCTGATTTCATAATGAACCGTGGCATCGACGAGCGTGTAGTCGGGCACCGGCATCGCATTGGCCGTGTCGGCCCAGCTTGCGCCGACATAACGCACGCCACCGCCGAAACCGAAGCCGGCGAGCGTGCCCGACTGCAGGGTGTAATCGGCCCAAACTGAGCCGAACTGTTCGGGAACGCCGGTCGGCATCTTGCCGATATTGGCCGGGTTGAGATCTTCCGTCGTCGCCATGTCGTAAATCGTATAGGCGGCCTTGAGCTTCAGCCCCGGCAACGGCGTGCTCACCGCTTCGAATTCCCAGCCGCGCGATTTGACGGCGCCGGTCTGGGTGGAGAGCTGCGGGTTGCTCGGGTCAGTGGTGAGGACGTTGCGGCGGGCGAGATCGAAATAGGCGGCGCTGAAGTGGCCGTTGAACCAGGTCGGCTCGACCTTGACGCCGGCCTCGAATTGCCGGCCGGTCTCGGGCTCGAGAAGTTCCTTGGTGACTGAATTGGTGCCGATCACCGGATTGTAACTCGTGGAATAGACCAGGTAGGGCGCTACACCCCCCGGCAGCAAATAGCTGATGGCGGCGCGGCCGCTGAACCGGCCATCTGTCCGGTTCTGGTCAGCGCCGATGTGATTGTCGTTCTCGGTGCGCACGGAATCGTAGCGCCCGCCGAGAGTGACCATCACTCGACCGAGCTTGATCTGGTCCTGGCCGTAGACGCCGCCGGTCCGCTGGGTGAGGTGATAGTCCTGGAACGGCGCGCCGCTGGCGAGCGGAGTCGAGGTATAGACCGGATTGATGAGGTTGATCGGCGTCGCACCGGCGAATACGCCGTAGTCGTCGATGGTGTAGTACTTCAGGTCGGCGCCGGCCAACGCGGTATGCGACAGGGGCCCGGTGTTGAATTTGTATTCGAGCTGGTTGTCGAGATTGACCAGATTTGCGTTGGGACTGTCCCAGTAGTTGGCACGCGCCAGATTGGCCGCCGCGGCGGTCGTCGCGTAGCCGGCACCATAGACCTGAGACCCGAAGACTTTGACATGCGCGTAACGCGCATTTTGCCGGAACGTGACGCTGTCCGACAGCGCCGTCTCGAACTGATAGCCGACCATCTGCTGGTCGCGCCGGTACTTGTCGTTGCTCGGTTCGCCGGTAAAGGTTGATGTCGCTATGCGCCCATAAGGCGCCGCGGTGACCGTGCCTTCATAGGGCAGAAAGTTAAGTCCGTTGGCGTTGGTCCGCATGACCGACGCGAGCAAGGTCACCGTGGTGTCGAGGTTCGGCTTCCAGGTCAACGCCGGATTGATGAAGTAGACCTCGTTCTTCGTGTAATCGACTTGGGTATCGCCGGCCTGGGCCCAGCCGGTCAGCCGGTAATAAAACTTGCCGTGATCGGCCGCGATCGCCAGCGGCCCGCCAATGTCGAAACCAACGTAACGATTGCCGTAGTTGTTGACGCCGACTTCGATCTCGTGCTGCGGCGTCATCGGCGGCTTCTTGCTGGTGGCGTTGATGACGCCGCCCGGGCTGCCACCGCTGTAGAGCGAGGCCGACGGTCCGAGCAGCACGTCGATGCGGTCGAGCGCGTAGGGGTGCAGCTTCCAGCTCGCGTACGAGGTGTAGAAGAGCTGCATGCCGTCGAGGAAGATCGCCTCGTTTTGCGAGGTGAAACCGCGCAACAGAAACCAATCGTTGCGATAGTCGGACCCAAACGTTTCGCCCTTGACGCCGGCCGAGTAGCGCACAGTCTCGGCAAAGGTCGCCGGGTTCTGGTCGCGCATCTGGTCGCCGGTGACCGTGCTGACCGATTGGGGTGTTTCGATCCATGGCGTGTTCGTTTTGGTTGCGGCGGTCGAACGTTTGGCGACATAGCCGTCGGTGTCGGCCGATTGATCCGCTTGTTTGCTGGCATCGACCTGGATCGTATTCAGATTGACGGTCGTGCCCGATTGCGCGTGCGCCGCGGGGGCCAGGAGTGCCAGCAAAGCTGCCGCACACACCGTTCGCATCACGATTGTCTTGTTGGCCTGTACCGAAATCTCCGAACTAAACGCCCGCCACCGCATCTGCATTGTCGCCCCAAGTAAAAATGAATGCGGCGACTGGTACTCCGGTCCAGCCGCGACGGCAAGACAATATGCCAATAATATCAATATGTTAGAACTAGAATAGTTTCAGATTAGGATTGGAACGACTAAAGTTATGGGGCGCCAACAAGCGCGGCGCGGTGCATTGGGGCGATCGACATTACGCCGCTCGTTGATGCTGAAATCGCGTAGAGCGGTGACGCTGCATAGAGCCGTCATAAGCGGCGTCGCGTTTCGCGCGCGGACATGCCGTTGAGCTAGGTCAACATCGCCATTCTGTGTTGGCGGTAACCAGAGCTGGCCGGCGGGTCAGCGGAGCGTGGAACCGGAGCTCGGTTTTGCCTCTAGGGGCTCGGATTTCTTGCCGCAGGCGAAATGCTTTCGACGAGAAAAACAGTAAGGCGAGGCGTCGAAACGTGGACAAGTCTAGAATCTGGTTCGTTCGGGCGGTGGCCGCCGTCGTGATTATCGGCGCCGCTTACGGCGCCTGGCACTGGCTCAACGTCTCGCCGTTGCCGCCGGGCATCGCCAGCGCCAATGGCCGTATCGAAGCGACCGAAATCGACATCGCGGCGAAGACGCCCGGGCGCCTCAAGGAGATCATGGTCGACGAGGGCGACTTCGTCACCGCCGGCCAGGTTCTGGCCAGGATGGACACCGAAGTGCTCGACGCTCAGCTGCGCGAGGCGCAAGCCCAGGTGCGCCGTGCCACCGTCGCCATCGAGACGGCGCGCAGCCAGGTGGTGCAGCGTCAGGCCGAGAAGGAAGCCGCAACCGCCGTGGTCGCGCAGCGCAAGGCCGAACTCGACGCGGCGCAGAAGCGCTTCGAACGATCCGATCAACTCGCCAAGTCCGGTAGCGGCTCGATCGAAAATCTCGACAATGACCGCGCCCGCTTCGAAGGCGCCAAGGCCGCTGTGAGCGCGGCCCAGGCCCAGGTGGCGGCCGCCACGTCGGCGATCAGCGCGGCGCAGGCGCAGGTGATCGACGCCGAGGCTGCGGTCGATGCTACCAAGGCGACCGTCGATCGCATCAGGGCCGACATCAAGGACAGCACGTTGGTAGCGCCGCGTGATGGCCGGGTCCAATATCGCGTGGCTCAGCCGGGCGAGGTGCTGGGTGCAGGCGGCAAAGTGCTCAACATGGTCGATCTGAGCGACGTCTATATGACGTTCTTTCTGCCGACCGACGCCGCCGGTCGCGTCGCCATTGGCGCCGAAGTGCATCTCGTGCTCGATGCCATCCCGCAGTACGTCGTGCCGGCGCGTGCCACTTTCGTCGCCGACGTCGCCCAATTCACGCCGAAGACCGTGGAGACGGCGGAAGAGCGGCAGAAGCTGATGTTCCGCATCAAGGCCAAGATTTCGTCCGATCTGCTGCGTAAATATATCCATCAGGTGAAGACCGGCCTGCCGGGCATGGCCTATGTGCGGCTCAACCCGAACACGGAATGGCCGTCGAACCTGGCGGTCAAGCTGCCGCAATGACTGAAACACCCGCGGCCGGCTATGTCGTCCGACTGAATGACGTCACACTTCGCTACGGTGCGACGCTCGCGCTCGATACCGTGACGCTCGACCTGCCGGCCGGCCAGATGGTCGGGCTCATCGGCCCGGACGGCGTCGGCAAATCAAGCCTGCTTGCGCTCATCGCCGGCGCCCGGCGGATGCAGAGCGGCCGGATCGAGGTGCTCGGCGGCGACATCGGTAATGCTCAGCACCGCCGAGGGGTCTGTCCGCGCATCGCCTACATGCCGCAAGGGCTGGGCAAGAATCTTTATCCGACCTTGTCAGTGAAGGAGAATATCGACTTCTTCGCCAGCCTGTTCGGGCAAGGGCGCAAAGAGAGCGAGCACCGTATCGCCGAACTGGTCGAGAGTACCGGCTTGGCACCGTTCGTCGACCGCCCCGCCGGCAAGCTATCGGGCGGCATGAAGCAGAAGCTCGGCCTGTGCTGCGCGCTGGTCCACGATCCTGACCTTTTGATCCTCGATGAACCGACGACTGGCATCGACCCGTTGTCGCGGCGCCAATTCTGGGAGTTGATCGACCGTATCCGCACCGGTCGTCCCGGCATGAGCGTGATCGTCGCCACCGCCTATATGGAAGAGGCGGCGCGCTTCGACCGGCTGATTGCCATGAACGGCGGTCGCGTGTTGGCCGCCGGCACCGTACCGGACCTGCTGGCGCGCACGAACCAGGCGACGCTGGAGGCCGCCTTCATTGCCCTCCTGCCGGAGGCGCAGCGGCGCGGCCATCGGGCCGTCGAAATCATCCCGCGCGATGGCGGCGACGCCGTCGACGCCATCGAGGCCCAGCATCTCACCATGCGCTTCGGCGACTTCGTCGCGGTCGACGACGTCAGCTTCCACATCCATCAGGGCGAGATCTTCGGCTTCCTCGGCTCCAATGGCTGCGGCAAGACCACGACGATGAAGATGATCACGGGCCTGTTGCCGCCCAGCGCCGGCAGCGCCGAGCTGTTCGGGCAGCCGCTCGACCCGCACGATCTCGCCACCCGCCGGCGCGTCGGTTACATGTCGCAGGGTTTCTCGCTCTACACCGAGCTGACGGTGCGGCAGAACCTGGAGCTGCACGCCCGCCTATTCCAGCTTCCGGCCGCCGAAATTCCGGCCCGCGTCGCCGAAGTGGCCGCGCGCTTCGGGCTCACAGCGATCATGGACGACCTGCCGAGCGCGCTGCCGCTCGGCCAGCGCCAGCGCCTGCAGCTCGCCGTGGCCATGATCCACAAGCCGGCCGTGCTGATCCTCGACGAGCCGACCTCGGGCGTTGATCCGATCGCGCGTGACGCCTTCTGGCAGACGCTGATCGAACTGTCGCGCCGCGATGGTGTCACCATCTTCATCTCTACCCATTTCATGAACGAGGCCGAGCGCTGCGACCGGATTTCGCTGATGCATGCCGGCAAGGTACTTGTGAGCGACACGCCCCGGGCGCTGATCGACAAACGCGGCGCGCGGAACCTCGAAGAGGCCTTCATCGGCTATCTCGAAGACGCCGTCGGCGATCCGCCAGAGGCCCATGCGGCGCCGCTCGCCGTCGAGATGCTCGAGCGCCCGCCAGTGCGCCGGTTCGAGCCGCGTCGCATGTTCACGTATGCCCACCGCGAGGCGCTGGAGCTTCGCCGCGACGTGATCCGTGCGCTGACCGCCATGCTGGGCAGCGTGATTCTGATGGTGATCTTCGCCTATGGAATCACGCTGGACGTGGAGAATCTCACCTATGCGGTCCTCGATCGCGACCAGACCGCCATCAGCCAGAATTACGCCCTCAACATCGCCGGCTCGCGCTATTTCACCGAGAGAAGGCCGATCATCGACTACGCCGATCTCGATCGACGAATGCGGTCGGGTGAGCTGTCGCTGGCGGTCGAAATCCCGCCCGGCTTTGGCCGGGACATGACCCGCGGTCATGAAGTGCAGATCGGCGCCTGGATCGACGGCTCCATGCCGATGCGCGCCGATACGATCGAAGGCTATGTTCAGGCGATGCACGCTCAGTGGCTGAGCGGCGTGGCACACCTGTCGAGCCCCGTGAACGTCGCGCTGCGTTACCGCTACAATCCCAACGTCAAGAGTGTGATCGCCATGGTGCCGGCAGTCATTCCAATGCTGCTGCTGCTCATCCCAGCCATGCTGACCGCGCTCAGCGTGGTGCGCGAAAAGGAGCTCGGCTCGATCGTCAATCTCTACGTGACGCCGACCACGCGACTGGAATTCCTGCTCGGCAAGCAAATTCCTTACGTCGTCCTGGCCCTGTTCAACTTCGTCCTGCTGACCGTGATGTCGGTGACGTGGTTCGGCGTGCCGCTGAAGGGCAGCTTCGCCGCCTTGCTGCTCGGCGCCTGGCTCTATGTCATCTCGGCCACCGCCATGGGGCTCCTGATGTCGTCGTTCATGAAGAGCCAGGTCGCGGCGGTGTTTGGCACGGCCATCGTGACGTTGATCCCGGCAATCGAATATAGCGGCTTCATCAATCCGGTTTCGTCGCTGCACGGCTTCGAAGCCGTGATCGGTCACGTCTATCCGACCAGTCACTTCCTGACCATCTCGCGCGGAATTTTCGCCAAAGGCTTGGGACTTGGCGACCTGCAAGTCCCGTTTCTGGCGCTGCTCATTGCGATTCCGGTCCTGATCGGCACGTGCGGCCTCCTCTTGAAGAAGCAGGAGAGCTAAGCAATGCGCCTTGCCAATGTCGCCAATCTGGGTGTCAAGGAATTGCGCAGCCTGTCGCGCGATCCGGTCATGCTGATCTTCATCGTCTATGCGTTCACAGTGGCGATCTATTCGGCGGCGGCCGCCATCCCCGAGACGCTGAACAATGCCTCGATCGGCATCATCGACGAGGATCGTTCGACGCTGTCGAATCGCATTGTGGGCGCGTTCTATCCGCCGTACTTCAACGCCCCGAAACTGATCACGCGAGCCGAGATGGATGCTGGGTTGGACGACGGCTCGATCACCTTCGCGATCGACATCCCGCCGAATTTCCAGCGCGATGTGCTGGCCGGCAAGGTGCCGGATATTCAGCTCAACGTCGATGCCACGCGCGTCAGCCAGGCCTTTACCGGCGCCGGCAACATTCAGACCATCGTCACTACCGAGGTGACCGCCTTCGCCAGGCGCTATCGGTCGGAGACCGTGCTGCCGGTCGATCTGGCCTTGCGCATGCGTTTCAATCCGACCGCGAACAAGTCGTGGTTCGGCGCCGTGGTCGAAGTCATCAATCAGGTGACGCTGTTATCGATTGTTCTTGCCGGTGCCGCGCTGATCCGCGAACGCGAGCACGGCACCATCGAACATCTGCTGGTCATGCCGGTGACGCCGGCGGAAATCATGGTGAGCAAGATCTGGTCGATGGCGTTGGTGGTGCTGGTTGCCGATGCCGCCTCGCTTGCGTTCGTCGTACAGGGCCTGCTGGGGGTGCCGATCCAGGGATCGATATCGCTGTTCCTGCTCGGCGCCGCGTTCAACTTGTTCGCGACCACGTCGTTGGGCATCTTCCTTGCGACCATGGCGCGCTCAATGCCGCAATTCGCGCTGCTGACCATCCTGATCATCATGCCGCTGGAAATTTTGTCGGGCGGCACGACGCCGCGCGAGAGCATGCCGGTGTTCGTGCAGGACGTCATGCTGGCGGCGCCGACTACGCATTTCGTGTCGCTGGCACAGGCGATTCTGTTTCGCGGCGCCGGCCTCTCCGTGGTGTGGCCGCAGTTCCTGGCGCTCATCGGTATTGGCGGCGCGCTGTTCACCGTGGCGATGCTGCGCTTCCGCAAGGCAATCGGCGAGATGGTCTGACAGAGCAGGTGGCGGCCAAAAGAAATGGCCGGGCGCTAAGGCCCGGCCATTGATTGTCGTAGATATCGACGCCGTTACTTGCGCCGAGAGATCGGCACGAAGTCGCGTTCGGTCGCGCCGGTGTAGAGCTGGCGCGGACGGCCGATCTTCTGCTTCGGATCTTCGATCATTTCCTTCCACTGCGCGATCCAGCCGACGGTGCGGGCGACCGCGAACAGCACTGTGAACATTGTGGTCGGGAAGCCCATCGCCTTGAGCGTGATGCCCGAATAGAAGTCGATGTTCGGGTACAGCTTCTTCTCGATGAAGTACTCGTCGTGTAGCGCGATGCGTTCGAGCTCCATGGCGACGTCGAGCAGCGGGTCGTCCTTGATGCCGAGTTCGGCCAGCACCTCGTGGCAGGTCTTCTGCATGATCTTGGCGCGCGGGTCATAGTTCTTGTAGACACGGTGGCCAAAGCCCATCAGGCGATAGCTGTCGTTCTTGTCCTTCGCGCGGCGCACGAACTCCGGAATGCGATCGACCGTGCCGATCTCGCTCAGCATGTTGAGTGCGGCTTCGTTGGCGCCGCCATGCGCCGGGCCCCACAGACAGGCACAGCCGGCCGCGATGCAGGCGAAGGGGTTGGCGCCTGAGGAACCTGCCAGTCGTACGGTCGAGGTCGAGGCGTTCTGCTCGTGATCGGCGTGCAGGATGAAGATGCGGTCCATGGCGCGCGCCAGTACTGGGTTCGGCTTGTAATCTTCAGCCGGCACCGCAAAGCACATGCGCAGGAAGTTAGTCGAGTAATCGAGGTTGTTCTGCGGATAGACGAAAGGCTGGCCGACCGAATATTTGTAGGCCATGGCGGCAAGCGTTGGCACCTTGGCGATCATGCGGATCGACGCAATCATGCGCTGCGTCGGGTCCGAGATGTCGGTGGAGTCGTGATAGAACGCCGACAGCGCGCCGATCGAGCCGGTCATGATCGCCATCGGATGCGCGTCGCGGCGGAAGCCCTGGAAGAAGCGGGTCATCTGCTCATGCACCATGGTGTGGCGCGTGACGCGGTAGTCGAAGTCGGACTTCTGCGCGGCGGTCGGCAGTTCACCGTACAACAGAAGATAACAGGTCTCGAGGAAGTCGCCGTGCTCGGCGAGCTGGTCGATCGGGTAACCGCGATACAGCAGCACGCCTTCGTCGCCGTCGATGTAGGTGATCTTGGACTCGCAGCTCGCCGTCGAGGTGAAGCCGGGGTCGTAGGTGAAGATGCCGCTCTGGCCATAGAGCTTGGAGATGTCGAGGACATCCGGCCCGATGGTGCCCTTGTAAACAGGGAAGTCAAAGTTCTTGTTACCGACGGTGATCGAGCCGGTTGCTTGGTTGGCGTCCGTTTTGGCGTCCATGGTCGAACCCTCGGATTTCGGAGCGGCAATGCGCTGCTTTATTGGCCTTAAAGCCGGACGGGGACGGCGCCAGAGAGGCGCTAAAGGCATCCAGCCTTCATTTCGGTAGCCCATCCGTGTGTGCGCTGCAAGATCGCGCAAACGCAGGGGCTGCCTCGCATATGGGCATGGATTTCGTCGCCAAAGGATTGACGGAACGAAAATTTACCGCCTCGTTATCCGGTCCGCTCAGGACGCGGCCTGGTCGCGCAGGCGGGCCAGGCTCTCGATTCGCCCCAGCACCGCCAAAACGTCGAAAATTGGCGGCGAGGTGGTCTTGCCCGTGAGCGCCGCGCGTAAGGGCTGCGCCACGGCACCGAGCTTGACAGTGGCGGTCTCGGCGAAGCTGCGGACCACGGCTTCGATGGCCGGTCCGTTCCACTCCGGAATGGTTTCCAGTGCCGGGATCAACTTGCCCAGCAGCCCCTTGGCCTCCGGCGTCAGCAATCCCTTGGCCTGATCGGTAATAGGGAGCGGGCGGCTCGCCCACACAAAACGCGAGGCCTCGAACAGCTCGACCAGCGTCTTGGCGCGCTCCTTCAGGCCCGGCATGGCGACGAGCAGCTTGTCGCGGAGCGCCGCGTTCATCTTGTTGGCCAAGGCTTCGCCGCCGGCGATGTGTGGCAGCAGGTCTTCGAGCGCGGTGATTAAGGCCGCGTCCGGCGTATTGCGGATGTAGTGGCCGTTGAGGTTTTCCAGCTTGGCGAAATCGAAGCGTGCCGGCGAACGGCCTATGGCGGGCAGATCGAACGCCTCGACCATTTCCTCGGGCGTGAAGATTTCCTGGTCGCCATGCGACCAACCGAGGCGCACAAGGTAGTTGCGCATCGCCGCCGGCAGGTAGCCCATGGCGCGGTAGGCATCGACGCCAAGGGCGCCGTGGCGCTTCGACAGCTTCGAGCCGTCCGGCCCATGGATCAGCGGGATATGCGCCATGGTCGGCACCGACCAGCCCAGCGCCTCGTAGATCTGCTTTTGCCGGGCGGCATTGGTCAGGTGGTCGTCGCCGCGGATGATGTGGGTGACACCCATGTCGTGGTCGTCGACCACGACCGCCAGCATGTAGGTCGGCGTGCCGTCGGAGCGCAGAAGGACGAGGTCGTCGAGGTCGGAGTTCTGCCAGACGACGCGGCCCTGGACCTGGTCCTCGATCGCTGTCTCGCCGGTTGCCGGCGCCTTGAGGCGGATGACTGGCTTGACGCCGGCGGGGGCCTCAGACGGATCGCGGTCGCGCCATAGGCCGTTGTACAGCTTGGAGCGGCCTTCCTTGCGCGCAGCTTCGCGCATCGCCGTCAGCTCCTCCGGCGAGGCGTAGCAGCGGTAGGCCTTTCCGGCGGCGAGCAACTGCTCGACGGCCTCGCGGTGTCGGTCGGCGCGGGCGAACTGGAAGATCGGGTCGCCTTCCCAGGTCAGGCCGAGCCAGGTCAGGCCGTCAAGGATGGCGTCGATGGCGGCGTCGGTCGAGCGCTCGCGGTCAGTGTCCTCGATTCGCAGCAGCATCTTGCCGCCGCAGTGGCGGGCATAGAGCCAGTTGAACAGCGCCGTCCGGGCGCCGCCAATATGGAGGAAGCCGGTTGGGGAAGGCGCGAAGCGGGTGACGACAGGTGCGTTCATCGCGGGCCCTGTACCACAGGTACCGTCACGAGTGGCAAGGCATTTGACATCGAGGTAACCGACACGTCATTGGGGGGGACCGGCATGGCGGCGCCGGGCAGGGCGTGGGCCCGGTCTTGAGTGGCAGGTTTGGACAAGAGCATGGCGAGCGACGACAAGTCTTTGGCGACCCCGGCGGCGGCCGAAGCGGGGCGCGATTTCATCCGCGACATCGTGGCGGCCGACTTGGCGAACGGCAAGATTGGCGCTGTGGTCACCCGCTTCCCGCCGGAACCGAACGGCTACCTGCATCTCGGCCACGCCAAATCGATCTGCCTGAACTTCGGCGTCGCCCAGGAGTTCGGCGGCCGCTGCCACCTGCGCTTTGACGATACCAACCCGGTCAAGGAAGAGCAGGAATATATCGACGCTATCCAGCGCGACGTGCGCTGGCTGGGCTTCGACTGGGGTGAGCACCTCTATTTCGCCTCCGACTATTTCGAGCAGCTCTATGCCTGGGCCGAGGATCTGATCCGCGCCGGCAAGGCCTATGTCGACGACCAGACGCCCGACGAAATGCGCGGCAACCGCGGCACGCTCACCGAGCCCGGCAAGAATTCACCGTTTCGCGACCGCACGGTCGAGGAGAACCTCGACCTGTTCCGCCGCATGCGCGCCGGCGAGTTCCCCAATGGCGCCCGCGTGCTGCGCGCCAAGATCGACATGGCCTCGGGCAACATCAACCTGCGCGACCCGGTGATGTACCGCATCCTGCACGCGCATCACCCGCGTACCGGGACCGCCTGGAAGATCTATCCGAGCTACGACTACGCCCACGGCCAGTCGGACGCGATCGAACAGGTCACGCATTCGGTCTGCACGCTGGAGTTCGAGGATCACCGGCCGCTGTACGACTGGTTCATCGCCAATCTCTCCGTACCGTCGCAGCCGCATCAGTACGAATTCGCGCGGCTCAATCTGACGTATACCGTGCTGTCGAAGCGCGTGTTGACCACGCTGGTGCGCGACCAGCACGTGTCGGGCTGGGACGATCCGCGCATGCCCACCCTGGCCGGGCTGCGCCGCCGCGGCGTGCCGCCGGCGGCGCTGCGCGATTTCGTCAAGCGCATCGGCGTCGCCAAGGCCAATTCGACCGTCGACTACGGCATGTTCGAATTCTCGATCCGCGAGGTGCTCAACAAGACTGCGCAGCGCCGCATGGCCGTGCTGAAGCCGCTCAAGGTCGTGATCGAGAACTATCCGGAAGGCCAGGTCGAGGAGCTGGAGGCGGTCAATCATCCCGACGATCCGGCAGCCGGCAGCCGCAAGATCAAGTTCGGCCGCGAGCTCTTTATCGAGCAGGACGACTTCATGGAGAACCCGCCGAAGAAGTTCTTCCGGCTGTCGCCGGGCATGGAAGTGCGCCTGCGCTACGCCTACTTCATCACCTGCAAGGAAGTGGTGAAGGACGCGGCCGGCAACATCGCCGAACTGCGCTGCACCTACGATCCGGCGACCAAGGGCGGCAACGCGCCGGACGGCCGCAAGGTCAAGGCCACCATCCACTGGGTGTCGGCGAAGGACTCCGTGCCGGCCGAGGTGCGGCTCTACAATCCGTTGTTCGCCAAGCCCGATCCGAAGGCCGGCGAGGGGTTCGAGAAGGATCTCAACCCGAATTCGCTCGAAGTCCTGAGCGACGCGCGGCTCGAGCCGTCGCTGGCGGAGATGAACTTCGAGGATGCGATCCAGTTCGAACGCAACGGCTACTTCTGCCGCGACAAGGACTCGACGCCGGGAAAACCGGTATTCAACCGCACCGTCGGCCTGCGAGACACCTTCGCCAAGGAAGTCGGCAAATAGTGAAATAACGGGAGGCGCGTTTGGCCTTCGTCGTCAGACGCCTGGTCGAGGAAGACGCCGAGGCGCTGCGCGCATTGCGTCTCGACGCGCTCGGCCGTCACCCGGAAGCGTTTCTCACAAGCTACGAGGAAGAAATCGCGCGGCCGTTTGAATGGTTCAAAATGGTTGCCCGCGGTTCGGGGCGCGACTTGGCCTTCGGTGCTTTCGAGAACGGGACGCTCATCGGCATGGCCGGCTTCGTCGCCGGCGAGCGCGACAAGGAACGGCACAAGGGCACCTTGGTCTCGGTTTATGTGCAGCCAGCCTTGCAGAGGCGGGGCGTGGGCCGCGCCCTCGTCGAGGCGGTCATGGCTTACGCCGCGGCGCACGTCATGATCCTGCAGGTCACTGTCGGCGCCGACAATGCCGCGGCGGGCACCCTCTATCGCAGGCTGGGCTTCTTGCGGTTCGGCACCGAGCCAAAGGCCATCGAGGTTGGCGGCCGCTTCCTCGACAACGACCTCCTGCAGATCGATTTTTCGGCCGAGGCCGGCTGATCGGCGCTCGGTCCGTTCACAACCGTTCTCCTAGTCACAACCTGTGGCTGCCGTAGCATCGTCCCCGGTTGTGGGCGGGTGGCGTCATGGCGGGGCACGCGTCGGGAGGCCCAAGGAAGCGAGCGGTGGCGGGCGCCATCGCCGCAGGCGGCCGCGCCGGTCACGCCGTGCCGCTTGGCGTGGCCGCCTCGCAGCGACTGCGGCGGACGCTCGCCGACTGGGCGGCGGCGGAGGTCACACCCGGCCGGCTGATGCCGTGGCTGTCCGTGGCCTTCGGCGCCGGCATCGCGATCTACTTCACCGCCAACCGGGAACCGGCCTGGTGGGCCGCGTCAGCCGTTGCCGTGGCCACCCTGGCCGTCGTCGTTGCAGCGCGCCGCCACCCGGTCGGCTTTCCGCTGGCGCTCGGTGCCGCGGCAATCGCCTGCGGCTTCGCCGTCGCGACGTTGCAGACTTTGCGCATCGATCATCCGGTAATGAACATCGCGACCTGGCAAGCCCAAGTGACGGGCTATGTCGAAGCACGCGAAGAGCGCGAGCGCAGCGATCGCGTCGTCGTGCAGATCGATCGCTTCGCCGCGCCGCGCGTCGCGGCCAAACCACAGCGCGTCCGCGTCTCAGTGCGCAAGGACACGGCGCCGCCGGTTGGCGCCTATGTGTCGTTCAAGGCGCACCTTGCGCCGCCGCTCGCGCCGCTGAGGCCCGGCGGCTACGACTTTGCCCGCGACATGTATTTTCAGCAGATCGGCGGCTCGGGCTTCGTGCTCGGCAAGATCACGACGTCGGCAGCGCCCGCGCCGGCCAGCGCGCGGCTGGCCTTCGCCGCAGCCATCGATGCCATGCGCGAGGGCATCAATCGTCGCATCCATGCGGTGCTGCCCGGCGATCGCGGCTCGATTGCCTCGGCGTTGATCACCGGCAAGCGCAACGCCATTTCGGCGCCGGTGGCGGATGCGTTTTACGTCTCGAGCCTGGCGCATGTGCTGGCGATTTCCGGTTATCACATGGCGGTGGTCGCCGGCATCGTGTTCTTCGTGCTGCGCGCCGGCCTGGCGCTGGTGCCGGCGCTGGCGCTGCGCCGTCCGATCAAGAAATGGGCGGCGATGGCAGCCATGGCGGGGGCGAGTTTCTATCTCGTGCTGTCGGGGGCCAGCGTATCGACGCAACGCGCCTACATCATGATCGCGATCGTCCTCATCGGCGTCATGCTCGATCGCCCGACATTGACCTTTCGCACGCTCACGGTCGCGGCTTTTGGCGTGCTGCTGATCGCACCACAATCGCTGCTGCATCCGAGCTTCCAGATGTCGTTTTCGGCAACTTTGGCGCTGATCGCGATCTATCAATACAGCCTCAACTGGCACGCATCGGCCGATAGTTCCATCGCCATGCGGCTGGCGCTGTGGGGCGGACGCGAAGTCGCCGGGCTGCTGCTGGCCTCATTCGTCGCCGGGCTCGCGACCGAACCTTATGCCGCCTACCACTTTCATCGCGTCGCGCCTTACGGCGTCATCGCCAATCTCCTGGCAATGCCGGTCGTTTCGGTACTGGTGATGCCGATGGGCATTCTCGGCGTGCTGACGATGCCGCTCGGCCTCGACGGCGTGTTCTGGCGTCTGATGGGCATCGGCATCGACTGGATGATCGACGTCGTCGTGTGGGTGGCGCATCTGCCCGGTGCGGTCGGTCACATGGCAGCGTTCGGCACCGGCCCGTTGCTGCTGGCGACCGCGGGCCTGCTGCTGATCTGTCTGTTGCGATCGCCGCTGCGCTGGAGCGGCGCCGTGCTCGCCGTCGCCGCCACGCTCTGGGCAATCAACACGCCGCGCCCGGATGTGCTGATCGCCGCCGACGGCGCAACAGCGGCGATCCGCGGGCCACAGGGCCGTCTGGTGTTCCTTGAGATCGCCCGCGACAACTTCGCCGCCAAGGAATGGCTCACCGCCGACGGCGACGCGCGCCTTGCGACCGATGCCGCTGTACAGGCAGGCGTGCGCTGCGACGCCATTGGTTGCACCGGCCGCCTGCGCGACGGCCGTATCGTCGCTTTCGCGCGATCGGCCGAGGCCTTCGAAGACGATTGCCAGCGGGCGGCCGTTGTCCTCTCGGCGCAACAGGCACCGGCCGATTGCGCCACGCTGGTGGTGGTCGATCGGCCGCGTTGGCAACGAGATGGTGCGACGGCACTTTACGCCAACGGCGACCGCTTCAGGACCGAGATCGCGCGGCCGCCGACCGGCGATCGGCCTTGGGCGCGGGCGCCCGCCATTGCTGGCGAGCGTGGATCACCGGCGCGGCATCGCACGGTGCCCGAGGCGACGCCGAAGGCGGAGGATATGGAAGCGGGGGATTGAACCCTCTGACGTCATGCCCCGCGCAAGCGGGGCATCCAGGATGCCGCAGCGCTCGTGTGGTCAGGTGACGGCAGTGGTTACTGGATCGTCCGCTTTCGCGGACGATGACCGAGAACCAGGTCGCCTAGCGATTAATACCGCCGGAACATCGCAACCATCTTGCCCTGAATGCGCACGCGGTTCGGCGGCAGGATGCGCACCTCGTAGGCGGCGTTGGCCGGCTCGAGCGCGATCGAGGCGCCGCGGCGGCGGAAACGTTTCAGTGTGGCTTCCTCGTCGTCGATCAGCGCCACGACGATGTCGCCGGTGTCGGCGGCTTCCGAGCGGCGGATGAGCGCGATATCGCCGTCAAGAATGCCGGCGTCGATCATTGAATCGCCGCGCACTTCGAGGGCGAAATGCTCGCCCGCGGTCAGTAGCTCGGGCGGCATGTTGATGACGTGGCTCTTGGTCTGGATCGCCTCGATCGGCGTACCGGCGGCGATGCGGCCCATGACCGGCACCGAGATCGAACGCGCCGAGTCATCGTCACCCGCGGGCACCGGCCGGACTTTGCCGAGGTTACCTTCGATGACGCTCGGGTTGAATCCCCTGGCGCGGCCATTACCGCCCATGCCATGGGCGACGGAATCCGGGAGTTTGATGACCTCGATGGCCCGGGCGCGGTTGGCGAGGCGGCGAATGAAGCCGCGTTCCTCCAGAGCTGTGATCAGGCGGTGGATGCCAGATTTCGAGCGCAGATCCAGCGCGTCCTTCATTTCGTCGAAGGAGGGCGGCACGCCGGCCTCGGTCAGCCTCTCGTGGATGAAACGCAGGAGTTCGAATTGTTTGCGGGTCAGCATCGCCTGTGGTCTCCCGGTCGCGGATGAGGGCCCCGGATCGGCAGGGCGTTTGGGGGACTCATCCGAAACAAAGCATGAACGGACACTATCTGTTCGATATGTGTTCCGCAACCACTTAATTTGGCGTGAACAACTCTAAAGGCCGCTAAAACGCGAATTTAAGGATACGGCAGCGGTCGCCGACCTTGGCGGCCGGCGCAAAAGGCTCACGAATCAAAAGGCATCCGGCCCGGGCGAGCGGCGCCATCAGGGAACTGTCCTGCACCGGTACCGGAGTCGCGATTGGGCCGTCGGCCCCGGCCTCGAGGGTGGCGCGGAGATAATCGGCGCGTTCGTCGTTTTCCGGGAGGTCGCGGCCAAGAATGGCAGTTTCCGGTACTGCCTCGACATCGCTGCGGCCGGACAGTTTGCGGATCAGCGGCGCCAGGAACAGGAAGGCGCAGACGTAGGAGGATACCGGATTGCCCGGCACGCCGAGCACATGCATGGCGCCCAAACCTTCCCGGGCAAAGCGGCCATGCATCATCGGCCGGCCGGGGCGCAGCGCGACGCGCCAGAACGACAGATCGAGGCCTTCGGCCTTGAGCGCCTTCTGCATCAAATCGTGGTCGCCGACAGAGGCGCCGCCGCTGGTCAAAAGGATGTCGACATTGGCGTTGCGCGCCCGCTGGATGCGGGCGGTGAGGTCGTCGAGATTGTCGCGGGCGATGCCGAGATCGGTCACCATGCCGCCTTCGGACCGCACCAGTGCGGACAGCGCAAAGCCGTTCGAATAGACGATCTCGCCGGGCTGCAGCGTGCCGCCCGGCATGATGAGTTCATCGCCGGAGCCGAGCACAGCGACATGCGGCCGGCGATGGACGGCGAGGCGCGGATAGTTCATCGCCGCCGCCAGCATCAGGTCGCGATCGGTGAGGCGGCGGCCTTTGGCGAGCAGCGCGTCGCCCTGTTTGAAGTCGATGCCGGCGCCGCGCACGTTGCGGCCGGATGCGGTCGGCTTCTGCACGATCACGGCATCGCCGTCGCGCGCCGTGTGTTCCTGGATGACCACGGTATCGGCGCCTTGCGGCATCATGCCGCCGGTGAAGATGCGCGCGGCCTGTCCAGGGCCGACCGCGCCGGCGAACGGATGGCCGGCGGCGACTTCGCCGATCACCTTGAGCGTTACGGGAGCGCTGGCGACGTCGGCGCCGCGCACGGCATAGCCGTCCATCGCGGAGACGGCGTCCGGCGGCTGGGTGCGCAGCGCGGACAAGTCATTGGCCAGCACGCGGCCGAGCGCGTCGTTGAGATCGACCTCTTCGGTCGGCAGCGGCGCAGTGTCGGCCAGCACCCGCGCCAGGGCTTCGGCGACCGGCATCAGGGGCATTAGTTTTCCGCCTTGTAAGGCCCGGACTTGCCGCCGGTCTTTTCCAGAAGGCGGATGCCCTCGATGCGCATCGACTTCTCGATCGCCTTGGCCATGTCGTAGATGGTCAGGCAGGCGATCGAAACCGCGGTCAGCGCCTCCATCTCGACGCCCGTCTTTCCCGTGACCTTGACCATGGCGTGGACGAGGAAACCGGGCAGGGAGTGCTCCGGGAATATCTCGATCTCGACCTTGGTGATCGGCAGCGGATGGCACAGCGGAATCAGGCCGTGGGTGTGCTTGGCGGCCATGATGCCGGCGAGCCGCGCGGCGCCGAGCACGTCGCCCTTCATGGCGTTGCCGGCGATCACGGCGTCGAGCGTGGCCTTGCTCATGATGACCTTGCCCTCGGCCAGCGCCATGCGCTCGGTCGGCGCCTTGGCCGAGACGTCGACCATATTGGCGCGGCCGGACTGGTCGATATGGCTGAGTCCAATTGGCGCCGCCCGCTTGCCTGAGGGCTTCTTCCTTCTGGCCGCGGCTTTGGCTTTGGCCATGGGCGTTACTCGGCGGCGGCGTGGCTGGGGCGGGCGAGCAGGCTGCGCGTCGCTGCCGCGACATCGGCCTGCCGCATCAGGCTCTCGCCGATCAGGAAGGTCGAGATGCCGACGGCCTCCAGTCGAGCGAGATCGGCCGGAGTGAAGACGCCGCTTTCGCCGACGATGACGCGGTCCTTCGGCACACGGGGCGCCAGCTTTTCACTGACCGCCAGCGAGGTCTCGAATGTGCGCAGATTGCGATTGTTGATGCCGATCAGTCGGGATTTCAGCTTGAGGGCGCGGTCGAGTTCATCTTCTGCATGAACTTCAATAAGAACATCCATGCCATATGAAATTGCTGCATTTTCAAGATCCAAAGCAACGGCGTCGTCGACGGCCGCCATGATGATCAGGATACAGTCGGCGCCCCAGGCTCTAGCCTCGGCGCACTGGTAGGGTTCGAACAGGAAGTCCTTGCGCAGCGCCGGCAGGCTCACCGCGGCGCGCGCGGCGGTGAGGAACTCCGGCTTACCCTGGAAGCTCGGTGCGTCGGTCAACACCGACAGGCAGGCGGCGCCGCCGGCTTCATAAGCCTTGGCCAGCGCCGGCGGATCGAAATCGGGACGGATCAGTCCCTTGGATGGGCTCGCCTTCTTGATCTCGGCGATCAGGGCGTAATCGCCGGCCGAAATCTTCTTCTCGATGGCGCGCAGGAAGCCCCGCGGCGGCTCCTGCGTCTTGGCCATGGCCTCAAGGTCGGCAAGCGAGTGGGCACGCTTCGCCGCCGCGATTTCCTCGCGCTTGTAAGCCTCGATCTTCTTGAGGATATCGGCCATCGGCTTTTTGTTACCGCTCGATCTTGTCCAAAAACCGGTCTCCGGTTCTTCGGATCCCGCAGTCTACTCCTCGGTCTCGCAGGATACCGCAATCAGCCGGTCCAGCCGACCCTCGGCTTCGCCGGAATCGATCGACTTGGCGGCCAGCACCGCGCCTTGCTTGAGGTCCTTGGCCTTGCCGGCGACGATGAGCGCCGCGGCGGCGTTGAGCACGGCGACGTCGCGGAACGCGCTCGGCTTGCCCTTGAGCACGTCGAGCAGCGCCTTGGCATTGGTCTCGGCGTCGCCGCCCTTGAGCGCCTCCGGCTTGGCGCGCGGCAGGCCGGCGTCCTCCGGCGAGATCTCGAAGCTGCGGATCTTGCCGCCCTTGAGCTCGGCGACGCTGGTCGTGCCCGAGGTGGTGATCTCGTCGAGGCCGTCGGAGCCGTGCACCACCCAGATCGATTCCGAGCCCAGATTGTTGAGCACCTGCGCCATCGGCTCGACCCAGTGCTTCGAGAAGGTGCCGATCATCTGCCGCTTCACCGAAGCCGGATTCGACAAGGGACCGAGCAGATTGAAAATGGTGCGGGTTCCGAGTTCGACCCGGGTCGGGCCGACGTTCTTCATGGCCGGATGATGCGCTGGCGCAAACATGAAGCCGATGCCGGCCTTGGCGATGCACTTGCCGACCTGCTCCGGCGTCAGATCGATCCTGACGCCGAGCGCGCCGAGCACGTCGGCAGAACCGGAGCGCGACGACAGCGCGCGATTGCCGTGCTTGGCGACCGGCACGCCGGCGCCGGCGACGATGAAGGCGGCGCAAGTCGAGATATTGTAGGAGCCGGAGGCGTCGCCCCCGGTGCCGACGATATCGACCGCGTCGGCGGGCGCCTTCACGCCCAGCATCTTCGAGCGCATCGTCGTCACCGCGCCGGTGATCTCGTCGACGGTCTCGCCGCGCACGCGCAGCGCCATCAAGAGGCCGCCCATCTGCGAGGGCGTCGCTTCGCCCGACATCATGCGGGCAAAGGCGTTGGCCGCTTCGTCGCGGCTGAGGCTGGCGCCGGTTGCGACTTTGGCAATCAGCGATTTGAATTCGTCGGCCACGGGCGTCTCCTCAACTCGCCAGATGCGCCGGCTCACGCGAGCCGGTCTGGCGGGCGGCGGCGCTTGAAATGGCGCGGCCCTGTTTCTTGTTCCACTCGGCCGCGATGGCCAGGAAGTTCTCGAGCATCAGATGGCCGTGCTCGGAAGCGATGCTTTCGGGATGGAACTGCACGCCGTGCAGCGGCAGCTTTTCGTGCGCCATGCCCATGATGATGCCGTCGGCGGTCTCTGCGTTGGCGCGCAGGCCCTTCGGCAGGCTTTGGCGTTCGACGATCAGCGAGTGGTAGCGCGTCGCCTGGAACGGCCCGTTGATGCCGCGGAATACGCCGGTGGCGTCATGGCGGATTTCCGACAGCTTGCCGTGCATCGTCAGCGGCGCGCGGATCACCTTGCCGCCGAAGGCCTGGCCCATCGCCTGATGGCCGAGGCAGACGCCGAGCATCGGGATCGTGGCCGAGGCTTTGGCGATGAGATCGAGGCAGATGCCGGCTTCGTTCGGGGTGCAGGGGCCGGGCGACAGCACGATGGCTTCCGGTTCGAGCGCGATCACGTCGGCTGCGGAGATCTTGTCGTTGCGATGGACAATAACGTCCGCGCCCAGGCCACCCAAGTAGTGGACCAGGTTGAAGGTGAAGCTGTCGTAATTGTCGATCAGAACGATCATGTTTTCGAGCCAGCCTTTATTCAAGACTTGCAAGGTCTTAAAGGCTAGGGCCCTGAGGGGTCAAGCGTGGCCGGGCGGGGCGCTTTCGGGTGGCCGGAGGGACCCTATTTGGTCGGGTCGAGCGGCGGCAACTGGATCATTTCGTTGAGCTTCTTGGTCATATCGTCGTTGGAAAGCGTCGCCGGGGCGCGCACTTCGTCCTTAGCGTTGTCCATAAAGTGGATCAGGCGCGGGAAGGCGAGCACCAGCGCCAGTAGCATCCATTGCGCGGCCAGAAACGGCACCAGGGCTTTGACGAAGGGCTTGAATGGCGAGGCCGGCTTGAGCGCGCCGCGCACCATCATCAGCGCGTAGCCGAACGGCGGCAGCAGAAAGCTCGACTGCAGCGTCAGCAACACCAGCACCGCGACCCAGCGCGCATCGGCGACTTTGACCAGCAGCGGCGGGATTAGGATCGGCAGGATGACGAAGATGATCTCGAAGGCGTCGAGCACGAAGGCGCACAGCGCGATCACCGTCAGCACCGCCGCCGTCGGCCCGATGTCGCCGCCGGGAATGCCGCGCACCAGGTCGTTGACCAGGCGGTCGGTACCGAGCAGACGCAGCACCAGCGTGAAGGTGGTCGCGGCGGCCAGTAGCGAGAACAGCGCGCCGGTGATGGCCAAGGCCTCGCGCAGCAGCGTGCCCAAAGCCGGACCGAGCAGTCGGCCGCTGAGGAGCCCGGCCACCAGCAAGGCAAACGCGCCCATGGCGGCCGCCTCGACGGCGAAGAAATAGCCGGCGGCGACGCCGCCGAGCAGCACCAGGAGAAACGTTAGCGATCCTGCGGCCAGGATGCCTTCGCTCACGGTCAGCTTCGGCCGTTCCGGCAATCCGGAGACATCGCGGCCTGTCCACCAGGACAGTGCAAGGCACAGGACGAGGAAGATACCCGCTGGGACCAGGGCGGCATGGAAGATATCGCCGGTGTTGATGACGCGGTCGCTGCGGCCCGTCTCGGTCACGGCGTAGGTGTGGGCCGACAGCATGGCGTCGCTGAGCAGGATCAGGACCAGAGACGGCGGCACCAGAACGCCGAGCGTGGAGGCCACCGCGATCAGCGCCTCGCGCTTGGCGGCGGGAACACCTTCCGCCGCAAGCTTCGGCGCCACCACGCGCGACAGGCCGAGAACGCTGGCACCAACAGAACCGTTCATCGGTCCGAGCAGCGCACCAAGCAACATGCCCGAAACCATCGGCGCCTGCGGCTTGCGCGGCAGGATGGCGATGCTGGCGCGATAGAGCGCGTCGGCGACCGGCAGCCGGTTCAGCAACAGACCCATGGTCACGTAGAGCGGTAACGCCTGCAACAGGTCGGATTCGAACAGGTTGATCAGGCGTCCTGGCAGCGCGCCGAGCAGCAGATACGGGAAGGTGTGGGTGGCGACGCCGATGATCGCGCCGACGACAGCGGCGGAGATCAGGACGACGAATGCGGGCAGCCCGGTCAATAGGATGCCGACACCGACGCCAATCAGGAGCACAAAGCCGACCCACGGCATCAGAGGGTCTCCACCGGACGACGCCGCAGGATATCGGCGACAGCCTGCATCAAAACGATGCCCGTCATCAGCCAGAGCGCGAACTTGATCAGGAAATAACCGGGATTGCCGGTGTCGGGAAAAGCCTCGAGGCCGGTAAGTGATTGCCAGATCGTGCCGTGGCTGGTTTCGAGAATGACCAGCGCCCAAGGGACGAGCCCGACCACCGCGCCGATCTTGCGCAGCCGCCCCCGCGTTTGATCCGAATAGCGATGCGCCAGCGTATCGGCGGCGAGATGGGTGCCGGCCCGCGTCGCTGCGGTGACGCTGACCGCGACGAACAGGGCAAAGAAGATCTGGCCGAGATCGTTGGCTTGGCGCGAATAGCCGTGGATGAGATCGCGCAACGGCCATTGCAGAAACAACAGCAGGACGACGGGCAAGGCCAGCCAGGACGTCAGCGCAATAACGCCGGCAACCGCCCGGTCCAGCCAGGCAACGATTGTGTCGATCAAGTACCGGCCCCCTGGCCGCGATGCCGCCATCCCCGGCATGTCTATAACACGGCGGGGAACCGTCAGGCCTTGTGGATCGGATCAATCCACGGAACATTTTCAGGCTTTTCGACTGGCTCGATGTCGAGGTTGACCACGACCGCCTCGTTGTCGGAGCGGACCAGGACGCACTCCAGCACCTCGTCAGGACTGGCGTTGATTTCCTGATGCGGCACGAAGGGCGGCACATAGATGAAATCGCCCGGGCCGGCCTCGGCGACGAACTCGAGGTTCTCGCCCCAGCGCATGCGCGCCTTGCCGCGAACGACATAGATCACGCTTTCGAGTTCGCCATGATGGTGCGCGCCGGTCTTGGCGTTCGGATGGATGGAGACGGTGCCGGCCCAGAGCTTCTGCGCGCCGACGCGGGCGGCGTTGATGGCCGCCTTGCGGTCCATGCCGGGCGTCGAAGCCGTGTTCGGATCGAGCGAGTTGCCGGGGATGACGCGGACGCCGTCGTGCTTCCACTTCGGTTCTTGAGAGTGTTCGTGCGGGTGATCGTGGCTCATCGATGCGTCTCCTTGTCCACCGCTCACCCCCGCGAAGGCGGGGGGCCAGTTCTTTGGCCTACTCTGGATGCCCGCCATAGGCGTTCTGAAAGAACGCCGTTCTTCGAACGGTTATCCGCAGGCACGAGCGGAGTATATAAGAACCTTTCGTCTTCACTGCCCGCGTTTCGCGGTACTGGCGAAGCGCCGGGCTTCCTCGGCGGCGCGGAACAGGGCCTTGGCCTTGTTGACGCATTCCTGCTGTTCCGAGGCGGGATTTGAATCGGCGACGATGCCGGCGCCGGCCTGCACATACATCTTGCCGTCCTTCACCAGCGCGGTGCGCAGCACGATGCAGGTATCCATCTCGCCGGCAGCCGAGAAATAACCGACGCAGCCGGCATAGAGGCCGCGCTTTTCCTTTTCGAGTTCGTCAATGATCTGCATGGCGCGCACCTTGGGCGCGCCGGACACGGTGCCGGCCGGAAAGCCAGCGGCCAGCGCATCGAGCGCGTCGTATTTGGCGTCGAGCTTGCCTTCGACATTCGACACGATGTGCATGACGTGGCTGTAGCGCTCGATGAAGAACTTGTCGGTGACGTTGACAGTGCCGATTGCGGCGACGCGGCCGACGTCGTTGCGGCCGAGGTCGAGCAGCATCAGATGCTCGGCACATTCCTTCGGGTCGGCCAGCAGCTCGGCCTCGAGCGCCTTATCCTCGTGCGGCGTGAGCCCGCGCGGCCTTGTGCCGGCGATCGGGCGGATCGTGACGACGTCGTTCGCCACCTTGACCAGGATTTCCGGACTCGAGCCGGACACGGCGAAACCGCCGAAATCGAGGAAGTAGAGATAGGGCGACGGGTTGGTGCGGCGGAGCGCGCGATAGAGCGAGAAGGGCGGCAGAGTAAACGGTGCCTCGAAGCGCTGCGCCAGCACGATCTGGAAGGCGTCGCCCGCGGCAATGTATTCCTTGGCGCGCTTGACCATGGCCGCGTATTCGGCCGGCGTGGTGTTCGACACCGGCGGCACGTCGAGCGGGCCTTCATCGTATTCGGCCAGTGACTTGTCGAGCGGTCGGTCGAGCGCATCGACCACGGCGGACAGCCGCTCGGTGGCGCGGGTCAGCGCCACTTTGGCGTCGACGCCTTTCTCCGGACGTACCGGCGTGACGACCGTGATGGAGTCCTTCACTGCGTCGAACACCACGATCAGAGTCGGCCGCATCATGATCGCGTCGGGAATGCCGATCGGATCGGGCTTGTCGGCCGGCAGTTCCTCGATCAGGCGCACGGTATCGTAGCCGAGATAGCCGAAAACGCCGGCCGCCATCGGCGGCAATGCTTCCGGCAAATCGATGCGGCTATCGGTGATGAGCGTGCGCAGCGCCGACAAAGGAGGCTCGACGCAGGGCGCGAAGGCTTCGGGCCTGGTCCGCGCGCTGCGATTGATCTCGGCCTTGTCGCCATGGGCGCGCCAGATGAGATCGGGCTCGATGCCGATGATCGAATGGCGGCCGCGCACTGCGCCGCCTTCGACCGACTCGAGGAGGAAGCTCATCGGTTTGCCGCCGCCGAGCTTGAGAAACGCCGACACCGGCGTTTCGAGATCGGCGACGAGGGTGGTCCACACCACCTGAGGCTCGCCCCGATTGTAACGGTCCGCGAAGGCGCTCTCGGATGGTTCAATCTGCATCGCGGATGAATGCCGTTACTGGTTGGTCGATCCGCCGACGACCTGATTGACCGCCTGCTGGTTGATCGAGACGCCAACGTCGTTCTCGACCTTGGCGATATACTCACCAATGATGTCGTCGGCGTACGAATTCTGCAGATTGGCCTTGAGCTGTTCGGGGCTCGCGCCCTGCGGATCGATCGGCGGCACGCTCACGTCGGTGACACGGAATAGATATCGGCGATCACCATTATCGCTGTCGGCGACACCTGTTTCGCCCTTGCCGGTGCCGAAAGCGGCTTCGGACACCGCCGGCGGCAAGCCCGCCGCGGCGCGGCCGCGCTGCAGACCGAAGGCGGTCTCTATCTTGAGATTGTTCTCGGTGGCGAGCTGGGCAAGCGTCGTGCCGGACTTGATCTTGGCGAGCATGTCGTCGGCCGTGGCCTTGAGACGTTTGGCGATCTCGTCGTTGCGCCAGCGCTGCGTCACCTGGTCCTTGACCTCGTCGAGGGTGCGGTCGCGCGACGGCGTAATGCCGGTCACGTCGTAGTAGAGATAGCCGCCGTCGGGCATTTGCAGCGCTTCATTGTCGACGCCGACATCGGTGGTGAACACGGCGCTGATCGCGTCCGGCGAACGCGGAATTGAGACTATCGGCTTGCCGTCCGGACCGCGGCCCGAGCGATCGACGGCGTCGATGACCGTGGCCTTGAGGTTGAGCTTCTTGGCGGCCTCGGCCAGCGTCGAGCCGGCCGCGCGCTCGTCTTCGAGCTTGTCGCGCAGATCGTTGATGTCGTTGCGCGCGCGCTGTTCGGCGATCTGCTGCTTGATCTGCGGTGCGACCTCTTCAAAGGTCTTCTGCGAGCCGGCGTCGATCTTGCCGACCGTCACCAGGACAGTGCCGAAGGTACCTTTGATCGGCGCGCTGACCTCGCCCGATTTTAGCGCGAACGCGGCGTTGGCAACCGCCGGATCGATGATTTCGGTTTTGGCGACCATTCCGAGGTCGGTATCGCTCGGCTTCAGGCCGCGCTCCTTGACGATATCGTCGAAGCTCGCGCCCTTGGCGATCCTGTCATGCGCGGCCGCCGCGTCTTCCGGCTTGGAGAACACAATCTGGCGCACTTCGCGCTTCTCCGGCGCGCCGAAGCTGTCTTTGCGCTGGTCGTAGTACGCCTTGGCGTCGGCGTCGGAGACTTTGTCCGGCTTGGCGATCTCGGCCGGCGTCAAGGCGAGCAGGGTGACCTTGCGATATTCGGGGGCGCGGAAGGTGACCTTGCGGGCCTCGAAATACTTGGCCAGTTCGTCGGCGGTCGGCTGCGGGATGTCGCCGGCCTGCGCCGCGCCGAGCTGGATGTATTCGATCGAGCGCCGCTCGTTCTGGAAGTGATTGACGGCGTCGAGCATGGTCTGCGGCACCGGCAAGTCACCGCTCACGGTCTGCGCGATCTGGCGGCGCAGCAGCACGTGGCGCTGCTCGGCGACGTAACGCTGTTCGCTGAAGCCGGCATTGCGGATGAGCTGTTCGAAGCGGTTCCGGTCGAACTGGCCATTGAGGCCCTTGAAGTTCGGGTCCGTCATGATGCGCTCGGCGATCGACTTGTCGGACAGGCCGAGCCGCATCTTGCGGGCCTCCTCGTCGAGCGATGTTTCTGCGATCAACTGGCCAAGGAATCGTTGGTCGAGGCCGAGCCCGCGCGCCTGGTCGGGCGAGATCGGGCGGCGCAATTGCTGGCCGAGTTGCTGCAGCTTGTCGGTGTAGTACTGGCGGAACTGGTCGAGCGTGATTTCGCTGCCGCCGACCTTGGCGACGGAATTGGCGCCGAAGCCGCGGAAAATGTCGCCGATGCCCCAGATCGCGAAGGACAGGATCAGGAAGCCCATCACGATACCCATGATGGCCTTGCCGACCCACGTGGACGACGCTTTGTGAATTCCGCGGAGCATGGAGGGTCCGTTTGTTGGTTCCGTTGGGGCCGTGGATCGACAGCCGCGCCCTTATAGGGAGGCGTCCAACCCGTTGCAACGCCGACAAGATCGGCCGCCGCCGGGGCTAAATTGCCGCACACTATGGCGTAGCCCGCCAGCCTTTGCTAACCGCAGATGAAAGTCAGGTGGAAACAGGGTGATAGAGAATGGCGTCGGGGCAAATTCGTCCGCTGGTCGCGGGCAACTGGAAGATGAATGGGCTCAGGGCCTCGGTGGCCGAGCTTGATGGCATCATGAAGGGCGCCGCCGAACTGGCCGGTAAGGCCGACCTGATGATCTGCCCGCCGGCGACCTTGATCGTGCCGTTCAGCGCGGCCGCCAAAGGTTCGACGCTTGAGATCGGCGGCCAAGACTGTCACGCCAAGGCGTCCGGCGCGCACACCGGCGACATCGCCGCGGAGATGTTGGCGGACGCCGGCGCCACGGCGGTCATCGTCGGCCATTCTGAGCGCCGCACCGATCACAACGAAGCCGATGCCGGCGTTAAAGCCAAAGCAGAAGCCGCCTGGCGCGCCGGCTTGGTCGCGATCATTTGCGTCGGCGAGCAGCGCGCCGAGCGCGAAGCCGGGAAGACGCTCGATATTGTCGGGTCCCAGCTTGCGGGCTCGCTGCCGGACGGTTCGACCGCCGCCAATCTCGTCGTCGCCTATGAACCGGTGTGGGCCATCGGCACCGGGCTGACGCCAACCGCGGCCGACGTCGCCGAGGTCCACGCCTTCATCCGCAAGACGCTGACTGACCGTTTCGGCGCGGCGGGGGAGGGCGTCCGCATTCTGTATGGGGGGTCGGTCAAGCCCTCTAATGCCAAGGAGCTTCTCGGGATTGCAGACGTCAATGGCGCCCTAGTCGGCGGCGCCAGCCTGAAGGCGGCGGATTTCCTTGGAATTGCCGGAGTTTACCGCTAGGTCGGGCAATCCGCGTGCGGTGGGCCCCCCGGGTGGAAATCGTACCCGCGATCGTGTAGAGACGCCGGCGAATTCCTGTATTCGCCGATGGGTTTCGCTAGGTTCGCCCGGGTCTTCGGCCGGCCGGACGGTTTTGAACGGATTTTGTGAAACGGACGCCTTGAGATGCAGCACGTCGTAATCGTCATTCATCTGATGCTGGTGCTCGCCCTGATCGGCGTGGTGCTGTTGCAGCGCTCCGAAGGCGGCGGTCTCGGCATCGGCGGCGGCGGTGCCGGCAGCTTCATGTCCAGCCGTGGCGCCGGCAACGTACTCACGCGGGCGACCGCGATCCTGGCCGGTCTGTTCTTCATGACGAGCCTGATCCTGTCGATCCTCGCCGGAATGAACCGCGCCCCGACCTCGATTCTGCAGGGCAACACGCCGGCGGCGCCGGCCAGCGCGCCGGGCTCGACCACCCCGCCGCTCGGAACCGGCGGTGGCGGGCTCCTGAACCAGCTCGGGGGCGGGCAACCGGCGACACCCGCGGCACCGGCTACACCTTCCGGACCGCAGGTCCCGCAGTCGAAATAGCAGCACAGAAGGGCCGGATGTTCCGGCCCTTCGCTCTTTGGGGCCTTCGTTAAAGAACCGATGCAACAATCTCGAAATTCACAGCTTTCGCAATCCACGCACAGGCACAAGGCAGCCGCGCGCATTTTGCTCTCCCCGAATCGATTCGCGGCGGCTAGAGGTTAGGCCCCATGGCGCGGTACATTTTCATCACCGGCGGCGTGGTCTCCTCACTTGGTAAGGGTCTCGCTTCCGCGGCTCTCGGCGCGGTTCTGCAAGCACGCGGCTACAAGGTCCGCTTGCGCAAGCTCGACCCCTATCTCAACGTCGATCCGGGGACGATGTCGCCGTATCAGCATGGCGAGGTCTTCGTCACCGATGATGGCGCGGAGACCGATCTCGACCTCGGGCACTACGAGCGCTTCACCGGCGTTCCGGCCACGAAACGCGACAACATCACCACCGGTCGCATCTATCAGGACATCCTGACCAAGGAGCGCCGCGGCGATTATCTCGGCGCCACCATCCAGGTCATTCCGCACGTCACCAACGCCATCAAGGACTTCGTCCGTGACGGCAATGATGGTTACGATTTCGTGCTGGTCGAGGTCGGAGGCACCGTCGGCGACATCGAGGGCCTGCCGTTCTTCGAGGCCATCCGCCAGTTCGGCAACGACATGCCGCGCGGTCACTGCATCTACATTCACCTGACGCTGTTGCCCTACATCCCGAGCGCCGGCGAACTGAAGACCAAGCCGACGCAGCACTCGGTCAAGGAGTTGCGCTCGATCGGCATTCAGCCGGATATCCTGTTATGCCGCACCGACCGGCCGATTCCGCAAGGCGAACGGCGCAAGCTGGCGCTGTTCTGCAACGTGCGCGAAAGCGCCGTCATCGAGGCACGCGACGTCGACAACATCTACGCCGTGCCGGAAGCCTATTCGGCCGAAGGGCTCGACCGCGAGGTACTGGCCGCCTTTGGCATCGAGGACAAGGGCACGCCGACTTTGGCGCGCTGGCATGAGATCAACGAACGCGTCCGCAATCCGGAAGGCGAGGTGACTATCGCCATCGTCGGCAAGTACACCGGCATGAAGGACGCCTACAAATCGCTCAACGAGGCACTCACCCATGGCGGCATCGCCAACAAGGTGAAGGTCAATCTGGAGTGGATCGAGTCCGACGTGTTCGAGCACGAGGACCCGGCGCCGTTCCTCGAACAGGTCAACGGCATTCTCGTGCCCGGCGGCTTCGGCCAGCGCGGCGCCGAGGGCAAGATCAAGGCGGCGCAGTTCGCGCGCGAGCGCTCGGTGCCGTATTTCGGCATCTGCTTCGGCATGCAAATGGCCTGCATCGAAGCGGCGCGAAACCTGTGCGGCATCACGGAGGCAAACTCGACCGAATTCGGTCCGACCTCCGAGCCGGTGGTTGGCCTGATGACCGAATGGCTCAAGGGCAACGCGCTGGAGAAACGTGCCGCTAACGGCGATCTCGGCGGCACCATGCGGCTCGGGGCCTATGAAGCGATGCTGACGCGCGGCAGCCGCGTTGCCGAAATCTACGGCTCGACCGACATCTTCGAGCGCCATCGGCATCGCTATGAGGTCAACACCGCCTACAAGGATCGCCTCGAGCAGCACGGACTGCGCTTCTCCGGCATGTCGCCCGATGGAATCCTGCCGGAAATCGTCGAGTATGAAGACCATCCCTGGTTCATCGGCGTGCAATTCCATCCCGAGCTGAAATCGCGGCCGTTCGAACCGCATCCGCTGTTCTCGTCCTTCATCGGCGCGGCGGTCGATCAGAGCCGGCTGGTGTAAGCGGCTGCGACGTCAGGCGCGTCCGCTATGCGCCTGACGTTTTGATATTGAAGAGTGTGATGGCCGTGCCGGGAGCGGCCACCACCGGACATACAACAGCTTTCGTTGGCCTCAGACGCTTGCAATTTCATCGACGGCAGAAAGGTACTGTCGTCGTTTTTCCGTCGTGATGAAGGCGGCTTCAAAGCCGTTTCGGACAAGCCCCACGATCTCCTCTTTGCTCAAAGCAAGGGCTTTCTGACATTCGATCAAATTTTCACTGACGTATCCTCCGAAATAGGGAGGATCATCCGAGTTTACTGTCACCAACAAATTGGCGTTCAACATGGTGCGAAGCGGATGCGCGTGGAGTTGCGGCACCACCTTCAGCCGCACATTCGAAAGAGGGCAAACCGTGAGGGCGATCCGGCGATCAGCGATCTCTTTGGTCAATGCCGGGTCCGACAGGCAAGCGTTGCCATGATCGATCCGGTCGACCTGAAGAATCTGAATGGCCTCGCGTACATACGATGCAGGTCCTTCCTCGCCTGCATGGATGGTGGTGCGAAAACCTCTACGACGGCATTCACGGAAGAAGCCCTCGAATTTTGATGGCGGATTTCCGACCTCGGCGCCGCCCATGCCTATGGCCAAAATTCGATCGGCCCAGGGCATGATTTGATCAAGAAGCTGCATCGCCTGCGCTTGGCTTCTGTGTCGGTGGGCGCTCACCATTAGCCCGGCGCTTATGCCGAGGTCTCGTTGAGCGTCACCGATAGCTTCGAGTATGCCTTCCAGAATGGAGGCCATCGGTACGCCGCGATCGGTGAAGCTCTGAGGCCCCAAAAACAGTTCCGCACGAACAACGCCGTCCCGGACCGCGCGTCTAAGATAGGCCACGGTGACATCGTAGAAATCGCGCTTGGAGACCAAAACGCGGCAGCCTTCGAAATAAAGATCCAGAAATGACTGCAAATCCGAAAATTTATAGGCTGCGCGAAGTGCGTCGGCGCTATCCCATTTGAGGTCAATACTATTGCGCTGAGCCAGCGCGATCATCATCTCTGGCTCGATACTGCCCTCCAGATGCATATGTAATTCGGTCTTCGGAAGTTTGCGGATGAATTGAGCCAAGTCTTGCATTCAGGATCACTGGCCGCATTGAGGTTGCCTTCGCTCAGGTCATACCATGAACCCGAGCCAAGGCTTAGTGCATCGTGCGGCTGGCCCACCAACGTCGGATTGCCGAGCCGGCGATCCATCAGAAGGGGGTCTAGTTGGTTGCAAACTCATTGGCGGCTTGACCTTGTTCGCGCGCCGGCCACGCGGTATCTCTGGCGCCGCGTTCCCGATTGCAATCAACCGGCGCCGGAGATTGATCGTGATTTACGAGCTTCGCATCTATCGCTGCATTCCCGGCCGGCTGCCGGCGCTGCTCAAGCGCTTCGAAAACGCGACCCTGAAGCTCTGGGACAAGCATGGCATCCGCCAGGCCGGCTTCTGGACGACGCTCATCGGCGAATCCAACATGGACCTGACCTACATGTTGAAGTGGGAGTCGTTGGCCGAGCGCGAGCAGAAGTGGGCCGCCTTCATGTCCGATCCGGCCTGGCAGTCGGCGCGCGCCGACTCCGAAAAGGACGGCCAGATCGTCGCCAACATCACCAGCAGCTTCCTGACCCCGACGGCCTTCTCGGCGGCGAAATAGGGACGTGATGGCCCGTGGCCTCGACCACATCGTCCACGCCGTGCGCGACCTCGACGGCGCGGCGGCGCTTTATCGCGATCTCGGCTTCACGGTCGGGGCGCGCAACCGGCATCCCTGGGGCACGCACAATTACATCGTGCAGTTTCCCGGCTTCTTCATCGAACTGCTGACGCTGGCCGAACCGGACAAGCTCAGCGGCGACGTGTTCTCCGAGAACTTCGGCGCCTACAACCGTGATTTCGCGGCGCGGCACGAAGGCCTGTCGATGCTGGTGCTGGAGTCGACGGATTCGGCGGGCGATGTGGCGGCCTTCGAAAGCGCCGGCATTGCGGCGTCGCCCTCGACGCGGTTCGACCGTGAGGGTCGGCGGCCGGACGGCACGCCGGTGCACGTCGCCTTTTCGTTGGCGTTTGCGCGCGACCCGGCGGCCTCCGAGACGCGTTTTTTCACCTGCCAGCAGCATTACCCAGAGAACTTCTGGAATCCGGCGTTTCAGAGCCACGCCAACGGCGCGACCGGGATCGGCGATGTCGTCATGGTCGCCAGCGAGCCGGCGCGACATCGCGATTTCCTGCTCGCCTTTACCGGTGCGGAAGCCGCCGACACCGACGGTGATGGCTTCCGCATCGCCTTGCCGCGCGGGGCGATCGAGGTCCTGACCCCCAACGCCTATACCGTGCGCTATGACCTGTCGCCGCCCGACACGTCGACCGGACCGCGGCTCGCCGCCATGCGTTTCACCGGCTCCTGGCCACGCCGGCGCCGGCTGGTCGGAGCACTGGGCGCGGGCCTAATTTTTGCGCCGGGTCATTGACCCTGAGGAGCGGCGGCCGCATGGTCCGCGCCGATCGGGAGAGATGAATTTGGATCAGAGCCTTAAACCCAATGCCGTGGTCGAGATTGGTGGCGTGCGGTTCGGCAACGATTTGCCGCTCGCGCTCATCGCCGGACCGTGTCAGCTCGAAAGCCGAGCCCATGCGCTGGAGATGGCGTCGGCGTTGAAGGAGATGGCGGCGCGCGTCGGCATCGGCCTGATCTTCAAGACGTCGTTCGACAAGGCCAACCGCACCTCGGCCTCGGCCGCCCGTGGCGTCGGGCTCGAAGCGGCGCTTCCCGTGTTCGCCGAGATCCGCGACACGCTGAAGCTGCCGGTGCTCACCGACGTGCATGACGCCGAGCAATGCGCGATCGCCGCGCAGGCGGTCGACGTACTGCAGATCCCGGCCTTCCTGTCGCGGCAGACCGACCTGTTGATCGCCGCCGCCAAGACAGGCCGCGCCGTCAACGTCAAGAAAGGCCAGTTCCTGGCGCCGTGGGACATGAAGAACGTCGTCGCCAAATTGATCGGCGCCGGCAACCGCAATGTCATGCTCACCGAACGCGGCGCGTCATTCGGCTACAACACGCTGGTCTCCGACATGCGGGCGCTGCCGATCATGGCGCGCACCGGCGCGCCGGTGATATTCGACGCCACTCACTCGGTGCAGCAGCCGGGCGGGCAGGGCACGTCATCCGGCGGCGAGCGCGAATTCGTGCCGGTGCTGGCGCGCGCCGCGGTCGCTGTCGGCGTTGCCGGCGTCTTCATCGAAACGCATCAGGATCCCGACCGCGCGCCGTCCGACGGACCGAACATGGTGCCGCTCAAGGACATGGAAGCGTTGATCAGGCGCCTGGTCGCCTTCGACCGTCTGGCGAAAGCGTGACGTCCGGCTGGCCCTGTCGCAAAACCGTCGTCAAGCTGTGATGATTGCGTGAGGCAGCGGGGGGCTTTGCATGTCGATCATTGCCAGCGTCGAACAACTCGAAGCGCTATACGGCACGCCTAATGACGCCTCGACGGTCAAGGAGATCAACTGGATCGCGCCCGACTATCGCCGGCTTATCGAAGCCTCGCCCTTTGCGGTGCTCGCCACCGTCGGCCCGGAAGGCCTCGATTGCTCGCCGCGCGGCGATAAACCCGGTTTCGTGCGCATCGCCGATGAACGCACGCTGCTGCTGCCGGACCGGCGCGGCAACAACCGCGTCGACTCGCTGCGCAACATCGTGCGCGATCCACGTTGCGCTCTGCTGTTCATGATCCCCGGCGCGGCCACGACCTTGCGCGTCAACGGCCATGCCCACCTCAGCATCGATCCTGACTTGCTGGCGTCGTTCGCCGTCGACGACAAGGCCCCGCGCTCGGTGATGGTGTTCACGGTCGAGACCATCTTCTTCCAGTGCGCCCGGGCCATTGTGCGGTCCGATCTGTGGAACCCGGCCGCCCGGATGGCGCCGGACAGTCTGCCGACGCCGGGCCAAATCCTGGCCGCGCTCAGCGACGCCAAGGTCGGCGGCGAGCCCTATGACCGGGAGTGGCCGGAGCGGGCGCGCAAGAGCTTATGGTAATCGCCGGCTGCTAAACGACGAGCGGCACGGGCGGCGCATGAGGCCCATGATGGTCGCGCGCTCGCCTTCGGCGCGTTGCACCGATAGGGTGCCGGGAGGCCCAGGAGTCGGCAAGCCGCTTTCATGAACCGCGTCATCACGATCATCGCTTTCGTCTCGTTCGCCAGCGCGCTGTTTACCCGTTCGGTCGATCCGATCATTCCCCAAATTGCCGACAGCCTCGGCACCGACGCGGCGACCGCGGCGCTGCTGTCCACGGCCTATGCCTTGCCCTATGCGATCGTACAGCCGGTACTCGGTTTGCTCGCCGACATGTTCAACAAGGCGAGGCTGATGCTGATCTGCCTGGCGATCGTCGCGGCCGCGACCATCGCTGGCGCGCTGGTGACGAGCTTTCCGCTGATGGTGACAAGCCGCGCCATCACCGGCATGGGCTCGGGCGGCCTCGTTCCCATTGCCTTCGCCATCCTGGGAGATCTCGTTCCGGTGAATAAGCGTCAGGTCGCGATGGGCCGCCTGCTGTTCGCGATCATGAGCGGCAATCTGCTGGGCGCAACGGCGGCCGGCTTCATCGGCGATCTATTCGGCTGGCGCGCGGTGTTCACCGTGATGGCGGTCATCGGCTTCGCCATTCTCGTGGTCGCCATTCCCGCGCTGCGCGGCGTCGGCCACCGCGGCGGCGGTTTCGATCTCGCGGTGATGCGGTCAGGCTACAGCGCCATTTTCAGCAATCCGCTGGCCAAGTTCTGCTTCGGCGCCGTCGCCATCGAGGGCGCACTGATGTACGGCGTCTTCCCGCATCTGGCAGCGCTGTTTCACGAGATCGGCGAAACGCGCGCGTCGATCCCGGGCCTTGTCATCGGCGGTTTTGCGCTCGGCGGCGTGATCTACAGCCTACGCGTCAGCTTCTTGCTGCGGCTGCTCGGCGAGAACTGGATGATGCGGATTGGCGGTCTGCTGATGGGATTGACCATCGGTTTCATCGCTCTGCGCGCGCCGTGGCAGGCCGACATTGTCGATTTCGCCGTGCTCGGGCTTGGCTTCTACATGCTGCACGGCGTGATCCAGATCTACGCCAGCGAACTCGCGCCGGCCGCGCGCGGCTCGGCGATGGCGCTGCACTCGTTCTTCTATTTTCTCGGACAGGCGGCCGGACCGGCGATCTATGCGGTCGGCTTTGGCGTCGCTGGCGTGACGCCGATGTTGATGGTCAGCGGCGTGCTGCTGATCGTCAACGGGCTCGTCACCGCGCATTATCTGCGCCGGTCCAATCCGGCGGCGGCCTAGCCTCTGCCGCGATAGGGCGCGACGCCCTGGTCCGGCACCCAGACGCCGGCCGGGAGTTTGCCGGTCTGCCAGAACACGTCGATTGGCATCCCGCCGCGCGGATAGAAATAGCCGCCAATCCGCAGCCAGCGCGGCGCGAGCAGAGACTTCAGCCGTTTGCCGATACCGACCGTGCAGTCCTCGTGAAACGAGCCGACGTTGCGGAAGCTGTTGAGGTACAGCTTCAGCGATTTGGACTCCACGAGCCATTTATTCGGCACGTAATCGATGACCAGGATCGCGAAATCCGGCTGGCCGGTGACCGGACAGATCGACGTGAACTCCGGCATCGTGAAGCGGGCGACGTAGTTGGTGTCGGCATGCGGATTGGGCACCCGGTCGAGCCGCGCCGCTTCCGGGGAGGTCGGCTGGCCGACGGCTTGGCCTAATTGCAGGGGCTTGGTCGATCGTTTGCTTTTGGCCATGTCAGTCTCGCTTTGGGCTGTCATTGCCGGGACACGATAGGGCGGTCAAGAGCACGACCTGCCGCCACCGGAGCGGGAGGCCCCTTTGCCGCGGGGCGGCCATCCTGTAGAAGCGCCGCAAATCATCCCCTCCAGCCGATCCGGAACCCTCCATGACCGCCATTATCGACATCGTTGGCCGCCAGATCCTCGACAGCCGCGGCAACCCGACTGTGGAAGTGGACGTGATGCTCGAGGACGGTTCGCTCGGCCGCGCGGCGGTGCCATCGGGAGCTTCGACCGGTGCTCATGAGGCGGTCGAGCTGCGCGACGGCGACAAGAGTCGGTATCTGGGCAAGGGAGTCCTCAAGGCGGTCGAAGCCGTCAATGGCGAGATTTATGACGCCCTCGGCGGCATGGATGCCGAGAGCCAGGCCCAAATTGACGAGACCCTGATCGCGCTCGACGGCACGCCGAACAAGAGCCGGCTCGGGGCCAATGCGCTCCTCGGCGTCTCGCTGGCCACCGCCAAGGCGGCCGCGATTGCCTCGAACTTACCGTTGTACCGCTATGTCGGCGGTACCGCGGCGCGGCTGCTACCGGTGCCGATGATGAATATCGTCAATGGCGGCGCGCATGCCGACAACCCGATCGACTTCCAGGAATTCATGATCATGCCGGTCGGCGCCGAACACTTCGCCGATGGCCTGCGCATGGGCGTCGAAGTGTTCCAGACGCTGAAGAAGGCGCTGCATGACGAGGGCCACAATACCAATGTCGGCGACGAAGGCGGCTTTGCGCCGAACTTGAAGTCGGCGGAGCAAGCCCTTGATTATGTGATGAAAGCTATCGAAAAGGCTGGTTACAAACCGGGCCAGGACATCGCGCTGGCGCTGGATTGCGCCGCCACCGAGTTCTTCAAGAACGGCGCCTATGTCTACGAAGGTGAGGGCACGACCCGCTCGATCGCCGAGCAGGCCAAGTACCTCGCCCAGCTCGCCGCCAATTATCCGATCGTCTCGATCGAGGACGGCATGTCGGAAGACGACTTCGACGGCTGGAAGCAGGTCACGGATCTGATCGGCGGCAAGGTGCAGCTGGTCGGCGACGACCTGTTTGTCACCAACGTCAAGCGCTTGTCCGATGGCATCAAGCGCGGCCTCGGCAATTCGATCCTGGTCAAGGTCAACCAGATCGGCACGCTCACCGAGACGCTCGCCGCCGTCGAAATGGCCCATAAGGCCGGCTACACGGCGGTGATGTCGCACCGCTCCGGCGAGACCGAGGATTCGACCATCGCCGACCTCGCCGTCGCCACCAATTGTGGGCAGATCAAGACCGGCTCACTCGCCCGTTCCGATCGCACCGCCAAGTACAACCAGTTGCTGCGTATCGAGGAGCAGCTCGGTCAGCAGGCCAAATATTCGGGGCGCGACGTCGTGAAGGGCGCCCGGTGAACGGCCTAGAGCGGTTCTGATACCGGCCGCCTAAACGCGTGACGGCTTGTCACGCGCGCGAAAACACCGCAGGTTTCGGGTTCCCTGTGTTCCGCGAGGGGGCCCGTATGGACCAGGCCGTTACCGTCGCACGCCACGATGGCGCGAGAGCCGTCTCCGCGCTTGCGGGCTATGTGGCGCGGTCGATCGACACCGCCAGGGCGGTGGAGAAGCCGTTTTTCCATCTCGAACTCGACCACGTTTTTCCCGACGACACCTACGCACGGATCGTGACGCTTCTGCCGGAGAACCGCGACTACCGGCCGATGCACGGCCGCAGCAGGGGCCACGATCTCGCCGACGGCACCCATACCCGGGTCAAGATCGACTTGTTCCCCGAATACATTCGCAACCTGCCGGAAGCGAAACGGGCGCTGTGGGACCTGGTCGGGCGGGCGCTGTGTTCCGACGAGGTCAAGCAGGCATTCGTTCGGCGGCTGGCGCCGGGCCTGTCGAAGCGGTTCGGCCCGGACTTCGCCAAGGTCGGGCTGTATCCGATCCCGATACTGACCCGCGACATTCCTGGCTACCTGATCACGCCGCACACCGACACCCACTGGAAGGGCATCACGGTTCAGCTTTATCTGCCGGCGGACGACGCCAACACCGATGTCGGCACCGTCTTTCACGACGCAATGCCGGACGGTTCCAAGCCCCGGCATAGCCAGATGCGCTTCGCGCCGAATACCGGCTACGCCTTCGCGGTCGGAACCGACACCTGGCACTCGGCCGACCCGGTTCATGGCCGGGTGAAGACCCGCGACTCGATTTTGCTCACCTATTTCGTCGATCAGACCGCCCTGCAGCTGGTGCGCAATCGCGGCAAGCGCCTCGGCAACTTCGTGCTCAACGAGCTGCGCCACCGGATATAGCATGCCGGCGTTGCGTTTTTCACGGCAACGCGACGCCCATTAAAGCGCCCTTAACGCGAATGCGGCAATTTCGCCGCCGCCATGGTCTCCCATCGTCGCCGCCGCGCCATCCTGACCGCGATCGGTCTCTATCTGTTTGCCGCCGCCTTCGTCGGCTACTTCGCCGTCAATGCCTTCACCGGCAATCATGGCCTGCGCGCACAACAGGAAATCGAGCAGCAGCTTGCGCGGATGCAAACCGAGCTCGCCCAGGTCAAGACCGAGCGGGCGGTCTGGGAGCGGCGGGTCAGCCTGCTGCGGTCCGACAAGATCGATCCCGACATGCTGGATGAGCGCGCCCGGGCTCTGCTCGGCTTTGCCGATCCGCGGGACGTCACGCTGCTTCTGGCGCCGCGCTAGGCCGACTTTCGCACAGGATCGGGCTCACCGCTGGCTGCCTTGCTGCGTTGCACGCGCGGGAGTCCCGCGCTTCCGCGTTCCGGTGATTTGGGCTATGGGTCGGAGAGACATCGCGGGCTTGCGCCCCGCCACGGCCATCGTGACGATTGGCGTGCGCACGATTCCGGCGCGACGCCCGTCAATTACGAAAAGATCGTGCGCGCGCAAAATGTTAGGTACGGTTCCGCTCAGGCCCGCAAAGGGTTAGTCGTCTAGGGAGTGCCAATGCCGGCTGCCAACGCAACTGCCAGCGCCGTAACCGATGCGCCGGCCCCCGTAACTCCGATTGTCGAATTCTCGAAAGAGCAGGATCTTTCCGCCTACAAAACCATGCTCACCATCCGCCGCTTCGAAGAGAAGGCGGGCCAGCTTTACGGCATGGGTCTGATCGGCGGTTTCTGCCACCTCTACATCGGCCAGGAAGCCGTTGTCGTCGGCATGCAGATGGCGCTGAAGGACGGCGACCAGGTCATCACCGGCTATCGCGACCACGGCCACATGATCGCATGCGGCATGGAAGCCAAGGGCGTGATGGCGGAACTCACCGGTCGCGCCCATGGCTATTCCAAGGGCAAGGGCGGCTCGATGCACATGTTCTCGAAGGAGAAGGGCTTCTTCGGCGGTCATGGCATCGTCGGCGCCCAGGTGCCGCTCGGCACGGGTCTGGCCTTCGCCAACCGCTATCGCGGCAATGACAATGTTGCAGTCGCCTATTTCGGCGACGGCGCCGCCAACCAGGGCCAAGTCTACGAGAGCTTCAACATGGCCGAGCTATGGAAGCTGCCGGTCATCTACGTCATCGAAAACAACCGCTACGCCATGGGCACGTCGTCGACGCGCTCGTCGGCCGAGACCAACCTGTCGCGTCGCGGCGTGTCGTTCAAAATTCCGGGTGAGCAGGTTGACGGCATGGACGTGCGCGCGGTGAAGGCCGCCGGCGACAAGGCCGTCGCGTGGTGCCGCGCCGGCAAGGGCCCTTACATCCTCGAGATGCTGACCTACCGTTATCGCGGCCACTCGATGTCGGACCCGGCGAAGTATCGTACGCGCGAAGAGGTCGACAAGGTGCGCACGACTCACGATCCGATCGACATCGTGCGCCACCGCATCGTCGAGAAGAAGTTCGCCAGCGAAGACGACCTGAAGAAGATCGACGCCTCCGTGCGCGATTACATCAATGACGCGGCCGAGTTCGCCACGCACGACCCCGAGCCGGATGTTTCCGAGCTCTACACCGATATCTACCGTTAAGCCGCGTTCGAGCGCGTGACAGGACACCAGTAGCGCCCATGCCGACCGACATTCTCATGCCTGCGCTTTCGCCCACGATGGAGAAGGGCAACCTTGCCAAGTGGCTGAAGAAGGAAGGCGACACGGTGAAATCCGGCGACATCATCGCCGAGATCGAAACCGACAAGGCGACCATGGAAGTGGAAGCCGCCGACGAGGGCACCCTCGGCAAGATCCTCGTCCCCGAAGGCACGCAGGACGTTGCCGTGAATACGCCGATCGCCGTGATCCTCGCCGACGGCGAGAAGGCCGGCGACATCAAGGCCGCCCAACCGGCGGCACAGCAGAAGGCGGCCGAGAGCGCGCCGCCCGCGACGGCCAAGGCGGACGCTGCTGCGCCTAGCGCACCCGAACCGAAAGCCGAGAAAGCTCCTGCGGCGCCGGCCATCGAAGCCGCCGCCGATCCGGCGATCCCCGAAGGTACCGAGATGGTCACGATGACCATGCGCGAAGCCTTGCGCGATGCCATGGCCGAGGAAATGCGCGCCGACAAGGACGTCTTCGTCATGGGCGAGGAAGTCGCGGAATATCAGGGCGCCTACAAGGTGACTCAAGGGCTGCTGCAGGAATTCGGCGACAAGCGCGTCATCGATACGCCAATCACCGAGCACGGCTTCGCCGGCTTGGGCGTCGGCGCCGCGCTTGCCGGCCTGAAACCGATCGTCGAGTTCATGACCTTCAACTTCGCCATGCAGGCGATCGACCAGATCATCAACTCGGCCGCCAAGACGCTCTACATGTCGGGCGGCCAGATGGGCTGCTCGATCGTGTTCCGCGGACCGAACGGCGCCGCCGCGCGCGTCGCCGCGCAGCACAGCCAGGATTATTCGGCCTGGTACTCGCACGTGCCGGGCCTGCGCGTCATTGCGCCGTCCAATCCGGCCGACGCCAAGGGCCTGCTCAAGGCGGCGATCCGCGATCCCAATCCGGTGATCTTCCTCGAGAACGAAATTCTTTACGGCCAGTCCGGTCCGGTGCCGAAGCTTGACGATTTCGTGCTGCCGATCGGCAAGGCGCGCATCGCCAAGACCGGCAAGGACGTCACCATCGTCGCTTGGTCGATCGGCATGCGCTACGCGCTCGAAGCCGCCGAAGCTCTGGCCAAGGACGGCATCGATGCCGAAGTCATCGACCTGCGCACGCTCAAGCCGATGGATACCGAGACCATCGTTGAATCGGTCAAGAAGACCGGCCGCCTCGTGACGGTGGAAGAGGGCTGGGCGCAGTCCGGCGTCGGCGCCGAGATTGCCGCACGCATGATGGAACTGGCCTTCGATTATCTCGACGCGCCGGTCGCGCGGGTCGCCGGCAAGGAAGTGCCGATGCCTTATGCCGCCAACCTCGAAAAGCTCGCGCTTCCGTCGGCGGCCGAGGTGGTCGAGGCCGCGAAATCCGTCTGCTACAAATAAGTCCGTCCGTTACTAAGGCTTGTCCCATGGCGACCAACATCCTCATGCCCGCGCTGTCGCCCACGATGGAGAAGGGCAACCTCGCCAAGTGGCTCAAGAAAGAGGGCGACAAGGTCAAGGCCGGCGACATTCTCGCCGAAATCGAGACCGACAAGGCGACGATGGAATACGAAGCGGTCGATGAAGGCACGCTCGCCAAGATCATCGTCCCGGAAGGTACCCAGGACGTCGCCGTCAATGCGCCAATCGCGGTGCTCGCCGCCGAAGGCGAGGACGTGAAGGCAGCGGCTGCCGGAGCGGCGAGCGCGCCGACGCCGAAGGCCGAAGCGCCAAAAGCTGCCGCACCGAAGGAAGAACCGAAGAAGGCCGAACCGGCGCCGGCTGCCAAGCCGACGGCTTCGGCGACGCCGCCGGCCGCCGCTGCGCCCGCGCCAGCCGTTTCCGGCGCGCGCATTTTTGCCTCGCCGCTGGCCAAGCGTCTTGCCAAGGATGCCGGCATCGATCTTTCGCGCATTTCGGGTTCGGGCCCGCATGGCCGCGTCATCGCCCGCGACGTCGAAGATGCGAAGTCGGGCAAGGGGCTGAAAGCGGCGCCTGCCGGCGCGCCGATGGCGACCGCTGCGCCAGGCGCGGCTCCTGCAATGACCGACGCGCAGATTCTCGGTCTCTACGAAGCCGGCACTTACGAGAGCATTCCGCACGACGGCATGCGCCGCACGATCGCGCAGCGGCTGACCGCCGCGACCAATTCGATGCCGACCTTCTATCTCACGGTCGACTGCGACCTCGGCAAGCTCATGGCGGCGCGCGAGGACATCAACGCCGCCGCGCCCAAGGGCGCCGACGGCAAGCCGGCCTACAAGCTTTCGGTCAACGACTTCGTCATCAAGGCGTTGGCGCTGGCGTTGCAGAAGATCCCGGAAGCCAATGTGTCGTGGACCGAGGCCGCGATGCTGCGCCACAAGCATTCCGATATCGGCGTTGCCGTGGCGCTGCCGTTCGGCCTGATCACGCCGATCATCCGGCAGGCCGAACTGAAGTCGCTGTCGGTCATCTCCAACGAGATGAAGGACCTCGCCGCGCGCGCCAAGGGCAAGAAGCTCAAGCCGAACGAATATCAGGGCGGCACTTCGTCGGTGTCGAACCTCGGCATGTACGGCATCAAGGACTTCACCGCCGTGATCAACCCGCCGCAGTCGTCGATCCTCGCGGTCGGCACCGGCGAGGAACGCGCGATCGTGCGCAACGGCCAGATCATCGCGGCGACGATGATGAGCGTGACCTTGTCCTGCGATCACCGTGCTCTCGACGGCGCGCTCGGGGCCGAACTCATAACCGCGTTCAAGAAGCTGATCGAAAACCCGGTGATGATGGTGGTTTGATTTCTTCCTTCCCTCTCCCCCTGTGGGAGAGGGTGGCTGAGCGCCGGCAGGCGCGAAGCCGGGTGAGGGGGATCTGATTTTCAAGACGCGAGAGTAGGGCCCCCTCACCCGGCTCCTCGCTTCGCTCGGAGCCACCCTCTCCCACGAGGGGAGAGGGGAAAGAGAAGCATTCATGGCCGACACTTCATTCGACGTCATCATCATTGGCTCGGGCCCAGGCGGCTATGTCACCGCGATCCGCGCCGCGCAGCTCGGCTTCAAGACGGCCATCGTCGAGAAGAGCTACCTCGGCGGCATTTGTCTCAACTGGGGCTGTATTCCGACCAAGGCGCTGCTGCGCTCGGCCGAAATCTATCACTACATGCAGCACGCCAAGGCCTACGGCCTGAAGGCGGACAATATCGGCTATGACGCGGCCGAAATCGTCAAGCGCTCGCGCGGCGTATCGAAGCGACTGAACGACGGCGTCGGCTTCCTGATGAAGAAGAACAAGGTTTCGGTGATCTGGGGCGACGCGGTGATCGACGCGCCCGGCAAGATCACCGTCAAGCCGTCGCAGACCGAGGCGCTGAAAGGCGCGCTCGGCCCCGGCCAATATCAGGCCAAGCACATCATCGTCGCCACCGGCGCACGGCCGCGCGTGCTGCCGGGCCTCGAGCCGGACAAGAAGCTGGTCTGGACCTATTTCGAGGCGATGGTGCCGCCGGCGATTCCGAAGTCGCTGCTGGTGGTCGGTTCCGGCGCGATCGGCATCGAATTCGCATCGTTCTATCGCACCTTCGGCGCCGAGGTGACGGTGGTCGAAGTGCTGCCGCAGATCCTGCCCGTCGAGGATCACGAGATTCAGACCTTTGCCCGCAAGAGCTTCGAGAAGCAGGGCATCAAGATCCTCACCAATGCCAAGGTGACCAAGCTCGACAAGAAGGCCGACAGCGTCACAGCGACGATCGAAGAGGGCGGCAAGACGCAGCAGATCACCGTCGACCGCGTCATCTCGGCGGTCGGTGTCGTCGGCAATATCGAAAACCTAGGTCTTGAAAAGCTCGGCGTGAAGACCGAGCGCGGCTGCGTCGTCATCGACGGCTATGGCAAGACCAACGTGCCGGGCATCTATGCCATCGGCGACGTCGCTGGTCCGCCGATGCTGGCGCACAAGGCCGAGCATGAGGGCGTGGTCTGCATCGAGGCCATCAAGGGCCTGCACCCGCATCCGATGAACAAGCAGATGATCCCGGGCTGCACCTATTGCGTGCCGCAGGTCGCCTCGGTCGGTCTCACCGAACAGGCCTGCAAGGACAAGAAGCTCGACATCCGCGTCGGCCGTTTCCCCTTCGTCGGCAACGGCAAGGCCATCGCGCTCGGCGAGGATCAGGGTCTGGTCAAGGTGATCTTCGACAAGAAGACCGGCCAATTGCTCGGCGCGCATATGGTCGGCGCCGAAGTGACCGAACTCATCCAGGGTTACGTCGTCGCCATGAATCTCGAGACCACCGAAGAAGAATTGATGCACACCATCTTCCCGCACCCGACCCTGTCGGAGATGATGAAGGAAGCGGTGCTCGATGCCTATGGACGCGTTCTGAATATGTAAGTCGCGAGCGGAAGCGACGAAAGCGGAGGACCGCCGATGGCCAAATACAACAGCATCCTCGAGACCGTCGGTCGCACGCCGTGCGTCAAGCTCAACAGATTGGCGCCGAAAGGCATCAACCTCTACGTCAAGATCGAGGCCTTCAATCCGCTCGGTTCGGTCAAGGATCGCCTGGCGCTCGGCGTCATCGAAGCTGCCGAGAAATCCGGTGAGCTCAAGCCAGGCATGACGGTGGTCGAAGCGACATCCGGCAACACCGGTATCGGCCTCGCCATGGTCTGCGCCGCCAAGGGCTATCCGCTGGTCGTGACCATGGCGGAGACTTTTTCCGTCGAGCGCCGCAAGCTGATGCGCTTCCTCGGCGCCAAGGTGGTGTTGACGCCGGCCGCCGGTCGCGGCTTCGGCATGGTCGAGAAGGCGCAGGAGCTCGCCAAGGCGCATGGCTGGTTCCTGACGCGGCAGTTCGAGAACGAAGCCAATCCCGACATGCACGAACGTACGACGGGCCCCGAGATCGTCGCCGACTTCAAGGACTCAGGCCTCGACTACTGGGTCACCGGCTTCGGCACCGGCGGCACCTTCAACGGCGTCTCGCGGGTCCTCAAGCGCGACATGCCGAACACCAAGGTCGTGCTGTGCGAACCGGCCGACGCGCCGATGGTCTCGACGCATACGCCGCAAGAGCGAAACGCCGACGGCACACCGGCGAAACCCAATGCCGCGTTCAAGCCGCATCCGATGCAGGGCTGGTCGCCGGATTTCATCCCGAAGATCACTGCGGAAGCGGTCGACCGCGGCGCGGCCAATGAGGTCGTCACCATCGCCGGTCCCGAGGCGCTGAAATGCGCCAAGGATCTGGCCCAGCAGGAAGGCATCTTCGTCGGCATCACCGCCGGCGCAACGCTCGCCGGCGCGCTCAAGATCGCGGCCAAGGCGGCGCCGGGCGCGACCATTCTCGCCATGCTGCCCGATACCGGCGAGCGCTATCTGTCGACGCCGCTCTTCGGTGATGTCGGCGCCGACATGAACGACGACGAAGTCAAGATTTCACAGTCGACGCCGGGCCAGCAGATGCCGGCGAAGACGGCCTGAGACCGGGCCAAACACAAGGGGGTTCAAGATGGGTATCATTGCCTGGATCGTGGTCGGCCTGATCGCCGGCTGGCTCGCTCACATGGTGCTCGGCGGCCGCGGCGGCCTGTTCGGCAATTTGGCGGTAGGCCTGGTCGGCGCCATCGTCGCCGGCGCCATTCTGCCGCGGCTCCACATCTTCATCGCCACCGATTTCCTCGGCAACATCATCAGCGCCACCATCGGCGCCGTGATCTTCCTGTTCATCTGGCGCGCGATCCGGCGGGCCTGATGCGCCCCGGCTGCATGGCCCGCCTTGCGGCGCGGGCCCCCGGGCCGTAAGTAACGGGCATGGCTGTCGTCCTCGATCTCGTGAACAATCCGCGCCCCCGGCACCCGGAGAAGGCGCATCGCCCGGATTCGGTCCAGCCGCCGAAACCGGATTGGATCCGTGTCAAGGCGCCGATCTCCAAGGGTTACAACGAGACGCACGCGCTGATGCGCGCCAATGGCCTGTTCACGGTCTGCGAGGAGGCCGGCTGCCCCAATATCGGCGAGTGCTGGGAGAAGAAGCACGCCACCTTCATGATCATGGGCGACACTTGCACGCGAGCCTGCGCCTTCTGCAACGTCAAGACCGGGCTGCCGGGCGCGCTTGATGCTGCCGAACCCGAACATGTCGGTGAGGCGACTGCCAAGCTCGGTCTCGCCCACATCGTCGTCACCTCGGTCGATCGCGACGATCTCACCGATGGCGGCGCGCAGCACTTCGCCGAAACCATTGGCGCGATCCGCAAACATGCGCCGGCAACGACCATCGAAATCCTCACCCCCGACTTCCTGCGCAAGGATGGCGCGGTCGAGGTCGTGGTCGCGGCCAAGCCGGATGTCTTCAATCACAATCTCGAGACCGTGCCGTCGCTCTATCTCACCGTGCGGCCCGGCGCGCGCTACTTCCATTCGCTGCGCCTGTTGCAGCGGGTGAAGGAGCTCGACCCGTCGATGTTCACCAAGTCCGGCATCATGGTCGGCCTCGGCGAAGAGCGAAACGAGATCCTGCAGGTGATGGACGACCTGCGTTCGGCCGGCGTCGATTTTCTCACCATCGGTCAGTATCTGCAGCCGACCAAGAAGCATCACGAAGTGAAGCGCTTCGTGCCGCCGGACGAGTTCAAGTCGCTCGAGACCATCGCCTATGCCAAGGGGTTCCTGATGGTGTCGGCTTCGCCGCTGACGCGCTCGTCGCATCACGCCGGCGAAGACTTCGCGCGGCTCAAGGCGGCGCGCGAAGCACAGCTCGCGCGCTGAGTCATTTCGATGCAGCGCGTCCTTGTTATGGGTTGCTCGGGATCGGGCAAGACGACCTTCGCTCGCGCCTTGGCCGACAAGCTGATGTTGCCCTTCGTCTCCATTGATGGACTGTTTTGGAAGCCGGGCTGGCGCGAGCCAAACAAAGACGAATTCTCGGTGGCCATGACGCAAGAAGCCGAAAAGCCGGCGTGGGTGATGGACAGCAATTACATCCGTTATGGCGCTGGCGACCTGCGCCGTGCCCGTGCCGATGCCGTCATCTGGTTCGACCTGCCACGCTGGGTGTGTCTGACAAGCGCGCTATACCGGATCGCTGCAAGCTACGGTACCGTGCGTCTGGAAATGGCACCGGGCTGCCCGGAGCGTATCGATTGGGTCTTCCTGAATTACATCTGGACGTATCGCAATTTACAGAGACCGAAGCTCGTCGACTATTTCTCGGCGTTGCGCGCCGACCAGCCGCTTGTCACGTTTACGACCCGCACTCAGGCGACCGCCTATCTCGCCGCCGCAGGAAACGCCTGATGCCGCAATTCACGAACAAACGCCGCGTGCGCCATGCCGCGGCCGACATGTTCGACCTCGTCGCCGACGTCGAGAAATATCCGCAATTCGTTCCGCTGTGCGACGGCCTGCGCGTCAAGAGCCGGACCGAGAAAGGCGACGGCGTCACCGTGATGGTCGCGGCGATGACGGTCGCCTACAAGATGATCCGGCAGACCTTCACCAGCCGCGTCACGCTCGACCGGCCGAACCAGAAGATCCTGGTCGAATATCTCGACGGGCCGTTCAGCCGCCTGCAGAATCGCTGGTCGTTCAAGCCGACCGGCGAGGGGACTTGCGAAGTCGAGTTCTACATCGACTATGAATTCCGCAGCCGCACCTTCGGCATGTTGATGGGCGCGGTGTTCGACACCGTGTTCCGCAAGATGGCGGCGGCGTTCGAAGAGCGCGCGGATAAGGTCTATGGCGCCGGCGGCCGCAATGCCTAAGCGCCCGCACCGTCTGGCGCTCCACCTGCATCGTAGCGTCCCGGATGGCGCCTATCGCCGGGGCCTACTGTTTCTGCTGGGCGTCGGCCTGCCGTTCCTGGCGGGCGTCGTCTTGAACGATCCCGCCGGCGCGCTGCTCGGCGCCATGACCGGCCTCATCCTGTCATTCGGCGACGACGACGGACAGCTTGCGCGCCGCTTGATCCTTCTCGTCACCATCGCCGGCGGTGTTGCGCTCGGCGGCGCCGTCGGCATCCTGCTGCATGGCTTTGCCTGGCCGATCTGGATCGTCTTTGCTGTTGCCACCTTCGCCAGCGGCTGGTTTCTCGGCGTCGGCAAGGCACAGACTTTGTCGGCGCGCTTCGGCGCCATGGCGCTGGTCGTCACCAGCGGCGCGCCCGAATTTCATCCCGCCGAACTCGGCTTCGCTGTCGGCGCCGTGTTCTGCATCGCGGCGCTGCGCACGGTCGACCATCTCGTCTTCGGCCGGTTGGTGCAGCAGAAGCCGCGGCCGCGTCGCGTGCCGTCAGGCGGTTGGTTGCGCTTCGCAATGGCTTATGCCGCGGCCGCCTGTGGCAGTCTGGCAATCGGCATCACCGTCGACCCGAGCCGAGCACTGTGGGTGGTCGTGACGACGCTGGTCGTCATGCAGCCGGACGCACGGGCGAGCTACGTCCTGATCGTCCAGCGTATTGCCGGCACTGTGCTCGGCGTCGTCGCGGCTTTTGCCATCACCAGATTTGTGCATCCGCACGGCGCGCTCCTGGCGCTGGCGCTCGTCGTGGCGGCGCTCATTCCGCATCATCTGCAGAACCGCTACTGGCTGCATACCGCGCTGATCGCGCTCTTGGTGCTGTTGATCTACGATCTCGGCGCCACCGATCCGCGCATCGTCGCTGGCCTGTTCGTCGAGCGGCTGCAGGATGTGCTGCTCGGCGGCGGCATCGCTCTGATCGGCACACTGATCGCCTTTCCGCGCAATCCGCCGGAGGAACCGGCCGATCCCGTCAGCGGTTGAGCCACCAGACGGAAGCGTTGAGCAGCGTGGCAAAGCCGACCCAGAGAGCCAGCGGCGCGATAGCGACACCGGCGATCCGGTCGAGCCGGCGGAAGGCCGCGACCGTCGCGACAACGAGGATGAACTGCGGCACGATGTTGATGAGGCCGAGCAGCGGCGCGTGCGCGGCAAAGAACATCCACGACCACGCCGCGTTGAAAGCGAGTTGGGCGTAGAACAGCATCAAGGCCCGGCGTTTGACCGCCGAAGCCTCGAGGCGGTGGATGCGAAAAGCCGCGACTGCCATCAGCACGTAAAGCGTGGTCCAGACCGGCCCGAACACCCAATTCGGCGGATTGAACGGCGGCTTGGTCAGGCTCGCATACCACGGCGCCAAATTCGGGAATGTCGCGATCTGCCCAAGCAACGACGCGGCCACCACCGCGGCAACTGGAATAACAAATGCCGGCCAGGACCGCGACGGTCCGACGCTGGTGCCTCCGATCATTGTTCCGCGATCTCCTTCAGCATCTCCAACGCCTGAATCACGGATCGGCTCCGTACCGCATCGCGGCCGATATCGCCGTAGCGCTTGGCTGCGTGCATTGAGGTGCCATCGCGCGATACCGCGGCAAAATGGACAAGCCCGACCGGCTTGTCGGCGGAGCCACCGCCGGGGCCGGCAATGCCGGTAATTGACACGGCAAGGTCGACATTGCATTTCGTCAGCACGCCGTTGGCCATCGCTTCGGCGGTCTGTCGGCTGACCGCGCCGTAGCGCTTCAGCGTCTCCAGCGGCACGCCCAGCATCTCGCGTTTGGCTTCATTCGAATAGGTGACGAAGCCGCGATCGACGACATCGGACGAGCCGGCGATCGCGGTCAGCGCGCCGGCCACCAGGCCGCCGGTGCAGGATTCTGCCGTCGCCACCGTCAGGCCGCGCGCGCGGCAGGCCTCGAGCACGGCAATGGCGAGCGAGCGGGTGTCGTCATTCATGGCGCACTCCAATCCATCAGGACCAAGGCAACCGCACCGTCGCCGTCGCATAGGCGGCAATGCCTTCGCGGCGGCCGGTAAAGCCGAGCTGCTCGCTGGTCGTCGCCTTCACCGCGACGCGGCCGACGTCGATGCCGGCGATGCGCGCAATGGTCTCGCGCATGGCGTCGCGGTGCGGGCCGATCTTCGGCGCCTCGCAGACGATGGTGAGATCGAGATGCGCGATGCGGCCGCCGCGCGCCGTGACGCGATCGCAGGCGAATTTGAGGAAGCGGTCGGACGCCGCGCCTTTCCACTGCGGATCGCTGGGCGGGAAATGCGAGCCGATATCGCCGTCGGCCAGCGCGCCGAGAATGGCGTCGACCAGCGCATGCAGGCCGACATCGGCGTCGGAATGGCCGGTGAGGGCTTGGCTGTGCGGGATGCGCACGCCGCCGATCATCACATGGTCACCAGGCCCGAATGCGTGGACGTCGATGCCGGTGCCGGTGCGCACATCGCTCAATGGGGAAAGCTGCATCGCTTCGGCGCGCACGAAGTCCTCCGGGTGGGTGATCTTGATATTTGCGCTCTCGCCGTCGAACACGCGCACCTGCATGCCGGCCCATTCGGCGATGGCGCCGTCATCGGTGAAATCGCTGCGGCCTTCGCGCGCGGCTCGGCGATGCGCTTCCAGGATCGGCGCGAAGGCGAAGGCCTGCGGCGTCTGAATCGCGCGCAAGCGGGTGCGGTCGAGGGTTTCGCCGACCCGGCCGAGATGATCGACGGTTTTGATCGTATCGGTGACCGCCAGGCCAGGGATCGCCGCGCCGGTCTCGACCGCCGCGTCAATAGCCCGGGCAATCAGGTCCCGGCTGGCGAAGGGACGGGCGGCGTCGTGGATGAGGACGAAGTCGGGCGCGTCGGTTGCCAGGGCCTCGAGCCCGGCGCGCACCGAAGCCTGGCGGGTTTCGCCGCCATGGACGGGCGCCTTGATGACCAGTCCTGCCGCTGCGTCTTGGTAGTGCGCCTCATCGCCGGCCCGGATGACCGTCTGAATGCTGTGGATCAGGCCACAGGCTGAAAAACGGGTGAGGCAGCGGCCGAGAACCGATTGGCCGCCAATCGGGCGGTATTGTTTTGCCAAATCATGGCTGCCCGCCCGTGTGCCACGGCCGGCCGCCACGATGACGGCTGCAATTTTCGCCATAGTTTCGGGGTTCCTGGCGCGCTTCTCTGCCTAGGCTTTAGCGCGTTCGCGATGCTCTGCCAAAGCGCTATCTGAGGCAGCCCTGCGCGACTTTCGACGCTGTGCTGGCATTCCCCAGAGTAACGATATTGCGGTGCAGCACTTGCGCAGCTGGGGAAAATGGCTAAACTCTATGCAACATGCGGTATAGCCTAAATGCTAGGCAACACCCGATGCGGGGCGATATGAGCGAAGTTTATGCGGGCACGCTGGATATTGGCGGCGTCCGCACCACCAATCGGGTGATCCTGGCACCAATGTCCGGAATCACAGATGCGCCGTTTCGTCGGCTGGCCGAACGCCTGGGTGCCGGACTGGTGGTGTCCGAGATGACCGCCTGTGCCGGGCTGGCCGAGGGCCAGCGCGAAGCACGTGTGCGCAGTGCTGGTCATGGCGTCGCCACGCCTGTCGTTCAGCTCGCCGGTTGCGAGCCACGTTGGATGGGCGAGGGCGCGCGCATCGCCGAAGCCAATGGCGCGCGCATCATCGACATCAACATGGGCTGCCCGTCGAAGCAGGTGACCAACGGCGCCTCGGGCTCGGCGCTGATGCGTGACCTCGACCACGCGCTGACGCTCATCGAAGCAACCGTCAGCGCCGTCGCCGTGCCGGTAACGCTGAAGATGCGCCTCGGGTGGGATATCGACAGCATCAACGCGCCGGAGCTGGCGCGCCGCGCCGAAAACGCCGGCGTCAAAATGGTCACCGTGCATGGCCGCACACGTTGCCAGTTTTATACCGGCACGGCCGACTGGGCCGCCGTACGCGCGGTCAAGGAGGCGGTGACCGTGCCGGTCGTGGTCAACGGCGATGTGCGCTCCTATGACGACGCGCTCGATGCGCTACGCATGTCCGGCGCCGACGCCGTCATGATCGGCCGCGCCGCGCAGGGCCGACCCTGGTTTCCAGGCCAGGTCGCAGCGTTCCTCGCCAGCGGCGCGCGTCCCGACGCGCCGCCGCTCGAAACGCAGCGCGACATGATCGATGCGCTTTATGCCGAACACATTGAACACCATGGCCTCTCCATCGGCCGTCGCCATGCGCGCAAGCATCTCGGCTGGGCGCTGGACGTCGCCGCCGAGACGGCCGGCGTGTCGCCCGACCTGCTGAAGACGCATCGTAGCCGCGTGCTGACCAGCGAGCAGCCTGACGAGGCGCGCCGTCTGCTCACCGAAGCCTATGACGACTTTGCCTGGAGGGCGGCTGCATGAGCCCGGCGCAGGCCCAGCCAACGACGAGCGGACCTGTCACCATCACCGCCGATGCGATGCTCAACGCGTTGCCGCATCCGGTGATCATGATCGCGCCCGACGGCCACGTCGCCGACGCCAATGTCGCGGCCGAGCAGTTCTTCGAATCCTCAATTCCGATGCTGCGCCGGAATTTCCTGCGCGATCTGGTGCCGTTCGGCTCGCCGCTGCTGACGCTGGTCGAACAGGTGCGGCGCAGCGGCTCCGCGGTAAACGAATACAAGGTCGATCTCGCCACGCCGCGCAATCCCGGCGAACGGCTGGTCGATCTGCATGTCGCGCCGGTGACGGAATATCCGGGCCATGTGCTGGTGATGCTGCAGGAGCGCACCATTGCCGACAAGATGGATCGCCAACTGACGCATCGCGGCGCCGCGCGCTCGGTGATCGCGCTCGCGGCCATGCTGGCGCATGAAATCAAGAACCCGCTGTCCGGCATCCGCGGTGCCGCGCAACTGCTCGAACAATCCGCCGCCGACGAGGACCGTCAGCTCACGACGTTGATCTGCGACGAAACCGACCGCATCGTGAAGCTGGTCGATCGCATGGAGATCTTCGGCGACGAGCGTCCGGTAGAGCGCGAGCCGGTCAACATCCACGTCATCCTCGATCACGTGAAAAGGCTGGCGCAATCCGGTTTTGCCCGCCATATCAAATTCGTCGAAGAGTACGACCCGTCGTTGCCACCGGTCCTGGCCAATCGCGACCAGCTCATCCAGGTCTTCCTCAACCTCGTCAAGAACGCCACCGAGGCGATCGGCGAGGAGGCGACCGACGGCGAAATTCAGCTCACCACCGCCTTCCGCCCCGGCGTGCGCCTGGCCGTGCCAGGCACCAATGCGCGGGTGTCGCTGCCGCTCGAATTCTGCGTGCGCGACAACGGCCCCGGCGTGAGCGAAGACCTGATGCCGCATCTGTTCGATCCGTTCGTCACCACCAAGCCGACCGGCAGCGGTCTCGGCCTGGCGCTGGTGGCCAAGATCGTCGGGGATCACGGAGGCATCATCGAATGTGAATCGCAGCCGCGGCGGACCACCTTCCGTGTGTTGATGCCTGTCTATAACGGCGGCGGCGGGGTCGACGACACCGCTCCCGCAGCAGAACGCTCGAGGTCATAACCGATGCCGACGGGAAGCATCCTTGTCGCCGATGACGATGCCGCGATCCGCACCGTCCTCAATCAAGCTCTGTCGCGCGCCGGCTATGAAGTGCGCTCGACCGGCAATGCTGCCACCTTGTGGCGCTGGGTCAACCAGGGCGACGGCGATCTCGTCATCACCGATGTGGTGATGCCGGACGAGAACGCCTTCGATCTCATTCCGCGCATTCGCAAGGCGCGCCCCGATCTGCCGATCATCGTCATGAGCGCGCAGAACACCTTCATGACCGCGATCCGCGCCTCCGAACGCGGCGCCTACGAGTACCTGCCGAAGCCGTTCGATCTCAAGGAACTGATCGGCATCGTCGGCCGCGCGCTGTCAGAGCCGAAGGAGCCGCGCACCCAGCCGGCCAAGCCCGAAGAGTTCGACGCGATCCCCCTGGTCGGCCGCTCGCCGGCGATGCAGGAAATCTACCGCGTGCTGGCGCGCCTGATGCAGACCGATCTCACCGTGATGATTACCGGCGAGAGCGGCACCGGCAAGGAACTGGTCGCTAAGGCGCTGCACGACTACGGGAAGCGTCGGGCCGGCACCTTCGTCGCCATCAATATGGCCGCGATCCCGCGCGACCTCATCGAGTCGGAATTGTTCGGCCACGAGAAGGGCGCCTTCACCGGCGCCAACACGCGCTCGGCCGGCCGCTTCGAGCAGGCCGAAGGCGGCACCTTGTTCCTCGACGAAATCGGCGACATGCCGATGGAAGCGCAGACGCGTCTGCTGCGTGTCCTGCAGCAGGGCGAATACACCACGGTCGGCGGCCGCACCCCGATCAAGAGCGACGTGCGCATTATCGCCGCGACCAACAAGGACCTGCGGCTGCAGATCCAGCAGGGCCTGTTCCGCGAGGACCTGTTCTTCCGCCTCAATGTCGTACCGCTGCGGTTGCCGCCTTTGCGCGAGCGTACCGAGGACATTCCCGATCTCATCCGTCACTTCTTCGCCCAGGCACAGCGCGAGGGCCTGCCGCCGAAGCAGATCGATCAGGCCGCGCTCGATCGCCTCAAGCGGCATCGCTGGCCGGGCAATGTCCGCGAATTGGAAAACCTGGCGCGCCGTCTTGCCGCGCTCTACCCGCAGGAAACGATCACCGCCGCCGTAATCGAAAGCGAACTGGCGCAGCCGGCGTTGCCGGTGGGAGGGGACGAGCCGCGCGGCGAGGAGTCCCTCAGCGGTGCGGTCGAGCGCCACCTGTCGGCTTACTTCGCCGGCTTCGACGACGGCCTGCCGCCGGCCGGGCTCTATCACCGCATCCTGCGCGAGATCGAATACCCGTTGCTCACCGCCGCGCTGGCGGCGACGCGCGGCAACCAGATCCGCGCTGCCGACCTGCTCGGCGTCAACCGCAACACCCTGCGCAAGAAGATCCGCGATCTCGACATTCAGGTTTACCGCGGCGGCAACTGACGTCGCGGCATGACCTCTCCGTCCCGTGCCGCCGCACTGCGCCCCTAACCGGGGCTGACTGCGCGGCGGCCACACTTGCGGGTTTCGGCCAGGTGCCGGTGTAATCAGCCGGCAACCGTGATCTGCGGATCCCAAGCGTAATAGCCTTTCAGCACGGGCTGGCCGGTCGCCGGATCGCGCGTGTAAAGGGCGAACTGGACCTTGTAGTTCTCGGTACCCTTGGTGATCACGCTCGCCTGGTAGAACCAGAACACTTCGTCGACGATCTTGGCCGGCAGGACCGAGGTGGTCGAGTTCGGGATGACCGCCGACTTGGTGAAGTTCTGGTAGTTGAATGCGCTCATCACCTGCGTGCCGCTGTACATGGGCATGCCGTAGAGCAGAACGGCGTCCTCGAAATTGTCGGACCCCGAGGTTGCGAAAGCACGCACCGTGTCGCCGACCAGCGCCGTGAAGCTCAAGTCGCCGGTGCCTTGGCCGGAATTGATGACCGTGCCGGTGGCGACCATGTAACCCATGTTATGGGCGATGCCGGTCGGGTTGTTCTGGTCCTTGCTTGGGTTGGGATAGGTTTTCTGCACGGTATCGGTGTCGATGGTGATTAGAATATTGATGGTCTTGCTCATGATGCTCCTCCTTCGTTTGGTTCTTCAGACGGTTCAGTCAGCTTGACGGTGAGCGAGAAGTCCCACCGGTAGAGGCCGGCGAAGCTCGGCTGGCCGTGGTCGTCGCGGCCGTAAAGCGCGAGCAAGGCGGTGCAGGACTGCGTGCCATCGGCGACGATCGGCGCTTCCCAGAACCAGAATTCCTCGATGCTGCTGTCGTCGGCGAGCGTGAGCGGCGCATCGGCCGGCATCACCGACGGCTGCTCCAGGGCCACGAGGGCGAAGCCGCCGAGGACGTCGTCGCCGTCGCGCGGGTGCATGCCGGCGAGCAGAGCGGCGCCCTCGAAATTATTCGAGCCCGAGATCGCGTAGATGCGCACGCAATCGCCGGCACCCGCGATAACGGTGAGGACAGCCGGTTCAGCGCCGCGCAATTTTTCGCCGACGGTTCGAGCGGTCGTCGTCACGACAATCTGGGCCTCGCTGCCGATCAGCTGCGGTTTGGCGCTCGCGGCATCGCCGGCAGGCAAGGCATTGGCGGCAGGCTCACCAGCGGCGGTCGCGATGATGCTTTCGACATCGACCACGATGCAGACGTAAACGGCGCCGCCATCACTGGACATTCGTTCCTCCCGACCGGTCGCCATCGGCCCGCACGTCCAAAGCCATCGTTGTGGCTGTGCGATTGGGAAATACAACCTTAGAGAGCGTCCGAGAGGCGGTCAACTACCGAGGGTTGTTATACTCCATTACGGCGCGTGCCCCGGGCGCGGCGCGGCGCCAGACCGGGTTTTGACCACTGCCATGCGGCGTCGTCGGCGGTATAAGGCTCGCCTTGCGCGGTCGCGGATGACCGGTCAATGCGACAGGAGGCTGTCATTATCGAACTCGGACTCGATACATTCGGCGACATCACCGATTGTGACGACGGCAAACCGCTTCCCGCGGCGCAAGTGATCCGCAACCTGATCGACGAGGCGGTTCTGGCCGATGAGGCTGGTGTCGATTTCATCGGCGTCGGCGAACATCATCGCGCCGATTTCGCCGTGTCATCGCCGGAGATGGTGCTGGCGACCATCGCCGGCCGCACCAAACACATCCGCCTCGGCTCGGCGGTGACGGTGCTGTCGTCGGACGATCCAATTCGCGTTTATCAGCGCTTCGCCACGCTCAACGCAGCTTCCAACGGTCGCGCCGAGGTCATACTCGGCCGCGGCTCGTTCATCGAGTCGTTTCCGCTGTTCGGCTTCGATCTCAATAAATACGAAGAGCTGTTCAACGAGAAGCTCGACCTCTATGCCGCCGTGCTCACGCAGCAGCCCGTGACATGGCAAGGCGCGACGCGGCCGCCGCTAAACAACCAGAGCGTCCATCCCAAGCTCGACGCGCCGCTGACCACCTGGATCGGTGTCGGCGGCACGCCGGAGTCGGTGATGCGCGCTGCGCATTACGGCTTCCCGATGATGCTCGCGATCATCGGCGGCGATCCGAAGCGCTTTGCGCCCTATGTCGATCTGTACAAGCGTGCGCTGGGCGAGATGCAGAAGCCGCAACTGCCCATCGGCGTGCATTCGCACGGCTACATCGCAGCGACCGACGCGCAGGCGCGCGAAGAGCTGTTCGCTGACTATAAACGCATGCGCGACAAGATCGGCGCCGAGCGCGGCTGGCCGCCGTTCGGCAAAAGTGAATTCGAGCGCGAGATCGAAGGCGGCTCGCTCTATGTCGGCTCGCCGGAAACGGTGGCGAAGAAGATCGCCGGCACGGTCAAGGCGCTGGGCGCGCAGCGCTTCGACATGAAGTATTCGGCCGGGCCCTTATCGCACGCCAAGATGATGCGCTGCATCGAGCTCTACGGCACCAAGGTGATGCCGCTGGTCCGCGAATTCTTCGCGTCGAGCTAATTTAGATTTTGGCGCAGAAAGTTGACGATCTCAGTTTCGACCTGGCGATGAATCGCAACGCGGTCGACGCCGGGGGCGTCTTTGCAGACCGCAGGTGATTCCGCCGCCAGCGCGGGTGAACACGGCGCGGCAAAAATGAAATGGCCGCCGGGGATCGTGATCAACCGCGGCGACGCGGGCAAAGCTTGCGCCACGTTGATGATATTGCCCTCGGCCTGAAGATCGCTCTGTGCAGGGCGAAACAAAAGAGTGGGCATGGTGACGGATATCAGGCCGGCGGCGTCGAAGACAGCACCAAGTGGATCAAGCAAAACGAGCGCTTTGACCCGCAGTGAATTCTGAAACGTCGATCCGTCGGGGCTCATGGGCGGCAGGTTGGGCGGCACTCCGTCGCAGGCTTTGGGATCATCGGTTCGATTGCGGCAGTAGACGGACCAATGCGCAAGATCTGGATGGGCGCCGGCGGCGATCAGGGCAACCGCGCCACCGAAAGAGAAGCCCATCACCGCGAGGCGGTTGCGATCGGCCTCGTTGGAAAAGCGCGGGTCGCCGAGAAAGCTGTCGAGCGCCTTGCGAAGCTGTCGAGGGCGCACCTTGAGTGCTGGCCGGGTGCCCGGATGGAATGGCGCGACAACGATGAAGCCCTGCCGCGCGAGCGATGTGATGATGTCGTGGCTGAGCAGCGGCGTGCCGCCGCTCCGCCCGTTACCGTGAGAGAACAGGACAACGGGGAACGGACCGGCCTTGGCAATGGCAGCGTCGCGACTGGCGGCCAAGGTGAAAGGACCGACATGCACGGACACTTCGGGCTGGTCGGTCGGATAAGCGATCAAGACATCGAACGGGGTTGTGTCCTGGATGGTGATGCGCGTGAAGGCCGCATTGAACTGGCGCGGCGCGGCGCCGATCGACGTGGGGTGGCTTACGAGAAGGGCGATCGCAGCGAGGCAGGCAAGGAGAATTGGGGAGTTGCGGCCATGCCCGACCGGGATGACTTTCGGCGCGGCGAGCAGTCGCATGGCAGGTCCTGAGGAATACGGCGTGGCGCCATGAGCGTCATAACGCCGAAGCGCGACATTCGTTTGTATCGCTGGCTGCAAGGCGCTGTCCAACTTGTGGGCGGGGCGCCCCAGTCTTGTCGCAATTCGGCAACATTGTTGTATAAAAGCATCAGTGCCGGCTTAGGATGCCCTCCGATTCCCTCCGGGTTTGCCTCCCCGGCGCGGCGCTCGCGCTGCTCCGCCTGACCGAATTCTGCCGATAGAACAGAAGCAAGACCGTCTGCATGAGCCTCGACCAGGCCACGTCCGCCGAATTGTCCGGAGCGCCCGCCCCTGCGAGACGCGAGGGGACCCGCATCCTCGGCCCCATCGCCGTCGGTCTGGCCCTGCTGTCGGCGTTCGTCACCTTCGTCGTGCTGGCCGACCTGACCCCGATCGCGCCGACCCATTACGTCGTCGTCTCGCTGCTCCTCGCCAATGCGACCACGGTCGTCCTGCTGCTCGGCATCATCGTGCGCGAAGTGTGGCAGGTGGTGCAGGCGCGGCGCTCGGGCCGTGCCGCCGCACGGCTCCATGTCCGTATCGTCGGGTTGTTCTCGATCATCGCCGCGGCGCCGGCGATCCTGGTCGCCATCGTCGCCAGCGTCACGCTCGACCGCGGCCTCGACCGGCTGTTCTCGACCCGCACCCGCGCCGCGATCGAGAATTCGCTGATCGTCGCCGAAGCCTATTTGCGCGATCACGCGCAGATCGTGCGCTCCGACATCCTGGTGATGGCGTTCGACCTGTCGCGCTCGAAAGCGCTCATCGAGGAGAACCCCGAGCAGCTCAAGCAGTTTCTCACGTTCCAGGCGGCGGTTCGCGGCCTCGCCACCGCCATCGTCTTCGACGGCGACCTCAAGGAGGTCGCCCGCGCCGATGTCCGCGTCAACCAGACCTTCGCGCTGCCGCCACGCGAGGCGATGCCGACCATCAGCGACAAGGAGCCGCAGCTCGTTCTGTTGCCCGACACCAATTACGTCGCGGCGATGATCAAGCTGCAGAATTACGACAACCGCTATCTCTACGTCACGCGTCTGCTCGATCCGCGCGTCGTACCGCAACTGCGCGAGACCCGCGCCAGCGTTTCTGAATATATCGCCATCGAGCAGCGCCGCTTCGGCGTCCAGGTCGCGTTCGGCCTGATGTATACCGTGATCGCGCTGATCGTGCTGTTGTCGGCGGTGTGGATCGGCTTCAACTTCGCCAACAAGCTGGTGGCGCCGATCCGCCGCCTGATCGGCGCCGCCAATGCGGTGTCGGAGGGCAATCTGTTCGTCCGCGTGCCGGTGCGGCAATCGGAGGGCGATCTCGCCCATCTCGGCGAAACCTTCAACCGCATGACGCAGGAATTGCGCACGCAGCGCGACGACCTAGTGCGCGCCCGCGACGTCATCGACACCCGCCGCATCTTCACCGAGGCGGTGCTGGCCGGGGCCTCGGCCGGCGTCATCGGCGTCGACAGTTTCGGCAATGTCAGCATCCTCAACCGCTCGGCCGAGAAGCTGATCGGCTTCACCGAAGCCGAAGCGATCGGCAAGCCGCTGATCGAAGTGTTTCCCGAACTCTCCGGAATCATGCTGGCCGCCAAGCACGGTGGCCGCACCCAGGACCAGGTGACGATCAATCGGGCAGGGCGCGAGCGTAACCTGTCGGTCCGCGTCACCAGCGAGCGCTCCGGCGCCTCCGACCATGGCTACGTCATCACGCTGGACGACATCACCGAACTTGTCACCGCGCAGCGCTCCTCGGCCTGGGCCGACATCGCCCGGCGCATCGCACACGAGATCAAGAATCCGCTGACGCCGATCCAGCTTTCCGCCGAACGCCTGCGCCGCAAATACGGCAAGGTGATCGTCGAGGACCGTGGCGTGTTCGAGCAGTGCACCGACACCATTATCCGCCAGGTCGACGACATCCGGCAGATGGTCGATGAGTTCTCCAAGTTCGCACGCATGCCGAAGCCCGTCATCGCCGGCGAAGACGTCGCCGACACCGTGCGCCAGGCCGTGTTCCTGCAGCGCGTCGGCAACCCGGATCTCGATATTTCCGCCGAGGTTGCCGAAGAGCCGATGGCCGCGCAGTTCGACCGCCGCCTGATCTCGCAGGCATTGACCAACATCGTCAAGAACGCGACCGAGGCCGTCGCCGCCGTGCCGGCGGACGTCATGGGCAAGGACAAGGGCACCATCCGCGTCTTCGCCGCGCGCGAAGGCGGCGACATCGTCATCGACATCGTCGACAACGGCATTGGCCTGCCGAAGGAAAACCGCAACCGGCTCATGGAACCTTACGTGACGACGCGCGAGAAGGGCACCGGGCTCGGTCTTGCCATCGTCGGCCGCATTCTCGAAGAGCATGGCGGCGGGCTGGAATTGCGCGACGCCGCTGACAAAATCCCCGGCCAGCGCGGCGCCTGGATGCGCATGCGCTTCGCCGCCGCCGGCAAGCCGCCCGGCCGCGATATGGCCGAGGCGCAAGACGCCGCAGCGGCCGAACCCGAAAAGACGACCAACGAGTAAGAACCATGTCCGCCGAGATTCTCATCGTCGACGACGAAGCCGATATCCGCGATCTGGTTGCCGGCATTCTGGAAGACGAGGGCTTCACCGCCCGCACCGCGCGCAACAGCGACGACGCCATCGCCTCGATCGTGGCGCGCCGGCCGCACCTGATCTTCCTCGATATCTGGCTGCAGGGTTCCAAGCTCGACGGCCTGCAACTGCTCGGCATCCTCAAGGGCGAGCACCCCGAGATTCCGATCGTCATGATTTCGGGGCACGGCAACATCGAAACCGCGGTCGCCGCTATCAAACAGGGCGCCTACGACTTCATCGAAAAGCCGTTCAAGGCCGACCGCTTGGTGCTGGTCGCCGAGCGCGCACTGGAAACGTCGCGGCTCAAGCGCGAGGTCCGGCATCTCAAGCAGATGGCGCCGTCGCCGTCGATGCTGGTCGGGCAGTCGCCGTCGATGTCGAGCCTGCGTCAGGCGATCGAACGCGTGGCGCCGACCAATAGCCGCGTCCTGATCGTCGGCCCGTCCGGCGCCGGCAAGGAGCTGGCGGCACGCACGATGCATCAGTTGTCGGCGCGGGCGAACGGGCCGTTCATCGTCATCAACGCCGCCGCGATCACGCCCGAGCGCATGGAGACCGAACTGTTCGGCGTCGAGGCCAACGGCCCCGAGCCGCGCAAGCCCGGTGCGCTGGAAGAGGCGCATGGCGGCACTCTGTTTATCGACGACGTCGCCGATCTGCCGCGCGAAACCCAGAACAAGATCCTGCGCGTGCTGGTCGACCAGACCTTCAGCCGCGTCGGCGGTTCGGCCAAGGTCGCGGTCGATGTCCGTATCGTCGCCTCGACCTCGCGCAATCTCGAGGCCGCCATCGCCGAGGGCGAGTTCCGCGAGGATCTCTATCACCGCCTTTCGGTGGTGCCGATCCGCGTGCCGCCATTGTCGGAGCGGCGCGAGGATATTCCGGCGCTGATCGATTACTTCATGGACCAGATCTCGCAGTCGACTGGCCTGCCGAAGCGGCGCATCGGCGAAGACGCCATGGCCGTGCTGCAATCGCACAACTGGCCGGGCAACGTCCGTCAGTTGCGCAACAACATTGAGCGGCTGATGATCCTGGCCGGCGGCGAGCCGGATGCCGTGCTGTCGGCGTCAATGCTGCCGCCCGATGTCGGCTCGATGGTGCCGGCGATGCCGAATGGCAATGGTGGCGAACAGTTGATGGGGTTGCCGCTCCGCGACGCGCGCGAGGTATTCGAACGCGAATATCTGGTGGCGCAGATCTCGCGCTTCGGTGGCAATATCTCGCGCACCGCTGAATTTGTCGGCATGGAGCGCTCGGCCTTGCATCGCAAGCTCAAGGCGCTGGGGATTGGGTAGCGCACGGAATTAGCCATGTCCCGCATCGCTTACGTCAACGGCCGCTACCTGCCGCATGCCGAGGCCGGCGTCAGCATCGACGACCGCGGCTTCCAGTTCGCCGACGGCGTTTATGAAGTCTGCGAGGTGAGGGGCGGCAAACTGGTTGACGAGCGCCGCCACATGGCGCGGCTGCAACGGTCGCTCGACCTGCTTCGCATGAAGCGGCCGATGTCGGTTCAATCGTTGGCCATCGTCATGCGTGAAACCATCCGGCGCAATCGCGTCACCGACGGCATCGTCTATGTTCAGGTGACGCGCGGCGCGATGCGTCGCGATTTTCCGTTTCCGCCAGCCGGCACGCCGCCGACCGTGGTGGTGACGGCGCGCGCCAACAATCTCGCGAAGATCGAGGCTCAAGCCGAAGCCGGCATCGCCGTGATCACCGTGGCGGACGAGCGCTGGCACCATGTCGATATCAAGTCGGTGTCGCTATTGCCCAATGTGCTGGCCAAGCAGACCGCGCGAGACAAAGGCGCCCGCGAGGCCTGGCTGGTGGACGAAGAGGGACGAGTGACCGAGGGCGCGTCATCGACCGCCTGGATCGTGACCCGCGACGGCGTCCTGGTGACGCGGCCGCTCGGCGGCGACATCCTGCCGGGTATCACTCGCTCGGTCCTGATCGACCTGATCGCGGCGCAGGGCCTGCGCTTCGAAGAGCGCGCCTTCACGGTCGAGGAGGCCTATGCGGCGCGCGAAGCCTTCCTCACGTCGGCCAGTCAGGCAGTGATGCCGGTCGTGGAAATTGACGGCCGGCCGATCGGCAACCGGGCGCCCGGCACGACCGCCTCGGCGCTGCGCCGCGACTACCACAGCCAAGCCGAGTTCACCTGAAGCCGCCGCGCCGGTATTCAAGAAAATCGTATCTATTCAGTGGGTTGCCGCGAAAAGCCACAAGTTCCGCTTGCACCGGACGGCGCCTTACCATCTAATGGGCACTCCCGGGCCTCGGCAGCGCCGCCTCCAGGGGATGGGCGTAAAGACCGGTCGAGGACTAAAGGGCAACGATTGTCTCGCGCGTTAAGATGCGAGCTAAAAAATGGACCACGGCCATGGCAGCCGATCGAGCGCAGAACTTACAAGACACGTTTCTCAATCACGTCCGAAAAGCAAAAATTCCGCTGACCATCTTTCTGGTCAACGGTGTGAAACTGCAAGGCGTCGTGACCTGGTTCGATAACTTCTGCGTCCTGTTGCGCCGGGACGGTCATTCGCAGCTCGTCTACAAGCACGCGATCTCGACGATCATGCCCGGCCATCCGATCCAGTTGTTCGAAGGTGGCGAAGAGCCGCTGACGCCGGAAAAGGCCTAGTTGGAAGCACGCGAACGCGACAAAGGCACGGACACCCTGACCCCCGCGGGGTCGGGCAGCGGCCGTGCGCTCGTCATCGAGCCCTGGGTGCGCACGCCCGGCGGCCGTGGCGCCGCGCATCTCATCGATACGCGCACGCCCGAGGCACGCCTCGAGGAGGCGATGGGGCTTGCCCGCGCCATCGATCTCGAGGTCGTCGCAGGCGGCCTGGTGCCGCTGCAGGCGATCAAGCCGGCGACCTATGTCGGCTCCGGCAAGGTCGACGAGATCGCCGGCCTGGTAAAGAGCCACGAGGCCTCGGTCGTCATCATGGATTGCCCGATCTCGCCGGTGCAGCAGAAGAACCTGGAGAAGGCCTGGAACGCCAAGGTCATCGACCGCACCGGGCTGATCCTCGAAATCTTCGGCCGGCGCGCGCGCACCAAAGAGGGCGCGCTGCAGGTCGAGCACGCCCATCTGACCTATCAGAAGGGGCGGCTGGTGCGCTCGTGGACGCATCTCGAGCGCCAGCGCGGCGGCTTCGGCTTCCTAGGCGGTCCGGGCGAAACCCAGATCGAGGCCGACCGGCGTATGCTGTCGGAGCGCATCGCCAAGATCGAAGCCGATCTGGAGAAGGTCAAGCGAACGCGCAAATTGCACCGCGACAGCCGCAAGCGCGTGCCGTATCCGATCGTGGCTTTGGTCGGCTATACCAACGCCGGCAAATCGACGCTGTTCAATCGCGCCACGGCAGCGAGCGTGTTGTCGGCCGACATGCTGTTCGCCACACTCGATCCGACCTTGCGCGCCATCGACCTGCCGCACGGCACGCGCATCATTCTCTCCGATACCGTGGGCTTCATTTCCGATCTTCCGACCATGCTGGTGGCCGCGTTCCGTGCCACGCTGGAGGAGGTGATCGAGGCCGACATCATCCTGCACGTCCGCGACATGTCGCACGAGGATACGGCGGCACAATCGGCCGACGTTGCCAAGGTGCTCGGCGAACTCGGTATCGAGGCGACCGACCGCCGCATCATCGAGGTCTGGAACAAGATCGACGCGCTCGACGCCGACGGCCGCGACCGCATTCTCAATCTGGCGGCGCGCCAGGGCGCGGACAATGCGCCGGTCGTGGTGTCCGCGTTGACCGGCGAGGGCGTCGATCGGCTTCTCGCGGCGATCGAGAACCGGCTGGGCGAGGGCCGCCAGACGCTGACGGTGTCGCTCGAGGCGTCCGATGGCGCCGGCTTAAGCTGGCTCTATCGCCACGCCGAGGTGCTGGAGAAGCACAGCGACGAAACCGGGCATATGGAAGTCACGGTACGCGCCACGCCCGACAAGGCGGCGCAAGTCCGGGCGAAGTTTGCCGAACATCCCGTCCGCTAACAAAGCCTCGCTTGCTAGGCGCTCTTCCGACGAACGCGAAAGATGATGGATCCAAGTGCCGCCCCCACGAGAAAGGACGGCAACCACCGGATCCATTCGAATTGCATGAGTCCGGAAGCGTAGCCCATGCGACCCGTTTCGGAACCCGGACCGCTAATAGGCGGCGTCACCTGAAACAGAAGCAGCACGAAAACGGCGACGAGCATAACGATAGCGCCGGTGATGACGCCGCGGTTCGGGCCGAAGGTTAGGGCGGCGACAAAACCAATTATCGCCGGGACGACAAGCACGACGAATGTGAGATAATCCATGCCACCTCCGTTAGCCTGACGTTGAAAGTCTCGCCTTGAGCCGGCGAGCGGCTACACGACGAAAGTCGCACGAGTGCCGCGCCAAGTCGATAGACGGCGCGCTGCCGCTCTCGCTCGATCCTGCCGGTGGTGCGACGTTCGGCGAAGGCGAGCCGCGGCAGCCCCATGTTGAGCTTTGCCTCGCTCAGCGCCACACCCTACAAGCCCGCCTTCTTCGCCTCATCCCACAGCGCGTCCATCTCGGTGAGCGTGGCGTCCTGCGGCTTCTTGCCTTGCGCCGCCAGCGCGGCCTCGATCGCGGTGAAGCGACGTTCGAACTTGGCGTTGGTGGCGCGCAGGATCGCCTCCGGGTCGGCTCCCAGGTGTCGGGCCAGATTGACCACAGCGAACAACAGATCGCCGACCTCCGCCGCGGCTTTCTCGCTTTCGGCGCGATCGAGCTCGGCTTCGATCTCGTCGGCTTCCTCGCGGATCTTGGCCAGCACGGCGCGCGGATCGTTCCAGTCGAAGCCGACGCGGCCGGCCTTCTGCTGCAGCTTCAGGGCGCGGGTCAATGCGGGCAGGGCGACCGGCACGCCGTCCAGCGCACTCGGCGGCCTCGCTGGTTGGCGCTCGGCCTTGGCGGCGCGCTCCTCGGCTTTGATGCGCTCCCATTGGGCGTTGACCGCCTGGGTGTCCTGACCTTGCAGATCGCCGAAAACATGTGGGTGGCGCCGGATCATCTTGGTCGTGACGGCGTCAACGACGCCGCCGAAATCGAACGTGCCTTGTTCCTCGGCCATCCGCGCGTGGAACACGACCTGCAGCAACAGATCGCCAAGTTCGTCACGCAGGTCCGCCAGATCGCCGCGCGTAATCGCGTCGGCGACCTCGTAGGCTTCCTCGATGGTGTACGGTGCGATGGTCGCAAAGTTCTGTTCGAGGTCCCACGGGCAGCCGGTCACGGGCGTGCGCAGCGCGGCCATGATCTCGATCAGGCGGGAGATGTCGCGGGATGGCTTCACGGGGTCACTCAGGCTTGGGCGTCGGGACGGCGGCAAGCCGAGAACCTAGCGGCGCAGGCCGGCCATGGCGCGGCAGGCTGCGGGCTTATCCAGAGACTTCGCCAGCCCCGCTGGCTTCAACCCGATTCGCATAAGACATATTATGGAATATCTCTGTGTGATTTGGTTGGTCTCAAAGCGGATACGGCGGTTCAAGAGTCTGGTGCATTTTATTGAAATCACGCATTTTTCGCGCTGATCTTAGGCCTCGAACTGCATCCCGTCGAAAGCCGGCTCGACATTCGCCGGCAGCGTCCGACGCAGCGTCTGGTAGTCGAGATCGCTATGCATATCCGTCAGGATGGCCCGCCGCGGTTTGATCTCGGCGATCAGCGCCAGCGATTCATCGAGGTTCATGTGGCTCGGATGTGGCGCCTTGCGCAGCGCGTCGACGATCCAGGTATCGACGCGGTCCAGTGCCGCGACGCTGTCCGGCGGCAGCCGTTTCATGTCGGTCGAGTAGGCGACGTCGCCGAAACGGAAGCCGAGGGACACAATGTCGCCGTGATCCTGCAGGAACGGCAACGCCTCGATAGGGCCGCCCTGCCCGTCGATTGTCACGGACACGCCCGGGGTCAGCCGGTGCTCGGCCAGGATCGGCGGATAGCTGCTGCCGGCCGGTGTCCTGAAGCAGTAGGCAAAGCGGGCGTGCAGCGCGACCGAGGTAGGCTCGTCCATGTAGACGTCGACGCGCCGCCGGTGCTTGACGAACATCGGCCGCAGGTCGTCGATGCCGTGAGTGTGGTCGGCGTGCTCATGCGTGATCAGGACGCCATCGACCCAGTCGACATTGGCCTCGATGAGCTGCTCGCGGATATCCGCGCCGCAGTCGATCAGAACCCGGGTGACCTTGTCCGGCGCCTCAATGCGCTCCACCAAGAGCGCACAGCGCCGGCGCCGGTTCCTCGGCTCGTTCGGGTCGCAATCGCCCCAGCCGAGCGCCACGCGCGGAACGCCCATCGATGAGCCGCAACCGAGAATCGTGAATCGCAAGGTCATCCGGCCATCCTGACGTCGGAGGCCAGTTCACGCGGCACCTTGGAAAACAGCCGGAAGAAGTTTTCCGTGGTCTGCCGCGCAATCTCGGCCTCGGATACGCCGCGCGTCTCGGCCAGCACCTTGGCGGTGTTGACGACGAAAGACGGCTCGTTGCGCTTGCCGCGATACGGGATCGGCGCCAGGAACGGTGCGTCGGTTTCGACCAGAATGCGGTCGGCCGGCAGATCACGAGCGATGTCGCGCAGCGTCTCGCCGTTCTTGAAGGTGATGATGCCGGTGAAACCGATATAGAGCCCGAGTTCAACCGCCTTGAAGGCGAGGTCGCGGCCACCGGTGTAGCAATGCAGCACGGCGGCAAAGGCGCCCTTGCCCATTTCGTCTTCCAGGATCACGGCCGTATCGGCGTCGGCCTCGCGCGTATGGATCACCAGCGGCAGCCCCGTTTCCCGCGCCGCCTTGATGTGCTCGCGGAAGCTCCATGCCTGATCGGTGCGCGGCGACTTGTCATAGTGGCAGTCGAGGCCGGCTTCGCCGAGCGCAACGATCTTCGGGTGCCGGCAGAGCCGAACCAGCTCCGCGGCGTCGATATCCAGCTCCTCCTGGGCATTGTGCGGGTGGGTTCCGACCGAGGCGAAAATCTCCGGGTATTTTTCAGCGATCGCAATGACTTGCGTAAGCTTCTTCACCCGAGTTGAGATCGTCACCAGGCGCCCGACACCAGCCGCGCGCGCCCGCTCGACGATCTGATCGAGCTCGGGCGCGAATTCGGGAAAATCGAGGTGACAGTGACTATCGACGAGCATCAGGGCTTTTTCGCCATTTTGGACTCTTTCGGAGCCTTGGTCGCGCCTTCGGCGGTCTCCGGCTCGACGTAACGCGGGAACACGCCCTGCGGGGCCGGCAGGGTCGAACCGGGCGCGATGCGCTTGCCCCCTTCCAGCGCCGAGAAATCGCGCTCGGTGGCGGGGATGGCGAGCAGGTCGAGCAGCTTGCCGGCGGAGGCCGGCATCACCGGCTGCGCCAGGATGGCGACCTGCCGGATGATCTCGGCGGTGACGTAGAGGATGGTCCCCTGCCGCTTGGGATCGGTCTTGGCTTTGGCCCAGGGCGCCTCGGAGGCGAAATAGCGGTTGGCGTCGGCCACCACCGACCAAACAACGTGCAGCATGTGGTGCAGTTGCTGCGTCTTCATGTGCTCGCGCGCCGCCGGCAGCATGGCATCGGCCGCCGCGAGGATGGTCTGATCCTCCGGCGTGAACTCGCCCGGCACCGGCAATTTGCCTTCGAAAGCCTTGCCAACCATCGACAGCGAGCGCTGCGCCAGGTTGCCGAGATCGTTGGCGAGGTCGGCATTGATGCGGTTGACGATGGCTTCGTGGCTGTAGCTGCCGTCCTGCCCGAACGGTACCTCGCGCAGGAAGAAGAAGCGCATCTGATCGACGCCGTAGGTCTCAGCCATAGTGAAGGGATCGACCACGTTGCCGACCGACTTCGACATCTTCTCACCGCGGTTGAACAGGAAGCCGTGGCTGAAAATGCGCTTCGGCACCGCGACGCCGGCCGACATCAGGAAGGCCGGCCAGTACACGGCGTGGAAACGCACGATGTCCTTGCCGATGACGTGCAGCGCCGCCGGCCAATAACGCTGGAATTTCGGGTCGTTTTCGTTGGGAAAGCCGACACCGGTGATGTAGTTGGTCAGCGCGTCGACCCACACATACATAATGTGCTTCGGGTTGCCGGGCACTGGAATGCCCCAGTCGAAGGTGGTGCGCGACAGCGACAGGTCCTTGAGCCCGCCGCGGACGAAGCTCGCCACTTCGTTGAGGCGCTCCTTCGGCAGCACGAAATCCGGCACCTCGGTGTAGAGCTTCAGCAGCTTGTCCTGGTAGGCGGAAAGCTTGAAGAAATAGCTCTCCTCCTCGACCCATTCGACCGGCGTGCCGGTCTTGGTGGCCAGCCGCGTGCCCTGCTCGTTCAGATGCGTCTCGTCCTCGGCGTAATAGGCTTCATCGCGCACCGAGTACCAGCCGGAATACTTGTCGAGATAGATGTCGCCGTTTTTCTCCATCCGCCGCCAGATCTCTTCGGACGAGCGGTAGTGGCGCTCTTCCGTCGTATGGATGAAGTCGTCGTTCGATAGGTTGAGCATCTTCACCATGGCTTCGAAGCGCGGCACGTTCTGGTCGCGCAGTTGCCGGGCCGTCAGCCCAAGCTTGGCCGCGGTCTGCTGCATCTTCTGGCCGTGCTCATCGGTGCCGGTCAGGAAATAGACGTCGTAGCCGTCGAGCCGCATGAAGCGAGCGATCGCATCGGTCGCGATCGCCTCATAGGCGTGACCGATATGCGGAAAGCCGTTCGGGTAGGAGATGGCCGTGGTGATGTAAAAGGGCGGTTTCGCGGGCATTGGGGCCTTGGGGCTCAAAAATGACGCGGCGGGAGATTCCCGCCGCACACCAGTCAGCGGGTTAGGTAACAACCCCCCGCCCCTTCGGCAAGCAAGCCGTTTTTCAGCGATTTCAGGTGCTTGGCGAGGCCTTCGAGCCTACCAGGTGCCGGCGCCGCGTTCGCTGCCATAGGCCAGAGCGGCGGTGTAGCGCGGACCGCTGTCGCTTTCGCCGGGGAAGATGCGCGGCCGGCTGTAGCCGCCGGCAAAGCGCCGCGGCGAGGCATTGACGCCTTGGGCTTCGAGCGCTGCAGCCTTCCACGACGTGCCCCTCAAATCCGGCACCACCACCATCTTGTCGACCTTGCCGTCGAGGAAGGCGGTGAGGAATTTGCGATAATCCTTGAACGACACGCAGCCATTCGACTGTCCGGTCGGCCCGATCATATAGGTGTGCGCCAGCATGCCGTCACGGCCGAACATCCGACCCCTATCGACCGGATTGAGGCGGATGGCGCGCACGCCATGGAACAGGCTCTCGCGCTCGGTCAGCACATAGACGTTTGGCGGCGTCGGCCCGCGCATGCGCACCTTAATATAGCGCGGGTCGTCCATCTTCTCGCCCATGCCGGAATGCGCCTCGAGCCGCGAGCCGTCGGGCATATGCACGATACCCTCGGAGATGTCGTAGACCGCGGTGCGGCTCACCGAATCCGGCATCGCCGATGGGATCGTCGCCGGCGCCGACAGTTTCGGCGTGGCGGCCTTCGGTTCGACACGGGAGACATCGGCTTTGGCCAGCATCTCGATCTTCGAGCTACCTTCCGGTTTGGCGGCGGGCTCGACCGCTGCCGGCGGATGCGTCTTGATCTCGGGTCGCGCCGTCGGCATCGGAGTCGCCAGCGAAAGCACCCGCGGCACCTGATCGGCAATCGGCTGCGGCATCAGACTTTGCGCCGGCGGCGTGACCGTCTGCGGTGCAAGATTCGCGACCGTCGATGCCTGACCAAGATCGGCGCGCGTCTGAGCCAGGCGTGCCGGCAACGGCCGCGGCAACGGAATGGCGGCGGGCCGGGCCGCATGGCGTACGGGCGCAGCGGTCGGTGTCGCGATCGCCCGCCTGCCCGGCTCGGCGATCAGCGGTTTGGTCCGATCGATAAAGGCCGTCGACCACGACGTCGGCGCCCGCGCCGTCGTCTGCACCGACGGATCGTAAGGCACCAGCGCCAGCGACGCCGGGCCGATCGGCAAGCGCACGCGCGGCGCAACGGCGCTGCTCGCCATCCATCCGGCCGCGAGCGTCACCGCGATGGCGGCCGTACCCAGTGCAGCAACCGTGCCGAGCCCAAGAATTGAACTGTTGAGGATGCCGCGTAGCGCGCGGCGCCGAACGCGGGGTGAAACGCGACGGTCGTCGACCCAGGAAGCGTCGAAATAGGCGGCGGCCGAAGTGTTCATGCGGAACGCAACTCGAACTCAACAAGCGGCCTGACGCCGACATTCCAAGGGTTCTCGTGCGTTACGATGCGGGGGTTAAGGTTAAACGACCCTTAAGCAACGGAAGAATTTGACGATTTTTCTAATCTTCGCGCGCCCATCCCCGGCCGCGCGGCCGTCCGATTGCCAGTGTTCGGCGGCCATCGACTCGCATAGCCTCCAACCGATGAGCATTCGTCGTTATCTCGGCGCCACGCTGTTGGTCGCCACGCTGTTGGTCGCCACGCTGTTGGTCGCCACCCTGTTCGTCGCGCAGGCGGCCCAAGCCGATCCGATGAAATGTTCGGGCGAAGAAGCAACGTGCCGGCAAAGCTGCGCCCAGCTGCCGAAGGGCACGCTGTCGTCATGCCTGACCGCCTGCGGCGCGCGGCGATCGGCCTGCATGCGCACCGGTTGCTGGGACGATGGCCGGCTGCGCTACTGCGGGCTGGCCAAGCAGTAAGCCGGCAGCGAGCGAAGCCGAGCGCGCCGATATCCCGGTCACAGTGTTCCCGTCATCACCGCGGAATGCGACGCCATCACGAGTCGGCTTTCGTTCATCTGTATGGCGTTTTCGCACCGCGATATTTTTAAGGAAGTGTCATCCGAATCGCTTAGCTTCATGGTCATGGCGGTTCGTCGATTGCGGATCGAAGGCGCTTCCAAATGGGCCGGGACTCGAATGCTCCCGGGCACCAGAGCGCTAGCCGCCACCCCTCGCAGACCCAGCACCGCTTTAGCCCGACGCCCCAAGCGCCGGGATCTGGCACGCGCGATGCATGGCTTGGCTCATGCCAGCAACGAGCGCTGGTGCCTGCGACCCACAGCAAGTCCACCAGAAGGAGTCGGCCTTGGGTAAGAACCTGAACAAGAAGAGACGCCGTCATGAACGCTTGTCTGGCACCGCCGAGATCATCAACTTCCAGAACAAGTTCGACGCCGAACGTGTCTTACCGCCGATAAAAGCGCTCAACCCGACCCAAGCCGAATACCTCGACGCCCTTCGCAGATTTCCCCAGGTCATCGTTCTGGGGCCCGCCGGCACCGGCAAGACCTGGATCGCGGCCACGCACGCCGCCGACCTCCTCCGCAACCGCCAAATCGACAAGATCATCCTGACGCGGCCCAACGTGCCGTGCGGTCGTTCGCTCGGATTCTTCCCCGGCTCGCTCGAAGACAAATTCGCGCCCTGGGCAGCGCCGGTGATCGAAACCATCAAAGAGCGTATCGGCAAGGCGGCCTACGACATCGCGCTCAAGAACGGCGCCATCGAACTGGTGCCATTCGAAGTGATGCGCGGCCGCTCGTGGAAAGGCGCCTTCGTCCTGCTCGATGAGGCCCAGAACGCGACGCCGGCCGAGATCAAGACCTTCCTCACCCGCATCGGCGAAGAGTGCACCGTGGTGATCAACGGCGACGTCAGCCAGTGCGACCTCACCTCGGGCAGCGGCCTGCGCACCGTAATCGAGCTCATCGATAGCCAGAATCTCCCGGTCCCGGTGGTCGAATTCACGCGCGCCGAGATCGTCCGCTCCGGTATCTGCGCGATGTGGGTCAACGCCTTCGAGGAAGCCCGGCTGTAACGGCGGTATATCCTGCCGACCGAAATGGCCGGAGCGCGCGACGTTCCGGCCATTTTTCATAGCGCATCTGCGGATGTGAAAATTGCATCATCGCGGTTGAACAAACCGCGCCGCCGCGCCATATACGGCGTGGATTGTCCCACCAAGATTGACGACCCCCCAGGAGCGAAAATTTGAGTCAATTCAGACACCCCGACGCTTTTGAGCGCCGGAACAATGCCGCTGCCGTTAAAAAGGCGATGTTGGAGAAGTTCCGCGCCGCCACCCAGGATCCCGAACTCGAAATCAAGCGCCAAGAGCGCCTGGCGATCGCCGAAGCCCGCGCTGCGCGCCAGGCTCAGCGCGATGCCGAACGCGAAGCGGAACGCAAGGTGCGCGAGGCCGAGCAGGCCCGCCTCGCCGCCATCGAGGCCGAGCGCCAGGCCAAGCTGCAGAAGGAAGCCGAGGAACTCGCGGCCCTCGAAGCCTCCGAGCAGGCCGCCGCCAACGAGGCCCTGCTCGCGGAGCAGAAGGCCAAGCGCGACGCGCGCTATGCCGCCCGCAAGGCCGCTAAGAAGAACAAGAAGCGCGGTTACTAACGCGCGCTTCTTTTCGACCTGTCCTGTCGCCGGCCTTCAAGGCCGGCGATTGCTTTTGGGCATATTATTTGCGGCCGTCAGCCTGCCGTCGATGTCTCGCCGCCGCGGCTTTGGCGTGCGGCGATCGCAGCCATCGCCCGGGCGCGCGCTTGTTCGAGGACGAACAGACGGATCGCGGACGACAGATTTCCCTCCTGACGGCGCATGTCGATGCTGCCGATGACGGACGACAGCGTGACGCGCTGATGGCCGGCGATTCGCTTCAGTTCCTGCCAGAAGGCATCTTCAAGACTAACACTGGTCTTGTGGCCGCCGATGACGATGGATCGCTTCACGACGAGCGACTTGGCTGGACTTTCCTTTTGCACCGACTTTCCCCTCATATTAGGTCACGCCCACGTGACTAGTATCAGGATGCCGTCGAGCCTCGCTGTGACCGCCAACACACTGATAACAGTGCCGCCGGTCGCCAAACGGCATTTCACATTGCCATATTGATATTAGTCGGCAGCCCGGCGAATGCGGATCGATTTCACGGTTTTGCCCCCAACGATTGCGTTCATCGTGGTTATCAAACCAGCCGAACAGTCTCGCCGACGCCGGGCGCGCGGCCGTGAACGGCACTGGTATCCGCTTACGAGGGCATGTGATCCGGGAATGGCGAGCCGCGCCGATCACAGCCCGACCTGGCGGCGTCGAAATTCGTGTCAGCCGTCACGATCGAGGGGGCGCTAACGCGCGGCCTTGGCGAGTTCTCCGAACACCGAAAACACCAGCGGCTTGCGCTCAAGGTTGTAGGCATCGACGTCGCGCGCGGCGCGATTGACGACCTCCCACGCCTCCGCCGCCTTGTACAACTTTGCCGCATCGTTGGCCTGCGGCGTCAGCCGTTGCGACAGCCAGCCATTCACCAGGTCCATGAAGGTTGCGAGCGATTCTGGATCGGTGCCGGACAGGGCATCGCCGAGCGCGTGCAGCCCGCGCGGGTCCGGATTCGGCAGTTGTGCAATGAGGTCGAGCACACGCTGGCGCAGGGCCAGCGCCTTGTCGTCGAGAAAGCGCAAGGCGCGGCCGACGCTGCCGTCCGACGCGGCAGCCGCCTGGACCAGTTCGGGCTCGTCGTCAGCGCGTCCCGTGGCCGCGGCGAGCGCGCGCAGAACGTCCGGGCTACCGAGCGGCCGCAGCAGCAAACGACGGCAGCGCGAGCGGATCGTCGGCAATTCGCGTCCCGGCGAATGACTGATCAGCAACAGCAAAGTGCGCGGCGGCGGCTCTTCGAGAATCTTGAGCAGCGCATTGGCACCCTCGCGCTGCAGATCGTCGATCGCGTCGACCATCGCGACGCGCCAGCCGCCTTCGGCGGCGGTGGCGCCGAAAAAGCCGACCGTCCGCCGGACGTCGTCGACCCGGATGGTGGTGAAGAGCTTGCCGGTCTGTTCGTTGATGGCGCGCTCCAGCACGAGGAGATCGCCCTGGGCGCGTGCCGCGATGCGCCGCGTCACGGGGTGGTCGGCCGCGACATCCAGCGCCGTTGCCGTCTGTACGTCCGTGGCGGTTGGATCGGGATGCGCCAGCACGAACCGCGCCAGCCGATAGGCCAAGGTCGCCTTGCCGATCCCCGGCTGACCGCCGATCAGCCAGGCATGCGGCATGCGCCCGGAACGATAGGCATTCAGCAGCGTCTGCTCGGCATCGCCGTGACCGAACAAAACGGTCGTTTCGTGCGGCGCCAAGGGCTCGCCGTCGTCCCGTTCCTCGCTCACGGCGCTGCCACGTCCAAAGCCTGCGGCACGCCGAGCAATCGCTGCTCGACCGCCTGCCAGATGCGCTCGGCGACGACTTCGCGCGGGGCGCGGCCGTCGATGACTGCAAAACGTTTGGGCTCGCGCGCGGCGATGTTCAAGAAGGCCTGGCGCAGCTCTTCATGAAACTCGACAGACTCCGCTTCGAAACGGTCGGCCGCCCCGGTGCCGCGCCGGGTCTTGGCACGCGCCAAACCGATATTGGCCGGCACGTCGATGAGAATGGTCAGATCCGGCATCGTCTCGCCGACCGTGACGCGCTCCAGCGCGCGGATCAATTTCATGTCGACTTTGCCCACCACGCCCTGATAGACGCGCGTTGAATCGATGAAGCGGTCCGAGACCACCCAGCGGCCGGCCTGCAGCGCGGGCAAGATGGTCGCCTTGACGTGGTCGTCGCGCGCGGCGGCGAACAGGATCGTCTCGGTTTCAGTGCCGAGCGGCTTGGCGATACCGGACAGGATGATATGGCGGATAATCTCGGCGCCGGGCGAGCCACCCGGCTCGCGCGTCAGCACGACATCGAGCCCGCGCGCTTTCAGCCTGTCGGCGAGCGCGGCGGCGTGGGTCGACTTGCCCGAGCCCTCGCCGCCTTCGAAGGTGATGAACTTGCCGGGCTTCCTAGAGGATTCTGCGCTCATAGCTTTTGCGCACCGGCACGGAACAAACCGATGACCAGTTCGGCCACGGCATCGACGGCGCGCTGCGACAGCGAGCCTTTGTCGACCGCTTCGGCGGCCTTCAGAGGCATATTGAGGATCACCTTGTCGCCGCGCCAGACGCGCAGTTCGCCGACCGGCTGATCCTTCACGACCGGCGCCGGCACCGGCCCCTTGTAGACGATGCGCGCGATCAGCCGCTCGCCGCCGGTTTTCGGCATCATCACTTGCACCATTCCCGGCGCGACCAGCGGCACGCTGCCGTCGGCGCCGCCGAAAACCTTGGCGGTGCCGATGGTCTGGCCTTCGGCGAACAGGATGCGGTGTTCGAAATTCTTGAAGCCCCACTCCAGAAGCTTCTTGCCGTCGTCGGCACGTTCCTTCGGCGAACTCAGCCCGTTGACGACCGCGATCAGGCGAATGCCGTTCTGCACCGCCGAGCCGACCAGACCGTATCCGGCTTCCTTGGTGAAGCCGGTCTTCAAACCGTCGGCGCCGATATCCATCGCCAGCAGCGGATTGCGGTTCGGCTGCTTGATCTTGTTCCAGGTGAAATCGCGCTGGCCGTAGATCGGATAGAGCTCGGGATAATTGACGATGAGCTGGCGCGCGAGAATGCCGAGTTCGCGCGTCGTCACTTGCGTGCCCGGATCGGGCAGGCCGTTGGAATTGGCGAAGGTCGATTTGGCGAGACCGATCTCGCGCGCCCGCTGCGTCAGCTTGGCGGCAAACGCCGCCTCGTTGCCATCGAGCCCTTCGGCCAGGACGATGCAGGCATCGTTCGCCGACTGGATGATCATGCCGTGGATCAGTGCATCGACGCTGACGCGGCTGTGCAGCGCCGCGAACATGGTCGAGGTGCGCGACGGCGCACCACCCTTGCGCCAGGCATTCTCGCTGACAGTGAATTCGTCGGTGAGATTGAGCTTGCCGGTCTTGATGAGGTGGAAGACGTATTCCGCCGTCATCAGCTTGGCGAGCGAGGCCGGATAGATCATGACGTCCGGATCGCGCTCGAACAGCACGCTGCCGTTTTCGGCATCGATCAGGATGGCGTGCGGCGCGTTGATCGGCGGATCGTCCTTCTTGACGTCCTTGCGGGCGGCAAGGCCGGAAGCCGGCCGGTGCGCCAGACCGGAACCCGGGCGATGCGCCTTGGTCGCGGCCATGACCGGCGCGCATAGCGCGGCGACGATCAGCGTGGCCAAAACCAGCCGGACTTTATGACCTCGCGGAAATAACGCCATATTCGTCTTGATCTTCCCGGCTCACACCACTTTCGACGCCGTTACGCCTCGAGGCCGGCCACAAGCCGGGCTCCCGAGCAAAATGGCGCTGCGGTTGCGGGATTGGAAGGGCCTAGTAAAGGCCGCGGCCGCTCATGAACCCCGCGGACCGGCCATCATAGCGGACCGGGGCATAGGCCGAAACCGGCGAAGCCGACGAAGCACTGGCGCGGCTGGTGGTATCCACCGCAGGCTGACGGATCGCCGCCGGCAGATCGGGCGGCAGCGGCGTTTCGCCATCCTCCGGCTCGGCCGAGGCGAGATGCTGAACCGGAGTCGCCTGGGCCGGCAACTGGGCCGCCTTCGAGGCTTCGCTCATCGGCCGCGAGTCGAAATACGGCGCGAAATTCTGCGACGAGGCGACCCGCACCTTCGGCTCCGGCGTATTGCCGTCACGCAACGTCGCCACCAGCTTGCGGTCGTCGGAGCCGGACAGCGGTGCGCGGCCGACATATTCGACCTTCACCTTGGCGAGCCCCTGCCCGTAGAAACCCAGGAGCTTGGCGGTGCGCACCGACACGTCGATGACGCGGTTGCCGACATAGGGCCCGCGATCGTTGACGCGCACGATGATCGACTTCTTGTTGCGCAGATTGGTGACCCGCGCATAGGACGGCAGTGGCATGGTCGGATGCGCCGCCGAAATCGAATTCATGTCGAAGACTTCGCCATTGGCCGTGTAGCGGCCATGGAAATCGTCGCCGTAGAACGAGGCGTAACCCTCGGCCCGGTAGTTCACGTCCTCTTCGGGAACATAAACGCGGCCGGCGACGGTATAGGGCTTGCCGACACGATAGCGGCCGCCGCCTTTCGGCACCGGCTCGCCGGGCTCAACGACGCGCGGGCTCGAGGCCACGCCCCATTTGGGATCGAGGCGCGAGGTGCTGCCGGAGCAGTTGGCGAGCATCAGCGAGCCCATGACGAGCGCCGACAGGCGCGCGCACAGACCGAACCGGCCGCTCTCCACCAAAACTGACATGCGTGGAAATTCGTCCCCGACTGACTTCACCGCTAAGATTAACCTCAATAGCGGCGATTTTGAACCCCGCCGGCGCGGTCTTGGTAAACGATTGGTTCCGCGCGCGGGGATCCCCGACTCGGGCCAAATCTTTGATTTTCCTAATACTTAAAGCGGCGCCCTCTTGCAAGGACGGCCGGCATCGACCTTGGAATGCGCTCGGGCCGGCTCGCGAAAGCGTGCGGCGATACCGTCCCGCCTAGCCGCGCAGCTGGAACAGGCTGACATCGACCGAACCGCAGAGGAATCCGGCCTCACAGTACGCGAGGTAGTATTCCCACATGCGCCGGAAGTGGCCATCGAGCCCGAGCGCCGAAATGTCCCGGGTTCTTGCCAGGAAGCGCTCGCGCCAGGCCCGCAAGGTCTTCGCGTAGGACGGGCCAAAGGCCTCTTCGGTGCCGAGCGTGAACCCGGCGGCCATCGCCGCTTCGCGCACCGCTGTCTTGGTCGGCAGCATACCGCCCGGAAAGATATAGGCCTGGATGAAATCCGGGTGGGCCCGATAATCGGCGAAGCGGTCTTCATCGATTGTGATGACTTGCAGCACGCAGGTGCCGCCCGGCTTCAGGCAGGACCGCAACTTGTCGAAATAGACCGGCCAATAGCGCTCGCCGACCGCTTCCAGCATCTCGATCGAGACGATGCGGTCGAATTGCCCGTCGACGTCGCGATAATCCTGGAGGCGGAGGTCGGCGGACACGCCCAGCTTATCGAGCCGCGCGCGAGAAAAGGCCAGTTGCTCGGTCGACAGTGTCAACCCGGTCATGCGGCAGCGATGCGTCGCAATCAGCCGCTCCAGCACCCCGCCCCAGCCGAAACCGATCTCGAGCACCCCGGCGTCGTCAGGTTTGTCGAGCAGGGCAACGATACGATCGAGCTTGCGCTGCTGCGCCTGTTCCAGCGTCTCATCGTCCCCGGCATAGACCGCCGACGAGTAACTCATGCTTGGATCGAGCCACAGCTTGTAGAAGTCGTTGCCGAGGTCGTAATGCGCCGCGATGTTGCGGCGGCTGCCGCGCTTGGTATTGGCGCGCAGACCGTGCGCCAGGCGGCGCATCAGCCGCGCGCCGACATGGCCGCGATAGACGCCCGACGTCTTCTCGTTGCGCAACGCCCATTCCAGCAGCAGCGTCAGATCGGGGCTCGCCCAGTCGCCATCGATAAAGGCTTCGGCAAAGCCGATTTCGCCGCCGCGCAGCAAGCGCCACACCGCGCGCCAGCGTTTCAGCACCAGCACGGCGTCGGGCCCGGCCAGCGGCCCGCGAACATCGATGCGCTCACCGCCGGGCGTCACGATCCGCAGCGAACCGAAACAGGGCTGCGGCGCCAGCGTGCGAACCAGCCGTCCGGCCAGACGCGGCGGTGTAATCACATGATCGACGGTGTCGAATGAACTCATTGGGTGCCCCCGCCCCTCGTCGCAGGCCCGGCCGTTACCGCATGACGCGGTGCCGGCGGCCGCGGATAAAGTCGCATGCCCTTCCACCAGATCTTCAACGCTTCCCAGTGGATGGCGGCCATCACCTTCAATGTCATCAGCGGCAGGCTGATGAAGATCGCCGCAAGCGCGCGGTCGCTCGGCGCGCGCCGCTCGCCGGCGAGCGAGGCGACCAGCACGGCGCCGCGTTTGTCGTCGGCGGCGACCACGACGGAGACGCGCTCGCCCGGCGGCGCGACGCGGAAGTCGTAGGTCATGTCCATGTCGAGGAACGGCGAGACGTAGAATTCCTTGGCGCAACGCTGATGCACCAACGGCGCCTCGCCGGTGACCGGCAGCAGATAGCTGTGCATCTCCCCGAAGGTGTTGCGAACCTCGTAGAGCAGCGCCGCAAGCGAGCCATCGGCACGGTGGCAAAAATAGATGCTCAGCGGATTGAAGACGTAGCCGAGGATGCGCGGCATGCACAGCAGCGCGATGCGGCCGCCGCGGCAGTCGATGCCGTGCGTTTCGAGTGTACGATCGACGTAATCGCGCAGCGGCTCCGACTTGCCGTCGCCGTGATCGGCGTCATGGAAGCTGAACAGGTTGAAGCGGTTGTGCGAGAGCAAGGACAGCCGCGCGTCGACTTCGCGCATTTCGTCGAGATCGAACAGCGCCCAGAAAGCGCGATAGCGCAGGCGATGGCGGCGCGGCGACAATCGCCGGTGCATCACCGAGCCGACATAGAGCGCCGATCGCAAAGGCTGCGCGGACGTCATCAGGCCATCTCCGCGATACGCGGCACGCCTTGCGGCGGCAAATGAATACGAGCGGATTCGTTGGCGACGGTCCAGGGCCGCCGCACGCCGCCGAGCGCTTCGGCAACCGCAAGGCCAGCCTGCAGTCCGTCCTCGTGAAAACCGGAGCCGAAATAGGCGCCGCAGAACCAAGTGTTACCCCGCCCCTGAAGCGACCATAACTCGGATTGCGCGCGGATTGCACCGGTATCGAACATCGGATGGTCGTAGACCTCGCTGTGCAGCAAGGTACCGGCATGCGGCGGCTCCGGCGGATTGAGCGTCACGAACAGGTCGGGCGCCCCGTCGATCGATTGCAACCGGTTCATCCAGTAGGTGACGCAGACGCCGGCTTCGCTGTCGCGATCACCGATGAAGTTCCAGCTCGACCAGGCGGCGCGCCGCTTCGGCATGAAGCGCGCATCGGTGTGCAGCACCGCCAGATTGCGGCTGTAGCGAAAGGCGCCCAGGACGTCGCGCTCGGTCTCGTCCGCATCATCGAGCAGCGCCAAAGATTGATCGGCATGCGTTGCCAGCACGACATGATCGAAATGTTCGGCATGGCCTTTGCCGTCACGCACCATCACGCCATCGGCGGTGCGGCGCACCGACACGGCGCCGCAATCGAGCCGAAGGCGATCGGCGAATCCCGCGGTCAGCTTTTCGACATAGACCTTGCTGCCGCCGTCCACCGTCCGCCATTCCGGGCGGTCGGCGATTTGCAGCAGGCCGTGATTGGCGTGGAACCGGATAAAGGCCGCGGCCGGATAGTCGAGCATCTGCTGCGGCGGTGCCGACCAGATGGCGGCGGCCATAGGCAGCAAATGATCGCGACAGAAGGCTTCGCCGTAGCCGCCGTGCCGCAGATAATCGCCAAGTGTAATAGCGGGATCAGCAAGCGCGGCGCTGGCACCGGGCGCGTCGCGGTAGAAGCGCATCAGGTCGCGCAGCATCGAAAGAAAACGCGGCCGCAGCAGGTTGCGCTTCTGCGCGAACAGGCCGGCGAGATCGCTGCCGGAATATTCGAGGTCGCCGTTATCGAGCGATACTCCAAACGACATGTCGGAGGTCTTGGTCGGCACGCCGAGATGCGCGAACAGCGCCGTCAGGTTCGGATAATTGCGCGGATTATAAACGATGAACCCGGTATCGACCGGAACGGCGCGATCATTCGCGTTCACCTCGACCGTATTCGAATGTCCGCCCAGCCGCGGCGCCCGCTCATAGACCGTGATGTCATGGCGCTGCTGCAGCAGCCACGCGGCCGACATGCCGGCGATACCCGTACCGATTACGGCGATCTTCAATCGAGGTCTGCCGGACATCGCTCTCCCCATCGTCACGTCGCCGCCGCTGCAACCAGGGCTGCGTGACTCTCGAGTACGCGGTACAAGCGAGCTTGGATCACCGGCCGGGCGTGATCCAAAATCCGGGTCCGGCCGTATCGGCGAGTATGCGCGCCATTCGGCTTGCTCCTCCTCCTGCCCCCATGGGGCCCCTGGCATCGTCGCGGCGGCCGCCGGCGGTGCGGATCCAGCGTATGGCAATGGACGGCAAGCCATTGGTGGAACTCGATTTTTCTCAGATGATCGCGGCGGTCGCGCGGCACCGGGATCGGGCGGCCTTCGCGGCGCTGTTCGAGCACTTCGCGCCGCGGATCAAAGCCTATCTGCTGCGGGCCGGGACCGACGGCACGCTGGCCGACGAACTCGCCCAGGAGGCGATGCTCGCGATCTGGCGCAAGGCCGACAGCTTCGACCCCGCGCGCGCCACCGCCGCGACCTGGATTTTTGCGATCGCGCGCAATCTGCGGATCGATCGCTTCCGTAAGGAGTGGCGCGACGTATCGGTGGGCGACGATATGCCCGAGATCGTCGACGAGACGGCGGCTCCCGATGACAGCCTGTCGGATGCCGAACGGGGCGCACGCGTCAGGGAAGCATTGCGGCAACTGCCGCCCGAGCAGATCAAGGTGATCGAACTGTCTTTCTTCGAGGAACAACCGCATGCCGAGATCGCTCAAACGCTCGGCATTCCCTTAGGCACCGTGAAATCCCGCATCAGGATCGCCATGGCGAAACTGCGCGATCTCGTGGGTGATCTGTCATGACCATCCGGCATCATCCTTCGAACGAAACACTCATCGCTTACACCGCCGGCACGCTCGATCTCGGGCGGCGGCTGGTCGTTGCCAGTCATGTCGAGCGCTGCGCCGCGTGCCGCGGCTTCGTGCACGGTCTCGAGAAAGTCGCCGGCGTTATGCTGGAGGATCTGTCGCCGGCACCGATGTCGGCCGACGCGCTGGCGCACATGCTGGCGCGTATCGACCGCGAGCCCGCTGCCCGCGCTGCCAAGTCCTTGGCTGCCAAGCCCTTGGCTCCGGCGCACGACGAACCGGGTCTGCCCGCTTGCCTCGCGCCCTACGAGATGGGTCGCTGGCGGTGGGTCGGGCCGGGCGTGCAGATGCGTCCGGTTTTGGTGCCGGAGACCGGCAAGCTGCGCGTCTTCCTGCTCAAGGGCGCGCCCGGCATCCATTTGCCGCAGCACAGCCACGAAGGCAGCGAACTGACCTCGATCCTGGTCGGGTCCTATCACCACGAAGGCGGCGATTTCCGCGCCGGCGACTTCGAAGAAGCCGATGCCGATGTCGAACATCGTCCGATCGTCGGCAAGGACAAGGCCTGCATCTGCCTCGTCGCGCTCGAAGGCCAGCTCAAGCTCAGCGGCTTCATCGGCAGCCTGCTCAATCCGTTCGTCCGCCTGTAAGGGGATGCCGTGGACTCGTCCGCCATCGAGACAACGTCCGGATCCGTGTCGCGGCGCGTCGGCTTGATCCGGCGCTGGGCGGAGCGCGGGTTTTCGGCCGCTGACATTCTCAACGCGCTGCAGCCGCGCAATGGCTGGCATGTCGACGCCGGCATTGCCTATCGCCCCGGCCCGCGCGGCCTGCTCGACATCTACAGGCCAGACACGCAATCCGATTCACCGGCTCCGGTCGTCGTGTTCTTCTATGGCGGTAGCTGGCAGAGCGGCTCGCGCGATCTCTACCGTTTCGTCGGCGCCTCGCTTGCCGCGCAGGGCATCGTCACTCTCGTGCCCGATTACACCGTCTATCCGCAGGCGCGCTATCCCGACTTCCTCGAAGACGGCGCCAAGGCGCTGCGCTTCGCCCGCGACAATGCGGCACGCTGGGGCGGCGATCCGGCGCGCCTCGTCGCCATGGGCCATTCGGCCGGCGCCTATATCGCCGCCATGCTGACCTTCGATCAGCGCTGGCTCGGCGGCGTCGACCTCGATCCGGTCGACCATATCGCCGGCTTCGTCGGCCTCGCGGGTCCATACGATTTCCTGCCGATCGTCGATCCGGTACTGCAGCGCATATTCGGCGGCGCCGATCGCATCGACACGCAGCCGATCCGCTATGTCGGGCATGGCGCGCCGCCGAGCCTGCTGGTCGCGCCGAAAAGCGATCGCGTCGTCAGTCCCGGCAACACCAGCCGCCTCGCCGCGCACATCCGCAGCCTGCGCGGCACGGTCACGGAACGGCACTATCCGCGCGTCGGCCATCTCGGCCTGATCGGCGCCTTTTCGCCGCTGCTGCGTTTCCTCGCCCCGGTACTCGACGAGGTCGCGACCTTCGCCCGCAACCCCGCCGGGCGACGGCCATGACGGCGGCTTCATTCCTTATCGCGCTGCTGTCGATCGCCGTCGCGCTGTCGGCGATCATGACCGGCGCGTGGCTGATTCAACAACGCACCGGCAATTCCGGCTGGGTCGACACGATCTGGACCTTCGGTCTCGGCATCGCGGGCTTCGCCAGCGCGCTGGCGCCGTTCCACGCTATCGCGCCGCGCCAGATCGTCGTGGCCATCATGATCGCGCTCTGGGCAGCGCGGCTCGGCCTGCACATCGCGCAGCGCAGTTCCGGCATCACCGACGATCCGCGCTATGCCGAGATGGCGCGGCAATGGGGCGACGACGCGCCACGCCAGATGTTCTGGCTGCTGCAGAAGCAGGCCTGGGTCACCATCCCGCTGGCGCTCGCGGTATTCCTCGCCGCGCATAATCCGGCGCCGCTGTTCCGCGCTCAGGACATCGCCGCCATCATCGTGATGGCAGTCGCCATCGTTGGCGAAGCGATCGCCGACCGCCAGCTTCGCGCCTTCAAGGCCGACCCGCGCAACAAAGGCCGCGTCTGCGACACCGGCCTGTGGGCGCTGTCGCGGCATCCGAACTATTTCTTCGAATGGCTCGGCTGGCTCGCCTATCCGCTGTTCGCCATCGACCTCGCCGGTGCCTATGGCTGGGGCTGGCTGGCGCTGCTGGCGCCGGCCTGCATGTACTGGCTACTGGTCTATGTTTCGGGCATCCCGCCGCTCGAGGCGCACATGCTGCGCTCGCGCGGCGCCGTCTTCCGCGACTATCAGGCGCGCACCAGCGCCTTCTTTCCAATGCCGCCAAAGAACTGATCAGGGAGGTGACCATGGGCGCCATCACGCTCGCCGCCAGGTTCATTGAAACGACGCCGATTCCGGATCCCCTGGTTCGCGTCGGCATCGCCGCTCTGTGCGGCCGTACGCATCGCAAACTGACGAGCCAGGGCCTGAGCGCCAATCGCGACTTTGCGCTGTCGACGGCGGCGCTACCGATCGCCGAGCATGTCGACGACGCCAATGCCCAGCATTACGAAGTGCCGGCTGCGTTCTTCGATCTCGTGCTCGGCCCGCAGCGCAAATACTCCTGCTGCCTGTTCGACTCGGCGACCGATGATCTCGCGACCGCCGAGGAGCAGGCGCTGGCTGAGACCGCGGCGCATGCCGGGCTCGCCGACGGCCAGTCCATTCTCGAACTCGGCTGCGGCTGGGGCTCTCTGTCGTTGTGGATGGCGCGGCACTATCCGGCGGCGCGGATCGTCGCCGTGTCCAATTCGAACTCGCAGCGCGCCTTCATCGAAGGCCGCGCCCGGGCCGAAGGCCTGATCAATCTCACCGTGGTCACCGCCGACATGAACGGCTTTGCGCCAGAGGGCCGCTTCGACCGCATCGTCTCTGTCGAGATGTTCGAGCACATGGTCAACTGGCGGCGGCTGCTCGAACGCGTCCGCTCGTGGCTCACCGACGACGGCCGCTTCTTTATGCATGTCTTCACCCACTCGCGCGCGCCGTATCGCTTCGACCACAACGACAAGACCGACTGGATCGCGCAGCATTTCTTCACCGGCGGCATCATGCCGAGCCACGATTTCATCCGCGAGTTCGGCGATGTCCTCCAGGTTGAACAGGACTGGCGCTGGAGCGGCACGCATTACCGCGACACGGCGCGGCTGTGGCTGAAGAATTTCGACGACAATGCCGACGCCATTCGCGCCATCATGAGCGATGTCTACGGCAAGGACGCCGCGCTGTGGCAGCGGCGTTGGCGGCTGTTCTTCCTCGCGACCGAAGGGCTGTTCGGCTACGACAACGGCGATATCTGGGGCGTCAGCCACTATCGGCTGAAGCCTGCTTGATCAGAATGACCTGATCAGAGCTTGATATCGAAATGCGCCATCAGGGCGCGGCTGCCGAGGAAGGCGACCGTGGCCGACGCGCCGGTGACGAAGGCGCCCCAGGCGAGATCGATCAACGTGATCGACGCCGTCCAGTTGCGCAACGTCGCGTAGTTCGTCAGGTCGTAGGTCGCATAGGCCAGCAGGCCGAACAGCGCCGCATGGACAGCGGCGTGCTGCAGCGAATTGGCGCGCAGCGCCGGCAGCACGGCGAACAGCTCGATGCCCAACGGATAGACCAAGTAGAAGATGACCGCCGGCACGATCCGGACCTTGTCGGCCAGAATGTCCCCCAGCACCGGCCGGTACAACGCCTGGCCCATCTGCGACAGCCAGATGCCGTCGAGGACGATGAACACCGCAAGAATCAAGACATAGACGACCACGTAAAAAGCCACGTCACCCTCCTGTCGGTCTAGGCCACGGGCCTTCTACGACTCCCGCGGTCCGGCGGATCACCCCAGGCGAGGAGCGATCGCAGGCCAGTGCCGATTTCCATCGAATTCAGCGTCATCGAATGGCGGATTATGTTCCGTTCGATGGACCCATGAGGGTTCGTTGGGGGCGCAACCTGAGGTCGATTTCGTGCCTCAAAAACAGGCTCAAAATCGACGATAAGCTACTGAATAATCGTGTTTTTCACTGTCTCGAACGCCCCCTTTCTGTTATGCTTTTTTATCGGGTTTTCGAGGGGCATTATGCATACAGTACCTGTAATTTCCTCCGCCCAGGAAGCCGTCGATTATGTCCGCCAGCGCGACCTGCCCTACGTCCGGGTCGGCCTGTTCGACATCGACGGCATCTTCCGCGGCAAATACATCGGCCGCGACAAATTCGAGAGCTCGGTCGAGAAGGGCCTCGGCTTTTGCGACGTGGTCGTCGGCTGGGACAGCAACGACCAGCTCTATGACAACGTCAAAGTCACCGGCTGGCACACCGGCTATCCGGACGCGGCGGTGCGCCTGCTGCCCGAGACCCTGCGCCTCCTCCCGCTCGAGGAGGACCTGCCGCTGTTCCTCTGCGAATTCGCCGACAAATGGGAAGAGGTCTGCCCGCGCGGCACCTTGCGCCGGGTGCTCGATCGCGCCGCCGACATGGGATTCAAGGTCAGCGCCGCGGCCGAGTTCGAATTCTTCCTGTTCGAGGAGACGCCGCAGTCGGTTCGTGACAAGAACTATCGCGGCCTGAAGAACATCACGCCCGGCTTCTTCGGCTATTCGATGCTTCGCAGTTCGGTGCACGCCGATTTCTATCGCGACCTACTCGAACTGTCGCGCGGCATGAACTTCGAGATCGAGGGCCTGCACACCGAGACCGGTCCCGGCGTGCTCGAGGCCGCGATCCGCGTCGACGAAGCGCTCGCCGCCGCCGACAAGGCGGCGCTGTTCAAGACTTACACCAAGGTACTGGCGCAGAAGCGCGGCTGGATGGCCTCGTTCATGGCCAAGTCGTCGCCCGAATGGCCGGGTCAATCCGGTCACCTGCACACCTCCCTGCAGGATCGCAAGTCGGGCAAGGGCATGTTCCATGACGCCGGCAAGCCATATGGCATGTCCGACATCATGCGCTGGTTCGTCGGCGGCCAGCAGGCGCTGATGCCGGAACTGCTGGCGATGGTGGCGTGCACGGTGAACAGCTACACGCGGCTCATTCCCGGTTTCTGGGCGCCGACCGATGCCGCCTGGTCGGTCGACAACCGCACCACCGCGTTGCGCGTGATCGAGGGATCGGAGAAGTCGCAACGCGTCGAGTACCGCGTCGCCGCGGCCGACATCAACCCGTATATCGCGATGGCGGCGGCGATCGGCTCCGGCCTGTGGGGCATCGAGCATCGCATCGAACCCGGCGATCCGCTGACCGGCAACGCCTACGAAGTCAAGCTGCCGGCGGAACGCGCGCTGCCGCGCACTCTGTGGGACGCCGCGCAACGCCTGAAGGCGTCGCAGCCGGCCCGCGCTTTGTTCGGCGATGCCTTCGTCGATCACTACGCCGCAAGCCGCGAGTGGGAAGAACGCGAATTCCGCCGCGCCATCACCGACTGGGAAATGCAGCGTTACTTCGAAATTATCTGAGCCAATCCAGGCCGAGGCGGCGACCGCCTGACCGGCCTTCTTCTCTCCGACTACTGGACCCGAGCCATGTGTGACGTTGTCTGCATTTCTCCGATCGACGGAAGCGAAGTCGCGCGTCGTCTCTCCGCCAGCGGTAGCGCGATCGATGCGGCGCTACAAGCCGCGCGCCGCGCCCAGAAAGAATGGGCGCAGGTGCCGCTCGCTACCCGCATGGCGAAGATGACCGCCTTCGTCGATGCGATGCTGGCGATGAACCAGGAAGTCGTGCCGGAAATCGCGCGGCAGATGGGCCGTCCGGTGAAATGGGGCGGCGAGTTCCGGCCGTTCGAAGAGCGCGCCCGCCACATGATCGCCATCGCGCCCGAAGCGCTCAAGCCACATGTGCCGAAGCCGATCGAAGGCATCACCCGCTTCATCGAGAAGACGCCGGCCGGCGTCGTCCTCGTCATCGCGCCGTGGAATTACCCGTATCTCACCGCGGTCAACAGCGTCGTGCCGGCGCTGATCGCCGGGAATGCCGTCATCCTCAAGCACGCGGCGCAGACCATCCTGGTCGGCGAACGTTTCGCCAAGGCGATGCAGGCGGCCGATCTGCCGGCCGGCCTTTTCGCCAATCTTGTTCTGACACATGACGACACCGCGCGCATTCTGTCGGGCGGCGCGGTCGATCACGCCAATTTCACCGGCTCCGTTGCCGGCGGACAGGCGATCGAACGCGCGGCCGCCGGGACCTTCACGACGCTCGGCCTCGAGCTTGGCGGCAAGGACCCCGCTTACGTGCGCGCCGACGCCAACCTCGGCCATGCGGTCGAGAACCTGGTCGACGGAGCGTTCTTCAATTCCGGCCAGTGCTGCTGCGGCATCGAGCGCATCTATGTGCATGACAAGCTCTATCCCGAGTTCGTCTCGCGTTTCGTCGAACTGACCAATACCTACAAGCTCGGCAATCCGCTCGACGAGACGACGACGCTCGGGCCGATGGCGACGCCGCGTGGTGCCGACGTCGTGCGCCGCCAGATCAAGGACGCCGTCGCCAAGGGCGCACGCGCGCACATCGATCCGAAGCTGTTTCCCGCCGATGACGGCCGCGGCACCTACGTGATGCCGCAGGTGCTGACCGAGGTCGATCACACGATGGACTTGATGACGATCGAAAACTTCGGCCCGGTCGTCGGCATCATGAAAGTCTCCGGCGACGACGAGGCGATCCGCCTGATGAACGACAGTCCCTATGGCCTCACCGCCGCGATCTGGACGTCGGACGAGAAAGCCGCGCTGTCGATCGGTCAGCAGGTCGAAACCGGCACCGTGTTCATGAACCGCTGCGACTATCTCGATCCGGCTTTGGCCTGGACCGGCGTCAAGGATACCGGCCGCGGCGTCAGCCTGTCGGAGATCGGCTACGACATGCTCACCCGCGCCAAGAGCTTCCATCTCCGGACCGTGTCCTGATCGCCCCTCGCAATTAACACACTCATTGAGCAGAGATCGAAATGTCCACCTCGCCTACCGCCAACTGGAACTATCCGACATCCGTGCGTTTCGGTGCCGGCCGCATCAAGGAACTGCCGCAGATCTGCAAGGAGCTTGGTTTCGTTCGGCCGCTATTGGTCACCGATCCGTTTCTGGCGTCGCAGCCGATGACGCAATCCGCGCTCAAGTCGCTGCGCGATGCCGGCCTCGGCGCCTACGTGTTCTCCGATGTCCGATCGAACCCGAACGACGCCAATGTCGAGGCCGGGCTCAAGGTTCTGCGCGCCGGCAAGCATGACAGCGTCATCGCCTTCGGCGGCGGCTCGGCGCTCGACGCCGGCAAGGTCATCGCCTTCATGGCCGGACAAACGCGGCCGATGTGGGATTTCGAGGACGTCGGCGACTGGTGGACGCGCGCCGATGCCAAAGGCATCGCGCCGGTCATCGCCGTGCCGACCACGGCGGGCACCGGCTCGGAAGTCGGCCGCGCCGGCGTCATCACGCAGCAATCGACGCACGCCAAGAAAGTGATCTTCCATCCCGGCATGATGCCGAAGGTGACGATCTGCGATCCCGAATTGACCGTCGGCATGCCGCCGAAGATCACGGCCGGCACCGGCATGGATGCGCTGGCGCATTGTCTCGAAGCTTATTGCTCGCCGTTCTATCATCCGATGGGCGACGGCATCGCCGTCGAAGGCATGCGTCTCGTCAAAGAATATCTGCTTCGCGCTTATCGCGACGGTAGCGATATCGAAGCGCGCGCGCACATGATGTCGGCTGCGGCGATGGGCGCGACGGCATTTCAAAAAGGCCTCGGCGCCATTCATGCCCTGTCGCATCCGGTCGGCGCGCTGTACGACACGCATCACGGCATGACCAACGCCGTGTTCATGCCTTATGTGCTGGTGTTCAATCGCCCGGCGATCGAAACCAAGATCGCGCGGCTCGCCGCCTATCTCGGCCTCGCGCCGAATTTCGATTCCTTCCTCGCGTGGGTCATGGATTTCCGCAAGGCGCTCGGCGTTCCGCATACGCTGAAGGAGTTCGGCGTCGACGATTCGAAATTCGATCTCGTCGCCAGGATGGCGCCCGACGATCCGACCGCGGGCGGCAACCCGGTGCCGCTATCGGTAGCGGCAGCGCGCGCCCTTCTCGACAAGGCGTATCGCGGCGAGGTCGAATAAGAGACGGCGCAAACTAGCGCTTGGCGCGCCGGCCGAAGATCTGCGACAGGCCCAGCAACAGGCTCGTCACCACGACCATCATCGTGGAAATCGCGGCGATGGTCGGATCGATCTGATCGCGCAATGCCGCGAACATGATGCGTGTCAGGGTGGAGTTGTCGCCACCCGACACGAACAGCGACACGATGACTTCGTCGAACGACGTCAGGAACGACAGCACGGCGGCGGTCAGGATCGCGAACTTGATCTGCGGCATCACGACCATGAAGAACGCCTCGAGACGTGAAGCGCCGAGGCTGCGCGCGACGCGTTCCTGATTCATGTCGAAGCTCTTCAGCGCCGAGGTCACGATCATGATCACGATCGGGACCGCCAGGATGCTGTGCGCCAGAACGACGCCGATCAGCGAATTGACGATCCTGAGTTTCACATAGGCGTAGAAGATGGCGGTGCCGACGAGGATGACCGGAATCACAATCGGCATGATCAGAACCAGCGAAACCAGCCGGGCGATCGCAAGCTCGGCGTTATAAAGTCCGTACGCCGCAACGGTGCCGAGCGGCGTCGCCACGAGGACGGTCAGCGTCGCCGCCTTGAACGACGTGGCCGTCGCCTGCATCCACGAACGCGAGTGGAAGTAAGCTTCGTACCAGCGCAACGACAGATGCCGCGGCGGAAACTCGAGATATTGCGATTCGGAGAACGACATCGGGATGACGATAAGCGTCGGCAGCACGAGGAAGGCAAACAGCACGACGGCCAGCGCGTAGAGCCACAGCCGCGAGCCATGCGTGATCTGCGTGTCGGTCGCCGGCTTGTCGAACCAGGACATGAATCGAGCCATGGTCAGTGCCCTGCCCCGATGAGCGACAGATTCTTCGCTAGCCGCGACGCGATCCACAGCAGCAGAAATGTCAGAACCAGCAGCACCGCGCCGAGCGCGCTCGCCGAACCCCAGTTCAGGAAGGTGTCGATATCGGTGGCGATGCGGCTCGACACCATCGTCACCCGGCCGCCGCCGAGCACTTCCGGCGTGACATAGAAGCCGAGGCAAAGGATGAAGACGACCAGTGCGCCGGCCGTCAATCCGGGAACCGACAGCGGCAGGAAGATGCGCCAAAAGCTCTGCACCGGGCTCGCCCCCAGATTGGCCGCCGCCTGAAGCAGCGAACGATCGATCGAGCGCATGTTGCCGTACAGCGGCAACACGATGAACGGCAGCATGATGTGCACCATGCCGATCAATGTCCCGGTCAAATTATTGACGAGCGGCAACGGCTCCGACCACAGACCGAGTTGCATGCCCCAGTGGTTGATCAGGCCGGTCCGCTGTAACAGCACCAGCCAGGCATAGGTGCGCACCAGGAGCGACGTCCAGAACGGCAGCAATACCGCGATCATGCACAGATTGGCCGCGCGGGTCGGCAGTTGCGACATGAAGTAGGCCAATGGATAACCGAGCACCGCGCAGATCGCGGTTGTCAGCGCGCTGACCTTGAAGGTCGTCCAGAAAATCCGAACGTATGACGGCTGTTCGATGAGATGCCGATAATTGATCAAGGTCGCGGCGCCGCTGTCGGTGAAGAACGACAGATAGAACAGCCAGCCGACCGGCACGATAAGGCAGACGAACACCACGGCGAAGGCCGGCGCGGCGAGCGACAGCATCACCCAGCGTTCGATCAGGCGGTCCCTGCTCAGGGCGGCGGCGTGATCGTCGCTCAGGGAGATCGTCGCGGGGGCCGTCGGTGTGCTCATGATCGGCTCACCTTTCGTCCGGCAACAACGTGGTGTCGGCAACCGTCAGGCCGAGCGTGATGCTGTCGCTGCCATCGGGAAGCGACTGCAGGCCGACGCTGTTGGCCGGCACGCGCAGCGTGATCGCGTCGCCGCCGCCGAGATCGACCTCGATGCGCATCGTATCGCCCTGAAAAACGCGCCCGACGATGCGGCCATCGAAACAATTCATGCCGTCGCGCGCCGCGCCGTCGACGATCCGCACCTGCTCGGGCCGGATCATCAGCAGGCAGCGGCCGTCTCGCACCGGCGCGCCGCCGGCCTTGATAACGGTGTCGCGATAACGGCAGACGCCGCCGGTCACGGCGACATTCAGGAACGTCGACTCGCCGATGAACTCGGCGACGAAGCGGCTGTTCGGTTTTGAATAGATATGCCGCGGCGTGTCGAGTTGCGCGATCCTGCCCTTGTTGATCACCGCGATGCGATCGGACATCGTCAGCGCCTCGCGCTGATCGTGCGTCACATAGATCGTCGTCGTGCCGAGTTTCTCGTGCAGACGACGCAGCTCGAGCTGCATCAACTCCCGCAACTGCTTGTCGAGCGCCGACAGCGGCTCGTCCATCAGGATGATGCGCGGCTCGAACACCAGGGCCCGGGCGAGCGCGACGCGCTGGCGTTGACCGCCGGACAATTCGTCGATGCCGCGCGCGCCATAGCCGGCGAGTTGCACCATGTCGAGCGCCGCTTCGACGCGCCTGGCGATTTCGGCGGCGCCGGTTTTCCGCAGCCGCAGCGGGAAGGCAATGTTGGCCGCGACATTCATGTGCGGGAACAGCGCGTAGTTCTGAAAGACCATGCCGACATCGCGCTTCTGCGGCGCCAGGCGGATCACTTCCTGCGTGCCGAACAGAATGCTGCCGGAATCCGGACGGGTGAAGCCGGCGAGCATCATCAGGAGGGTGGTCTTGCCCGAGCCGGACGGGCCGAGCAGCGTCAGAAACTCACCGGCCTGAACGTGCAGATCGACCCGATCGAGCACGACGACGGCCCCGTAAGCTTTGGTGACCTGCCGGACATGAATATCGAGTGCCGATGCGGATGCCATAGAGCGAGCGACTGTCGTCTCTTCTTGGAGCGGCTGGCCGGGGCGCTCTTGTGCGACGCCCCGGCCGAGGCGCGTTACTCGGTTAGCATGTTCTGATAGGCGGCCGCCGCCTTCTCTTCGTTCTTGATGTACCAGTCGAGATCGACCGGCAACTGAACCGCCACGTTCTGCGGCGAGGACGGCAGCTTGGCGGCATAGTCGGCGCTGATCTTGCCGATCTCATAGGCCTTCTTGTTGGTCGGCCCGTAGGTGATGTACTTCGTGAACTCCGCCTGGTACTGCGGCTTGGAAATTTCGTTCAGGAACTTCATCGCCAGGTCCTTGTGCGGCGCGCCTTTCGGAATGGCGTAACAGTCGTAGTCGAGCAGCGCCTGATTGAAGGTATAGGCGACCTTGCCGCCGTCCTTGGCCACCACGTCGAAGCGGCCGTTCCAGCCGGTGATCATGTCGACTTCGCCGTCCTTCATCAACTGCGCGTGCTGCGCGCCCGACGACCACCACACGCTGATGTAGGGCTTGAGCTCCTTGATCTTCTTGATGGCGCGCTCGATGCCGCCCGGCGACGACAGCACCTCGTAGACCTTGTCCGCCGGCACGCCGTCGGCCATCAGCGCCGGCTCGAGAGCGCCGGCCACGCTTTTGCGGTACGACCTTTTGCCCGGGAATTTCTTGACGTCCCAGAAGTCGGCCCAGGACTTCGGATGATTGTCGCCATAGGTCTTGGTGTTCCAGGCCATCACGGTCGAGAACACGTCGCCGCCGACGCAATAGTCCTGGCTGGTGTGCGGCACGAAGCTCGAACGGTCGATGACCTTGTAGTCGAGCTTCTCCAGGTAGCCGCCGGCACCAGCGCGCGCCGCGCTGCCCGAGCCGCTAGCCACGACGTCCCATGTCACCGCGCCGGCCTTCACCTTGACGACGGCGTCTGAGATGCTGGTGTAGGTCTCCTCCTTGACCGTGATGCCGAGCGCCTTGGCGGCCGGCTGGAACAGCGCCTTGCTCTGCGCCGCCTGATAGGCGCCGCCGAAGGAGACGACGGTCAGTTCTTCCGCGCCGGCGGTCGCGCCAACCAGGCCGACGGCGCCGATGATGGCCAATGAAGCGATAGCTAGTCTGGATCGATTGATCGTCATTCCGTGCTCCTCACCCTGGTCATGAATGTCAGCCCGGGTTTTCAGGGGCGACCGTTGTTTGTTGGTCTTATCGCCCATCCTAAACCCATCCCGTATCGGTCCGTATTCCCGGCCCGGACTAAAGGGCCAGTCTGGAATTTGGAGGGGTCCACTCCCGGGCGGTCGCCGCCGGCGGCCGGCCGTCGCCTCAGCCTTGCCGGTCGCGCCAGCGATAATACAGGACCGACGGCGCCAGAAACCAAGGATTGCCGGTGTAAAACGGCCGCGTCTGGAACGGCAGATCGTCGAATGCGGTGCGGCCCTCGTCGAGGCCGAGCACCTTCTGGCCGAGCCGCATGCCCAGATAACTGGCCATCCCGACGCCGGACCCGCAGTAGCCCATCGCGTAATAAAGGCCTTCGCGCCGGCCAATGTGCATGAGCTCGTCGAACGTGTAAGCGATAAAGCCGCACCAGGAGTGACTGATCTTCGTCGACGCCAGTTGCGGAAAAATATCGACCATATCGGCGTGCAATTTCGGGCCGCTCTGCAGCGGATCGGTCTCGCTCAACGACACGCGACCGCCAAACAGGATTCGCCTGCGGTCGGGCGATGCCCGGTAGTAGTAGACGACCTTGCGCGTGTCGCTCACGATGCGGTTCTTCGGGATCAGTTCGTCGACCAGCGCACGATCGAGCATCTCGGTCGCGATCACGTAACTGCCGATCGGAATGACACGCCGCTGCTGCCACGGCGTCAGGTTGCCGGTATAGCCGTTGGTGGCGATGACGACGTCGCGCGCGGCGATGATGCCGCGCGGTGTCTTGACGGTGAAGCCGTTATTGTCGCGCTCGATCGACAGCGCCGGGCAATACGACACCACCTCGGCGCCGGCGGCGATGGCGAGCCTCAGCAAGCCGTGGTGATAGCGAGCGGGATCGACCGAGGCATGCTGCTCGTAAACGGCGCCGCCGAAATAGACGTCGGAGCCGATCTCATGACGCTGCTCGCTGCGGGGGACCATGTGCACCGCGACTTCGAGACCCTTGGGCTGGTTCTCGGCCGCGGCGGCCAGCGCGTCGTACTGTCTGGCATTGTGCGCGGCGTGAAACCGGCCGACGACGCCAAAATCGCAGTCGAGAGCATTCTCACGGATGAAGTCGCCCATGAAGCTCAGGGAGTTGCGCCCCTCCTTCAGGATATCGAACGCGCGCTCAGGTCCGTATCGGCGCGCGAGCGCGTCGTGGGACGGTTTGATACTGGTGGAGATCTGCCCGCCGTTGCGGGTGCTGCAGCCGAAGCCGGCCGCCTCGGCATCGATCACGACGGTGTGCCGGCCGCCGCGCGCGGTCTGCAGCGCGGCGTGCAGGCCGGTGTAACCGGAGCCGATGACCAGCACGTCGGCGCGCGCCGGTGGCTCCTTGGTCGCCAATTCCGGCTGCGGCACCTGGTCCCACCAGTACGGCGCCGGTTTGAAGTCATCGCTAAGAAGTGCTGCGTTCACGTGACCGGCCCCACCTGTCGTCAGATGCGTGCGACGACGCTTTTCAGTTTGCAATAGCTGCGCAGCCCCGCCATGCCCTTTTCCCGGCCGAAGCCGGATTTCCGGTTGCCGCCGAACGGGACTTCAATGCCGCCGGCGAACCATTCATTGATGAAGACCTGTCCGGCATCGACATCGCGGGCGAAGCGCAAGGCGTCGGTGATGTTCGTCGAATAGATGCCGGCGACGAGAGCGTAAGGCGTCGCATTCGCGGCGTTGAGCGCCTCCTCCGGGCCGTCGACGATCTGCACGGTCAGCACCGGTCCAAAGATCTCTTGCTGCGCCAGCGGATCGCTGGCGCCCTGCGCCTCGATGATGGTGGGTTCGTAGAACCAGCCACCATCGGCCGCTTCGGATTTTGCGATGGAGCCACCGGCGTATACACGGTTTCCCGATGCGATGGCGCGCTGCACATGGCTGTCGATGATCTCGAGCTGTCGGGCCGAGTTGACCGGTCCGAGATCGGGATTGGTCAGGCCGTGGCCGATCTTGAAGCCTTTGACCCGCGTCGCCAGCCGGCTCAGGAAGGCGACGGCAATGGAACGGTCGAGAATGAGGCGCGAGCCCGCCGAACAGATCTGTCCGGCATTCTCGTAGATGGCTTCAATCACGCCGTTGATCGCGACGTCCATGTCGCAGTCGGCGAGCACCACGAGCGGCGATTTGCCGCCGAGCTCCAGGACGAGCCGCGTCACGTGCTCCGCGGCCGCGCGCATGACCTGCGTGCCGGTGGCGACCGAGCCGGTGAAGGTGATGTGGTCGATGCCGGGATGCGCGACCAGCGGCGCTCCGGCCTGCGCGCCCGTCCCGGTGACGACGTTCAGCACGCCCTCGGGCAGGCCGGCCTCGTGCAGCAGTTCCGCGAGCATCAGGGCGGTGAACGGGGTCTGTTCGGCCGGCTTCGCCACCACCGTGCAGCCCGCGGCCAGGGCCGGGGCGATGCCCCGGGCGGCGGTCGACAGCGGGTAGTTCCAGGGGATGACCTGGGCGGCCACGCCAATGGGCTCCTCGGTGGTGAAACCGACATAGTTGCGGCCGAGCGGCAGGCTGTCGCCGTGCAGTTTGTCGGCGGCACCGGCGTAATATTCGAACGCGCGTGCGACCCCGCGCAGGTCACCCTCGGCCTCCAGGAGGCGCTTGCCGCTGTCCAGGCTCTCGACCACTGCAAAGCGGGCCGCCCGTTCACGCAGGAGCGTCGCAGCCCGGTCAAGGATACGGCCGCGCTCGGCCGGGCCCATCTGCCGCCAAGGGCCGTTGAGCGCTTTCCGCGCGGCCGCAACGGCGGCATCGACATCTGCGGCGTCGCCGGCGGCAAAACTGGCGAAAGGGCGCCCACGGGCGGGGTCGAAGCTCTCCATGGTGTTGCCGGAATGCGCCGGGACGTATCGGCCGCCGATGAAATGCTCCTGCGGCAGCCCCTTCAGCGTGCCGGTCGACAGCACCTCCGCGACCAGGGGTTCATGACCGAGGGTCATGTTGCCAGCTCGCTCACGCGATATTCGGCGGCCTCAAGCCACGCCGGATTGATCTCGATGCCCCAACCTGGACCGGCCGGAATATCGACCATGCCGTCCTTGGCTCGCAGCGGGTTGAGCAGCAGCCCCTCCTCCCACGGGTAATAATCAAGGCCCTCGATCGAGAACTCGACATAGGGCCCGGCGTTCGGAATCGCGCCCATGATGTGCAACGTGAACGCGGTGACGAGCGACTGATTGGCCGAATGCGGCGTCACCGGCAGGCCCGCGGCTTCCGCCCAGCGCGCCACCTTCAACATCCGCGTCACGCCGCCGAGGTAGCAGACGTCGGGCTGGACGACGTCGACGACCTTGTTGTCGATGATATAGCGCCAGAGCGTCAGGTCGCAGTCCTGTTCGCCGCCGGTCACGTCGAGGTCGAGCGCCTGCCTGACCTCCGCCGTCCAGCCATGCTCCCAATAGGGGCACGGCTCTTCGAAATGGACGACGCCGTAATCCTGCAACATCCCGCCGACTTCGATTGCCTTGCCTGGAGTATAGGCGCTGTTGCCGTCGACCAGCAGCCGCGCCCTATCCCCGAGTGCGGCGCGCACCTGCGGCACGATGGCATCGGTCCGCCCCGGCCATTCGTCGATGTCGTGGCCACATTCCTTGCCGACGCGAAATTTGAACGCCGTGTAGCCGTACTCGCCCTGCAGCCGCTTGAGCCGTTCCGCTTCCGCCTCCGGCGTGATCTCGCCGCGCTTCATGCTCGAGGCGTAGACCGGAAACGGCCGCGGCGTGCCGCCGAGCAGTTCGCAAACGCTTTTCTTCTCCAAGCGGCCGCGCAGATCCCACAGCGCGGTATCGAGCCCGGTCAGCGCGCGAAACAGATACGAGCCGGGAAACTTGTGTTCGCGCTCCGGGATCGTCGCGACCAGATGGGCGATGTCGAAAGCGTCGGCGCCGAGCGAGTGCGGCGCGATCTGACGATGAAAGACCGCGGCGGTGATGTCGGCGTTGTAGGGCGAAAATTGCCCCCAGCCCTGCGCACCACTCTCCGTTGTGGCCCGGACGAAGCCGATGGCGGCGTTCGAAAAGGACTCAAGCTTCGTGATCTTCATCGGCTTCGCCATCCGCTACGTGCGGCGGAAACAGCGCGCCAAGAGCATTCTTTGGCGCGTTCTTTGTCCGTCGTGCCGGATTTTTAGAGTTGAAATGGTCTGCTCTTAAGGTCCATTCTGGTCGAATAAGAAGGCCACTCCGGTCGGACGCGGCATGCCGACCCGACCGGGTATCAGGCGACGATGGGGAAACCGAGTGGTCAAGCGGGCGGGAGGTGCGGTGCTGCAGTCGATCGTCATTGATCGCGAGGCGTCGCACGGCTTGAGCATCCAGATCTGCGCGCATCTGCGCGAGTTCATCCTGTCCGGCTCGCTCAAGGCCGGCGGACGGCTGCCCTCGACGCGGACTTTGGCCAATGAGCTCAAGGTCGCCCGCGCCACTATCGTCGAATGCTTCGACCAATTGGCCGCCGAGGGCCTGATCGAATCACGCGTCGGCGCCGGCACCTATGTCAGCGACGCGCTCAAGCACGAGCGCCCGCCGGTTTCGACGCCCAAGCCCGTGCTCTCGGAAAAGAGCGCGCGTCTTGCGCACTCCATGGCGTCCGCCTCCAGCCGGTTCGTGCCGCGCCTGGTGCATGAGCCGCGCCCGTTCACGACGGCCATTCCCGCTTACGACGCCTTCCCGATGGCGCAGTGGGCTCGCCTGTCCGGCAAACACTGGCGCGAGGCACGCAAGGACGTGCTCGGTTATCCGGACCCGCACGGACACGACCTGTTGCGCAAGGCGATCGCCGACCATCTGCGTATCAACCGCGGCATCCGCTGCGACTGGCAGCAGATCTTCATCGTCGCCGGCGCGCAGCAGGCGTTCCAACTCATCGCTTCGACGCTGATCGATCCGGGCGACAAGGTCTGGTTCGAGGATCCGGGCGCGATCGGCGCGCGCAACAGCTTCGTCGTTGCCGGCGCCGATCTGGTGCCGGTGCGGGTCGACGACGATGGGCTCGACGTCGACGACGGGCTGCGCAAGGCGCCCGATATCCGGCTCGCCTTCGTGACGCCGTCGCATCAGCAGCCGCTCGGCGTCAGCATGTCGCTGGAACGGCGCGTCGCCCTGCTCACCGCCGCGCAGGCTCGCGGCGCCTGGGTCATCGAGGACGATTGGGACGGCGAGTTCTGTTTTTCCGGCATGCCCATGCCGACGCTGCAGAGCATGGATCAGACCGGCCGCGTCATCTATGTCGGCTCTTTTTCCAAGTCGCTGTTTCCATCGCTGCGGCTCGGCTTCATTCTGGCGCCGCCGGCGCTGACCGAGCATTTCCAGACCAGCCTCGAAGCTTTTCTGCCCGGCGTGCCGACCGCGATCCAGGCGATCGTGGCCGACTTCATCGTCGAGGGCCATTTCGCCACGCATATTCGTCGCATGCGCAAGGCCTACCACGAGCGCTACCAGGCGCTCTATCAAGGCGCACAAGGCCAGCTCGCCGATTATCTCGACACCAGGCCCACCGGCACCGGGATGCACACCGTGGCCTTCCTCAAACGCGGTCTGAATGCCGAAATGGTCGCCAAGCGCGCCGCCGAACGCGGCCTGACCCTGACGCCGATCGGCCGTTTCTGCATCGCGCCCTACGAGCACCAGGCCTTCGCGCTCGGCTTCAGCGGTTTTTCGATCGCGCAGATCGAGACGGCGATCCGTTCGCTCAAGGAAGTCTTCAGCGATCTGACGGCCGGTGTTCGCGCCAAATCGGCATGACGCATCTCTCAAGGAAGTGGACCGAGGCCGGCGCGAGAATGGCCCTCTTCAGCGGACCGGCACTCGCCTAGAGTTCGCGCTCTAAGGCGGAGGCGTTCGCTTGAATTCGTTCGACATCATCATCATCGGCGCCGGATCAGCCGGCTGCGTGATCGCCGGCGAGCTGGCAGCCGCCGGCAGGCACAGGATACTGGTGCTCGAAGCCGGACCGCGCGACCGCAGCCCGTGGATTCATCTGCCGATCGGTTACGGCAAGACCTACTACAACCGGAACGTCAACTGGATGTACGAAACCGAACCGGTGCCCGGGCTCGCCAACCGGCGCGTCTATCAGCCGCGCGGCAAGGTGGTCGGCGGCTCGAGCGCCATCAACGCCATGGTCTATTCGCGCGGACAGGCCGAGGACTACGACGGCTGGGCGGCCATGGGCAATCATGGCTGGGGCTGGCCCGACGTGCTGCGGCTCTATCGGCGCATAGAGGACCACGACCTCGGCGCGTCGCAATGGCACGGCGCCGGCGGCCCGCTGCATGTCACCGACATCGCCAAGGCGGCGCATCCGCTGACCGGTCTCTTTGTCAAAGCCGGCATGGAAGCCGGCTTGCGCTTCAATCCCGACCTCAACGGCGAAACCACCGAAGGCGTCGGCACCTTTCAGATCACCACGCGCGACGGCATCCGCGAATCCGCGGCGCGCGCCTTCTTGCGCCCGGCGTTGCGAACCGGCCGCGTATGCTTGGAAACCGATGCGCTGGTGACACGCATCCTGTTCGATGGCTGCCGCGCCATCGGCGTCGAATGCCGCCAGCACGGCGCGGTGAAAACCTATCGCGCCAATGCCGAGATCATCCTGTGCGGCGGCGCGATAAATTCGCCGCAGATTCTGCAACTGTCCGGCATCGGCCCCGGCGCTTTGCTGCGCGAGCACGACATCGATGTCGTCGCCGACAGCCCCGCCGTGGGCCGGCATTTCCAGGATCACCTCTGCTACGACCACGTTTACAAATCGACGCAGCCGAGCCTGAACGACGACCTGCTGCCGCTCTCGGGCAAGCTGCGCGTTGGACTGCAGTATCTCCTGGGCCGGCGCGGCCCGCTATCGCTGAGCGTCAATCAGGGCGGCGGCTTCTACCGCTCACGGCCGGATGTTTCGCGGCCCGACATCCAGCTCTATTTCTCGCCGCTGAGCTACACCAAGGCGGCGCCGCGCGTGCGCGCGCTGATGAAGCCCGATCCGTTCTCCGGCTTTTCGACCAGCGTGTCGCCGTGCCGGCCGCAGAGCCGCGGCTCCATCTCGGTCCGTTCGCCGGACCCGACTGTCGCGCCGAAGATCGAACCGAATTATCTGTCGCATCCGGGCGACATCGCCACATTGCTCGCCGGCGCACGCTTCCTCTGCGCGCTGGCCGCGACGCCGACCTTCAGCGATCTCGTAAAGGAAGAACTGGCGCCCGGCGTCCACAAACATTCCGACGCCGATCTGTTCGAGGATATCCGGCAACGCGCCTATTCGGTGTTCCACCCAAGCGGCACCTGCCGCATGGGCGTCGATGCGAGCGCCTGCGTCGTCGATCCCGCTTTGCGCGTTCACGGCATCACCGGCTTGCGCGTCGCCGATGCCTCGATCTTCCCGACCGTGCCGTCAGGCAACACCAACGCGCCGGCGATGATGGTCGGCGCGAAAGCAGCCGAGCTGATCGCCGCCACGCCGACGCGACACGCCTCCTAAGCGCCGGCGTCCACCGCAGGGAACCGGCAGGCGGCTGAAGGTCGCCGTCCGACGTGAGATTTCGACGCTATTACTGTGCATGTCCTCCGAAAGGTCGCACGGATGTGACGGTGTCCGGCCACGCCATGCCGTCCTAAGATGCACGGCCCGCGTGAACCCGCGCGAGCGTCTGCTCGATATTGTCCACGAGCGCCTGAACCACGATTCGTCCGATCCGATTGATGGGCTTACGGCCATCGATCGCGACGCTGACGGTCTGCGGCTCGGCGCCCTTGTCGCGCACCGGAAGGAAGACGAGCGAGCCGTCGATCAGTTCCGTCGCGGCATCGAGCTCGGACGTGAAGGCGATGTAACCGCCGCTGCGTGCCAGCGCCTTCACGAGTTGCAGCGAATTGGTCTCGACCACCTTCTGTCCTTCGGTGAAGAGCCAGCCGTGCCGCGTCTCCAGATAGCGGCGGATCATCAGTGCGCGGCTTTGCAGCGCGATCGGATGGGCGACCGCTTCCTGCATGCTGATCGAGCGCTTACGCGCCAGCGGATGATCCGGCGCGACGACACAGCCGAACGGCAATTCCGCCGACCACAGCACATGCAATTCGCGCCGCGGCGACAGATTGAAGACGGCCGCAACGTCGGCCGTGCCACCGATCAGCGCACTGCCGGCCGCGTCGGTGCTGCCGATCTCGATTTCCAGGGCGATCCGCGGATGCTCGCGTGCCAATTGCAGCACGACGGCCGGCAGAAAGCCGTTGACGTGGCTGTCCATGGCGACAATTCGGACGTGGCCCTGGTGGATGCCCTGGAGCTGCTGCAGCTCGGCGGCCGCCCGGCGTTCGTCGGCGTGCCAGCGGCGCGCCAAAGTTATGACTGCGTCGCCGGCCGGGGTCAGCCGCATACCCTTGGCCATCCGCTCGAACAGCGGGACGCCCAAAATCCCTTCAAGCTGAATGATTTGGCGGTTGATCGCAGAAGCGGCGACATTGAGCTCCTTGGCCGCGCGCTGGATAGAACCCGAACGGGCGACCTGATCGGCGTAGCGCAAGGCAGCGGGGACCAGCGACGGCATCGGTACAGCCCATTCTAATTTTGCGTATGCATGATTGCCGAAACGGCGCTGGACGGCAATGACCGACAGGGCCACCATGATCCCTCAGTACATCCTCGTGGGGGCCTGAGCGCATCGTGACTGACGCGACCGGACATGCGTTGACGCTCGCGCACATCACGCACCGCTTCGGCGAATTCGTCGCCGCCCGCGATATCAATCTCGAGATCAGGCCAGGCGAACTGATTTCGCTGCTTGGCCCCAGCGGCTGCGGCAAGACCACGCTGCTCAAGATCATTGCCGGCTTCCAGCGTCAGAGCGAAGGCGATGTGCTTGTGGATGGCCAGTCGATTTCGCATCTGCCACCGAACCGCCGCCGGATCGGCATCGTGTTCCAGAACTACGCCCTCTTCCCGCACATGACGGTGGCTGAAAACGTAGGCTATGGCCTGGCCGCCGCCGGCAAGCCAAAGAACGAGATTGCCGCCACCGTCGAAGAAATGCTGGCTGTCGTGCAGATGACTGCTTTCGGCGGTCGGCTGCCGCGCGAACTGTCCGGCGGGCAGCAGCAGCGCGTGGCGCTTGCGCGCTGTCTTGCCATTCGTCCACGTATTTTGCTGCTCGACGAGCCGTTCAGCGCCCTCGACAAGAATTTGCGCCTCGACATGCAGATCGAGATCAAGCACTTGCAGCGTCAGAGCGGCATCACCACCGTCTTGGTGACGCACGATCAGGAGGAAGCGCTCAGCATTTCCGACCGCATCGCCGTTCTGTCGCGCGGCCATCTCGAGCAATTCGATACACCGACCGAGATTTACGACCGACCGCGCTCGTTGTTCGTCAACACTTTTGTCGGCACCGCCAATCTGATCCCCGGCGTGCTCGAAACGAAGACCGCGCACGACGCATCGATTCGCATCGGTGAAACAGTGGTCGTTGTCCCGCTGCCAGGCCCCGTTGCCATCGGCGCGCCTGTTCTTGTGTCGGTCCGCCCCGAGGCGCTACGCCTGTCGTCGTCACCCGGCGGCCTCCCGGTGCGTATCGCGGCGGTGCTGCCGATCGGCCCGTCGCTGATCTACGAGGCGCTGCTCGCCGACGGAACCCCGGTGAAGGTCGTCCAGGACCGCGCCGGCAGTGACGCTGCGCTCTCCGACACCGCCTTCCTTACCATCATGGCCCATCGCATCAGCGGCCTTTTCGCCAAACCATCTCAGTCCTAACGACAGGAGCCTGCCATGTTCGACATATCTCGCCGTTCCCTTCTCGCTGGCGCCGCAGCAGCGGCCGGCACCTCCTTGCTGCCAAGCGGCGCTTTCGCCGCGGAGGAACTCGTGGCCGCGACCTTCGGCGGCACATGGGCCAACGTGCACAAGCAGATTCTGGCGCCCTATTTCACCAAGAAGACCGGCGCCACCGTGGCCCAATCGCCGATGCTGGCGACCGCGCAGATCGCCAAGCTGACCGCCGCCAAAGGCGGACCGGCACCGTTCGATGTCGCTATGCTCGACGAAGGCCCAGCGCTGGAAGCGATCGACGCCGGCGTCATCGCCAAATACGACGCGTCGAAGTCGCCAAACTTCGCAAGCCTCAACAAGAAATTTCAAGGCGAATACGGCCCGGCGATCACCATGCAGGCGATCGGCATCGCCTATAATCCGAAGACCGTGAAGGCGCCGCCGACCTCATGGGCCGATCTGTGGAAGCCGGAGTATAAGGGCCGCGTCGGTATCACGTCTCTGGCCTCGACGCTCGGCCTCGCCTTCCTGCTCGACATCAACCGTCTCGAAGGCGGCACCGAAGCTAGCATGGAGCCGGCCTTCAAAAAACTGAAGACCTTATTGCCGAACCTCGCCGCGGTGTCGGCCAATTTCGGCGCCCACGGCGCGCTGTTCCAGCAAGGTGAGGTCGATATCGGCGTCCAGAACTTCAAATTCGCCGAGGAGCTCAAGGCCAAGGGCGTGCCGATCGAGTTCGTGCGCGTCTCGACCGGCACGCCGGGATGGAAGACGACGATGCATGTCGTCAACGGTGCAGTAAAGCCCGACCTCGCTTACGCCTATATCGACAGCCAGTTGTCCGCCGAGGTGCAGAGCGCGATGCAGAAGTCGCCATGGAACGTGATCCCCACCAATTCGAAGGTACCGTACGAAGGCCTGGTGGCGAGCAAGATCGCCAAGACCCCAGCCGATCTCGACAAGATGGTGTTTTTCGACTGGCAGAAGGTCAACAAGGGCCGTGCCGACTGGACGGCGCAGTTCAACCGTGAAATCCGCGTCTGAGCACAACAATGGCTGGCGCGATGGAAAAGAAGAGCAACGAGTGGCGGCTAGCGCTGCCTCTGACCTTGTTCTTCGTCGTCTTTTTCGTCGCGCCTCTCTTTCTCCTGATCGGCATTAGCTTCCAGGCCGAACGCCGCATGACTGGCGCCCTCGGCCTCAATCAGTACACAGCCTTTCTTGGCGATAGGCTCAATCTCGAAGTTTTAGGCGACACGCTGCTGCTCGGCGTCAAGGCGACGCTGTTGTGCTTGATCTTCGGCTATCCTTTGGCCTGGCTGATCGCACGTGTCTCTGCGCGGCTGCAGGCACTTCTGATTTTTCTCGTCATACTGCCCATTGTCACCAGCGTGGTGGTGCGCACATTCGCCTGGATCGTGATCCTCGGCCGCCGCGGTATCTTTAACGACGCCATCGTTGCGCTCGGCCTGTCGCCGACGCCGCTGCATTTATTGTTCAGCGAGACAGGCGTCGTCATCGTCTTGACGCAGGTCCAGATGCCACTGATGGTCCTGCCGTTGGTCACAGTCTTGCAACGCATCGACCCGAACCTTGCCAGCGCGTCACAAGCACTCGGGGCCAGCGCCTGGCGTACTTTCTTCAAGATCACGCTGCCGCTCTCGATGCCCGGCATCATCGCCGGCGTCATCCTGACCTACACGGCCTGTGTCACTGCCTTCGTCACGCAGTCGCTGATCGGCGGTTCGCGGCTGCTATACATGCCGATGATGATCTTCCAGCAGGCGATGGATCTACAGAACTGGCCCTTTGCCGCGGCGGTATCTGTAATGTTCATGATTTCCGTTCTCGTCATTGTCGGCCTGCTGGTGGCGTTGTCACGTAGCCGCGCCGCTCAGCTCTACGGCTAGGTGCCCCGCATGAAACGAGTCGTCGACTGGAACGAATTCTCATTCAAGGCCCTGTTCTGGCTTTTGTCGCTTATCACCGTCGTGGCTCTGATAGCGCCCGTTGTCGTCATCCTAATGTTGTCCTTCACCGGCGAAGAAGCCCTGCACTTCCCGCCGACGAGCTATTCGTTCCGCTGGTACAAGGCGCTTCTGTCCGCCAACGAACTGCAAGAGTCCTTCATCATCTCGATCAAGGTCGCGGCCATCACCGTGACGGCCTCGGTCGTGCTCGGCGTCTCGGCGGCGCTCGCCATCGCGCGTAGTCAGAAAGCCTGGGCGCGCGGCCTCGAGACCCTGTTCATGTCGCCACTGATCCTGCCCGCGCTCGCCTTTGGTTTCGCCGCTCTGATGATGTTTTCGGTATTGGGCATTAGACCGTCGTTATTCACTTTGTCGGTCGGCCACATTGTCGTCTGCGTGCCTTTTGTGTTGCGCACGACCCTTGCAAGCCTCGCCCAGCTAGATCCGGCGCTGCTCGATTGTTCGGTGAGCCTCGGCGCTTCAGACCTCTACACCTTCCGCCGCGTGACATTGCCGTTGATCGGCCGCGGCGTCGCCTCGGGTGCCTTCATCGCCTTCATGTCCTCGTTCGACAATGTGCCTGTGTCGCTGTTCCTGCAGGATGCACGGACGCAGGTGTTGCCGATCTATCTATGGGACATCATCCAGAACCAGCTCGACAACCGCGCCGCTTCCGCCTGCGGCGTCATCATCATCGGCACCATCGTGCTGATGGTACTGATGGAGCGGTTCGCCGGCTTCTCGCGGTTTATGAAGTGACCGCTATGGGAATCAACGTGCCCGGCCCGACCATGACGCTTGCCGAACTCAATGCTATGCCGGCGGCCGCCTTCACAGCGGCGCTGGCGCCGGTGTTCGAGAACGCGCCCTGGGTTGCCGCAGGCATCGTCGCGAAGAGGCCCTTCGTCACGCTCAGCGCCCTCCACCGCGCAATGATGGCGCTGATCGGCACGCAGAGCACCGATGCTCAGACCGCCTTCCTGCGCGGACACCCTCGGCTCGCACCGGAAACGCTGCGCAACGGCACTACGGTGGAATCGACCGCCGAGCAGACGGCCGCCGGCATCGGCACCCTGGACGACGCGAAGCTGACAACCCTCTCGCGACTCAACGCCGCTTACGACGCGAAATTCGGCTTTCCCTTCATCCTCGCCGTGCGCCGCGCCTCGCTGCCGACCTTGCTCGCTACCTTCGAACGCCGGCTCGCGGCGGGCCTAGAAGCCGAGCGTGCCGAGGCGCTTACCGAAATCGCCGCCATTAGTTGGATGCGCCTGCTCGACCGCGTCGAACCAGCGCCGACCGGCAGCCTGTCGACCCACGTATTGGACACTGTCCGCGCCGCGCCGGCCGTGGGCCTCGGTGTCGAGTTGTGGCGCGTCGACGGTGAGGCTACCTGCCTGGAAAGCTTCGTCACCGACGACAATGGCGCCTCGAGCCGCGAGCTGCTCAGCGAAGGCCGGTTGCGCGCCGGTACTTACGAATGGCGCTACGACACGCCGACTTATTTTGCTGCCATTGGCTATCCGACCCAGGCGCGCAGCTTCCTCGGCAAGGTCAGCGTGACTTTCTCGGTGTGGAATCCCGAGGAACATTTCCATGTGCCGCTGTTGCTGACACCCGGCTCGTACACGACCTATCGCGGCAGTTAGTGTCACACCTTGCCGCTCGGCGCGTAAATCCTGCGCAAGTCAAGCGGACCGCGCGCGTGGCTGTCGAGGTTCAGGCTTTCCTCGACATACAGAAGATGTTTGCGCATCAGCGTCACAGCGGGCTGCATCTTGTGAGCCTCAAGCAGCTTGATGAAGTCGCCATGGTCGTCATGCCAGCAACTCATCGTGCTCTGGTTCTCGTACAAGCTGACGACCAGCGAAGTCCGCGCCACCAGCTGGCGGACGATGCCGGCAAGATTTTCGTTTCCGCAGGCATAGCCGAGCAGGATGTGAAGCTCGCCCGATGAGCGCACCGCCTCGCGAATCCGCCCCTGCATCCGGTACTCGGTTTCCTCGTCCACATTCTTGCGCAGAGGCGCCAGCGTTTCGCGCGTGGCACCGGCCGCGACCATGCGGGTGATCTCGCATTCGATGGCGATGCGGGCTTCAAAGATGGCGTGAGCCTCGGCCACATCCGGGGAAGCGACATGGCGCGAGGCCGTCGCGACGGCAAAGGCGATCTATCGCCCCGCACCGTCCACCACATGCATCGCATTCTTAAGTAAGCTCTTTCTCGTGCCGTACGTTGGCAGCTCATTCCGCGTAGCCCAGCCAATGCCGTAGATCCCCCGAAGGTCAAACGGAAGGAACTGATCACTTACGACTTGACTGCAACCGTCCACGCCCTCGGCGCGCTCCGCGGGACGCGGATGTTCGTGCCAACGATCCTTTCACTGCTCTGCGGCTTTCGCCGCGGTGAAGAGGCAGCACTGCGTTGGCGTAACGTGGATCTTGACAGCGGTTCATTGGCGGTCGTCGAGAGCGCTGAACAGACCAAGGACGGAGTTCGCTACAAAGAACCAAAGTCCGGCCGCTCACGAAGGGTAAGCCTCTCGAGCACAGTGATCGACGAACTCAAGGCTTGGCAGCAGTGCGCAATGGCTAATCTTCTACCGCCAACAAGACATTGATGCTCACCGCACCAGTGACGGGCTCTTCGGATTGAATGTCCAACCCGGAATGAGGAACTGCATGGCGATGGCATCGTCGCGCGCACCGGCACCCATTTCTTTGTAGACGGCATGCGCGGCCTCGATCTGCGCCATATCGATATCGATGCCGAGGCCGGCGCGCTTCGGCACGTCGATATAGCCGCCGACGATTCTGAGCGGATCGCGCGTCAGCCTCTGGCCGTCCTGCCAGATCCAATGGGTGTCGATGGCGGTGATCGCGCCGGGCGCGGCTGCGGCGGCCTGCACCACCATGGCCAGCGAAATATCGAAATGATTGTTGGAGTGCGAGCCCCAGGTCAGGCCCCAGTCGCGGCACATCTGCGCCACCCGCACCGCGCCTTGCAGGGTCCAGAAATGCGGATCGGCCAGCGGGATATCGACCGAATGCAGCTGCACGGCGTGGCCCATTTCACGCCAGTCGGTGGCGATCATGTTGGTCGCCGTCGGCAGCCCGGTGGCGCGGCGAAATTCGGCCATCACCTCGCGGCCGGAATAACCCTTCTCGGCGCCGCACGGGTCCTCGGCATAGGCCAGCACATGGCCCTGGCCCTTGCACAGCCGGATGGCCTCGCTGAGCGACCAGGCGCCGTTCGGATCTAGCGTGATGCGGGCGTCGGGAAAGCGCTGCGCCAGCGCCGTGACGGCGAGCATTTCGTCGTCGCCCTTGAGTACGCCGCCCTTGAGCTTGAAGTCCTGGAAGCCGTAACGCTCATGCGCTGCTTCCGCGAGCCGCACCACCGCCGCCGGCGTCAGCGCCACTTCATCGCGCAGCCGGAACCAATCGTTCTTGGCATCGGTCGCGGCCCGATAGGGCAAGGTCGTTTTACTGCGGTCGCCGACATAGAACAGATAACCCAGCATCTGCACTTTATCGCGCTGCTGGCCTTCGCCCAGCAACGCCGCCACCGGGACGTCCAGATGCTGGCCGAGCAGGTCCAACAGCGCCGCCTCGACCGCCGTCAGCGCATGGATCATCACGCGCAGGTCGAAGGTCTGCAGGCCGCGCCCGCCGCTGTCGCGGTCGGCGAAAGTCTTGCGGATGGTGTTGAGCGTGCGGTTGTAGGCGGCAATCGATTGACCGACGACCAGGTGCCGGGCGTCTTCCAGCGTCTGGCGGATGCGCTCGCCGCCCGGCACTTCGCCGGCGCCGATATGGCCGGCATTATCCTTGAGGATGACGATATTGCGCGTGAACACCGGCCCATGCGCGCCGCTCAAATTCATCAGCATGCTGTCTTGCCCGGCGACCGGGATCACCAGCATTTCGGTAACGAGAGGCGCGCCGTTCCGTGTTTCCGCCATGTTCAAAAGTCCGATTGTGCAAAAGCCCAATAAAGCTTACGGGCCTTGCCTGCGGGCGGCCCTGATGCATCGACGGGGCGTCGATGCGGTTGGCCGGCATCACTTTCGAAGAATTGCCGACGGAAAGCTCTCGTTGCCGTTTTCAGGGAACAAGTCAATGTGGGCGCGACCGCGGTGACGATGTCCGCTATTGCTGCAAAATTGAGACGCGTCTTTTTCCAGTTCGTAGCTATATTCCTAAGGCGGGATCGATCCGCCAACACTGCGATCTCAATCTCATGCTTTGCCAGTTCGAGGCAGCTGCGGAGTCTTCGTGGATCGAACTCGACAACATCGATGGATTTAATCACCGTCGCATTGGCCGCACCTATAGTATTGTACGATTAAGCAGGACGCTGTGGCCGCTTCTCGGGTGAAGGCGGTTGACGAGGCCGCCCCCTCCTCTGCACGTATCAGAACCGGCGCGACGCCAACAAGGCGCTTGACAAGATCGCCTTCAGCCCCGAGCCGCAGTGGTGACGCGGTGTCGCGTCGGGGCGACGGCGGGCAAAGTGTCTTTCCTTTTTGGCGTCCGCGGTGCACATAGCGCGGCGGCCAAAAGCGATCGGGTAGCAAAATGGTAGCAAACGGGCCTTTCGGAGAAATTCAAGCTTAAATTCTGCAACGATTTCAATGCTGGAAGGGTGGCCGAGTGGTTTAAGGCACCGGTCTTGAAAACCGGCGTGGGTGCAAGCCCACCGTGAGTTCGAATCTCACCCCTTCCGCCAATAATTGTGCTATATCAATAGCTTATATATTATATTTCCGTATGTACCCGCGACGGTACCCGGCCTACCGAATGAGCTACTACTTTCACCGTGAGCCGGTCGCGCTTGCAAAGTACGCGCGCCTATTGATCCTTAGTCACGATTGTGAGGTGGGCGATGACATTGCCGATTAACGAGCGTGATAGGCATTATTTAGAAGAAACAGGCGTCGAAAACGTTCGCATCGCTCTTCTGACAAACACAAATCTTGCCCTTCCCGATCGGGGCGCCGCATGGCGTTGGCTCAAAGAGCAAGATGATCAAACCGCTACGCAGAAAGCTGCATTTGATCGCCGCATGTTTTATATAACCGTCGTGGGATCGGTAGCCGCTGTCATTGCCGCGGTTGCAAGCCTGATTGCAATTTGGCCACGACAAACCTTCTAAGCTGAGGGTCCCTGGTTCGAATCCAGGCGGGGTCGCCAATATTTTCAGATAGTTAGCCGCGCTGAAGCGCGGAATGCCTTGTCGCCTGTGTTTCATCCGTTCCCTTGCCGTACCAACTAGTTACCGTCGGTGACGGCGAGTCCGCGCGACATGGACGCAACAAAAGCCCGGCGCGATGGCCGGGCTTTTCAGTGCGCGCGCCGCGCAGTCTGGGCCACCGGCCGCCGGATGCTTGTGGGTATCGCCGCGTCGCCCTTTCGCCCGTCGTCGGTCTGCCCACCCACAAAGCGCGCCACGTCGACCGCGTCGCCCGGAATGCGCAGCGCGTCGGGGCAAGGTGGTAGGCAGTTGAGGGACCGGCACCCTATCCGTGCGCCTTCGGCACCAATCGCCCGCATTCGGGCTCACCAAGCGGTTCGCCTCATGTTGCTAGGCAACCGCGAGTTAGCATGCTTCTATCCAAGAATGAAAGGATGTGTGATGGGGAGTTGGACCGACGCCGATAAAGCCATCGCCGATAACGCCTCGGTGACGCTGACCCGATTGCAAGGCAAAACGAACGCGTCGGCATTGCGAGAAATCGAGCGCGTCCGCGACGCCGTCGCGAACACACGCAGCGACGAACACGAGCGCGCGGCCGCATGGCTTGCTCTTTGCGCGCTCGCTAAAAAAATCACTCAGGCACCCGAGGATTCGTCGATCCCCGCGCTCTATAGCAACGCCCTCCGCGACGTGAATGGCTGGCGCGGAGTAATGAGGCATTAATTTCTGTCGCGCGCTTACAAATGAGGAATCTCCCCAGTTGTAAGCGCCGCTTTGCTCGGCGCGGAAAAGATGCTCGATCGGAATCTTTTTGCAAGTCGCAGACATCCATTATTGTGGCTTTATGCTTAGCGGCAAGCTTCACAAGGTTCGGCGGCCTTTAGGGCGCGGCGGAGAGATTGCCGCCGCGATCTTGCTTTGTTGGATCGTCATAGGAGCGTTGGTGGGGTGGTTCATCGGTTTGCGCGGAGAGGCGAGACCCAAAGAAGGGCAACCGTGCGGTCAGGGATACGTCTGGACCAACACTGGTGGCATCGATCCTGATCTTTCCTGCGAGCGAGAGCACTAGGGTCGTCGGCGCGATATGGGCACCAAAATAATGTGGCAAAGTGCGATGAATGCCTGGAAAGCACTTTCTATCGCCGCTTTGCTGTGGCCCTCAGCGGTCTTAGGTCAGGAAAATTCCGCCGAAAAAGCACGCGCCGCATTGTCATACATCGACTGCGACGGGGACAGCCTCACGATTAGGAATGGCCGGATAGGTATTTTGCTCGGCGGACGGTTCGTCGCTGATACGATTTTGGGAGCAACGTATGTCGGAAATGTTTACGTCTGGGGCGGAGACGACAAACGCTATAAACTCATTTTTTCAAGCGATTTGTCGAAGGTCACTTTATTGGCGACAAACGGCCATGGTTCAATTGAGGGAAAGTGTCACCGCATGGCGGACTAAATATACGCCAGCTGCAGCCGCCCGCCCGCATTGTCGCGGGCGGGTGGTCCAGGTTCAAGCCGCCGGCCGGCGGATGCTTGTGGGTATCGGCGTTGTGCCTTCCCGCACGTCGTCAGTCTGTCCGCCGACAAAGCGGGCCAGATCGACGGCGTAGCCGAGAATGCGAAGTGCATCGGGCAAGGTGGTCGGCAACTGTGCGACGATTGCCACCGCCCGCCGCCGCGCGTCGGCGTCAGTGAGTTTCGTCACCCGGGCCCCCTTCCGCTTGCTCCACAAGCCGCGCGCCGGCCGCCTGGGCGAGCGCAATGGCGAATTCCTGCAGCAACCCTTCCGGGACTACGATTTTCGCCTGCACGGTCGCGCCGGGGTCCGTGCGCCCGCTGTCGAAGGGCAGCGAGTGCTCAATCACTGCGACCATGATCGTGGCGAGGCCGCCCGCCACGGTGACGCGCGGCCGAAGGTTTGAAACAAACGACGGCGCGACGGCCGGCTCGAGCCAGTACCGCGGATCGTTCAAGTCCGGCACGGCCGGCGCGGCGTCAGCGGGTTTCTTCGGCGCGCGGGGGCCGGTCAACTCGATCAGGTTGCCGCTCATAGCTGCACCGCCTTCCGCCGGATGGCGTCGGCGCGCTTGTGCTTCGGGATGGCGGTATAGGCTTCGTCAGCGGCGACGGCCGCCGCGATGCGATCGGCCTTCAGGCCGAGATAGGCGCCATCAAACTTGATGATCTGGCGCTTCACCGCGAGCTGCGCCTTGTTGCAGACCGGCGTCAGGACCAACTCGGCACGGGCCTTGCGAAGTTGGGCCAGCAACGGGCAGTCGATGCCATGTTGCCCGTGCCGAAAGGCGACAATAATCGCGGCATCCGGCAACTCATCGCGGAGGTGCTCACCGTAACGCGCGGCATCGATCAGCGCCTCATAGAACCGCACACGGTGCTCGGCCTCGAGGAAAGTGCGCCACCGCGCATGCGTCACTTCGCGATCGCTCGGCCGCGCCGATGTCGCAGGCAGTGGCGAAATGCTACAGTCTGTCGCATTTTCCGCCGTCTCGATCTTACGCGCTGGCACCTGCCCGGCGCGCTCGCGCAGCCGGAATTCTATGATCGTCCCCGTCGTCATGGTGTGATGCTCTAGGTTATCGGCTTTCCAAGGCCGCGCCCGGTGTCAGACCGGGCAGCCGGGAGTTGGAAACCTGCCTAGAGACAGGCGGCGCGCTTTTACCTTTCGGCTGGACATGGCAGCGCCCTCCCGGCCATACTGGCCAGGTTGACGCGCCCGCCAAGGCGCATCGCAGCAAAGCCCCGCCAAGGGCGGCTGCATTCGACGGCAGGTCCGCCGCCAAGCGGTTGCCGTCTATCTAGGTCCGGGTTTCCAAGCCCACGGACAGATTCTGTGATTTGCCAGCGAAGAGCAAGCCCCTTCGGGGCTGCTTTCGCGCGTGCCCAGGCCGGCCGGCCCTCCCCGTTTTCCACCGCCCCCCCGGCTTCCGCAGGCCCGCAGCGACCGCCATGATTTGCCTTCGGGAGGGCCACCGCGATGTATTCCCTCGACACGACCGCAGGTTCTACGCCGGGCCGGAAATGCGGCAAGCGCTATCACTGCGCTGGGTGCCAGAAGGTCTTGTGGGTTGGATCCGAGCCAGGCGGCCGGAAGGCTAAGTGTTTCGACTGCCGTGAGGTCGACGCGGCGCTTAAGAGCAAAGGAAAGCGTGCCTGCATCGACTGTGGCGATGCCGTTCCGTCAAACAGGCGACAGCGATGCGAACGCTGCCAAACGGAACATACTTATGAGGTTCGGCGTCAGTGGCGCGCACGAAACCATGACAAGATCAGACTGTGGCGGAGATCCTACTCGATCAGCGACAAAGGGCGTGCTTCAAAAAAAGGTCGACGCAAGCGATATCGCGCTCGACGAATGGCCGACGAAAGCTATCGTCAGAAGCAACGCCTGCGAAAGCGAGCATGGAGGAAACGACATGCGGCCAGGCTGCGGGAGTATCAGCGACTCTATCGCCTTTCGCACCCCGGACGAAGCTCCGCATGGTACCGGGACAATCCCGAACGCGCCAAACTGCAAGCTCGTAACTATTATGCCCGAAATCGCGCCAAACTTGTTGCACGCTCCCGGAAAAATCGTCTTTTGGCAAAGGCTGCCAGATTGAAGAGCCGCTGAGGTCCTATCCTGCTATGCCCGAACGCTACACCCGCCCCCACCACCACGAACGGGTACAAACCACCGAGCGCATGAAACGCGCCTGGGAGGCCGAGGCCGACGCGCGCGAAGCGGTGCAGACCTTCAATGCCCGCCTTGAGCAAGGCCGCGCTATCTGGGCATGGCCGACGATCGCCGCCGCCCTCACCGGCAGATACCCTTGGCTGACGATCGTATGCGAGAGCTGCGACGGCGTGACCGATCTCGACTTGCGGATGAAGCCACGCCCGCCTGAGGCCTCGATCCGTGTCGTGCTGCACGACGTCAAATGCCCGCGGTGCAACGGCCACGGCCGGCCACGGATTGCTTCACTACGAGAAAATCCAGGGTAGCCACACCAAATAGACTTAAGCCGTCTCAGGCCTTTGGCACCGGTCGGCTCAGATTGCTACAGGTGAAGTCTAGCTCCGCCCCTGTGTTGAGGATCAAGCGCGATGCCGTCACGCGGCAGTCTTTCCGGCCGATTTGTTGAAAGTACGTCGCCCCGGCGCGTTCGTAAGTGCCGGGCTCGACTTCAGGCTTCGCAAGCCCGTGGCTTGCGCCATAAACTCCGCCCGCGATGAAGGCCTGACCTGCCTCCAGGCCAACGATCATCTTGGGCTTGGTTTTGTGAACCCAAACCCGATATCGATCATCGTAAAGCCCGGAAACCACGGCATCCTCTTTCACGTTTCCGTATTCGGAGCCGAGATATTCAGCTTCTACTACTGACTCGGCTGCGACGCATCCAGAAAGTAGAAGACACGCTCCGATCAGGCGGCATACATCCCACATCATTGCCCTTCCAAGAGGTAATGATTGCCGCGCTAAGGTTTACACCGCAGTTGCTCCGGCGTGAAGCCATCGGCTCCCGTCGGCCATGGGCCGAGCGCCTCTTCATCCCATAGTCGGATATAAATGCCCTCTTGCATGACCGGACTACCGTCAGGATAGGTGCCACCATCGTGTGCGAAGAGAACGTTGACGCCGTTCTCTCCGAACTGCGGGCCATAAACAAGCGTCTTCCCGCGCGCCGCAACCAGCTCCCCGCATTGCTTTCGAGCATCAAGCATCGCCGCACTCCCATGAGATCCAGACGTGTTGAGGATTGGAATCGACATGGCCGATATTCGTGTTCGCGGCGTTGTCGAAATAGACATACGGCTTGTAGGTTTCCGCGCCGTCGCAGAGGTCGCGATAAGTCGGATACATCATCGCGCCCGTGTTCGCGAAGCCGGCAGGCGCATAACCAACCGCGGCGCCGCTTTCCACGGTCTGGCCGTTCTTCCACCACTTCATTGTGAGATTGGTTGGAGGATTGTCGACTCCGGCATCTAACCAGACGCCGCCGCTGTATTTGACCCAGCCGGCCGGCGGCGTCAGCACCGACGTCGATTTATTCCAGCAGCCGCCGACATTGTGGCGGGTCGTGCCGAAATTCACTGCGGTGTAGACGCCGTCGAAAAGATACTGGCCACCATCGTTGCCCCGATGGGCAACGCCCATGATTGGAAGCTGAATGCCCTTGGCGCCCGGAATGTTGAGCCGAATGGCGGACGGCGACGCGACCCATGCTCCCGCCGTAGCAAGGCCCGAGCCATACGAGGCGAGCGCCAGCACACGGATCGGTTTGCTGGTGCGCGCCGTGGTGCTGTAGAGCGTCATCGCGGAATCGGCTGCGCCGAGACCACCCTCGGCGGTCGTCGAATAAGCATTGACCTCATTGATGTACATGCCACCGTCGCTGTCGCCAGCCGCTGTGGTGCGGACCTGTCGATTTGCGACCGCAAGCTCAACCGTGCCGGCGTTGTCGATGGCGCAGATCAGCAGATGGAACGGCAGGTTTGACGATGCGCCGAGCGTCGAGCCGCTCGAGATCGTAATCGAGGTCGCGGCCACAATCTGACGCCCGAGATAGGTGCCGTCGTTCCGCAAAAACGACACGCCGACAGGATCGCTCGGGCTCGGATTATTGCCAGCTTGCGTCTTGATGGCGAATGTGACGGCGTTGCCGGTATGGCTTTCAACAATCTTGCCGTTGATGAGTGCCAGTGGGAACAACGAAACATCGATTGCCGAAGGATCGTTCCACGCACCGCTTGAGCGGAAACGCGGCCGGTTCGAGCTGGTGTTGACATAAAACGCACCGTCCGCAACGGCGTCGCCGTTAAGATCCGTGGATGGATCGGCCGACAACGCGCCAAGATATTTGGCCCGGAATTCGTGGAGTGCATCGGCGGCATCCTGTGCCGCCGCTTCGGCAGCGACGCGATCGGCCGACGTCGCAATATCGCTCAACAGGCGAAATTGTGTGCCGACCTTGAATCCAGCCACCATCATGCCGGCTACCAAACCGCCAGCCGGAACGCTCGCGCCGGAATTTGTCTTGATGGTCAGCGCGGTTCCACCATTGAAAGCAACAGTGACGGTCGACGACGTATTGTCCGTTGTGATCGGCAGAATGATCAGCGCCGCGCCATCGCCGGACGGAATAGGTGTGGTCGACGTTGCGACGATCTCATTGGCCGTCCCGGCGCCGGCGTTCGAAGCCTTGATGAAGCTGTTCGGGAGATCGGCAACCCGCCCCCAGGCACCCGTATCAGGCGCGCCAGCTTTGCGATAGATGCCGTTGTAGGCCACGGTCGTATCGCCGACGACCATCGCACCGGCGCCGGTATTCGGCGACAAATCGGCGTAGAGGCCAGCACGCGTGAGATAGATGAGCCAGCCGCCGCCGGTAGCAGCGAGCATGCTAAGCATCGTGCACTGCTCGACATGCAGCACCTGCGCTTCGCCCATGTTGGCGCCGCGAGCATTGCCATTGGCATCGACGGGGCTGTACACTTGCATTGGATCATAGGTGAACATAGCGATGGGGTCCTTCTAAGGGCCTGGCGCGCCATCACGGCGGGCTAAAGCATGAGTTTGAGATGTTCACTTTAAGGTTCGGCCGAGCATTGCCGCAGCGATATGCTCATAGCCAATTGCCAAATGCGCACGGAGCGGTTCGATCTGCGACGTCACGGAAAGGTCGCGGATGTTTTCTGCCGATCGGACGCAAACCGCCGCCGCTGCCGCCTGCTTCAAGGCGCCGGAATTGACGAGTTCCAGAAGCAGATGGTGTGCGAACAGCCGATCAGCGGAAATTTTCAGGGCTTGTACGTCACCGATGTTTTGGGTGCTCATCTCAGGTTCCTTCTTCATCCTCGATGCTGGACTACATTTCAGATTAAAGACCCTCTCCCGGCCCGCAGTACATCCGTGCGAGCCGGGAGAGGTTGACAGCGTGCGCGCTGACCCTGCCGCGCCCGCCATCGCGCGCCGTAAGACCGCCGGAGACTTCCACCATCCAAAAGTCATTAAGCGTCCGTCGACGCGTCACTTGCGTCATTCCATCCGCTCCAAGAGCTCGCGAACCTCGCGAAAGGCGCCGCTGACCCTCTCGGCCGCTTTGGTACATGCATCGCCGATTTCGCCGACCACGGCCGAGGGATCGGTCACGACTTCGGCGAAGGCCTGGGCAACGGCGCCCCGCTTGCAGAGCGAAATCTCGTTGAGATGAGCCGCCTTGATGACGCAACAAGTCTCGCCATTCGATTGCAGGTCGTAGGTTTCGGTCGCCCGATAGCGGACGCTCATTCCGCGACGGCGTCCCATCTTGACGTCGTCGAAGATCAGATCGCCGAGTTCGGTGTCGGGTACAGCGAGTTTGAAGCCGAGGCCGGTTTCATCCGACCACAATTCGAGCCCGAAGCCGTTCGTCGCGCCGAGACATTTCGATTCCTCGTGCTCATCGAGAAAGCGAACGGTGCCTTTGCTCAAGAGCGTGGGCGCGAATGCGCCCGTATCGAAGATCTCGAAGCGGCCTTGATGAACGTGCGCCTTATTCCACATCGTCGCGTAGCCGCCGATGTAACGCTGCACTTGGCTCTTGGCCGGCCGCGCCGCCGCTTTGCCGGCGAAGCCACCCATCCGAATTCCGCCGACAGGCGACGAGAATTCGAGATCGCTTGGCCATCCGGCCGCGCGCTCCAATCCGCCGCCGCCGAAGCGCTTATGCCATTCTGCGGCGCGCATTAGCGCAACTCCTTCGGAATGTCGCCGCGCTCGATGAGCCCATCGGTCATGCAGCCGCGAAGAAATGACGCCAGCGGGCCGTTACGATCGCCGGGACCGCCCGCAAACTTCGGAAACGCGCTGCCGAGCCGCGACCAGCGAATGCCCTTGCGGTTGAGCGTGTTGGTGAATGCGGTATAGGCCGCATTGGCGCGATGCAGTTCGATCGCGGCGCCGATGACGGCGAGCGCCAATTCGCGATGCTGCGGCGCGACCGCTTTGCAGGCGGCACGGGATGCGATGATCGCCTGCTCGCGCATGTCGGACTGTGCGGCCTGGAGCGCGCGTTCGACGACGGAAAGGTCGATCTCGATTTGCTGCAGCTGCTTGGCAGCGGCATCCGAATCGGTAGTGTCTCGGGAGGGAACGCCGAGCGCCGCCGCAACCGCCGCCGAGATGCCGGCGAACGTCGGCGGCTGGGCGCCGTCAAACTTGGCAGCGAGTGCATCCCGCTCGCCGACCAGTTTCTCCCGAAGCGCTCGCAACTTCGCCAGATGGTCGCGCGCCTCCTTGAATTCCGGCGATATCGAATGCAGCGACGGAACATCCGAAGGCAGCGTCGGCGCATCGGATTTAATTGGTGAGGCGTTGCGGGTGCTGCGAATAGCGATGTTCATCGGGTTAATCTCCATGACTGTCACTCCGCTTTTCGCCCGGCCGGACCACCCACGAAAATATTTACGTGGGTGGTTTTTTCGTCCGGCGCCGTCTTTTTCCGCAACCTTTCGTAAATCGCGTTGGGCGAACCGTGGCCGGCGAGACGCCGCGCGACGCGCATCAGCGCCTGGTGCCGCGACCGCACCGCCCCACTTTCGACCAGATCGAGCACTTCGCGCACCGCCGAAGCGTCGTCGATCGGTTGCCGCCCCCGCGCGGCCGACTGAAAGAAAGCGCGCGCGGCGCGCTGCCACGCTTGCCGCATGGCCGGTGTCGGGGCCGCCGATGCAAGTCGCCCGAACAAATCGCCGATCCGCGCCGCGTCGGCACCGCCCAAAATCGCGGCGAGGTCACTTTCGCGCTCGATCGAATCGGTGCGGCGCGTTTCGTTCATGACCGCAGCGCCTCGATCAAAGCTTGTGAAACTTCCGACGCGATCGGCGCGACAGCGGCTTCATAGCCCGCGCGCCAGTCCGCTTCGGTTTCGCCTTTCGCAACATCGAACGTTGCCGCGATCGGCAAACCGCCGGTCACATCGTCGTCGCTGAGGTGAACGTAAAGCATCGCCGACGTTTCGCCTTCGCAATGCTCAAAGTCGACCTGCACCGGCACTGGCGCCGGCATATTCTGCAACTTGGCCTGCAGCGCGAAAATGGCCAGGCTGAGAACAACGCGCTCGGCTGCATCGCGAATCGTCGGCATGGGTTAAGCGCGCGGCGCCGCGGCGCGCGCGTCCTTTCCGTCGCGACCGCGCTTGACGGCCAAGGTCCAATTGCTGCCGCCTTCGCTCGGGCGCGTTTTCGTTTCGCGATTACAGAACCAGACGCTGCCGTCATCGGTCGCGAAATGGCCGCGCTGGTACGTGGCGCCGGGCTCAAATACTCCTCGATATTCGATATCCGGCCTTTCCTCGAGCTCGGCCACGCGCAATTCAAGCCGGCGACGTTCGGCCGCGCCGGCTTCGAGCGCGAATGTCAGGTTCATGATCTTGGTCATGAGCAAGCCGAATGCGGCGCCCTGCCCCTGCTTGATCGCTTCCGCCAGCGCCGCGGCGTCGGCGTCGACGCTGCCGCCAGCCTTAGCCGCCGACTTGAATGCCGCAGCCGTCGCGCCGTCGCGCGCTTCCATTTCCTTGATGGTCAACCGCATTCGTTGAGCCTCTTTGCGAGCCCACGAAGACGGCCGCGGAGGCAGACGATTTCGACCTCGTTGTCGGCGTCGGGAGCATATTTCTGCCAGAGCATCGCATCGGCGAGCGATCGCTCTGTATCGCGATATTGCTTCTGGAGCGCGGCACGCTTTGCTGCCGTCTCATTGAGGTAAACGGCAGGCCCCGCATCGCGCGGCGCGGCGCGCTGCGGCGATTGCATGATGCGGACGGCGCCCGCGCCGTGTTTTGACGCGGGGCGGTCGATGCGAACGCTGTGCTTCGCCTGGTGAAGCATGGTGCGCGTGTTGTAGTTCATGGCGAACATCTCCAATCCGATGCCCGATCATTCGCGCCCGGCTCGCGTCGGCGCAATGACCTTTGTGGGAGTCGCGGGAGTCACTCCCACCACTCCCATGCGATCGACACGCCAAACGCTGCCCGCACCGTCTTGACCGACGCGCGAAACCAACACGCCGCCGATCCTTTGCCCGGCGAGACGCTGTAGCGCCTTGCCAAGCTTGCGCGCATCGTCCACGCCGCTCGTCTCAAAAGCCGCGGCGAGATCGGCGCGGCTGGCGCCGAGCTCAAACACCTCGCGCGAGCTGAAGGCCCGCCGACCAGCAGCCGACACGACCGCGCGCAACAGCGCGGCATCAGCTTCGGCCGGCGGTGCTGGCGCGAGCCGCGCGTTCAAGGTCCGCAGTTCGGCCAAGATCGCGCGCAACAGATCCTCGGTTTCTGCGGTCATGATAGCGGCGCCTCGCGCGTGGCTTGCTGCAAACGCTCGATCTCAGTCACGACGCGCTTGTCCCGCATCAGGCGCCAAATTGTCATGCGGTTCGGGCTTCGGTAGCCGGCCTGGAATGCAGCGGCGATCGGCTTAAGGCCGTCGGCGATAGCGCGTGCGAAGGCCGCTTGTCGCGGCACAAGACATTCGCCGCGCTTCGGCTTCGTCGTGATAGTGCCACCGCCAACTGCCGGCAGGGCGCCGTGGCGCCTTCTTTTCGGCTGCGCCAACAATGCTTCAAGCTCATCGAGGTCGCGCTCGATCTCGTCGAGCTCCGTATCGTCAATCATCCGTGACCGCGCGGCGTTCATTGCTCAATCGCCCTGTAACATCGGCACGACCAAAAAAATGATCGCCCAATTAGCCGCAAAAGTTTTTGTTGCGAGTCCACCGGTCCCTAAATGAAAGCCGAAAACCTTTTTCCCTCCCCCCCGGGGGTGCCTTGCAATCATGATACGGCCTCGCGTTGTGCCTTGGCCCAAGCGCGCTTCTGTTGATCGAGTTGCGCGCGACGGCAGCCGTCACTGCAGAACAACTGCGGCCGTCCGCGGCCTTGCCTAACAGGCACGTCAAAAGACGATCCGCACACGACGCACGCCCGCTGCAGCGTGTGAGCAAATAAATCGCCCTGCCTAAGCGGCGTATGCGGAATATCATTCATCGGCAGCACCGCCGGTTGCCCAAGCCATTGACGTTTCGGGCGTCTGCGCACGCGCACACACGGAAGGATTTTCGGGATGTCGCAAGCGTTGATGATCGCAGGCCGAAAGCACGGCCCGAGGCAAAAAAATCCCTGCGCTAGACCTACGCCGGTCCGCGCTTGCAGGTTGGCCAGGACATTGCCATACCCCCCGTCTCTATAAGCCAGTCCGCATGCACCGCGTTCAGTCGGTTGAAGCAATGCGGACACCGGCACCCGCTGCCGGCGGGGGCCAGATTGCGAGGCGTCGTATTGCGGGGCTCGACAGTGCGAGGCCAGCGCGGTGCGCATAGGCCAGCAAAGCCGCATACCTCGCCGCGCGATTGTTTCTGTTGAACTACCCGTGTGGCCCGGATGCATCATGCGCCACCGCCTTGCTTGCGGTAGCGGTCGACATCGGCCCGGATCGCCTTGGCCCTCGCTTCCGCCCGTTCGTCGCACGCGATGGCGCGGCGCCTGGATTGCAGATCGCCAGCGATGACGTTCCGCGCATGGCCGATCTCGATCGCGGTCAAAGGGCGGTCGCGCCGCAGCACCGTGAGTTGCTTCAACGGACGGCCGCCGTCGATCTCGTTCAGCGCGTGTACCGCTTCCCAGCCGAGTTGTTCGGACAGCAGCACTTGGATTTTGCCGTCGTCCGCTTTCGATGCAATCGGGTCGTCAGCCTTCCTCGAAAGTCCCTCGCGCGCGCAGCCCAGCAAAGATGGTTCATGATGCGCGCGCTTAGAGAAGTTTTCTTTGAGAGTATCTCTTAGAGAAGATAGGGGCTCATTTTGAGCCCTATTCGGGGTACCAGAATGATCCCTATTCTGGCTCAAAATGATCCCTGTCGCGGCGGGAGGTGCCCGCCCTGTATGGGCACCTTGGGCACCTTCAACAGGGCTCAAAATGATCCCTTTCCCGGCCTCCGAAAACGCTAAACGGTAAGTGTTATGCCGGCCGGTTTTCTCGAATTCGATGTACCCGAATTCGCGCAACTGAATGACCGCGCGCTTGACGGTCGCCAGTCCAAGTCCGAGCCGCTGCGCAAGCCTTAATTCCGACGGCCAGGCGTTGCCCGAGACGCGATTGATGTGCTGGACGATCTCATAGAACACGACGCGGGTTGAAGCCGTGAGGCGCGAATCCCGCATGGCCCCATCAAGTCGCCGCAGCTTCGCGCGTGTGAAGGCGTCAGCCACCGGCGCCGCCTATTCCGCGCTGGCCTTTAGGCCGCGCTGTGAGCCCGCTACGCTGATTTGAAGCGTCATGCCGCGCCAGCATCGCGGCAACCGCCTGTGGCGCGCCGCAAAGGCTCGCATAGGCCGGCGAGCGGTTGACGTAGGGAACGGACCAAGACACGCGCGCCAAATAGCCGGCGCGGCGCAATTCGTTCATCATGCGCCGGGCGCGTTCCTCGCCGATGGCCATCCGCGCGGCCGGGCCAAGGTCGGCGACTAGCGGAAAATAGGCCAGAGCTCGATCGAGCAACAGGCCTGCCAGCAATGCGCGCGTGTCGCCTCCAAGGCGAACGTCGTGCAGCACGTCGGCGGCCAGCGTCATCAATTCGAGATCGGAATCGGGCCGCAGGATCATGGCTGCACCCGCTTCGCCAGGCCGGCGCGCGTGCCCGCCGATACGCGGTCGCGCACGGCTGGCGACGCCATGCGCTTCACGGCCGCGCGGCGGTTGTCAGGGTCGGAGTAAAACGCCAAGAGCCGCGCGCGTATGCGCTCGCGTGTCTCAGGCGTCATGGGCTGGCGCTTGCGGCGATATCGTCCGCTTGTGCCTATCTCAGGACCGGGCTTGCAATTCGGTGACGCGCTGTGTACGTCTTGCATCGTTCGCACGAATGTTTTAGGCCGGTTCGCGGGTGCCACCGCGGCCGGCCTTTCCGTTATCGGAAACGCGGTGGATGCAAGACGGCGGCAACATACGCGCGCCATCACAACCGGGCTCATCCGTGAGCCGCCAGCCGTTTATCAGATAGATTTCGATCTCGCCGGCCGGGACAAGGATCGAGCCGCGCGCGGCGCGGGCGATCGTGACTGTGTGCGACATGGCGCGATTAAGCCGCAGCGGGCGCCGGCGCTTCGGCGCGGACATGGCCGCGACCGGGGCCACCGGCATTCGGCTTTGCCTTGCCGCCGTCGCGCGCGGCAATCTTGTCGGCGATCCAATCGTCTATCTCGGCTTCGAGCCAGGCAACGCTGCGCTTGCCGATCGGCACGCTTTTCGGAAACGTGCCTTCTTTCATTTCGCCGTAGATGTCGGAGGTCGACTTACCCGTTTTTTCCCGGACCGCTTCGAGGCGTAGAAGTCTGTGCGTCATGTAAGCACCCGCTCAGTTGCTAGGGCCTACATCAATGCCAGTGAGTTTCCCGCGAAGGTACGCCTTAAATGCTCAACATATTTGGCACGCCAAAACTAAGATTACTTTCGGCGTTTATTTGGACGAGCCCACAAATCCAGCGCCTTTTCTACTGAGACGCTCTTGTAGCCGCGAAGTTCAATAATGGTTTCCACAGCAAATTTCTTCATGTCGCCGCTGTGGCCGCGATCTGCGATCCCCTGCTTTTCGTTTTCTGATTTCCAATTCCGATAGAAACATTCAGCCTCCAAGACGGCTAGGTGAAGGTCGTCATCTGCCGGCCGCCCGGACACTTTAATCGCAGGATACTTGCCTTCTAGTTCATCGGCGAGGCGGTCGCGCTGCGCTCTGCCGAGCGGACGTTCAGACCGCAAATAATCTATTATCAAATCCGAGCGCTCCCCGCGCGCGTGTGCTCTGGCGGCCCAATTAAAGTACCCCTCATCACTCGTCAGATGGTCAATTAAGTTGTTGGCTGTTTCGGCGACGCGCGTTTCTCCATCTGCTTCCTCTATTGCCATGCGCGCTCGAAGCGCTTTGCCGGCAGTGAGATAGTCTGTCATTGACCACCTCGCCCGATTATCGCGACCTTGCCTTCGGGATTCATGGCGGAGTCGCAAAACCTTGCCCATTCCGCCATCATCCGCCGCCGCTTTTGAACCGCAGTCGATCGACGATAAGCTGCCTCCGTCTCATCAATGACGACATGCGCAAGCGCGGCTTCCATCACTTCGCGCGCGTAGTTCGTGCGGTCGCCCGCCCAATCGCGAAAGGTGGAGCGGAAGCCGTGAACCGTCAGGCCCGGCCGCATGCCGCGCAACATTTCCAGCAGCGCCATATTGCTAAGCGGCTTGTGAGCGCGCCGGCCGATGAAAACGAAACCGTCATCGGACTCGCGGGGCGCCTCCGAGAGGATCTGAATTGCTCGATCGGAGAGCGGCACGATATGAGGCCGTCCCGATTTCATGCGTTCGCCCGGCACCGTCCAAAGCTTTTCGGCAAAGTCGATTTCCGACCATCGCGCGCCGATGACTTCGCTTGTGCGGGCCGCCGTCAGTATCAGGAATTCGAGCGCGCGGGCGCTGATATCGCGCTTCGTCCGCAATTCAGCGGTGAACGCGCCAATCTCGGCATAGGGCAAGGCCGCATGGTGCTTCCGGCGCAACGCCTTTGCTGTGTTCGGTAGCAGCTGCTTTAGGTGGCCGTTCCATCGGGCCGGATTTTCACCCTTGCGATATGAGCGCGCAGCTGCCCAATCCAGCACTTGCTCGACACGGCCGCGCACGCGGCGCGCGGTGTCCGGCACCGTTTCCCAAATCGGCTCGAGGATTTTCAGCACCTCCGGGGTGCCGATCATGTCGACAGGCAGTTTCCCGACAACAGGATAGGCGAAGCGTTCCAGGCTGGAAGGCCATTGCGCCGCGTGAACCGGATTGCGCCATGTCGATTGATGCGCCTTAATGAAATTCCGGGCGCATTCGGCAAACGTCGGCATGACGGCCGGCGCCAGCATCGCGGCGCGCTTGACGGCGCGGGCCTCGATCGGATCGACGCCTTCAAGCAGCATCTGCCGGCACTCGCGGGCCTTGGCGCGCGCTTCCGCAAGCGACAGGGTATCGACAGAGCCGAGCCCCATAAGCCGCTCACGGCCGCCGCGCTCGAAGCGGAATATCCAGTTTTTCGAGCGCGCCTTGCCGCCCTTGGTTTCGTATTCCGCAACCCGCAGATAGAGCCCGCCGCCGTCGCCGAAGCGGCCAGGCTTATCCAGCTTTGTGACCTTCATCGCATTGAGCCGGTTCGATTCCGCCACGCGCCTGTCTCCGGTTCTGTACCCGGCGCACAAGCTAACACAGCGGGAATTCTTCGGAAGCCCCCGCAAGAGCAAAAGTCAAAAAACCTGTGCAGCAAAAGCGTTTTTGAAATAATGCGGAAGGCTTCGGAAGCTAATTAATAAGACACCCCTTCCGCCATCGCGCCGCTCCCGCGAGCGCGCGCCCCTAGTTGCCCAGCGGCGTCGACAGCTTCAGGCCAAGAAACGGCAGGCCGCCCTCGCTGTCTCGGCGCAAGGTCGCGGTGCCGGGCGGCGGCGCCGGCGAATTCGACGCCTGCGGCTCGCCACTGAGATCGAGCTTGAATTTGGGCCGCTCGTTCGTGATCGGCGCTTTCTTCTTGGGGGGCTGCACCTCGTCGGCCTCAACCGCGCCGGCCATCACGGCGAGCACCGCAACACAGGTCAGGAAGCCTTTGATCGCCACGCGCCGTTGCATTCGTTTCCACCCAACAGATTCGACAGGTCATCGCCGATTCTCGGCGGCGATCTTAAATATTTCGTTGGCAAATATTTGTCGGCCAATATTTCGTCGACGTGTCGAAATGAGGACGCCGCAAAGTTCCCGCCGTCATCGACGCGGAACTCAGCGCTTCTGCACCCAGAACACGTACATGTTGGCGAAGATGTCAGGGTTGGCGCGCTCATAGGCGTCCCAGCGGGTCAGATCGCTCGGCGACCAGCCGTGGCGCTGAAATTCCGCGCGATGATGCTGGTGAAACGCCTGATCGGCGAACTCGAAACCGATGAAGTTCAAATCGTTGGCGGCGATGAAATCCGCGATCTCCGGGATCGTGAACTGTTGCTCGTGAACATGGAAAATGAGATCGCGCACTTCGCTGGTGCTGAAGAAATCGCGCAGCGTCATGAAATTGAAATGCGTCGGCCGCGCGAACAGCTTCTGTCGCGCCTGGCGGATGCCCTCGGCGGTCGCCGGATAGCCGCGCTCGGCAACGAGCTTGCGCGCCTCGTTGATCTCCTTGCGCGCATGCGCACTATAGAGCCCGACCTGCATCAGCGCGTTCGGCCGCATCAGCTTGATCAATTGGCGCCAGCCGCCGAGCGGATCGCCCATATGGTGCAGCACGCCGCCGGCATTGATGTAGTCGAAGTCGCGGCCGATCGAGCCGATCGACATGATGTCGCCTTGCGCGAATTCGATTTTGTCCCTGAGCGCGGCCGGCGTCTTGCGCTTGGCCGCCGACAGGCTGGCGAGGCTGAGATCGACGGCCAGCGTCCGCGCGCCGGCGAAGCTCTGTGTGATCTCGAGCGCGATGCGCCCGGTGCCGCAGCCGGCGACGAGGATATCGAGGCTATCGCGCTTGCCCAGCGGACGGAACGGCGTCACCGGAAACTGGTGGCGGATCAGATCGTCGAGCACCATCGGCGGCGGCGGCGCCGACAGCCGGGCCCAGCGCGGATAGGGATTTTCCTCGTACTGCGCGCGCACCTTTTCCGAGACCCCGTCGCCGATCGGCGTCAGCCGCGGCAGCGTGGCGCGCAAGGCCGCCTCCTCGGCCGGCTCGCGCACCTGCTGCGTCACCACGGCGTCGACCGCCGACGGCCATTTGCGTTGCGTCAGTTTGTCGGCTTCGGCGAGCGCATGGAGCGGCTCCACCGTCGCCAGCACTGCGGCGCGGAACGGTTCGACCGGCGCGCCGCTTGCGAGCGCGCCTTCGATCAGCCGCCTGAGCCGGTCGATGGCAGCGCGCTCAGGCGCCGAAAGAGCGAAGACGTATTCGTTGATCCAGCATTGCCGCGCCAGCGCCGCAGCGAAGGCGACGATGTCGCCGCTCGCTTTCGGCGCCTCGGCGATCGCCATCTCGATAAAGGTGCCGCGCAGCGCCGTCAGCCAGCGCTCGAAGGCTAGGTCGCGCACCACCGTGTTCTCGAGCACGGCGCGGAAATACGGATCGGCGGCGATGCGATCGAGCCCGCCTTTGCTGTCGGCGGGCGCGTTGCCGGCGAGTGTGGCGGCGAAATCCGGCTGCAGGCGCTTGAGGGTCTCGAGCACCACGTCGAACTGGTTGAGCGTCTGCGGCGCGATCCGTGCCAGCTCGGCATATTGCGCCGACGCCTTGTCGCGTTTGCCCTGCGCCAAATAGAAGAATGCCAGCCGGTCGCAGGCCAGGGCGAAATTAGGCTCCAGCGTCAGCGCCTTCTTCAGCAGGACGGTGGCGGCCGGCAGATCGCCGCCATTGGCTGCGGCGACGGCACGCTGCAACAGGTCTGAGGCCATCGACCCGCCGGCAGCGGACGAAACGTTCTTCTGCGCGGCGCGGCGTTCGGTGCGGTTCATTCTTCGCGTGCGACCTGATCGGGGACGCCCGGCTTATAGGGGCGCCCTTCCGGACCAGCAAGCGACCGGCAGACCTTCAGCGTTCGGCGCGCGCCCGCAACTGGCCGAGAGCGCCGCTGGCCTCGCGGCGCAATGGCACCAAAGCGACGTCGTCGACGCCGGCCGTGGCCTTGCCGTCGATCACCAGCGGCGGCGCCGCGGTGACGATCGAGCCGAGCGATCTGACGCGATGCGGCGCCAGCGACGGGCCGATCAGGGCCAGTGCGCAGCAGGCGCCGGTCAGTAGGAGGATGAGGTTGTGCCGGAGCGACATCATGAGGCTCGCATCACGGCTTCCTGCCGTGCGTGCCTTGTTTCGCACATAAAGTCTTGAGTTCGGTTGCCGCGCGGGCCCGGATTTGCCCGATCCCGTTAACCGGGCATTCGGCTTGACGCCGCCCGCATCAGAAATCGAGCGGCAGCAGCGGGCCGCCCGACGTCCGGCAGGCGCGCTGGCAGGTGCGGTCGCAATCGTCGGTGAGCTTGAGGCACTGGCCCTGGGCATCGCGCTCGAGGCATTGCGTCTGGCCCCAGGCGCAGTAAGCGCCGCAGTCACGCTGGCAGGCGCTCGCGGCCCAGACCGACTGGGCGCGTTCGCTGCGCGGGAATGGCAGGCTGAGGCCCGGCGCCGCCACGGCCACCCAGGGTTTGAGGTCGGCGGCCTTAGCCGGCGCCGCAAGCATCAACGCGCCCAGAGCCATCGCCAGCCCCGCCGCCCATCCGCGCGCCATCCGTGCCATCGGCCGCTCCCTTTTGCCGGCGTGACGATAGCGGCAAGGCGGCATAGGCGCCATGCCAATGCGCGACGACCACGGCCCACCCTGCCCCAGTTCGGCCAAAGACGGTTGCGAACCATGCGGAACCCGAACTTTCAAGCCGCAGCGGCGGTTGCTAAAGGTCGGGTCTTCGACCGGGAATCGGTCTTCCGATATCGGTCTTGGGGGCGAAACAGAGCACACGGATACTGGCGGCCAGCGCGGCCGGCCGGGTGCCATGGAGACCAATACACGTGACGATCGCCGAGCAGAACAAGGGCGCCGAGCCCGCCCAGCAATTCGGCACCGCCGGGATCGCGCCGATGGCGCGGCCGAGCGCGGTGACGCGGTTTTTCATGGGCGTGGTCGCCTTTGCCGAGCGCCTCAATTTGCGCTTTTCCAAGGTCGGCAACCCGCCGATCTACGACAAGGCGGTGTTTCCCTGGGCCAAGGAGATCGAGAAGGAATGGCCGGCGATCCGCGCCGAGCTCGACAAGGTGCTGACCCGCAAGGACGAGCTGCCCGGCTTCCACGAGCTGGCGACCGACGTCGCGACCATCAGCCAGGATCGCGGCTGGAAGACCTTCCTGCTCGCCGGCTACGGCTTCAAGTCGGAAAACAACATTAGACAGTGCCCGGAGACCTGGCGCATCTGCCAAAAGATCCCGGGCCTGATCACCGTGATGTTCTCGATCTTCGAGCCGAACAAGCACCTGCCGCCGCACCGCGGGCCGTATAACGGCGTGCTGCGCCTGCATCTCGGCCTGATCGTCCCGGAGCCGCGCGAAAAGCTCGGCATTCGCGTCGAGAAGGACGTCTATCGCTGGAAGGAAGGCGAAGCCGTGATCTTCGACGACGCCTTCGAGCACGAGGCCTGGAACAACACCGACAAGACCCGCGTCGTGCTGTTCGTCGACTTCCGCAAGCCGCTGGCCTTCCCCGCCAACCTGATCAACTGGCTGCTCCTCAATGTCGCGGTGTTCACGCCCTTCATCCGCGAGGGCATGGACAATCAGAAGGCCTGGGAGAAGAGGTTCTACGAAGAGGCTGAGGCGCTCAGGAACCGGTGATCCTTGTCGTCCCGGCCGACCGAGCGTCAGCGCGGGAGACCCGGGACCCATAGCCACCGCGCTATCGAGAGCTCACGGCGTATGGGTCCCCGCCATAGGCGTTCTGAAAGAACGCCGTCCTTTGGACGGCTATGCGCGGGGACGAAGGTTCGCAGGCACACTTGCCATTCCGCCCTTTCGCGTCTAGCTCCCTGCCCATGCTCGACGCCCCCGAAAAGCCCTCCCAGGACACCGACGGCACGCCTGCGCCAAAGGTGAGCTTCGTCTCGCTCGGCTGCCCCAAGGCGCTGGTCGATTCCGAGCGCATCATCACTCGGCTGCGCGCCGAGGGCTATGAGCTAACGCGCGAGCACAAGGGCTCGGACCTCGTCATCGTCAACACCTGCGGCTTCCTCGATTCCGCCAAGGCGGAGTCGCTCGACGCCATCGGCCTGGCGCTCAAGGAAAACGGCAAGGTCATCGTCACCGGCTGCATGGGCGCCGAGCCGGAGAACATCACCGCCGCGCACCCGAACGTGCTGGCGATCACCGGCCCGCAGCAATACGAAAGCGTGCTCGACGCCGTGCACCGCGCCGCGCCGCCGCAGCACAACCCGTTCATCGACCTGGTGCCGCCGGAAGGCATCAAGCTGACGCCGCGGCATTACGCTTACTTGAAGATTTCCGAGGGCTGCAACAACCGCTGCACCTTCTGCATCATCCCGAAGCTGCGCGGCGATCTCGTCTCGCGGCCGGCCGCCGACGTGCTGCGCGAAGCCGAGAAGCTGGTGAAGGCCGGCGTCAAGGAACTGCTGGTCATCTCGCAGGACACGTCCGCTTACGGCCTCGACATCAAATACGCCGCGAGCACCTTCAAGAACGCCGCCGGCGAGAACCGCGAAGTACGCGCCAAATTCCTCGATCTGGCCAGCGCGCTCGGCGATCTCGGCATCTGGGTGCGCATGCACTATGTGTACCCCTACCCGCATGTCGACGACGTCATCCCGCTGATGGCCGATCGCAAAATCCTGCCTTATCTCGACATGCCGCTGCAGCACGCCCATCCGGATGTCCTGAAGCGCATGAAGCGCCCAGCGTCGCAGGAGAAGTCGCTGGAGCGCATCGCGCGCTGGCGCGACATGTGCCCGGACCTCACCTTGCGCTCGACCTTCATCGTCGGCTTCCCCGGCGAGACCGAAGCCGAATTCCAGACGCTGCTCGATTTCCTCGATGAAGCTTCGCTCGACCGCGTCGGCTGCTTCAAGTTCGAGCCGGTTGCCGGCGCGCCGGCCAATGCGCTCGACAATCCGGTGCCAGACGAGGTCAAGGAAGAGCGCTGGCATCGCTTCATGGCGACGCAGCAGAAGATTTCAGCGCGGCGTTTGAAGCGCAAGGTCGGCACGCGGCAACAGGTCATCATCGACGAAGCCGGCCCGACCGTGGCCAAGGGCCGCTCGATGGCCGATGCGCCGGAAATCGACGGCAATGTCTATGTGGCGAGCCGCCGCCCCTTGCGCGTCGGCGAGATCGCCACGGTCAAGATCGAGCGGGCCGACGAATACGACCTGCACGGCACCGCCGTCGGGTTCTAAGCTCAAAAATAATATTCCTAGGACTATTGACACTCTCGTCGCTCTAGGCTTTTCTTCCAC
>JAFECJ010000030.1 GCA_018242205.1 Pseudomonadota bacterium
CTTCGAACCGCGACCGAAAGCGACCGTTAACACCCAGACGCGCTGCGTATCGTTCGAGAGCGCGGCAGCGCGGGTCATCACCCTGCGTTGCGCCGTCAACGGAGAAGAATACGTCGTCGCCACTGGCTCAACTCAAGCCCTCACCTCACGGCCACCATCGACGCAAGCGATGGCCAATGACGAAAGCCTTCAGGCGGGAGCCATGCCATGAACATCCACACCGTCGCACGTACTTCGGCGACGCCGGTCACCGCGGCACCAGCTTTCGTCTGGCCGCACACCATTACCTTCGGCGAGACCAATGTGATGGGCAATGTCTATTTCGCCCGGCAATTCGACTGGCAAGGCGATTGCCGCGAAATGTTTCTCAAGACCCACTGTGCGGGCCTTCTCGCGGCGATCGCGCACGATCTCAGACTCGTTACCCTCAACGCCCATGCCGAATTCTTCGGCGAATTGTTTGCCTTCGACGAGATCGAACTACGTATGCGACTCGGTTTCCTGCAGCAACATCGCATCGGCCTGCGCTTCGACACCATGAAGAAGGAAAGTGGCGGCTGGTCGCAGACCGCGAGCGGCGCTCAGGACGTCGCCTGCATGCGGCTGCGCGGCGGCGTGCTCGAACCGACGGCGATACCGAACGATCTGCTCAAGGCCTTGATCCCGTTCGGCGCGACTGCCGAACAGCGATAGGCGAAAGGCATCCGCCATGGCACATCTCGACCCGACTTACGACCTGCGACCTCTGCGTTTCGAACGCCCCGCGATGGCCGATCCACGGCTCGACGCCGCGCAACGGCACGCGATCGCGGTGGAACGCGTCATCGCCTTCATGCGCGACAATCTGGCCGATCCATTGACGCTGAACGATCTCGCCGAGATCGCACATTGCAGCCCTTGGCATTTCAACCGCGTCTTCACCGAAGTGACCGGCATGTCGCCGCTGCGGTATCTGTCGCATCTGCGCATCGAAGCGGCAAAGCTCGCGGTGATGAACAGCGACCGGCGCATCATCGATATCGCCTTTGGCGTCGGCTACAACAGCCTCGGCAGCTTCGGCAAGCGTTTCACCGAGTTGGTCGGCTTGGCGCCGAGCGAGTGGCGGAAAGCGGTGGACCGGTTCGATGTTGCCCGCTGGCGCTACGGGCTCGACGAAGCCTGCGTCACGCCGGCCGCCGCAGGCGGCGCCGCGCTCGGCGGCGAGATCGGCTTCGCCGGCGAACCCAATTGCGACGGCTGGGCCATGATCGCCGCCGTCGCAGCCGGCGACAGCATGCTCAAACCCAGCGCTTGCACCTTGGCGACAGTGCCCGGGTGTTTCGCTTTGCGGGGTCTGGCACCGGGCATATTTTCTCTGGTCGCCATCGGCTTCGACCGGTCCATGACGTCCAAGGACATTCTGGCACAACAGACCGCGGCACGCGGCCGACGCGACCAGGTCGCCGTCCATGTCGACGTCCATGCCGGCAGAGCGCCGGCCTTCGTCCGCATGGCGTTGCGCCGCGCGGCGCCCAGCGACGCGCCAATCGTGCCACCCTTCGCCATCCTCGCCGGCCGCGCCGCGCCCGCCGCCTTTTCGTGACCTCCCCCGGCTGGCGCAGGCTCTTCGCTTGATGCTACACCGGCCGTGATTTGCAAGGACGGATCGGTGGTCATGGGACAGCATCATATCCTGCGCGGCGACGTCGGCGCCGTGCATCGCGGCGTCTTCGACGCAACGATCAAGCCGGTGCTGCGGATTGCTTCCGGTGACACGGTCGAGGTGACGACGCTCTCCGGCAATGACGAGAATTTGCCGCCGGCGGGGTCGGGCTTCACGGTGACGGCCGAACACGCGCGCGTCCTGGCGCAGGTGCCGCGCGGCATCGGCGGTCACTTGATGACAGGACCGATCGCTGTCGAAAGCGCCGAACCGGGCGACGAACTCATCGTCGACGTTCTGGAGCTCGGCTTTGCGCAACCCTGGGGCTGGAACATGATCCGGCCGGGTGCCGGCACACTTCCGGCCGACTTCCCGATCCTGCGGCACATCTTCGTTCCGATCGACGCGGCGCGCGGCATCGTCACCATGCCGTGGGGGCTGGAGCTTAAAGTATCGCCCTTCTTCGGCGTCATGGGCGTCGCGCCGCGCCCCGCCGACGGCGCCTGCATCTCGAACATCCCGCGCGATTTCGGCGGAAATATCGATCTCAAGCACCTCGGCGTCGGCGCCAAACTGCATCTGCCCGTCTTCAACGATGGCGGCTTATTGTCCGTCGGCGACGGCCACGCCGTGCAGGGCGACGGCGAAGTCTGCATCACCGCAATCGAGACCGCACTGAAGGGAAAATTACGGGTGACGCTCGCCAAGCGAACCGGCATAGACTTTCCGTGGGCGGAGACGCCGACGCACATCATCACCATGGGCTTCAACGAGGATCTCGACCGCGCCGCCGAATTCGCCTTGCGCGCCATGATCAAGAAGATCGGCGCAATCAACGGCCTGCCACCGGAGGACGCCTACTCGCTGTGCAGCGTCGCCGCCGACGTGCACGTGACGCAGCTCGTCAACGTCGCCAAGGGCATTCACGTAATGATCGCGAAGGACTTGCTGAAGGTCGGCTAACCGCGATCCACGATCACCGCGACCGGCCCGCCGCCATCCGGGCCCTGATGCTCGGCGCCACCGGAAACATAGATCTCGGCGTGACCAACAAGGCCGGCCAGCGCGCCGCAGACGAAGGCGCGGGCGTGGCGAGTCGAGGCGATGTCGCTGTCGTCGAGCATGGTGTGACGGTTGCCGCGCAGCCGGCCGTCGTGACTGGCTTCGGCCTTGGCGAGCAGCGCCACCAGTTTGCCGCGCCGCGCGGCGTCGAGCTGGCCCGACGTACCGAGGCCCAGCCTCTCCAGCGCCGCGCGCACCGGTTCGATGTCAATGCCGTCGCGCATCACCGCGTGGTCGATTGCCAAAGGCCCCGCCCATCCACGCGACATGCCAAGCACCAGGATTTCGTGATTGGTGAGTTCGATGCCGGCGGAGGTCGAGGCGCGGCCAGACCACAGCGACCAGTCCGCGCCAATCTGCGCATCGCCAATGGCGGCACGGTCGATTTCACCGAGGGCGACAGCGGCACCGAGCGCACTCGCGGCACGCGATAAACCCATCGACTTCAGCGTGTCACGGGTCGCGACCGACGCGCCGCGGGCCTCGGCCTCGGCAACGCGCTGCGCCGTCAGCAACGGGCATTTGATCTGGACGAAATGCACATCGGCCAGATCGTCGATGCCGGCATCGCGCATCGCCGCACGTACGCCGTCGGCGACCTGATCGACTTCGCCGCCACGGCCGAGCTGTTCGAACGGCAATGGCGGCGTATGGGCGCGCCCGATCGCCAGCGCAGGCAACCCGCCGCCGTCGCCCTCGGCCCGCTCGAACACGACCCAATGCGGCGCCATGCCGCCCTCGGTGCCTCCCGACATGACGAGGCAGACCTGCGCCGCCTCCGCCTTCGGCAGATACCGCTCGAACAGAAGCGTCAGCGCCGTTGCCGCCATGCCGCGGCTGAAATCGTTGACCAGGCCGTTCCCCTCGGTCTTGCCGAGCACGGCGATGACGCCTTTCGGATCGATGCGGCCGAACGTGATCGCCGCCTCGATGCCGCTGACATCGTTCGGTGCCGCCGCGGAAATGCGATGAACCCTGGCGATCGGCATGATGTCACGCGCAATAGAGCGGGCCGGTGTAATGCCGACGCAACGCCGACTTAAGTTCCGGCATTGCGGCACGTATATCGGCAGTCGTCGGATATTTGGCGCGCAGCGTGGCGAGCAACTCACCTTCCAGCGCCGGCAGATCGATGCCCGTCACCTGCCCTCCGCGCACGACGATGCGACCGGCGACCGTTAAGTCCTTGATATGGCGCTTGACGCCCTTGGCCAACAGCAGGTCGAACGGTGGCACGTCGGGCTCGATCAGCTCGGCCGAAAGCGCCGTCCAGTCGAGTGTCAGAAGATCAGCCGCCGCGCCGGGCGCCAGCCCCTCTTCCGCAAAGCCGGTAACGGCAAAGCGGCCATGTGCCGTCGCGAAGCGCATCAGCTCGTCGCCCGAGACGCGAATATCAAATCCGGAAGCCTTGTGGACATTGTAGACCAGCCGCATCTCGCGCAATGCATCTTCGTCCTCGTCAAAAGCCAGACCGTCCAGGCCCATCGCCACCCGACATCCGCGTTTGATGAATTCGCCGAGCGGCGCCAGACCCGAACTCACGATGAAGTTCGAAGATGTATTGACGACGATTGTGGCGCCGCGCTCGGCGATCAGCTCCATTTCATCGGGTCGCAGATAGATGCAATGCGCGAAGGATACGCGTTCGTTGACCAGACCAATCCCATCGAGATAGCGCACGATGCCCTGCGGGAAGGTGCGGTCGGCCCAGTTGCGTTGATACTGGGTCTCGAGGAGATGCATGTGCACGCGGCGGTTCGACGCTGCCGAGGCCTCGCCGATCAGCCGCAGCATCTCATCGGTACACCATTGCACGCCGGCCGGACCGTACTGGACGGTGACGCCATCGCCTTCGATCTCGCGCGCGACGGTCTCGACCATCGCCACCTGATCCTTCGCCGCGACTGGCTTGCGCAGGAAGCGGCGCGTGACGCACTCACACGCGGCGGGCGACAGGTCCGCCAGCAGCTTCTCGTGCGGGTCATAAACCAACGGATTGAGATCGCGGCAATGCACGGCCAGCGCCATGCGGATGCCGACATCGCGCGCCGCTTGGGCCACGGCTTTGGCCTCAGTCGGAAAGTCGGTAAGTCCTTGCACGCGGGTATAGTGCGCCATCACGGCGCCGACACCGCCGCGGGCGCTACGCGCGAACGACACGGCGCTGGACAGATAGGGATCAACCGCCGGCAGCAAAGTCAGATAAGGCAGCCAGGCCTCGAGCGGCACGTCGTAGCTACCGGTCTGGCTCAGTCGCGCAATGCGGGCGTGGTCATGGGCGTTGGCGAGCGCCGGCATAACGAGAGTTCCGTCGCCATCGCCGGCCGTGATGCGCGTAATCTTGCCGCCATCGACGGTGATGGACTGGTTGGCAGCCGCGGCCCTGTCCGCGCCGGGAAGCAGCCAGGAGGCCGCGACTGTCGTTGTCATGTCGTTTCTCGGCTCGCGGCTCAGAAATTGAGCTTGAGCATGCGCTCGGATTTCGGCGGCAGGAACGAACGGTCGAACACGTCCTTCACCGCCGGTTTGTTCGGCAGCTTGTAGGTGTCGACCAGCAGCTTGATGCTCTTCTCCATGCGCGCGTCGGAGACGTCACCGAGGCCGTTGGCGTCCGTCTCCTTGGAAACGAAATGGGTCTTCAGCGCATACTTCAGCCGCTGCAACTCGATATCCCCGTTCATCAGCGGCTCGACCTTGAGCATTTCCTTGACACCGGCAGCCGGGTCGGCAGCAACTTCGATCATGGCGCGGTTGAGTGCGCGGACCAGACCAGCCACGGCCTTTGGCTTCTCGGTGATCAGCGCCTTCGACACCATGATGCCGTTGGAGTAAAGGTCGATGCCGTAGTCGGAATAATAGAACCAGCGGAAATCCTTGAGCGGATCCATCTTCATGCCGATGAGGTTGGCGTAGCTGGTCACCGTGAAAATCGCCGAGAAATCGACGTCGCCCTTGACCAGCATCTGCTCCTGGAGGTTCGGCGCCATGTTGACGGTCGAGACCTTGCCGGCGTCGATGCCGTTGAGCGCGGCGAGCGCCGGGAATAGCTGACCGGCGGCGCCGCCCGCCGGCGTGCCCATCTTCTTGCCCTCGAGATCCTTGAGCGTCTTGATCGGCGAGTCCTTCTTCACGATCAGCGCGAAAGGCGGCGTGTTATAAATCATGTAGACCATCACCGGCTGTTGGCCCGGCTTGTTGCCGGCGAACTGGATGATGGCGTTCATGTCGCCGAAACCGGCGTCATAGGTGCCCGAGACGATCCGGGTCACGGTCGCGGCCGATCCGGTGCCCTGATCGATCGAAACGTCGAGGCCTTCCTTGGCGAAATAACCATGGTCCTTGGCCCAGAAAATGTAAGCGTGCAGCCCCTGATATTTCCAGTCGAGGGTGAACCGGATCTTGGTCGGCTCGTCCGCCCTCGCGCCGGCTCCGAGGCAAGACAGCGCGACCAGCGCCGCCAGGCCCAAACGCAACATCGACATTATACGTCTCCATATTCCAGTAGGTTGCCGGCAAACGGTGGCGGGGCCATCAGCCCATCGCGAATTCATCCTTGCGGTGCGCCCAGCCGGTGATGCGCGCCTCGATCAGCGAGAACACCGCGTAGAGCGCGACGCCCATGATGGCGAGAATGATCAGCCCGGCGAAGACCAGCGGCACGTCGAAATTCGACGAAGCGATCATCATGACGTTGCCGATGCCGCGGTTCGACGCCACCGTCTCGGAAATAACGGTGCCGACGAAGGCCAAGGTCACCGCCACTTTCAGCGAGGCGAAGAAATACGGCATGGTGCGCGGCAGACCGACATTCCACAGGATGTCCCATTTGCTGGCGCGCAGGGCCCTCATTACGTCCTCGAGCTCCGGCTCGGTGGTGGCAAGCCCCGTCGCCACGTTCACCACGATCGGGAACAGGCTCATGATCATCGCCGTGAGGATCGCCGGTACGGCGCCGGAGCCGAACCACAGGACGAAGATCGGCACCACCGCGACCTTCGGGATCGACGCGAAACCGATCAGCAGCGGATAGGCAACGTCATAGGCGAGCCGCGACGAGCCGATAATGACGCCGAGCGCAACTCCGGCGAGAATGCCGAAGGCGAAGCCGACCAGCGTGGTGTAAAGCGTCTGCACCGTGTGCGGCCACAAAGCAGGCATGCGCGTTACCAGCGTCACGATGATCTGACTCGGCTTCGGCAGCACGATGTCGCTGATATGAAACACCCAACAAAACACTTCCCACAAGACGAAGAAGCCGACGATGAAGACCGCCGACCAGAGGCGGCGCCGCATTCCCTGCTCCATCACACGGTCTCCTTCACCGGCCGCGCCGCGACGATCAACTCGCGCAGGCGCTGCGTCATCGAAACGAATTCCGGCGTGTACGACATATCGATGGTGCGCGGCCGGGCGAACGGCACCGGCGCGTCGTCGATGATCTGGCCGGGCCGAGAGCGCATCACGCAAATGCGGGTGGCGAGAAAACCCGCTTCCTTCAAATCGTGCGTCACCAGGATCACCGTGGGCTTCAGCTTCATCCACAGGTCTTGCATCACGGCCCAGAGTTCCTCGCGCGTGAACTGATCGAGCGCACCGAACGGCTCGTCGAGCATCAGAAGTTGCGGCTCGTGGATCAGTGCCCGGCACAATGAGGCGCGCTGCAGCATGCCGCCGGAAAGTTGCCAGGGATGCTTGTCGCCGAAACCGCCGAGACCGACCTCTTTCAGCAGTGCTTCGGCACGATCGCGGAACTCGGTCTTGCGCTTGGTCGCATAATCCTGCCGGAACGGCGGCACGATCTTCAGCGGCATCATGACGTTATCGCGCACCGTCAGCCACGGCAGCATGGTCGGGTTCTGGAAGGCCATGCCGACACGCACCGGGGCGGCGCCAACTTCCCGACCGGCGACATAGACATAACCGGTGGAAGCGCCGATGAGGCCCGTCACCAGTTTGAGGATGGTCGACTTGCCACAGCCGGACGGCCCGACCAGCGCCACGAAGTCGCCCTCGTCGATGCGCAGATTGGTTTCGCCGAGCGCGACAATCTGCCGGTCACCGCGACCGTAGGTAAGCGTGACGCCCTCGAGTTCAACAAAGGTATGGCCAGTCCGCGGATGCTCTTCGGCGTTCATGCCGTTCCCCCTGGCCTATGATTGCGCGATCGCCCGCATCGCGTGTTCGGCATTCAGCACCACCGGCTCTGGCATGTTCTGGATGCTATGCACCGACCGCCCCCACCCCTTGGTGCCGGACACGAGCTTGCGATTCTTCATGACAAAGCGGCCGCGCACCAAAGTATGAATGGGCAACCCCTTCACCTGATAGCCGTCCCACGGCGATACCTTGGAGCGCGATTGCGTTTCGGCGTCACGGATGACGTGGTCGCGCCCGAGATCGACGATGGCGATATCGGCGTCCGATCCCGGCAGCAGCGCGCCCTTGCGCGGATAGAGGCCCCAGATGCGCGCCGGATTATAGGCACTTATCCGCACATAATCGGAAATGCTCATGCGGCCGGCATTCACCTGGGTCAACATCAGAGGCATCTGCGTCTCGACGCCGGGAAATCCGCAATCGACGGTCCAGATGTCGTTGCGGGTCTTTTCCTCATAAGCGTGCGGCGCGTGGTCGGTGGCGATGACGTCGATGGTGCCATCCTTGAGCGCATCGAAGATCGGCCGCTGATTCACCATCTCGCGCACCGGCGGGTTGACGGCGATGATGCCGGGCACGCGATCATAGTCGTCGGTCGAGAGCAGCAGATAGTGCGGACAGGTCTCGCCGGTGATGTCGACGCCGCGTGCCTTGGCCTCGCGCAACGGCCGCAGTTCCTCGGCGGTCGAAATATGCAGCACGTGGATGCGCGCACCGGTCCATTCGGCGAGAATCGCTGCGCGGCTCACCGCCTCAATGGCGACGACATTGGGCCGCGCCGCCAAATGCGCCCATTGATCCTTCTTGCCGGCTGCCATTAGCCGCTTCTGCCGCCGCTCCATGATGTCGTTGTTCTCGGCGTGCAGCGAGACGCGCTTGCCGGTCGCCGCGGCAACCTCGAAGCATTCAAGCGTCGCGCCGGTGTCGGGCGATGGAATCTTGCCGAAGGTGTTACCCATATAGAGCTTGAAGCCAATGACGCCGCCGGCGACCAGTTCGGGCACGGTCGCGATGGTGTTGTCGCCGAGCAGGCCGTAGAGCCCGAAATCGATATGCGCCTTGGACGCGGCGATGGCGTGCTTAGCGGCAAGGATCTCGCCATTGCCGGTCGGCGGGATAGTGTTCGGCATGTCGAAGACGCAGGTGACGCCGCCGAACGCGGCCGCCGCGGTACCGCTTTCCCAGTCCTCCTTGTGAGGATAACCGGGGTCGCGGAAATGCACATGATCGTCGATGGCGCCCGGCAGGATGTGCATGCCTTCCGCATCGAACATTTCGGCGGCAAGCGGCATGGCCTCGAGATCGCCGACCGCCAGCACCTTGCCGTCCTTGATGGCAATCGACGCTTCGAACACGCTGTCCGGCGTGACGATCTTACCGTTAGCAATGACGAGATCGGCTTTGGTCGCGCTCATGGTTGCCTCACAATGCGGCCCAACCGCCGTCGACCGGCAGATCGGCGCCGGTAATCTGCCGCGAGACGTCGCTCGCCAGGAACAGGCAGGCATTGGCGACGTCGGCATCCACCGTCACGCGGCGCAGCGCATATTCGGCGGCGTGCCGCTCCATCGCCTGCTCGACGGTAATGTTCAGCTTCTTCGCCATGTCGGCACAGACTTTGTCGCGGAACCGCGGTCCGTCGACCATGCCCGGTGCGACATAATTTACGTTTACGTTATACTGGCCGACTTCGAGAGCGAAGCTCTTGGTGATGCCGCGCAGCCCCCATTTCGACGCCGAGTAGGACATGCGGCCGGCGCGGCCACGCATACCGAATGTACCGCCGACATTGACGATCTTGCCGTAACGCTGGGCGATCATGGTCGGCAGCACGCTGCGCATGGTATGAAAGCAGCCATTCATGTTGAGCGTAACGATCTCGTCGAACTCGTCGGGAGTCGTCTCGACGCCGGTCTTGCCGACCGGACCGGAGCCGCCGGCGACGTTGACGAGAATATCGATGCGATCGCCGTAGGCGGCCCTCGTCTTCGCCGCCGCCGTCTCGCATTGTTTAGAATCAGTGAGATCGCACGGCACAATGATCGCCTCGCCGCCCGCCGCCCGCACCTCGGCGGCGACCGGCTCGATCGCCGCGACGTCGCGCCCGATCAGCGACAGCTTGGCGCCTTCCGCGGCAAAGGCCTTGGTGACGGCAGCGCCCATGCCCTTGGCGGGCCCGGTAATCATGGCGACACGGCCGCCAAGCTTCAGATCCATCGCAACACCCGGAAATTCACGTCTCGCGTAACAAGTCGAAAGGCCGTTCCCCGCCCCACCAGGGAACGGCCTACAGCCGGCGACTAGAACAGCTTCTTCGGCAGTTCCGAGGCCGGCGGCATGAACTTGTCGGTGTAGATCTCGTCCACGGTCGGCGTACGCGGCAGACCGTTGGCCTGGACAAGAATATCGATCGACTTCTTCAACCGTTCCTTGTCGACATTGCCGAGACCGATCTTGGCGATTTCCGGCGAATTCATCTCGTCGTGAAGCGTCGCAATGAAGCGCTCCTTCTCGACCGCCGGTTTGATCAGCGGCTCACGCTTCGCGACCGCGGCGATGGCAGCGTCCGGGTCCGTCAGCGAATCCTCGAGGCCGTGATTGATCGCCGCGATCAGGCCCTTGACGATCTCGGGCTTCTCGGCGGCGAGCTTCTTCGAGACGATGATGGCGTTCGAATACAGGTTCATGCCGTAATCGCCGTAGTTGATGTAGCGGATGTCCTTGTCGGCGACACCCATCAATTTTGCCGAGAAGCGGATCGTGTTGACGTAACCGAACACGCCATCGACCTGCTTGTTCATCAACATCTGTTCGCGCAGGTTCGGCTGCATGTTGGTAATGTTGACCTTGGTGCAGTCGATCTTGGCGATCTTGCAGAAGGCGGGAAACAGCTTCAGCGCGCCATCGCCGGCAGCGCCGCCGAGCGTCTTGCCTTCGAAATCCTTCGGCGACTTGATCGGGCTGTCGGCGCGCACCGCCACCGTGAAGGGCGGCTGGTTGTACATGACATAAACCGCGATCGGGGCTTCGGCCGGCTTGGTCGAGGCGAACTGGATCAGCGCATTAATGTCGCCGAAACCGACATCATACGTGCCATTGGCGACCAGCGGGATCGGCGCGCCGGATCCGTTGCCCTGGTCCATCTGGATGTCGATGCCGGCCTTCTTGAAGTAGCCACGGTCGTCGGCAAGGAAGAACCAACCCTGCGGACCCTGGTATTTCCAATTCAGCACCATCTTCAGCTTGGTCTCGGCGGCGGCCGGCGCTGACGACAGCAGAGGCGCGGCGAGACCGATCGCAGCGGTCGCGGCGATCAGAAATGAGCGGGTCGAAAACTTCATGTTGGGACTCCTGTCAGGACGTTGGGCGTGTCTGACGCGGGGTCGGTTCCGGCCAACCGTCCGCGGCGATGGTCGATTCCATGCAAGTGCGGTGCCGAAACCTAGCCCGCCGCGGCGTTGCCAACTGCCGCTGATTTTTTGCTAGAGTGGTGCCGAAAAGGCATCACTCGCGGCGCGGGCCCTCCCCCGGCCGTATCCGCCCACCCCTTCGGACAGGCGCTAGCCGCATGAAACACTTGAGGATTCTCGACTATGTCGACGAGGTGGCGCGGGCCCGATCGATCCGCAAAGCGGCCGAGCACCTTAACGTCACCGCCTCGGCAGTGAACCGCCGCATTGCCGATCTTGAAGACGAGTTGGGCGCCACCCTGTTCGAACGCCAGCCGCGCGGTGTCCGCCTGACCGCTGCGGGCGAAGTCTTCGTCAATTACCTGCGCAAGCAGAACGGCGAAGTCGAGCGCATGAAATCGCAGATCGAGGACCTCAAAGGTCTGCGCCGCGGCACGGTGCGCCTCGCCTGCAGCCAAGCACTGGCCCTGGACTTCCTGCCGCGAGCGATCGCCGAATTCCGCAAGACCCATCCGAAAGTCGAATTCGACGTCAAGGTCGTCGACCACGAATACGCCATGACCGCGCTGTCCGCCTTCGAAGTCGATCTCGTCCTGGTGTTTCGCCCGCCTTATCTCGCGAACTTCCAGCCACTGATGATCGTCGACCAGAATCTCGTCGCCGTCATGGCGAAGAGCCATCCTTTGGCCAAGAAACCCAAAGTCCGACTGCGCGATTGCGCCGACTACCTGGTTGCGCTTCCGGAGCGTTCGATCGGCGGTCGTCAATTGCTGGAAGATGTCATTATCCGCAGCGGGCTGACGTTTAATATTGCCGTCGAATCCAACTCGTTCGAAATGTTGCGCGGCATGGTCATTCACGCCGGCCTGATCTCGTTTCAGATCGCGATCGGAACCATGCCGGAAGGCAACAAGCTCGGCCTCGTGACGCGCGAAATCGACGGCCGCGACGTGCCCTCCGGCAAATTTGTCTTCGGACAGTTACGCGAACGCAATCTCCCCGTCGCAACCGCCATATTCGCAGAGCATATAAACAAGAGACTCGCCGCCTTGGTTAAGGTTGTTTGATCGCGCAATCGGCCTCGCGCCGGGCAGTCATGCAAGATGGCAGTTGCGCACCGGAAAAAAGGCGCTATATTTTTCTTTTAAGGGACGACCTCGACGACCGGATTGATCGATCCGGCGGGGGAACTGAGGCGGCCTTTAAAACCGAGTAAACAATGTCGTGCGATGGCCCGTCTTCAAGGCGGGCTTTGTCCTTTTGGATTCAGATTCTTGTTGGATTTGAATTCGTCTGGAAAGCAGGAACCAACTTCGGTTTTGCCTATGACCCGTTCGAACCGCCCCGATCATATCCGTCTGACCTCCCATCCGACGCCCGGCGGCAAGCCGCGCTTCCCTATCCATTGGGGCGCGCCTTCCGCACGCGAGCGCGGCCCGATCATCGGCACCGTATCGCGTCCCGCGGATCGCAACGTCATTGGCACGCATGGCGGCTCCTATTCGGTCTATCGCGCGCTCGCCGTCTCCGCCGGTGCGCTGGATCCGATCCGCCGCCCCGATCTGACGAATACGCACCCGGCCGCCGAGATCGGCCCGTTCGGGCAGTGGAGCGAGCCGAAACGCATCGTTTCGCTCGATCCATGGGGCCATCGCGTCGCCTCCGATTTCAAGGATGAGATCGCCGAAGGCGTCGATATCCGCCCGAGCATCGCCATCACCAAGGCGCGGCTCGATCTCATCGAATTGCAGGACGCCATCCGCGCCGGCCGTCTCAAGATTGACGGCGACCTCGTGCACAAGAACGGCAGCGTCAGCGTCACCAAGATCGCAGTCGATCCGGTCTGGTATCTGCCCGGTGTTGCCGAACGCTTCGGCACATCGGAAAGCGCGTTGCGTCGCGTGCTGTTCGAACAGACGGCGGGCATGTTTCCCGAACTGGTGACGCGGCCGGATCTGCAGGTGTTCCTGCCGCCGATCGGCGGCATTACCGTCTATCTGTTCGGCGACGTGACCAAGCTCAACAAGCCGTCGACCCGGATCACCTGCCGCGTGCATGACGAGTGCAACGGCTCCGACGTGTTCGGCTCCGATATCTGCACCTGCCGCCCCTACCTCATCCACGGCATCGAGGAGTGCGTGCGCGGCGGCCAGGAAGGCGGCCTCGGCGTCATCGTCTATAACCGCAAGGAAGGCCGCGCGCTCGGCGAGGTCACCAAATTCCTCGTCTACAATGCGCGCAAGCGTCAGGAAGGCGGCGACGCCGCCGCCGCCTATTTCGAGCGCACCGAATGCGTCGCCGGCGTCCAGGACGCCCGCTTCCAGCAACTGATGCCGGACGTGATCCACTGGCTCGGCCTCAAGCGGCTCGACCGCTTCATCTCGATGAGCGACATGAAGCACGACGCGCTGGTGTCGCAAGGTATCGACATCGTCGAACGCGTGCCGATTCCAGACGACATGATCCCGGCGGACGCGCATGTCGAGATCGCGGCGAAGAAGGCGGCCGGCTATTACACGCCGGACGCGGTCAAGCCCAACGATCTGACCGACACCGTCGGCCGCGATCTCAACAAGTATTGAGCGCGCTCCTCCTCCCCGCATGGTGATGCCAGCCCGATGACGTCGGACACCGCAGCCGCATTTTCTCTTCTCACCGCCGAGGCGGTGCGCTCGCGCGCCCATCAATTGCTGGCGCTCGGCCTCGAAGGCCGGCTGCCGCATTTTCAGGTCGAGATCGGCAAACTCGACAAGGTCGCCGACCGCGTCATCGCCGTGACGCGAGCGGCTTACCCAATGCTCGACGTACCGTTCCATTCGCGCTGGCGGCACTTCGTGCACAAGGGCAAAGATCGCTTCGGGGCGCTGGCGGCGAAGGCGTCATGGCGTGATGCTGCGGCCCGGGCGCGGGCCGAGTTCGACCTCGCCATCGTCAGTGTCTTTCTCGACGCGGGCGCCGGAACGCAGTGGAGCTACACCGATCCGCAAAGCGGTGAACATATCGGCCGTTCGGAAGGCCTGGCGCTCGCCAGCCTCGACATGTTCGCGGCCGGCGCCTTCTCCGCCGACGTGAACGACCCGCTACGCGTGGATGCCGCCAGGCTGGCGCAACTCAGCGCCGACGATCTGGCGCGCGGTTTTCAGGTTACCGCCGACAATCCCTTGGTGGGGCTCGACGGCCGCGCCGCCTTGCTGCGGCGACTCGGCGATCTCGTCGCCTGGAAGCCCGACGTCTTCACGAAACAGGACACGCCGCGCCCCGGCGCGCTGTTCGATCATCTTGTCGCCACGCACGGCACCGCATTCGCCGCGCCGGACATTCTCGCCGCGCTACTGCGCGAACTTGGCCCAATCTGGTCGTCACGGCTGTCGCTCGGTGGCGTGCCGCTCGGCGATTGCTGGAGGCATCGCTCGATCGTCACCGACGACGCGACGTCCGGCCTGGTGCCACTGCACAAGCTGTCGCAATGGCTGTCTTATTCGTTGATCGAGCCGCTACAGCGCGCCGGTATCGCGGTCAGCGATATCGACGGCCTCACCGGTCTTGCCGAGTATCGCAATGGTGGGCTGTTTGTCGATGCTTCCGTGCTCAACCTGCATGAACCGGTGCAGATTCTGAAAGCACACGACGTGTCATCCGAGCTCGTCGTCGAGTGGCGCAGTCTCACCGTGGCGCTGCTCGACCGGCTCGCCGAGCTGATCCGCAACCGTCTCGGCATGAACGCCGAGACGCTGCCGCTCGCCCGCATTCTCGAGGGCGGCACCTGGGCCGCCGGCCGCGCCATCGCACTGGAGAAACGCGAAGGCGGCCCGCCGCCGATCACCGTCGTCAGCGACGGCACTGTGTTTTAAGGAGACTTCAAAATGGAAGGCGTCGTCGTCGTCGACCATCCGCTGGTGCAGCACAAGCTGACCTTGCTCCGCGACAAGGAGCGATCGACCAAATCGTTCCGCGAACTGCTCGGCGAGATCGGCATGCTGTTGTGCTACGAGGTCACGCGCGATCTGCCGCTGCAAATGACGGAGATCGTGACGCCGCTCGCCAAAATGAGGTCGCCGGTACTGGCCGGCAAGAAGCTAGTGTTTGCGCCGATCCTGCGCGCTGGCCTGACTTTCGTCGAAGGCATGCTCGATCTCGTGCCGGTGGCGCGCGTCGCCCATATCGGCATGTATCGCGAGCCCGAGACCCGCGCCGCGGTCGAATACTATTTGAAGACGCCGCACGATCTCGAGGAACGCCTCGTCATCGTCGTCGCGCCGATTCTGGCCACCGCCAACACGGTGGTCGCGGCGATCGACCGCCTCAAGGAGCGCGGCGCCAAGGATATCCGGCTGGTCTCGATGGTCTGCGCACCCGAAGGCCTGGAGCGCGTGCGCGGCATTCATCCCGATGTGCGGGTATGGACCGCGGCGATCGACGACGGCCTCAATGATGACGCCTTCATCGTGCCCGGTCTCGGCGACGCCGGCGACCGCGCCTACGGCACGCGATAAAGGGCTACATCGTCGCGCCAATCTGCCACGGCACGAATTCGAGATCGCCATAGCCCAGGCCTTCCGACTTGGTGCGCTCGCCGGATGCCACCTTCAGCACCTTGTTGAAGATCTCGTCGCCCTTGGCCTCGAGCGACACACCTTCGAGGACATCGCCGCAATTGATGTCCATGTCCTCGGTCATGGTCTCATAGACATAATTGTTGGTGGCGAGCTTGATCGACGGCGTCGGCTTGCAGCCGAAGGCCGAGCCGCGGCCGGTAGTGAAGCACATCACATTGCTGCCGCCGGCCACCTGCCCTGTGGCGCCGACCGGATCGTAGCCCGGCGTATCCATGAAGACGAAGCCGCGCTCCTTGATCTGCTGGGCATATTCATAAACCGCGCGCAACGTAGTCGAACCGCCTTTGGCGGCCGCGCCGAGCGACTTCTCGAGAATCGTGGTCAGACCGCCGGCCTTGTTGCCCGGCGACGGGTTGTTGTTCATCTCGCCGCGGTTCCGCTCAGTGTAGTCCTCCCACCAGCGGATGCGCTCGACCAGTTTCTCGCCAACGGCCTGGTTCACCGCCCGGCGCGTCAGCAGATGCTCGGCGCCGTAAATTTCCGGCGTCTCGGCGAGCACACCGGTGCCCCCATGCTTGACCAATTTGTCGACCGCGGCGCCGAGCGCCGGATTGGCGGTGATGCCGGAATAGCCGTCCGAGCCGCCGCATTGCAGCGCCAGCACGATCTCGGAAGCCGGCCGGGTCTCGCGCTTCGCTTTCGCCGCCACCGGCAGCATCGCTTTGACGCGCTCGACGCCCTCGGCGACGGTCTTGCGGGTGCCGCCGACTGCCTGGATTGTCATGCTCTGGAAATGCTCGCCCTCAACCAAGCTGCACTCGTCCTTCATGCGGTCGATCTGGAACATCTCACAGCCGAGACCAACCATCAGCGCTCCGCCGAGATTGGGATGGGTGGCGTAGCCCCACTGGGTCCGCTGCAGCACATCCCAGCCCTCGCCGCGCGAGGCCATGCCGCAGCCGGTGCCATGCACGAAAGGCACGACGCCATCGATTTCGGGGAAGTCATTGAGCAGGCCAGAGCGGTTGACCTGTTCGGCGATGAATTTGGCAACCGTGGCCGAACAATTCACCGAGGTCAGAATGCCGATGTAGTTGCGCGTCCCGGTGCGGCCGTTCGGCCGCAAGTAGCCCTCGAACGTCGCACGGAGTTCCGGCGGCAACACCTCATCGTTGCGCGCGCCTTCGGCATGGCGATAGTCGCGGGCAAAGTCGTGCATCGACACATTATGTTCGTGAACCCAGTCGCCCGGCGCGATCGGTTTTGACGCGAAACCGATGATCTGGCCGTACTTGCGAACCGGCTCGTTCACCGCGATCGGCACGATCGCCATCTTGTGGCCGCGGGGGATGCGCGCGAGCGCGGTGACCCCGCTCGCGGAACTGCCCTGGGGCACCTGATCGACGGCGACGATGACGTTGTCTTCGGCGGAAAGACGAATAATGCGCGGTTCGGCCATTTTAGGAGCCTATCTGTAGAAGTATTTCGGGACGGCGAGCGTCAGTTCCGGAAATATCGAGATCAACAGCAACACGATCAAGAGCGGAATGAGGAAAGGCGACACTGCCTTGACCGTGCGATCGAACGGTATATTTGCGACGCGCGACAGGATGAATAGTACCATTCCGACCGGCGGCGTCAGCAACCCGATCATCAGGTTCAGAACCATGATGACGCCGAACTGAACCGGATCGATACCGACCTTTAGCACCGCCGGCATAAGAACCGGCACCAGGATCGAGATCGCCGCGATCGTTTCCATGAAGCAACCGACAATCAGCAGCAGCACATTGATGATCAACAGAATCATCAGCGGGTTGTCGGATATCGACAGCAGCAATGCAGAGAATTTTTCCGTCACCTGCGTGGTGGTCAGCACCCAGCCAAACAGCGAGGCTGCCCCGACGATCAACAGCACCGCCGCCGTGGTCTCGATGGTGTCGAGCGTGATCTTGTAGAACTGCTTGAGCGTCAACGTGCGGTAGAGCAGCGCGCCGAGGATCAGGGCCCAGAAGCAGGCGGCGATCGCCGCTTCGGTCGGCGTGAACCAGCCGAAGGTCATACCGCCGATGATCAGCCCCGGCGTCAGCAAGGCCGGGATTGCGTCCAGGAGCGAACGACCGAGTTCGAACCACCGGAATGCCTGGTCACTGCCGATGCCATGCCGCCGCGCGAACCAGGTTGTGTAGATCATCAACGACGCGGCCATCAGCAGGCCAGGCACGAAGCCCGCGGCGAACAACTGCCCGATCGACGCATTGGCCATGACGCCGAACACCACCATCGGCAGAGACGGAGGAATGATCGGGCCGATGGTCGAGGACGCCGCGGTGATGCCGACCGAGAAATTCGTCGGATAGCCATGATCGCGCATCGCCTTGATCTCGATGGTGCCCAGACCGCCGGCGTCCGCCACCGCCGTTCCCGACATGCCGGCGAATATGACCGACCCGACGACGTTGACGTGCCCCAGACCGCCGCGCAGCCAGCCGACCGACGCCGTGGCAAAGGCGAAGATGCGGTTGGTGATGCCGGCCGAATTCATCAGGTTTCCGGCAAGGATGAAGAAAGGCACCGCCAGCAACGGAAAGCTGTCGACCCCGCCCGCCATACGATGCAGGACTACGAAGTCCGGTATGCCGGCGATAAAATGGGTGTACGCCAGCGACGACAGGCCGAGCGCGATGAAAATCGGCACGCCGGCAATGAGAAAAACGAAGAAGACTCCGAACAGAACGATCATTGTTGTCTCTCAATCGATGATCAGGCCGTCGCCGATGGTTTCCGACGCGCGCCGCCAGCCGTCGCGGGCGTTCCGCCAGAATCTCTGAATTTGCCGCGCCAGCATCAGGAAGCAGCCCACGGCGATGCCGGCATAGACGTAAGACATCGACCAATCGATCACGGTCATCGTCTGTAAACCCATCCGATCCGTGATCTCGACCGAGAAATAGGCCAGCAGAGCGACGAAGAAGAGCTGCGTGACATCCCCTATGGCCAGGAGGACGCGGGCGACGCGACGCGACGAGAACTGAAGAAGCAGCTCGACCGCGATGTTCGTCTTCTTGCGGACGACGATGGCTCCGCCGACGAAGGTGATCCACATCAGGCCGTAGCGCGCGATCTCCTCGGTCCAGGCAAGACTGTCGTTAAGGATGTAGCGCGTATAGAACTGAAGGAAGACGATGACCGCCAGCGCCCAGAACAGGACGAAGGCGAGCCAATCCTCCGGGTGATGCTCGATCACCACTTCCTCGTCATGGGCCACGATCAGCGGCACTTTTCCGGTCCGATCTTCGACACCGTCGGCGGAATGTCGCCCCGTCATTCGACCACGCTCCCGTGACGGCCGGCGGGCCGTCATCCGCGCCACGCTGTCGCGCGATGGCGGCATATAATGGAAATGATAAACGGCCGCGGCGACCATATCGCCGCGGCCGTCAGTTCAGTGATTAAAGGGCCTGCAGCGCGTCGTATTGCGCCTTGGTCCAGCCGGCACCCGCGGCCGGATCGTTGTGCAGCGGAATGGCCGCGGCACGGAATGCGGCGCGATCCACCTCAACCACGTGCTTGCCCATCTTGCGGAATTCGTCGGCCAGCTTCTGCTCCGATGCACGGATCTGATCGGTAGCCTTCGCCGCCGCCTGGCGTAGGACCTCGTCAAACACCTTCTTGTCGGCGTCAGACATCTTGGACCAGACATGACCGCCGACGATCGTCAGCAACGATTCGGTGATGTGGCCGGTCAGCATGATGTGCGACTGCACTTCATAGAACTTCTTGGCCATGATGGTCGGCAGCGGGTTTTCCTGGCCGTCCACCGTCTTCTGTTGCAGGGCCAGATAGACCTCGGAGAAGGCGATCGGCGTTGCGTTCGCCCCGACCGATTTGGTGAACATGAGGAACAGAGGCGCGGGCGGCACCCGCAACTTCATCCCCTTCATGTCTTCTGGCCTCTTGATTTCCTTGTTTGCCGTGACATGGCGCTGACCGTAATAAGTGAGCGCCAGCACCTTGTGCTTGGTCTTGTCCTCGTATCCCTTTGCGATCTCGCGGAACAGCTTGCTTTCGCGATAGGCCTTCCAGTGATCGAAGTCGCGCAACACGTAGGGCGCATTGGTAATCGAGATCGGCTTGTGGATCGAGCCGGCGAAGGCCACGCCGGTGTAGATGATATCGACGGTGCCGAGGCCAAGCCCCTCGTTGATCTGATTTTCGTTGCCGAGCTGGGACGCCGGGAACACCTGAATTTCATACCGGCCCGCGGTCCGCTTCTTGATTTCATCAGCCGCCCACAGCGCCTCGGTATGATACGGTTCCGATGTCTCGTAAACGTGGGCCCACTTCAGTTTGGTCTGGGCCGAGGCCGGCCCGCACCATCCAGCGAGCGCAAAGGCAATCGCCGCGCCCACGACCAGGCGCGCTTGGAGTTTAGACATGTCGCTCCCTCCCCTTAGGGTAATATATGCGGACCGCCGAAGGCCCGGCTTATGTTTAGACGCCCGAGCCAACTCCAACCTGCCCCCTACTCGGGTTCCGGTTGAGTTCGTCCCGCTCGCCGACTAACATGTTACTATGACTGACCGCAGGCGCAAGCGCCCTTATGCCTTTTTGCCTGCCCTCGATCGCGAGGCCCGCGGCGGGACCGTGCAGCGCATTCAGGACGCCGTCCGGAACGCCATTGTCAGGCTGGAATTGCAGCCAGGTGAAGCCATCGACAAGGCCGCACTCTGTGCCCAGATGAGGGTGTCGCGATTTCCTGTGTCGGAAGCCCTCGGCAAGCTGGCCGAAGAAGGCTTCATTGTCGTGCTACCGCAGCGCGGCACGATGGTTTCGCGCATCGACCTCGCCGATTGCCGGCAAGCCATGTTCATCCGGCGGGCGCTGGAATGCGAAGCCGTGCGTTTCATCGCCCCCGGCATCTCGGGTGAACTCCTCGAGCGGCTCCACGGCAATCTGGCCGCACAACGGCAGGTGATGAAGTCCGATGACCGCGAGACCTTTCATGCGCTCGATCTTGAGTTCCACGACTTGTTGCTCGGCGCCCTTGGCTATGAACGCGTCGCATCGGCGGTCGAAGCTGCCCGCGCCAATCTCGACCGCATGCGGCTCTTCATGTGCACGCCGACCCGACAGAGCGCGACCTACGCGGAACATGAGAACATCCTCACCGCGCTGAGCGCTCGCCGGCCCGCGCAAGCCGCTCGAGCCATGCAACTGCACCTCAACGCGGTGATGACAGAGCTCGAGGACGTCGCCAAAGCCCATCCGGATTCGGTAACGGCTGGCAGAGCGGCAAATTAGACGTTCCAGCAAGCGATGCGGCACCGCATCAATTAGTACAGCAATGCTGACCTATAAGGGTTGCGGACATTAGTTAATCAGACATCGTATGAATTCGCGAAGAAACATGTTTGTTTGCTGCGTTGCGGGACTTCGCTCACATTAAATTTCGGACATTTCGCGCATTGCCATTTTAATTCGCTTTGCCTCTCAAAAATACCGCGTTATCTTTTTTGCAAGGCAGAAAACAAAAACGTGCCTTTTGGGAGGGATACCAGATGAGTTCACTGTCACGTCGTTCGGTATTGAAAACCGCCGCCATGGGTTCTGCCGCGGCGGTTGCTTCGCCTTATGTCAGCGGCGCTTACGCAGCCGGCACATTGACACTCGGATGCTGGGATCACTGGGTCCCCGGCGCCAACAAAGCTCTCGATAAGCTCGCCAAGGAATGGGGCGACAAGAACAAGGTCGATGTAAAGATCGACTACATCACCTCTCAGGGTGAAAAGGACAAGCTCACCGCGGCGGCTGAGGCGCAAGCCGGCACCGGTCACGACATCATGTCGCATCGTGACTGGAACATCCGGATTCACCAGGACAAGCTCGAGCCGCTGAATGACGTGGTCGAAGGCCTGATCAAGCAATACGGCCCGATCAGCCCGGTGGCCGAATATCTCGCCAAGATCAAGGGTACGTGGCGCGGCATTCCGACCACGGTCGGCAGCCAGGTGAAGCCGTGCTGCTCACGCTTCGATCTCTACAAGGAGCATGCGGGAATCGACGTGCGCGACATTTTCCCCGCCGACGAAAAGAAGTGGGACAAGGCCAAGGTCGATAGCTGGACCTGGGACAAATATGTCGAGTCGGCGCAAAAGCTGCACAAGGCCGGTTTCCCGGTCGGTCTGCCGCTCGGCCAGACTTCGGACGCCGTCGACTGGGTCGGCGGTCTTTTCAACGCCTACGGCGTGGTGATGGTCGACGCCAAGGACAACATCAAGATCAATTCCGACGAGACCCGGCAGGCGATGGAAATCGCCCGCAAGATTACCGAGTCGATGTCGCCCGACGTATTTGCCTGGGACGATGCCGGCAACAACCGCTGGCTGATTTCCGGCAAGGGCTCGGGCATCATGAACCCGCCGAGCGCCTGGGCGGTGGCCAAACGCGACAACCCCAAGGTCGCGGAAAACTGCTGGACCCATCCGGTGCCGAAAGGCCCGAAGGGTCGGTTCGTCGGCCAACTGCCGCAATTCTACGGCGTCTGGCAGTTCTCCAAGAACAAGCAGGCCGCCAAGGAATTCCTGACCTATATCTCTCAGAAGAGCTCGGTGGGTCAGTTGGTGGCGGCGTCGGTTGGTTACGATCTGCCGTCTTTCAAGTCCCTGTACGATCTGCCGACCTGGAACGAGGTCGAGCCGCCGAAGGGCACCGTCTACGGTTACCCGCCGCGCGGAGACGAACAGACCTCCATCGTCGGTGCTCCGGCCCGCTCGGAAGTCGGCGCCCAGATCTACAATCAGGCGATCAACACCGTCATGATCTCCAAGTTCACGCAGGGCAAGGAGAAGCTCGACGATGTGATCAAGTGGGCCGAGAAAGAACTCGAAGGCACCTTGCGCGCCTAGGCCCGTACACACGCGAGGAAAAGATCGCATGCCGGCCTCCGGGGCCGGCATGCGTCGCTCATAACACCTATAAAAAGCAGGACTTCATCCTATGGCCGATACCGTTCAGACGTGGGGGTCTACGGTTCCGGGAAAGGCGACGGCAAAACCAAACAGAATGCAGAAGTTCTTGCGGCGACGCTCGACCATTGCATTCCTGATGTGTTTGCCGCTCATCCTGATCATCGTCTGTCTGGTGATCTATCCGGCGTTCTACTCGATCTACCTTTCGATGTTGAACAAGGCGCAGACCCGCTTCATCGGCCTTGGCAATTTCACCTTCCTGATGTCGCGCGACACCTTCTGGATGGTGGTTCAGCAATCGACGATTTTCGCGCTGACCGCGGTGTTCTTCAAAGCGCTGATCGGCCTCATCACCGCGCATCTGGTCAACAACCTGCCGGCCAAGGGCCAGCGCAAATGGCGCGGCATGCTGCTGGTGCCATGGGTCATCCCGCTGGCGCTGTCGACGCTCGGCTGGTGGTGGATGTTCGACCCGACCAATTCGGCGTTCAATTACACCCTGCGCAGCCTTGGCTTCGACGGCATTCCCTGGCTCAGCGACCCCTATTGGGCGCGCTTCTCGGTGATCCTGGTCAATGTCTGGTACGGCGCGCCATTCTTCCTGATCATGTATCTGGCTGCGCTTAAGTCGGTGCCCGAGCAGCTCTATGAAGCGGCCTCCATCGACGGTGCCAGTGCCTGGCAGAAATTCGTTCACATCACGCTGCCGATGATGCGCAACATCATCGCCATTACAGTGCTGTTCTCGATGATCGTAACCTTCGCCAATTTCGACATTGTCCAGATCATGACGGCGGGCGGTCCGCGCAACATGACTCACATGTTCGCGACCTACGCCTTCCTGCTCGGCATCCGCTCGGGTGACCTGCCGCTGGGCGCCGCGACGTCGTTGTTCATGTTCCCGATCTTGGCGATCGCGGCGGTCTTCATTCTGCGGGGCGTCCGCAAGCGCGGGAGGGAAATCGGATGAGCAGCATTACGGCATCCGTGCCCTCGAGCAAAGCCATGCGGAGCGGCGCCAGCCTCCGCCGCAGCCGCCGCTGGGCGCTCTACGCGTCCTATTTCTTCCTCATCCTGTTCGCCATCTTCTTCCTGGCGCCGCCCTATTACATGATTGTGACGGCACTGAAGACCGACGGCGAAATGGCCAAGCTCGCCACCAATCCGTGGTTCATCTACGACGGCGTGACGCTCGACCAGTTCCGCATCCTGCTGAAGAACACCGACTTCCTGATCTACTTCAAGAACACGGCGATCGTGACGGTCTGTGTGGTGGCGATCACCATGGTGGTCAGCGTGCTCGCCGCCTTCGCGCTCGGGCGCATGCGGTTCTGGGGATCGAGCATGCTCGCGACCGGCATCTTCCTCACTTATCTGGTACCGGATACGCTGCTGTTCATCCCGATGTTCCAGATCGTCAAGACGTTGGGACTCTTGAACTCCTACTGGGGCATGGTGCTGGTCTACCCGACGCTGACAGTGCCGTTCTGCACCTGGATCATGATCGGCTACTTCCAATCGATCCCGAAAGAGCTCGACGAGGCGGCGCTGATCGACGGCGCCGGCCACATGCAGATGCTCCTGAAAATCTTTGTGCCGGTCGCTTTGCCCGGCATCATCGCGGCGATGATCTTCGCTTTCACCGTATCCTGGGCGGCCTTCGTCTATCCGATGGCCTTCCTCTACTCGTCCGACCAGCAGGTGCTGACGGTCGGCACGGTGACCAGCCTGATCCGCGGCGACGTCTATAAGTGGGGCATGTTGATGGCCGGTGCGCTGCTCGCCGCGGCGCCGCCGCTTGTCATATATGCGTTCCTAATGGACTACTATATTGCCGGCCTGACCGCGGGAGCGACGAAAGGCTGACGATAACCGCCGCAACCGCAACGGGACAATTCGCGACAAGCATCGCTTGAGGGGAATTCCAATATGGCTGACGTGTCATTGCGCAATGTGGTGAAGAAGTACGACGAGGTCGTCGCTGTCGCCAGCATCAATCTCGAGATCCCGAACCACGAATTCGTGGTTCTGGTAGGTCCGTCCGGCTGCGGCAAGAGCACGACCTTGCGCATGATCGCCGGGCTCGAGGAGATCACCGGCGGCGAGATCGAGATCGACGGTTCGGTCGTCAACGATCTGCCGCCGAAGGACAGGGACATCGCCATGGTGTTCCAGAACTACGCGCTGTACCCGCACATGACGGTGGCCGAAAACATGTCGTTCGGCCTCAAGCTGCGGAAGTTCCCGAAGGCCGAGATCAAGGCGCGGGTCGATAATGCCGCGCGCATTCTCGATATCACCGAGCTTCTGGAACGCCGCCCCAAGCAGCTCTCCGGCGGCCAGCGCCAGCGCGTCGCCATGGGCCGCGCCATCGTGCGTAATCCGAAGGTGTTCCTGTTCGACGAGCCGTTGTCCAATCTCGACGCCAAGCTGCGCGTGCAGATGCGCACCGAGATCAAGCGCGTGCACCAGAAGGTGCAGACCACCACGGTCTACGTCACCCACGACCAGGTCGAGGCCATGACCTTGGCCGACCGCGTCGTCGTCATGAACGCCGGTAAGATCGAACAGATCGGCACGCCGAACGACCTCTATCATCATCCGGCGACGCGCTTCGTCGCCGGCTTCATCGGCTCGCCGGCGATGAACTTCGTGCCGGCGACTGTGGAAAGCAATGGCGATGCGCTACGGGTCCGCCTGACGGACACCCTCTCCTTCAACGTCCCCGAAAGCCGCACGGCGCGCTACAAGCCGCACGTCGGCAAACAGGTGACCTTCGGCCTGCGTCCCGAACACATCACCGAGACGCGAGGTCATCACAACGGCACAGGCCAGGAATTCAACGCCCTGCTCGATGTCGTCGAGCCGATGGGCATGGAGACCATGGTCTATTTCCGCATCGCCGGCACCGAACTTTGCGGCCGGGTCGAACCGACTGCGGCCGGCAACGCCGGCGAACAGATGGCGCTGCGCGCCAATCTCGACCACATGCACCTGATCGATCCGGCGACGGGGCTGGTTCTTTAGGTCAGGCGCTGCATCTCCCGACTGTGCACGGCCCCGCTGGCGCGGGGCCGTTGCCGTTCCGCGGGCATCGTGGCGGACTTTGCGCTCCTGCAACTTAGTCGCAGGAGCATTCATCGCGGTCGAAATGGCGCCGCGATTGCGTTACATCTGCCCGCCATCACGCGCAGAGACCCGTGCCGACCCATGCAGAGCGAAAAAGAAGCCGTTGCCCTCAGTTCGATCTTTGCATCGGCCGGGCTTACCGTGGCCAAGGCCGCAGTTGGCCTATCGACCGGGTCGCTAGCGATCCTCTCGGAAGCCGGCCACTCGCTGATCGACTGCGGCGCCGCGATCATGACCTATCTCGCGGTGCGCATTTCCGGCAAACCGGCGGACGAAGAGCATCATTACGGCCATGGCAAGGTCGAGAGCGTTTCGGCGCTCGGCGAAACCGCCCTGCTCTTCCTGCTGTCCGGCATCGTGATTTGGGAGGCCGTCATGCGCCTCGTCAATCACGAGCCGCACAACGTCGTTGTGACGGTCTGGGCGTTCGGCGTCATCATCGTGTCGATCGTCGTCGACTTCTTCCGCGCGCGAGCCCTGAAACGAACCGCCGACGCCACGCAGAGCCAGGCGCTGGAAGCCGACGCCCTGCATTTCTCGTCCGATCTGTGGGCGTCGCTCGCGGTGCTAATCGGCTTGGTCGGCGTCTATTTCGGCTATGGCTGGGCCGACTCGGCCGCCGCCATTTTCGTCGCCGGACTGGTTTGCATCGCCGGCTGGCGGCTCGGCCGCCGCACCATCGAGACCCTGACCGACACCGCGCCGGCCGGCGCGACAGAGACCATCACGACGATCGTCGAAAAGGTTGCTGGCGTGGTCGCGGTCGAAAAGGTGCGCGCGCGCGTCGTCGGCGACAAGACCTTCATCGACGTCACCGTCGCGGTCAGCCGCGCTTTGCCGCTCGACCGCGTCGCCGAGATTAAGGCGTCGGTGGTCGCCGCGCTCATCGAGGGCATGCCGGGCGCCGATGCCCATGTCACCACCGATCCGGTCGCGATCGACGACGAGACCGTGGTCGATCGCATCATGGTCATCGCGCGCAACCGCGCACTGGCCGTGCATCACGTCACCGTGCATGCCATCCAGGGCAAGCTCGCCGTCGCGCTCGATCTTGAAGTCGACGGCCGGCTGTCGCTCGGCGCGGCGCACGAGATCGCTGACGGTCTGGAAGACGCCATTGCCGCCGAACTCGGCGAAGGCGTCGAAGTCGAGACCCATATCGAGCCGCTTCAGGCCGTCGATGCCCATGGCCGCGAAGCGCCGCACGAACGTGTCGTCGCGGTCGCCGCCGCGCTCGGCGAGTTGGCGGCGCAGGACCTGGCCTTGCGCAACATCCACGACGTACGCGTCCGCGAGACCGATTCCGGCGAGATCGTCAATTTCCATTGCCACGTCGATCCCGACCTGACGGTGCAGACCGTTCATGAGAAGGTCGATGCGCTGGAGCGCGCTCTCAAAGCGCACTCCTCGATGATCAAGCGCGTTATCGGTCATGCCGAGCCGTTGCGTGACGAGCAGGCCTGACCGGCAAGGCCGCGCTTTGCCCAATGACAGGTTGCCGGGTGACCGCTAGAGTATCGCCGTGAATAACATGTCAGGGGAAACGCCATGTCTGGTATCACGAGGGCCGCTGCCCTCGCCGCCGCGATCACACTTGCCGCCGTGCCGATGGCGCTCGCGCAAAGCTCGGCATCGCGGCTCGATTCGATCGTCAGCAAAGGCACTTTGCGCGTCGGCATGACCGGCGACTACCGGCCCTTCACTTTCCTCAACAAGGACACCTCGAAGTTCGAGGGCTTCGACGTCGATATGGTGGAATCGCTCGGCAAGGCGCTCGGGGTCAAGGTCGAGTTCGTGCATACGAGCTGGCCGACCTTGATGAAGGATTTCGAGGCCGACAAGTTCGACATCGCCACTGGTGGCGTATCGATCACGCTTGACCGCCAGAAGAAGGGTTACTTCTCGACGCCGATCATGCGCGAGGGCAAGACGCCAATCGCGCGCTGCGGTGACGTGGCAAAGTACCAGACCATTGCCGACATCGACAAACCGAACGTCCACGTCATCGTCAATCCGGGCGGTACCAATGAGCGCTTCGCCCGCGCTCACATCAAGAACGCGCAGATCGAGGTCTACAAGGACAATGTGACGATCTTCGACCAGATCGCCGCCGGCAAAGCGGATCTGATGATGACCGACTCCTCCGAAACGCGCTTCCAGCAGAAGCTGCACCCCGGCGTCTTATGCTCGATCCATCCAGACAAGCCCTTCGACTTCGCGGAAAAGGGCATCTGGATCCAGCGCGATGAGGCTTTGAAGGCGTTCGTCGATCAGTGGCTGCACATCAGCCGCGAGAACGGCAGCTATCAGGCGATCTACGCCAAATATTTCAACTGACCGCTTCGGCGTTCAATCGCATTACGGAATGAGTACGGCCGCCCCTTGCAGGCGGCCGTCGCGCAAATCGCTGAGCGCTTCGTTGGCCTGCGCCAGAGGATAACGCGTCACAGTGCAATGGACGCCGGCCTTCGGCGCGACGTCGAGGAATTCCCGGGCGTCGTTACGGGTGAGATTGGCGACCGACATCACCTGCCGCTCTTCCCAGAGCAACGCATAGGGAAAGCTCGGGATGTTAGACATGTGAATGCCGCCACAGACGACGCGGCCGCCCTTCTTCACCGCCTTCAGCGCCAGCGGCACGAGGCTTCCAACCGGTGCAAAGATGATCGCGGCGTCGAGCGGTTCCGGCGGCATTTCTTCCGAGGCATCGGCCCAGACGGCGCCAAGCGAGCGGGCGAAATCCTGCGCCGCGTCGTCGCCGGCGCGCGTAAAGGCGTGGACGCGGCAGCCTTGCCAGATCGCGACCTGCGCCAGGATGTGCGCGGCAGCGCCGAATCCGTAGAGGCCGAGTGCGAAGCCCTTCGCCGCCGCGCCGGCAATGGCCATGCGGTAGCTGCGCCAGCCGATCAGCCCGGCGCACAGCCAGGGCGCGATTTCGGCGTCGTCGCCGGCCTCGCCGAGCGGAAAGCAGTAGCGCGCGTCGGCGATGGTGTGGCTGGCGAAGCCGCCGTCGCGCGTGTAGCCGGTGAACTGCGGCGCATCGCACAGGTTTTCCCGGCCGGCCCGGCAATAGGAACAGACGCCGCAGGTCGCGCCGAGCCATGGCACACCGACGCGCTCGCCCAGCGTAAAGCCGGTGACGTTGGCGCCGATCGCAGCGACCCGGCCGACGATCTCGTGTCCCGGCACGATCGGCAGCTTCGGATGCGACAGGTCGCCGTCGACGACATGCAGGTCGGTCCGGCAGACGCCACAGGCCTTTACCTCGATGAGGAGTTCACCTGCCCCAAGGGCCGGCAGGGCTCTTTCGTCCAGCCGCAGTGTCGTTCCCGGCCGGTCCAGCACCATGGCCCGCAGCATCGTCATGATGCGCCCTCGCCTGCTTCCCATCCGTGCCGGAACATCCTAGATGACTCCCATGCGCACCGACACAGCTCCGCTCATCCGCCTCTCCGACTACCGGCAACCGGACTGGCTGGTCGAGACCGTCCACCTCGACGTCACTTTGCACCCGACCGAAACCCGCGTGCGAGCGAGCCTGGCGCTCAAGCCCAATCCGGCCGTGCCGCCGGCGCCCTTGGTGCTCGACGGCGACGGCTTAACCTTGGTGTCTCTGCGCCGCGATGGCGTCACCTTGCCGGCCGACAGCTTCATTGCCACGCCGGACAAGTTGACGATCCCGCAGCCGCCGAACCGGGCGTTCCGCCTCGACATTGAAACCGTGGTCGATCCGACCGCCAATACGCAATTGTCCGGACTGTATCGCTCGAGCGGCACCTGGTGCACCCAATGCGAGGCCGAGGGCTTCCGCCGCATCACTTATTTCCCGGATCGCCCGGACGTGATGGCGGTCTATTCAACGCGCATCGAGGCCGACAAGACCGAGGCGCCGGTGCTGCTCGCCAACGGCAATCTCATCGACGGCGGTGACTTGCCCGACAACCGGCACTTCGCCGTATGGCACGACCCGCATAAGAAGCCATCATATCTGTTCGCTCTGGTCGGCGGCGACCTCGCCTCGATCGAGGACAAGTTCGTCACGATGACCGGCCGCGAGGTGACGCTGCGCATTTATGTCGAGCACGGCAAACAGGATCGCGCCGGCTACGCTATGGACGCGCTCAAGCGCTCGATGCGTTGGGACGAGGAAGCCTTCGGCCGCGAATACGACCTCGACATCTTCATGATCGTCGCCGTGTCGGACTTCAACATGGGCGCGATGGAGAACAAGGGCCTCAACGTCTTCAACGACAAGTACGTACTGGCCTCGGCCGAGACCGCGACCGATGCCGACTTCGCCGGCATCGAAAGCGTTATTGCGCACGAATATTTCCATAACTGGACCGGCAATCGCATCACCTGCCGCGACTGGTTCCAGCTTTGCCTCAAGGAAGGCCTGACCGTGTTCCGCGATCAGGAATTCACCGGCGACATGCGCTCCCGCCCGGTCAAACGCATTGCCGATGTTCGCACCTTGCGCGCCGCGCAGTTCGTCGAGGACTCGGGGCCGCTGGCGCATCCGGTGCGGCCAGCCGCCTATAAGGAGATCAACAACTTTTATACGGCGACGGTCTACGAAAAAGGCGCCGAGGTCGTGCGTATGATGCAGACCTTGATCGGCCGCGAGCAGTTCCGCGCCGGCATGGACATCTACTTCGCCCGCCACGACGGCGAAGCCGCCACCGTCGAACAGTTCATCCAGTGCTTCGCCGATGCCAGCGGCCGCGATATGACGCAGTTCATGCGCTGGTACGCGCAAGCCGGCACGCCGGAAGTCAGCGCCAAGACCCAGTTTGACGCGGAAAAAGGCGTCTACACCATCACGCTCAAGCAGTCGGTGCCGCCGACGCCGGGGCAGACCGCGAAGTCGCCAATGGTCATTCCGCTGCGCATGGGCCTCCTCGACAAGAACGGGCGCGAACTGCCGATCGTGCCCGCTCAGGGCGGCGCCATCGAACGCGACGTGCTGGTGCTCGACAAGGCCGAACAGAGCCTCACCTTCGGCGGCATGAAAGATCGCCCGGTGCTGTCGATCAATCGCAGCTTCTCGGCGCCGATCAAGCTGGTCACCGATCTGAGCAATGCGGATTTCGCTCTACTGGCGCGCCACGACAGCGATCCATTCAACCGCTGGCAGGCGCTGCAGACGACTGCGATCCGGCTCTTGATCGACAACGTCTCGCGGCTGCGCGCCGGCGGCATGCCACGCGCCGACGACAGCCTGATCGCGGCACTCGGCGCCATCCTCAATGACGACAACCTCGAGCCTGCCTTCATCGCGCTGGCGCTGACGCCGCCCGGCGAAGGCGACATTGCTCGCGAGCTCGGCCACGACATCGACCCCGACAAAATCCACCTCGCACGCCAAGCGCTGCGCGAGGATATCGGCATCCGTCTCGGCGCCGATCTGGCGCTGACCTACGAACGCCTCGCCTCGGCCGAGCCTTATTCGCCGGATGCGGGGTCCGCCGGCCGGCGCGCGCTGCGCAATGTCGCGCTGGATCTGATGGCGGCGACCGGCGCGTCGCCGGCGATCACCCGCGCCGCCGATCAATATGCCGCCGCCGACAACATGACGGACCGCATGGCGGCGCTGGCCACCTTGGCGCAGCATGAGGTGCCCGAGCGCGGCGAGGCGCTCGACGACTTCTACAAGCGCTATGCGGACAATGCCCTGGTCATCGACAAGTGGTTCTCGCTGCAGGCGGCAAGCTCGCACAAGTCGGCGCTCGACAAGGTGCGGACCCTCACCGCGCATCCTGCATTTTCGTTTGGCAATCCGAACCGCATGCGGGCGCTGATCGGCGCCTTCGCGCAGGGCAACCCGACCCAGTTCAACCGCGCCGACGGCGCCGGTTACATCTTTGTCGCCGACGCCATCCTCGCCATCGATCCGAAGAATCCGCAGCTCGCGGCGCGGCTTGCCACCGCGTTCCGCACCTGGCGTACGCTGGAAAATGGACGCCGCGCGTTCGCCGAAACGCAATTACGACGCATCAAGGCGAGCCCGAACCTGTCGCGCGACCTCGCCGACATCGTCGAGCGCGCGCTCGGCTGAACGACGCGTCCGGCAGGCCCTTGATCGGACTCACATTTCGGTGGGTAACGAATTTTAAATAATTGACTCTGACGGACTCTCGACAAAAGAGCCGCCATCGATTCCAATCGACATACTGATTCGGTGCGGTGTGCGGCGTCCGAATTCGGGGTGATCGGGGAAATCGAAAACGGAGGCCTTCTATGGCGCGCGCCCACGTGGCGAGTGCGTCCGCATCGAGCGATTCCATCAAGGGCCTCGCGCAATCGATCGCCAAGCCGGCGTATCGGCGCCTCCTCACAGCGGAGCCCTTGTTGCGCCGAGCGGTACCGGTGCTCATCATCGCGTTTCTCGTGACGATCTGCGTCGGCGCCATCGTTCAGGTGCTCGACCAGCGCCGCCAGACCGTCGACATTTCCGCGCTTTCACTCAACGCCGCCGCCGACGTGGTCGCGTCGCGCCTGCAACGTCCGCTCAAGAACGCCCGCGACGCCGTCGAACGCCCGCAGCAGTTGCTCGCCACCGCCCTGCCCGGCTGGGCCGCCGGCAACGGCCGCAGCATTCTCCTCACCGACGCGCACGGCGCCGTAACCGCCGCAATTCCCGCCACAGAACGCACCATCGGCCGTCGCCTGATCGACCTGATAGGTCCCGCGCAACCTTTGACCACCTTCGGCGCCGAAGCCGGTGTCCTCGAGATCACCACGCCGGCCGGCGATCGCGCCCTGGCGACGGTCCGTACGCTCAGCGCGCCCTTCGGACAGATTGCGGTCGTACAAACGCTCGATGCGGCGGTCCGCACCACGCGCTCGCTCACCACCCTCACCGTAACGCTGTCGGCAACCACCGGATTCGTCGTTCTGATCCTCGGTTTCGCCTTTCACTGGCAGGCCACGCGGGCGCGCGAGGCCGACATGATCTACGAGACGGTACGCTCGCGCATCGACACGGCGCTCAATCGCGGCCGCTGCGGCCTGTGGGACTGGGACCTGGCCCGCGGCCGCATATTCTGGTCGCAGTCGATGTTCGACATGCTCGGCCTCGAGGCCAAGGAAGAGCTCCTGTCGTTCGGCGACGTCAGCACGCTCGTCCATCCCGACGATGTGCAGCTCTACGATCTCGCCCGCGATCTCGCCGAAGCGCGGACCGCGACGATCGATCAGGCTTTCCGCATGCGCCACGCTGGCGGCCACTGGATTTGGCTGCGAGCCCGTTGCGAACTGGTGCGCCAGCCCGGCGACCAGGGCCTGCATCTGATCGGTATCGCGGTCGACGTCACGGAACAGAAGACTCTGGTCGAAAAAACCGCCGCCGCCGACCTGCGTCTGCGCGACGCCATCGAGACCATTCCCGAAGCCTTTGTCCTCTGGGACGCCGACAACCGGCTGGTGCTGTGCAATTCGAATTTCCAGGAACTCCACACCCTGCCCGATGATGCGATCGTGGCCGGCGCGACCTATGAGTCCGTGGTCGCTCAGGGCCGCGAGCCGGTCGTACGCCGCACAGCAACCGGCAATGGCCCGACCCAGCCGGGCGCCCGCACCTTCGAAGCCCAGCTTGACGACGGCCGCTGGCTGCACATCAGCGAACGGCGGACCAAGGACGGCGGTTACGTCTCGGTCGGTACCGACATTACCACCATCAAGGCCCACGAAGAGAAACTGGTCGACAGCGAGAAGCGCCTGATGGCGACCATTGCCGACCTGCGCGCCTCGCAGCAGCGCGCTGAGGAACTTGCCGGCAAATATGCCAGCGAGAAGACCCGAGCCGAGGAAGCCAATCAGGCGAAATCGAAATTCCTCGCCAATATGAGCCACGAACTGCGCACGCCACTCAACGCGATCATCGGCTTTTCCGAGATCATGCAGTCCGGCATGTTCGGCCCGCTCGGCGCCGATAAATACGCGGAATACTGCAGCGACATCCACACCAGCGGCCAGTATCTGCTCGACGTCATCAACGACATCCTCGATATGTCGAAGATCGAGGCGGGCCGCATGCGGCTCGATTTCGAGGATCTAGCTGTCGACGGCCTGCTTGCGGAGTCGATCCGTGTCGTATCGTCGCGCGCCGACGAAAAGACACTAACGCTGACTTCCCGCATCGCAGCCGATCTGAAGCTTCGCGCCGACCGCCGCGCGCTCAAGCAGATCGCGCTCAACCTTCTGTCGAACGCCGTCAAGTTCACGCCTGCCGGCGGCCACGTCACCGTGCGCGGCCGGAGCACCGACCATTGTTTCGTGCTCAGCATCGCCGACAGCGGCATCGGCATCGCGCCGGATGCGCTGGCGCGACTTGGCCGGCCGTTCGAGCAGGTCGAAAGCCATATCAGCAAGACGCATCAGGGCTCGGGTCTTGGTCTCGCCATCGCCAAGTCGCTCGCCGAACTGCATGGCGGCCGCATGCGCATCCGCTCGACGCCCGGCCGCGGCACCGTCGTTACGGTGCGTCTGCCGCTCCTGCCGCAGTGCTCGCTGCCGAAGGACGAAGCGGCGTGAGCGTTACGGCTCCGCCCCCAAAATTCGCACGAAACTCGCGCGCACTTTCCCCTGCATTTCGATCAGAGTGGCGTTGAGCGTGGCGAAATCCGGCACGTCAGCGGCGCGAATCAGAAGACGCAGCAGACCGGGTCCCGCACTTTTGGCGTCGAACGATCCGGCGAGACACAACCGCAGGATCTGCGTTAAGTCCTGGTAGAGCTGCACGGCCGGGCGCAGGACCTCGGCATCCTCCACCGAAATCAGCCGCAACTGGCGCGCGACGTCGAGCACGCGCGCCGTCGACGGTTCGAGAATGCCGGGATGATCATGCGCATGCACAAGCTGCAGATATTGCGCGATGAATTCCAGATCGACCAGGCCACCCTTGGCATATTTGAGATCCCAGGGGTTGGCATCGCCCTTCTCCTGCGCGATCGCGCTGCGCATTTCGACGACGTCGCCGGCGATCAACGCCTTGTCGCGTGGCCGGCACAGGATTTCCTGGATCACCGCATTGACGCGGGTGGCGAAGTCTTCCGGCGCGGCGACGACGCGCGCCCGCGTCAGCGCCATGTGCTCCCAGGTCCAGGCCTCGTTCTCCTGGTAGTGAATGAAACTGCCGAGCTGCGTCGCTAGAGGCCCGGCCTGCCCAGACGGCCGCAGCCGCATATCGACCTGGTAGAGCGCGCCGTAATTGGTTTGCGCCGTCAGCGTATTGATCAGGCGCTGCGTCAGCCGGGCGAAGTATTGCGCGCCATAGAGCGGCCGGCGACCATTGGATTCCGGCTGCTCGCCGTCGAAGTCGTAGATCAGGATCAGATCAAGGTCCGACGTCGCCGTCATCTCGCGGCCGCCCAGCTTGCCCATGGCCAGCACCGCGGCCTTTTCGTCCTTCACGTGGCCGTGCGTGAGCACGAAATTCTCGGTGACGGCGCGCTCCACCGCGCGCAGCACGGCGTCGGCAAGCCGCGCATAGGCCTCGCCCGCCGCCCGCGCCGTCAGCGTGCCGGTGAGGATGCGCACGCCGATGAGGAACATGTATTCGAGCCCGAACATGCGGATGCGTTCGAGCAGATCCTCATCGTAGCGCGCCTGGGCCAGAGCGACATCGAGCCTACGCTGCAATTCGGCATCATCCGGCAAAGCCCCAAAGAAGCTCGGATCAACCAGCGCGTCCATGACATGCGGATAGCGCGCCAACGTGTCGCCGAGGCGCGGCGCGGTGCCGAGCACCAACGCGATCAGGGCGATGAGATCGGGCTTCTGCCGCAACAGCGACAACAGGCGCGCCGCACCATGCAGGTTGCCGAGGAAATGGTCGAACAGCACCAAGGTCGCGTTCGGATTGTCGGTGCGGCCGATCTGTTCGAGAAGCACCGGCAGCACACCAACCAACTGACTGCGCACGGTCTCACCCATTAGAGAGCGATGCTCACCTTTGAGCCACTGGCGCACGATGTGCGACGCCTCGAGCGGCGAACGGAAGCCCATCTCGCCGAGCAGCGCCACGGTCTTCGGCTCGTCGGCTTCGTCGGGGAAGTTCAGGACCGGCGCGTCGGTCTCGGCCTCTTGCTTTTCGAAGAGGCGCTCATAATGCCGCTGCACGATTTCGAGATGTCCGACCAGCACCGTAGCGAAGGCGTCGCGGCTTTCGAAACCGAAGAAGCGCGCGAAGCGCTCGACGCCCTCGCGGGTTTCCGGCAGTTCCTGCGTCTGCTCGTCGTTCACCATCTGCAGACGGTGCTCGACCGCGCGCAGGAACATGTAAGCCGCCTTCATGTCGTCGCGCGCGGCCGCGTCGATCCAGCGATCATCGCACAGCTTGTCGAGCGTCGTCAGCGTGTCGCGATCGCGCAAATGCGGGTTGCGGCCGCCGGCGATCAATTGCTGGGTCTGCGCGAAGAATTCGATCTCGCGGATACCACCGCGGCCGAGCTTGATATTATGCCCCTCGACCGCAATTTCACCGTGGCCGCGAAAGGCATTGATCTGTCGTTTCATCGCATGCACGTCGGCGACGGCAACGAAATCGAGATATTTACGCCAGACGAAGGGCTCCAGTTCCCGAAGGATCGCCTCACCCGCGGCGATGTCGCCAGCGCAAGGGCGGCCCTTGATGAGCATCGCGCGTTCCCAGTTCTGACCGGTGCCCTCGTAGTAGGACAAAGCCGCCGGGGTCGAGATCGCAATGCCGGTCGAACCCGGGTCGGGACGCAGACGCAGATCGGTGCGGAAAACGTAACCGTCGCCGGTGTGCTCCTGCAGAATCTTCACCACGCGCTGGGTGATGCGCACGAACGTCGGCGCCGCTTCGGCGCCATCGGACAGCGGCGCCTTGTCGGGATCGAAAAACACGATGAGGTCGATGTCGCTCGAATAATTGAGCTCGAATGCGCCCATCTTGCCCATGGCAAGCACGATGTAACCGCTGCCGCGATCGGGTTGCGCCGGGTCCTCCAGCTTGAGCTTGCCGGAGTCCGCCGCCTCGCGAAGTGCAAAACACACCGCGGCCTGAACCGCGGTATCGGCAACGTCGGTCAGCGCGTGGGTGGCCCGCATTACCGGCCAGGCGCCGCCAATGTCGGCGAGCGCGATCAACAGCGCGGCTTCGGCCTTCATACGTCGTAACCCGCGCATCGCGGCTTCAATATCGTCGGCTTCAGCCGCCAGGCGCCCCTGTGTCGCCAGGAGGTCGGCGAGGTGCTGCTCCGGATCGGCGTTCAACAGTGCCAGAAAGCGCGCCGGGTCGGCGATCACGAGGTCCCAGAGGAACGGCGAACATTCGGCGAGGCTGGCGATCAGCGTCCCAACCACCGGCCGCGCGCCAAACAGCGTCCGCAGCGCGTCGGCTTCGACTGCCGTTGTCAGCCAATCCGCCACGCGCGCATGCGCCGCCGCACCGTCGTTGAGTGACGGCGCGGAAACGATACGTTCGGCCAGCGTCAGCCCGGCATGCTGATTCGGCGCATTCATCCCGCCATCTGTAGCGGTCCGGCGCGCGGCAAGGCAATGACACTCTTGAGGCCCGGTGCATTGTCGGCGAGCGTCAGTTCGCCGCCATGGAGCCTCGCCACCGCAGCGGCGAGGCTCAAACCGAGCCCCGAACCGGGGAGCGACCGGCTTTGCTCCAGCCGCACGAAGCGTTCGAGCGCCCGCGCGCGGTCGGCCTCGGGAATGCCGGGGCCATTATCGGCAACAGTGAGCAGAACCCTGTCGCCCTCATTGGCGGCGCGCACCACGATCTCCAGAGGCGGCGCATCGGCCGACCGGTCCGGTGACACGCAGTATTTGATGGCGTTGTCGACGAGATTGGCGACCGCCTGGCTCACCAGATCGCGATTGCCCTTCAGCATTGCCGGCACGTCCGCGTCGACCTTGAGGGCGATGCCCTTCTCATCGGCGAGCGGCTCGTACAATTCGCCGACGTCGCGCGCCACGTCGGCAGCGTCGAATTCGACCATGTCGTCGCGCGCTTGGCCGGATTCGGCGCGGGCGATCATCAGCAGCGCGTTGAAGGTGCGGATCAGCCCATCGGATTCCTCGATCGTGCCTTCCAGCGCGGCGCGATATTCGCCCTCGCTCTTGGCCGTGCGCAGCGCCTCCTCGGTGCGGTTGCGCAGCCGCGTCAGCGGCGTCTTCAGGTCGTGGGCGATGTTGTCCGACACTTCCTTCAGACCATGCATCAGCGCCTCGATGCGCTCGAGCATGATGTTGAGGTTCTCCGCCAGACGATCGAGTTCGTCACCGGTGCCGTCGACCGGCAGCCGCTCGCCGAGGTCGCCGGCCATGATGCTGCGGCTGGTTTCGGTCATCGCATCGACACGGCGCAGCACGCGGCGTGTCACGAACAGCCCGCCGCCGAGACCGAGCACGATGACCAGCGCCACCGACCAGCGGCCGGCCGCCAGCACGATATCGTAGAGCCGTTCGCGCTCCTCGAGGTCGCGGCCGACCAGGATGCGGAAGCCGCCGGGCAACTGGAACACGCGCACCAGCGCAATATGGTTTGGCTGCGTGGCGGCTTCCGTTTCATCGAGACGGCGATACGGCGTCTCGATCCAGCCGTTGCTTTCGAGAACGCCCGACGGCAGCGCCGTGACGTTGCCAGCGAGGGTATCACCGTTAAAGGTCGTCACCAGGTACAGGCTGGAGCCCGGACGCCGCGCCCGGGCGTCCACCGTGAGGACTAGCCGGCGAATGCCGCCGAGGCGGTACTGCTCGGACAGGCCGGTGATTTCGGCGTTGACCGTGTCGGTAATCTGCTCGGTGATGAGGCGGCGCGTGTTCAGGGCGAAATAGCCGAGCAGCGCCACCGCGAACAGCGCGAACACGGTCAGATAGACCAGCGTCAGCTTGAAGGTGGTGGTGCGAAACAGTTTGCCGAGCGCGCTGAAGGAGCGCGAGGCCTTCTCGTTCACCGGGGACGCCTGATTCATGAAACTACTTTAGACGAGCCGGCAGGCGGCCCCTAGGGCCAAGGCCTGCCCTGCTCCCTCAAAATCCGGGCCTACCGCGCGCCGTCACGAATCATATAGCCGGCGCCGCGCACTGTGTGCAGCAGCGGCTGGGCAAAGCCCTTGTCGATCTTGGAGCGCAGGCGCGAAATATGGACATCGATCACGTTGGTCTGCGGATCGAAGTGATAGTCCCAGACGTTCTCGAGCAGCATGGTGCGGGTCACGACCTGTCCGGCATGCTTCATGAGATATTCGAGCAGGCGGAATTCGCGCGGCTGCAGCGTGATCTCTTCCTCACCGCGCCGCACCAGGTGCGACAGGCGGTCAAGGTGCAGGTCTCCGACCCGCAATTCGGTTTCCTCGTTACGGCCGCCGCGGCGGCGCGACAGCACCTCGACGCGGGCCAGGAGCTCAGAAAAGGAATATGGCTTCGGCAGGTAGTCGTCGCCGCCGGCGCGCAAGCCCTTGACCCGGTCGTCGACCTGGCCGAGCGCCGACAGGATCAGCGCCGGCGTCTCGATCCTTTTCTTGCGCAATTCGCCGATCACGGCGAGGCCGTCGCGCTTGGGCAGCATTCGGTCGACGATCAGCACGTCGTATTCGCCATCGAGCGCCATGGCGAGGCCGTCTTCGCCGTCAGTCGCCGCGTCGGCAACGTGTCCGACCTCGCGGAAGGCCTTCACCAGATAGTCGGCCGCATCACGATCGTCTTCGATAATCAGAAGGCGCATGGTCACCCGGTCCGGCTGCGCCTCGGCACTGCGGCCGAGTCCACGCTGAGTATAGCTGATGTCATAGCTCGGCATCGTTATCACCATTTCCGGGCGATTCGGCGGCCACTGTCGTCGGTCCGGGCCGCTTGCAGGCCTCCTCGCGTCAGCACCGGTCCCATCGCAGCGATGGCGGCGTGCGATATGCCCCAAAGGGCCGTACGCGAGGGGGTGGCAGGCGAACCCGCCACCCCCTCAACGACCCCACCCCAGCGGGGGCGACGGTTGCCAGGGTGAAGTCTGGACGCCGCCAGACCGTTTCCGGCCCTTTGGCGAAGAGAGGCGGGACGGGCTCTCGCCCGTCCCGTTGAGGGTGTGCCGCCAGTGGGGGCGACGGTTACCAGTGACACATCCCCAAGCTCGTTCAATCAGCCGTTGCTGACCGGCAGCGCGACGAAGCGAGTGTTGTCACCCTTCTTCACGCGCATCAGAACCGTGCGCTTGCCTTCGGACTTGACCGAGGCGATTGCCTTGCGAACGTCGTTCGGCGTCTCGACCTTCTTGCCGGCGACTTCAAGGATCACGTCGCCCGTGGCGAAGCCGTGGTCGGCCGCCGCGCCAGAGTCGTCGACACCGGTGACAACGACCCCATCGGAGCCCGCGCCGGCAACCTTGGCGGCCGGCGCCAAGGTCAGGCCAAGCTTGCCCATATCGACGCCATTGCCGCTGTTGTCGTTGTCGCTGGCATTGGCTTGCTCAGAGTTCGGCATCTGGCCGAGCGTCAGCGAGATGGTTTTTTCCGTGCCGTTCTGCAGGACCGACAGCTTCACTTCCTGCTTCGGCTGCAAGGCGCCAATCTTCTTGGCGAGGTCGCGGGCATCCTTGACCTCTTCACCGTTCACGGCGGTGATCACATCACCGGCCTTGATACCGGCCTTCTTCGCCGGGCTGCCATCCTGCGGTTCAGCGACGAGCGCGCCTTGCGCTTTCTTCAGCCCGAGCGAGTCGGCGATGTCCTTGGTAACCGGCTGGATCTGCACGCCGATCCAGCCGCGCGTCACCGAGCCATGCGCCTTGAGCTGGGCAATGACGCTCTTGACGGTGTCGGCCGGGATATCGAAGGCGATGCCGACCGAACCACCCGACGGCGAGTAGATCGCGGTATTAACGCCGATCACATTGCCTTCGGTGTCGAAGCTCGGGCCACCGGAGTTGCCCTTGTTGACCGGCGCGTCGATCTGGATGAAGTCGTCATAGGCGCTGGCGCCAATGTCGCGGCCGCGGGCCGAGACGATACCGGCGGTCACGGTGCCACCGAGACCGAAGGGGTTCCCGACCGCCAGCACCCAGTCGCCGATGCGCGGCGCTTTGTCGGCGAGCTTAACGAACGGGAACGAGGCGCCATCGACCTTGATCAGCGCCAGATCGGTCCGCGGGTCGGTACCGATCACCTTGGCTTTGTAAGTCTTGCCGTCGTCGGTCTTAACCTCGACGCTCTCTGCCTTTTCAACGACGTGATTGTTGGTAACGGCATAGCCGTCGGCAGAGATGAAGAAGCCGGAGCCTTGGCCTGTTATGATATTGTGGCCGCGCCCGCGCTGACCCGGCATGCCGTCAGGCATGCCGAAGCGGCGGAAGAATTCGCGCAGTCCCGGCGGCACATTTTCCATATCGGTGCCGAGACCGGTGGTCGCCGGACCGCCGTCGACCTTGACGCGGACCGAAATGACCGCCGGCTTCACCTTCTCGACGATGTCGGCAAAGCCGACCGGTGCCGGCAGCTTGCGCGCCTGCTCGGTCAGATTCTGGGCCTGCGCCGCAGGGTAGTGCAGCGGCATGTTGAATTCGGGAGCGGCAACGAAAGCAGCGGCGCCGAGACCGGCGACGGTGGTGGCGAGCAGCGCGATGCGGCGAACCGACAACACGCGGGACTTCTTGGGGGATTGCGGAGCGGGAGTGGCGCTCATCGGTATGTCTCCATCAGCTCATCGGTGAGGCGCGACAGCGCGCCGTTCTGTTGATGCGAAGATGGAGGCTGGCGCCTTACAGCGTCCTGACGGGGGGATTAATTATCGGTAATGGGGAAAAGAAATTTGGTATAAATTTCAGTGCCTTGCGAGCGGCTGCCGGCTAGCTTGCGGAATCATCATGAACCAGGCGATCCAGACGCCGCTGCTCCTCGGCGCTAAGTCCTTCAACCCCCAGCGCGATCGAGCGCCGGCGTCGCGCCACCACGACGAGCGCGCCGATACCGATGACGAGGACGAGCGGTGACAAGCCCCACAACAGCAGTGTCGCGGGTTCGACGGGCGGCTTGAGCAGGACGAAGTTGCCGTAGCGCGCCACCAGGAAATCGAGCACTTGCTTGTCGCTGTCGCCCTTCTCCAGTCGATCGCGCACCAGGAGCCGTAGATCGCGCGCCAGAGGTGCGTCGGAATCGTCGATCGATTGATTCTGGCAGACCATGCAGCGCAATTCCTGCGACAGCGCGCGGGCGCGGGCTTCGAGCACGGGGTCTTTGAGGATTTCATCCGGCTTCACGGCGAGCGCCGCGCCCGGCAGCAGCAGGCAGGACAACACCGCGACGATGATCAGGCGGCGCATCGCCCCTACTCCGCCGGCTGCAAGTCTGGCGCTGAATTGGCGGCCTTGGCCGCCGGTTTCGGCGCGCCGACGCGCAGGCGTCGGTCGGACAGCGACAGCGCGCCACCGAGCGCCATCACCACGGCGCCGAGCCAGATCAACAGTACCAGCGGCTTGTAATAGAACCGGATGGCGACGGTGCCGTCGCCGTTGACGTCGCCGAGCGACAGATAAAGCTGGCTGACGCCGCGTGACAGCAGCGCGGCTTCGGTGGTCGTCATGCCGCGCGCGCCGAAAGTGCGCTTCGACGGCTCCATGATGCCGATGACGCTACCGCCTTCGCGTAGCGTGAATTTGCCGGCGAGCACGCGGAAGTTCGGCCCGGAACGCTGCACCATGCCGTCGAAGGTCAGCGCGTAGCCGGACAAGGTGATCGTCTGCCCTTCTTTCATCGCAACGATGCGTTCGGTGCCCCAAGTCGCAGCGCCAGTGATGCCGATCAAGGTTACCGCGACGCCGGCATGGGCGATGGCGGTCCCCCAGGCCGACCGCGGCAGACCGCGCATGCGCGACCAGGATGCCTTAAGCGGCGCGCGGAACAGTGCAATGCGTTCCGCGATATCGACCAACGCTCCGACGATGACGAAGAAAGCGAGCCCGATACCGAATGGCGCCAGCACATGCTGGGTGCCGGTAGCGACGAGGGTCAAGGCGATGGCGGCGATGCCGGCGGCGAAAGCCGCCATCAGGCGCTGCGCCACACCGAGCAGGTCGCCACGTTTCCATGCCAGGAGCGTGCCGAACGGCATGGCGAACATCAGCGGAATGAACAGAGGTGCGAAGGTCAGGTTGAAGAACGGCGCACCGACCGAGATCTTCTCGCCGTTGAATGCTTCCAGCGCTAGCGGATACAGTGTGCCGACGAACACGGTCAGGCACGCCGTGGTCAGGAACAGGTTGTTGAAGACCAGCGCGCCCTCGCGCGACACCGGCGCGAACAGACCGCCCTGCTTCAGCAGCGGCGCGCGCCAGGCGAACAGCGACAGCCCGCCGCCGATGAACAACACCAGAATGCCGAGGATGAAGACGCCGCGCGACGGATCCTCGGCGAACGCGTGGACCGAAGTGAGCACGCCGGAACGCACCAGGAAGGTGCCGATCAGCGACAGCGAAAAGGCAAGGATGGCGAGCAGGACGGTCCAGATCTTCAGCGCGTTGCGCTTTTCCATGACCACCGCGGAATGCAGGAGCGCCGTGCCGGCGAGCCACGGCATCAGCGACGCGTTCTCGACCGGATCCCAGAACCAGAAGCCGCCCCAGCCGAGTTCGTAATAGGCCCAGTACGAGCCCATCGCGATGCCGACGGTGAGAAACATCCAGGCGGCCAAAGTCCACGGCCGCACCCAGCGCGCCCAGGCGGCATCGATGCGGCCTTCGATCAGCGCGGCGATGGCAAAGGAAAAGGCGATCGAGAAACCGACATAGCCGAGATACAGCAGCGGCGGATGGATGGCGAGGCCGGGGTCCTGCAGGATTGGATTGAGATCGCGACCTTCAAGCGGCGGCCGCGCCAACCGCAGGAACGGGTTCGAGGTCAGCAGGATGAAAAAATAGAAAGAGCATGCGATCCACGCCTGCACCGCCAGCACGTTGGCCTTCAGCGTCACCGGCAAGTTGTTGCCGAACGCGGCCACTGAGCCGCCGAACAACGCCAGGATCAACACCCACAGCAGCATCGAGCCTTCGTGATTGCCCCAGACGCTGGTGAATTTGTAGATCAGCGGCATCATCGAGTGCGAATTCTCGAATACATTGGCGACCGAGAAATCCGACGTCACGTAACAGGCGGTCAATGCCGCGAACGAGCCGGCCGCGAAGACCAACTGCATGACTGCCGTCGAAGAAGCCAGACGCATCAGCGATTCATCACGCTTGATCGTGCCGTAAAGCGGCACCGTCGCCTGAATGAGGGCGAGGCCAAGCGCCAGAACCAGAGCATAATGGCCGATTTCCGGGATCATGGCTTCTTCCCGACCACGTGGGCATCCGCTTTCATCTCGCCCTCCTGCCAGCGGCCGCTCTTCTTCAGCGCGTCCACCACCTCGCGCGGCATGTAACGCTCGTCGTGCTTGGCGAGCACAGTGTCGGCGGCGAGAACCCCGCCGGGCTCGAGTCTGCCTTCGGCGACGACGCCCTGCCCTTCGCGGAACAGGTCCGGCACGATGCCCTGGTAATGAACACCGATCTCGTGCGCGCCATCGGTCACCTTGAAGGAGACCTGGAGGTTGTCGCCTTTCTTCAGGCTGCCGGGTTCGACCAGGCCACCGACGCGAATCCGCGTGCCGGGGGCGAGCTGTTTCTCGACAACATCGGTCGGCGAATTGAAGAAGACGATGGAATCCTTGAGCGCGAACAGCACAAGCCCCGCCGCGATGCCGAGCACCGCAAGACTGCCGCCAATCAAAGTGAGGCGCCGCTGCTTGCGCGTCATCCCTCTATTCCCATGCTTTTGATCATGTCGTCGATCTGCCGCAGCTTCTCGGGATCGCTGGCCAGCGCCTTGCGCGCGTCACCCGCCGCGCTTTTCGCCTTGTCGCGCTCGCCCAGCACCATATAGGCGCGCAACAGACGCTGCCAACCGGCCAGATCGTCGCCTTTTTCCTTGAGCCTGTCGGCGAGCTTCGCCACCATGCCACGGATCATGTCGCCACGATCCTTTTCGCTCATCTGGTCGGCGGCGGCGACGTCGGCGGCGCTCGGGCCGGGCTGCCCGGCCGCGGGCGCAGCCACGGCAGCCGGCGGGGTGCCGCCGACGCGGGTCAGCGCCTCGCGCACCACCGGCGCCCAGGGAGCGTCGGCCGGTGCGTCCTTCAACATCGTCGTGAAGATTGCCGCCGCCTTGTGTCGGTCGCCATCCTGTTCGGCGGCGATGCCGATGAAGAACAATGCTTTCAGGTTTTTCGGATCGAGTTCGATGGCGCGTTCGAACGCGGCCTTGGCATCGACCGTCACGACGCCATTGGCGGCGGCAGCCAGCGCCTCGCCGAGATCGGATTGCCGCTCGGAGGTTTCGCCGGCGAGCGCGATCACCTTGCGCCGCGCATTGACGGCATCGGCAAAGCGCCCCATGCGCAGATAGACCGGCGCGACGACTTCGTAACCGCGCACGTCATTCGGATTTTTCTCGAGATGGGCCTCGACCTGGCTCACCAGATTCTGGATCGAACGGTCCTGGCGCGCGGAGGCCATACGCTCTGCCAGCGGCTGTCCCGGCAATTGTGGCGAACCGAGCACCGAGTAAAGCGCCACCGCGCCAACCGGCAGCAAGATAAGACCGATCAGCGCCGCCGCCCGGCGCCGCCAGGCTGGGGCAGCAGTATCCACCGCAGGCTGCCGGGCCTCGGAAGCGTCGGCCGCGGCGATCAGCCGCCGCGACACCTCGATTTTGGCCGCTTCGGCCTCCGCCTCGCCGATCCGCCCGTCGGCCCTGTCGCGAGCGATTTCATCGAGCTGATCGCGATAAACGGCAAGATCGCTGCCGCCGGTGGCGGCCTTGCGCCGGCCGAGGGGCCACAGCACGGCGAAAATCGCCGCCGCCGTCATCAGCGCAAATGCAAGCCAGAGGCTCATGGGATGATGTCGATCCACCTTGGCGGTCCCGGGGGAACCGCGACCGCAGGGAGGGGATACATCAGCCGCGATCATGGCGGCAATGAGCAAAATCAACCGCGGTGTCGGCGAAAACGGCGAAATCAGGCGCTCGCCGCCCTCGGTTCCGTCGCTTCGGCGACAGCGGCGGCCACTTCGGCCGCTTTGGTGAACTGGGCGGCGTAATCCTTGCCGAACACGATAGCGCTCAGACGAATGGCGACATCGACCTGGGACTTGCGGAAGCCGCGCTCGGCGGGGCCAGACTGGCGCAGCGCGTCCAGCAGGCTGTTCATGTTATTGTCGAGGAACTGCTGCATCTCGGAATAGGTCCGCTGCGTCATCTCGTTGATGGCGAGCTCGCTGGCGAAATGCCGGCAGGTACCGACGAAGGCGACCAGCGCCTCGGTTTCGGCCGCCTCCTGCGGATCGATCCTCAATTGCGGGCTGATATTGGCGGCGGGACGAATGCGCAGCAGGCGGCGAACACGGCCGGGCATGGACTCGATTTCGGCGCGCAGCGTATCGCCGATCTGCGCCCGCAAGCCCGACAGCGCGCGTCCCCACGAACTGTCGATTGGCATGTCGAGTTCGGTGCGCAGGCCGCGGGCGGAGTCGTGGATGGTCTTGAGCAGCGCGCCGGTCGCGACCCCTCGCCCGCTGCGCAGATCGTCGCGCAGTTCGAGTACCTGACGCTCCAGCTCCGACAGCACGATGTTGACCGAGACGCCGTACGGCGTTTCGGCGACGCGCGCCGCGGTATCGCTGCCCGCGGCCCGGACGCCGAAGCGGATCAGTTGCCACGGCGCCGCGAGCCGGCTGCGCACGGTCAGCAGCGAATAAAGGAAAAGTTCACTGCCCGGCGCACCGGTCTTCTCGATCAGGGCTTTGTATTCGTCGAGCTGCTTGCTGTTGAGATTGCCGACCTGCAGCGGCAGCCGCGCCGCCATGGCATTGAGGCCGTCGCGCGCCTTGAGCACGCAGCGCAAGGTTTCGGCGTCTTCCTGGGCGCGCTGGGTACCGATCTGGGCCAACATGCGTCGGCGGGTCGTCTCGTCGGTCGAGGCCGAGCGCAGATTGTCGCCCAGCGCCGCCGCCACGCGATCCTGAAAAGTACGGACCAGATACTGCGCCTTTTCTTCGTCGCCGGCCTGCAGCGCGGTGCTGATCAGTTCGTCCATCTCAACGGAATCGCGCGGCAACAAATCGCGACCGATCCAGGTCCACAGCGGATCGAGCGAGGCGCGCGCGATGCGGCCCGGATGGCGGTGCTGGCCGAGATCGTCAACCAGGAATGGCTCGAGCGGTTTGAAAAACAGCCGCGCGCTATGGCCGATGCGTGGCGGTCCCGATTGCTGTTCACGGGCGATGCGCCGCAATTCCTGCAGCACGAGTTCGGCCGCGCCCAGTTCTTCGCCGCGCAGCAGGCTGCGCTCGAACTCGCGCAACAGCATCGCGCGCGCCGGCGAAGGCAGCTCGCGGAGATACGCTTGAAGACGCTCAATTGTGTCGGCGCCCGCCATCGCCGGCTTTGCCCACTTGGTGAATAAGTGGGTTTGATAGCGCGGCGGCCGTTAAGAACCCTTTAAGCATGTCGCGGTCGGCCCGCGACATGCGGCCCCCTCAGGTCAAGGGGGTCCAGGTGCCGTCGGGATTACGGCAGGCGGTGCCGCGCGCGGTCTGCGGCTGACCGCCGATATAAATGGTATGAGTATACGAGCGGCAGTTGTGGCCGCGATCGACATAGGCCGGCCCCGGCACGATGGTACCGTAACGGCCCGAATCTGGGTTCTTCCAGGTGACCGGGGCGCCCGACGGGCCGCGCTCCAGCGCATCCATCTGGGCCGCATAAGCCCGCTTGCGGTCCTCCTCGTCGAGCGAGGCGCCAATGCGGTTGCCGACGAGGCCGCCGAGCAGGCCGCCGATCGCAGCGCCGGCGAGGCGGTCGCCAGTGCCGCCGCCGGCGACAGCGGCGCCCAGCAGCGCACCGGTCCCGGCGCCGAGCAGCGTGCCGGTATTCTCCCGCGGGCCGGGACCAGAGCCGTCGGAGCTGCCGGCGCACGCGGCCAGCGTCAGGCCGAGCGCGGCAATGGACAGAATTTTCGGTGCGGACATGGGACCCCCGGATCGTCGTAAAAACGCGGCGCAAATCGCCGTTTCAGTGCTGGAACTTATAGTCTATCGAAACGCAACAAATGGGGCAAAAGTCCGGCGAATACCGCCCGATCAGACCGCCGGCAGCGTGAGTTCGGCCCGCAGCCCGCCGATCGGCGCGGCGCCGAGCTTGAGGTCGCCGCCGTAGAGGCCGGCCAGTTCGACGACAATCGACAGCCCTAGACCCGAGCCCGGCTTTGTCTCATCCAGCCGGCGGCCGCGCTGCGCCACCTGCTCGCGCTCGGCCGGCGACAGGCCGCGCCCGTCGTCATCGACCACCAGCCGCGCTACGTGTTCGTCGCTTCCGGCACTCGCCCGCTGGCGCATTACTTCGATGGCAACGCGCGAAGCAGCCCATTTGCAGGCATTGTCGACGAGGTTGCCGAGCATCTCCTCGAGATCGGCCCGCTCGCCGCGAAACCGCACGGCGTCCACCAGCTTGACGTCGACGGCGATGCCGCGATCGCGATGGATCTTTTCCATGGTGCGGGCCAGCGCCTCGACCACCGGCGCGATGTCCGTCACCGAACCGACCACGGACGCGCGCGCAGCAATGCGCGCGCGTTCCAGATGCCGCGCCACCTGGTCGCGCATGATCGCGGCCTGCTCCTGAACCTTGTCGGCCAGCGGATCGCCCGCGCGCGACGACGCCTCGTTGACGATCACCGACAGCGGCGTCTTCAAGGCATGCGCCAGATTGCCGACATGGGTGCGCGCGCGCTCGACGATCTCCTTGTTCGACTCGATCAGCGCATTGGTCTCGCGCGCCAGCGGCGCGATCTCGACCGGAAAGTCGCCGGTCAGTCGTTCGGCATTGCCGGACCGGATCGCGGCAAGGCTGTCAGTGATACGCTTGAGCGGCGCCAGACCGAACCGCACCTGGAACATCGTGGTCAGCAGCAGTACTGCGGCGAGAATGGAGAACGTCGCCAGCAGCGCCTGATCGAAGGCGCGGATTTCGTCGGTGATTTCGGCGGCGTCGCCCGCGACCGCGACAAGATAGCGGCCCTCCTCACCGAGATCGATGTTGCGTTCGACCAGACGCAGCTTCTGATTTTCGGGGCCCGTCACATAGCCTTGCCGCGAGCCATCGGGCCCCGGCGCCACCCCTTGATCCTCGAGGTGCGGCAGGCCGCCATCCCACAGCGAGCGCGACGCCCGCAACTCCGGCTTGCCGGGATCGAGCCGCGTGATCTGCCAATACCAGCCCGACAGCGGCAGCTCGAACAAAGGTTCGCCGAGCGCCTGCGGGCTCTTGTCTTCCTCGGGCGCAGCGACATCGGCCACCAGAGTGCGCAGGTAGACGCCGAGGCGGCGGTCGAACGAGCGCTCCACCGCCTGGCGATAGAGCGAGGACAAGACGATACCGGTAATAAGGAGGATCACCACCGCCCAGGCGGTCGCCGAAACGAACAGGCGCAGCGCAAGGGAGTTGAAGCGCATCGAATTAGCCCGGCGGCGCGAGCATATAGCCGAGCCCGCGCACGGTCTGGATGATATCGACGCCAAGCTTCTTGCGGATGCGGCCGACGAACACTTCGATGGTATTGGAGTCGCGGTCGAAATCCTGATCGTAGAGATGCTCGACCAGCTCAGTGCGCGACACGACGCGGCCGTTGTGGTGCATGAGGTAAGCCAGCAGTCGGTATTCGTGACTGGTGAGCTTGACCGGATTGCCGTTCACCGTGACGCGGCCGGTGCGCGAATCGAGCCGCACCGGCCCGCATTCGAACTCGCTCTTGGCGTGGCCGACGGCGCGGCGCAGCAACGCACGCAGCCGCGCCAGTACTTCCTCGAGGTGAAAAGGCTTGGCAACATAGTCGTCGGCGCCGGCGTCGAAGCCCTGCACCTTGTCGCTCCAGCGGTCGCGCGCCGTCAGCATCAAGACCGGCATGGTGCGGCCGTTGCGCCGCCAGGATTCGAGTACCGAAATCCCGTCCATCTTCGGCAGGCCGATATCGAGAATCACCGCGTCATAAGGTTCCGTATCGCCGAGGTGATGGCCTTCCTCGCCGTCGAAGGCGCGGTCGACCACGTAACCGGCATCGGTCAGCGCGGCGGTGAGCTGACGGTTGAGATCGGGATCGTCCTCGACGACGAGCAAACGCACGATAGGCTTCTCCGGCAAGAATCTGGCGCGATCTTACCTGAAATCGCGCAAGCGGCATCTCGCGGGGAAATAGGCCTTTTTCAGGGTCTTGGGGGTGGGGAGATCGCGGCCAGAGGTCGACCGTCGGCGGCGTCTAGGTGAGCGCGGATCACCTTGCCGCTGCGGGCCAGCACGGTCAGTTCGTAGACCAGCCTCTCGCCGCGCCGGCACAGGCTGGCGCGCACCACCTCGCCATGGTGGCCACGGGCGCGCATCGCCCTGATCGCTTCAGCGAGCGGTATGGCGTGGTGCGCGGCGATGGCCTCCCGCTGCTCGATCTTGGTGAGGCAGGCCCGCGGCGCCCGGTCGGCGCCATAGGACAGCGTAGCCGCGCCGGGTACGGCGCTGCAGACGAGTATAATTAATGCGGCGGTTATGCGGGAGACCGGCATGGCGGGAAGGTAACGGCGCGCCGGTGAACGCTGGCTGAACAAAGGGCTCCGGTCAGCGCTCGAAGCCGTCGAAAGCGGCGAAATCCTCAAGCGGCGCGCGGGGCGCGCGCCACTGATTGATCGGCGCTGCCGGGTCTTCATGGCGAGCAGCATCGGCGGCACGCCAAACGCCAAGGCGATCTCGCGCGCCGCGGCGTGCTTGGCCTCCATGAAGTCCATGTCCTTCGGCGACAGCGACATCGCCTTCCAGTCGAGCCCGCCCTCGAGCACCAGGGGCCGCCCGGCATTGGCCGCGCCCTGGTACTGCTCGGCGAGCTCCGTCTTCAGCCGTTCGAACTGCGTTTCGGACAGCACCGTCCCGTCGGCGCCGGCATAGACCAGCGCGCCGGACGGCCGCGCCGCATTGTCGAGCAACGCCTTGTTCCAGTTCGCAGCCGCGTTATGCGTGTCGACCGCGATCGCCGCCGCTTCCAAGGGGCTCAGCCCATAGTAATCGTCGAGCGGATTGAACAAGGTCAGGTGCAGAATCGGCGGCACCGGGCCGTCCTTGCCGCCGTCCTGCGCATAACGCACGGTCTGCCCGGCCACCGTATAGTCGAACGCCGCCGGCCAACCATTCGGTCCCGGCACCACCTTCATCCGGTCGGGCCTGAGCGCGTAGAGTTCACGCGGCACGTTGCCACCCGCGCCGGCGACGCGCACCGCCTCGACATAGGCATTGCCCGAAAGCATCAGATGCGCGGCGATGGTCTCGAGAAAGCCCGGGCCGTCCTGGCGCGGATTGGGCCGCGCCAGAAGATCGATGAGCGGATGCGCGGTCAGTTCCTCGGCGCCGTCATAGAGCAGGAACGACACGCCGCCGACCGCTTCCGCGGTCAGCCGCACGGCACGGTAGACGATGGCGTTGCGGCCAAAACCCTCGCGGGTCAGCGCGGCGTAGTCGCGCGGCGTCCAGCGTGCGCGGCCGCCGTTCTCCAGCGCGATCAGCCGGCCGATGCGCGTCATCTTCTGCTCCGCCGGGCGCAGCAGTCTCTTCAAGGTGTCGAGCATGAAAAAAGCCCGCCGAAACCGGCGGGCTCCCTTGTTGGCGATGCTTGACGTGCGCGGCGTCAGTTGGCCGCGTAGCGCGAAGCATGCGGATTGACGATGGCGTAGCCCGCGATCGAGCGAACGTGCTCGCGGGTACGGCCGCCACCGGAATTGCCGTCGTGGACCATCCACTTGTTGCCCTCGACATGGCTCATCAGAACCATGACGTGGCCCGAGCGCGCCGCCACCATGCCGGGGGCCGGCGTGGTGCGCGGGAATTTGCGCGCCCAGTTGGCGGCGAGGTTCAGTTCCTTGCGGATCTCGCCGAACACATAGAGCGAGGCTTCGCAGCCGCAGAAGCGCGACGGGCAGCCCGACGGCCGGCGGCCGACGATCATGCCATTGCCGTTGGCGTCGGCGATCTGCGGGCGGCTGGCATGCCGCGTCGCGGTCGCCGGCGTCGCCGGCAGATCGGCCGGCCCGTCGGCCGCGGTCGCTGCGGCCCGTGCGGCTTGCACACTGTCCGAACATCCGCGGGCATTGCAGGACACAGTGGCCTGGGCAGCCTGCTTCGGGCGGTGCGCGCGCCGTACGGTCGTCTCACGCGCCTGCTTGGTCCGACGCGACGCGCCGCGGGTCTCCGCGGTCACGGGGTTGTCCGAACAGCCACGTGCATCACAGGTCACATGCGCCGACGCTTGCGCGTGATGGCGATGTTTCGGTCTGGCGTCGGCGCTCGTCGCCGCCGCGGTCATCGAAGCGATCGTCATGATCGCGAGTGCAGCTCGTTTCAATATCCCGGTCACCTATCTTGAGAGCGGCATTGACGCCGCGCGTGGAGGGGACGGCGTTAACGCCGCGTTTGCCTAGATGCCCCGTCCACCGTCTCAATGTGACCAAACAATGACAAATCAAAGCATGACTTATGCTTAAGCCATGCAGGGCGAGCCCCGGATTTAACGATTGTGTCCCACAAGCGGACACCGAATAAACAACTCGCCGAAAATAACTGATTTTACGTGCGATTTTGCACCCCACGCGACACATAGTTGCCGTGATCGGCCGCACACGGCCATATTTATTACGGGCCGCGCCTGAAGAAATATCGCGCATGACGCGGTCGATAGCACCGGATCGGCCCGAATTTGAATCGCTATGGTAGTGATCGACCACCGTCGCACGTCATGCGAAGAGACCAAGTTACAGATATTTGGCGTCGTCGCCGGTCAGCAGATCGCGCATATTCGGCATGACCGGAAAGCCATAGCCGTTGCCGGGCTTGTCCCAGAACAAGGTGCCGGATTTGTGGGCCGCGCTGGCATGAAGCTCGGTGCCGATCATCTGCAGCGCCAGAACGAGCGATCGCATCGAGTCGACACCGAAGGTCGATTTGCGCGACACGCCATCCGGCCAGCCGATCGTCGTGTCACACTTCCAGGCGCCGTCGGTCTCCTGCACCGGAACGAACAATTCGACCGGGACATCGACGACCGCATCGCCGCTCTTCAGCTTCAGCGTTCGACTGGCCACCAGCATGTGCGCACCTACCTGACTTCGCCGTGTCGCGCGAGATGAGCTTCGATTTTCCCCTTCAACTGCGGGTGTTCCTTGAGCGTTCGGTCGACCAGTTCGACGTTGATAACGTCGATGGCGCGGGCGATGCCTGCGGAAAACGCCTTGTATTGTTCAGGCGTACTATCCGCTTTTAATGCTGCAAG
>JAFECJ010000031.1 GCA_018242205.1 Pseudomonadota bacterium
ACGCCGCGCACCGCAAGGTGCGATCCATAAGAGCGCCTCGCGGCGCTCCATCCCCTCGGCTTTTCGAGGGGGAGAGAAGGAAGGCAGGCCGCCCCGGGCCTTTCAACAACAGGGGCGATCCCGCATGTCCGCTGTTTGACAATTGAATCCGAGGCGCGAATGGCACGGCTTGTTGCCTCGCGCGCCATGTCACCGAGCCGATGTTCCGCGGCCGCGAAGCCAGCGAGGCGGTTAAAATCCCGGCGCTGGTGCGCTACACTCGGCGCGGGGAAGCGACGCCAGCGTTCTGGAGGCTGTCTTGGGACTTTCGAAATTCACCGTCGCCCTCATTGTCGCCGCTCTGATCGGCGTTGCCGCGCCGGCATCGGCCCGCGATCTGTCGATGGGCAAGCACAGCGCCGACGAGCTCAAGGCGGCCTGCGCCAAGATCGGCGGTTCCTTTTCACAGGGCAAGGAGCGGTATGGCTGCGGCACCGATTGTCATGGCGCGCCGGGCACCGATTGCATCGTCAGTTGCACCACCGACGAGAAATGCAGCGCGCAGGTGATCGGCGGACGCCGGCCGCACAGCATCGAAAGCGCGCTGAAGCGTTAAGCGCGCTAGATCGCCACCTTGGTCAGGAAGCGCTCGACCTCGACGCGCAACAGGGCGCTGGCCTGTTCGACCGATTCCGACGCGGTGAGCACCGTCCGCGCCGACCGGTGTGCCTCGTTGGCGGCGTTGACGACGTCGCCGAGCACCGAGTCGATGATTTTCGAACCTTGCGCCGTGTTGGTGACGTTGCGCGCGATCGAGCCGGTGGCGTTGGTCTGTTGCTGCACCGAGGTCGAAACCGACGAGGTATGGCTGTCGATTTCCTCGATGCGGTTGGCGATGCGGCTGATCGCTTCGACCGAGGCCTGCGTCGAGCGCTGGATTTCCTGGATCTGCGCGGTGATATCCTCGGTGGCGCTGGCGGTCTGCACCGCGAGCGCCTTGACTTCGGAGGCGACGACGGCGAAGCCGCGGCCGGCGGCGCCGGAGCGCGCCGCTTCGATGGTCGCATTCAGCGCCAGCAGATTGGTCTGCCCGGTGATGTTGCGGATCAATTTGACGACGTCGCCGATCTTGTCGGCGGCCCTGGCCAGCTGGTTGATGTCCTCGTTCGTCACCTTGGCTTCGTCGAGGGCGACACGGACCAGGCCGGCCGCGCGCGTCAGCCGTTGATCGACTTCGGCGGCCGAGGACGACAGCTCCTCGGCGGCGGCGGCGACCAATTGAACGTTTTCGACGGCTTCGTGCGATGCGTGCTGGGCCTTTTCGGCGCGCTGTGTCGTCTGGCTGGAAACGTCGAGCAGCCCTGCCGCCGTCATGCGCATTTCCCCGGCGCGGTCGATGACTGTCTCGAGCAGCTTCTCGGCGCCGCTGCGGAATTCGTTGATGGCGGCTTCGGTCGCGGCGCGGCGGCTTTCGTGCTGTTCGCTGGCGATGCGCAACTGCTCGGCGGCGCGGCGCTCGGTGATGTCCTCATGCGTCGTGATCCAGCCGCCGCCTTCGATCGGGTGGTTGGTGATCAGATACAGGCGGCCGCCGCCGGCATCGACTTCCGCGGTCGTCGTGCGGCCTTCGCGGTAGGCCTTGAGAAATCTCTCGCGGTAAGCCTTCGGGTCGATCGTGAAGATGCCCCTGGCGGCGCGACGCGCCAGTATGTCGGACAAGGATGTGCCGACTTTCACGTCCTCCGGCGACAATTTGTACATGCTGTAATAGAGCGCATTGCAGACGACGAGCCGTTCGTCGGCGTCGAACATGCTCAGGCCGTGCGGCATGCTGTTGAGCGCGCGGCGGATCTGCTCGCCGGCCTGGCGTTGGCGGCGGGTCAGGTGCGCGGCGGTAGCGGTGGCCGTGACGTGGCCGATGACGGCGGCGATCGCGGCGCACAAAACGGTCTTGAGGTCGCGCGGCTCGGCGGCGGCCGGCACCGCGGAGGCGATGAACAATAGAATTGCAAAGCTCGCGGCGAAGGCGGTAATGCCGACGACGGTGATTTTGACCAGGCCGCCTCTGAAGGCGGCGACAATAGTTCCGATCCGCATGAGCTGATCCCGGCTGCCGCTGGACCCTAGGCTGCATGGGTTTAAACGGCGTTAAGCCGGAGTTAATGCCAGTTTATCGGCCTCAGAGACCGAGAAGTTCCGCGATCTCGTCCACGGCCAAAGTCGGCGCTAGGGTGCCGGCGGCGACCGCGCTTTCCGCCTGTTTGACCTTGGCCCGAACCGCCGGATCGCCACGCAGCCGCGCCGTCAGGCGCTCCTCGAGCAGGGTCCACATCCACTTCACTTGCTGATCGCGGCGCCGGGTGATGAGTTCGCCGCTCGCCGTCATTTTTTTCCGATAGTCGGCGACATGGTTCCACAGCGTGTCGATGCCGGCGCCGGTCAGCGCCGAATAGGTCATGACCGGCACCATCCAGGTCGGCGAGCGCGGGGCAAGGATGTGCAGTGCGCTGCGGAAATCGGCCGCCGCGACATTGGCGCGGGCGATGTTGTCGCCGTCGGCCTTGTTGACCGCGATCATGTCGGCGAGTTCGACGATGCCCTTTTTGATGCCCTGCAACTCGTCACCCGAGCCGGCGACCATCAGCACCAGGAAGAAGTCGGTCATGTCGGCGACCGCGGTCTCCGACTGGCCGACGCCGACGGTCTCGACGATGATGACGTCGTAGCCGGCCGCCTCGCATAACAGCATGGTCTCGCGCGTCTTGGCGGCGACGCCGCCGAGCGTGCCCGACGACGGCGACGGGCGGATGAAGGCGTGCGGATCGAGCGACAGCCGCGCCATGCGCGTCTTGTCGCCGAGGATCGAGCCACCGGTGCGCGACGACGACGGATCGACCGCCAGCACCGCGACCTTGTGGCCTTGGCCGGTGAGGTAGCTGCCGAGCGCGTCGATGGTGGTGGACTTGCCGGCGCCTGGCGCGCCGGTGATGCCGAGGCGGATCGCCTGGCCGGTCGCCGGCAATAGCTCCTGCACCAGGCGGTGCGCGGTCTGGCGGTGGTCGGCGCGCGTCGACTCGATCAGGGTGATCGCGCGCGCCAGCGTGGCGCGGTCGCCGGCGCGGATGCGGGCGGCCAGCGAGGCGGGGTCGAGGCGGCGGGCGGACATGCGCCCCCTAACTAGCCGACGGCGTGCGCGCCGTCACGCCCCCGCGGGATCGGCCTCCGACGGCGCGATGGTCGCCCGGCGGCCGGTGATGGCCCGCCAGATCATCATCGCCCAGATCAGCAGCGTGATGACGCCGAGCACCGCGGCGATCGGCCGCTCGAAGAAGCCGAGCGGGCTGCCGTCGGCCTTGATCATCGAGGTCATGAAATTCTGCTCCAGCATCTCGCCGAGCACGAGCCCGAGGATGGCCGGCGCGATCGGGAAGCCGTTTTCCTCCATCAGCCAGCCGACGACGCCGAGCGTCAGCATGACGATGATGCCATAGATGGAATTGGTCATGGCATAGGCGCCGACCATGCAGAACATGAGGATGATCGGCAGCAGCAGGTTGCGCGGCACGCGCAGGATCTGTTTGGCCGATTTGATCGCGATCCAGCCGAGCGGCACCATGAAGATGTTGGCCAGTACGAAGATGATGAACACCGCATAGATGAATTGCGGGTTCTGCAGGAACACGGTCGGGCCCGGGTTCATGCCCTTCATGTAGAGGACGCCGATGACGATGGCGGTGATCGAATCGCCGGGGATGCCGAACACCAGCGCCGGAATCCAGGCGCCGCCGAGCGCGGCATTGTTGGCGGAGGTAGCGTCGACGATGCCCTCGATATGGCCGGTGCCGAATTTCTCCGGCGTTTTCGAAAAGCGCTTCGACACCGCAAACGAGATCCACGCCGCGATATCGGCGCCGGCGCCGGGCAGCGCGCCGATGGCGACGCCGAGCGCCGAGCCGCGCAGGAAGTTCAACCAGTATTTCCTGAACACTCCACCGACGCCGTGGAAGATGTTGCCGATCTTCTGCACCAGCACCGCGCCTTGCTGGTCGACGCTGACGGCGCCGCGCAGCAGTTCGGACAGCGCGAACATGCCGATCATCGCCGGTATGAAGCTGACACCCTGCAACAGTTCGACGCTGCCGAAGGTGAAACGAGGGTAGCCGGCGGTCGGGTCGATGCCGATGCAGTTGATGAGCAGGCCGAAGATCAGGGAGGTAATGCCCTTGAGCGGATCCTCGCTGGTCATGAAGACGGCGCAGGTCAGGCCGAGCAGCGCCAGCCAGAAATACTCGAACGACGAGAAATTGATCGCGACTTCGGCCAGCGCCGGCGCGCACAGGATGAGGATGGCGACGCCGACCAGGCCGCCCATGAACGAGAAGATGAGATTGGTGCCGAGGCTGAGATCGATCATCCCCTTCTTGGCCATCGCGTAGCTTTCGTCGGTATAGGCGGCGGAAGCGGGGGTGCCGGGAATGCGCAGCAGCGCCGCCGGGATGTCGCCGGCGAAGATCGCCATCGCGGTGGCGGTGACGATGGCGCCGAGCGCCGGCACCGGGTCCATGAAGAAGGTCACCGGCACCAGGAGCGCGGTCGCCATGGTGGCGGTCAGCCCCGGCATGGCGCCGACAAACATGCCGAAGGCGGCCGAGGCGGCGATGACCCAGATCACCTTGAAGTGGAAAACGAGGCCGAAGGCGGTCAGCAATGCGTCCATGGCGGCCTCACAGAACGGAATCGAGAAGGCCGCGCGGCAACGGCACGCGCAGCAGGCTGGCGAAGAACCAGTAGATCGCCAGCGTCGCGACCACGGTGGTGACCAATGCCGTCAGCGGGCGCACGCCGAACCACAGGAACAACAGGCCGAGGGTCAGGAAAGCCATCGGGATGAAGCCGACGGTTTCGGAAAAAACGATGTAGGCAAGCAGCAGCGCCAGCATCAGAAAGAACGAGCCGACGCGCCACGGCTCACGCGTCCATGGCGCCATCGTCACCAGCGCGCCGCCGGCCCGGCGTAGCGCCACGCCGCGCCAGATCAGCAGGCCGCCGCAGATGATCAGGATCGCGCCAAGCACACGTGGAAACAGCGCAGGCCCGTAATCCTGACCGACGAAAGCGGGGAAGGTCGTCGTCAGAGCGATCATCGCGACCGACAGGAGGATGAGAATGAGGCCGTTGATCGCGTCATTCGCGCGCATTGCAGCTCCAGGGAGAAAAGCGGAGGCGGGGAATTCGAGTTATGCCGGCGGCCTGCGCGGCCGGCCCGTTTGCGAGCGTCGGCGCGAGGCTGGCAGGCCCCGCGCCGCAGCGATACTCGTCAGCCCTTGGCGATGCCGGCTGCCTTCATCGCCGCACCCATCTGGCCGTCGGACTTGGCCATGAAGTCGGCGTAGCCCTTGGCGTCGGCCCACACCGTGCCGAAGCCGCGCTTGCTCATGAAGTCCTTGTAGTCGTTGGAGTCGTAGATCTTCTTGAGCGCGGCGGTGAGCTTGGCCGCCATGTCCGCCGGCAGGCCCTTCGGCCCGGCGAAGCCGCGCCAGGCTCCCGTGGTGAAATCGATACCCATGGCCTCCTTCAGCGTCGGGATGTCCTTGAAGGCGGACGAGCGGGCAGGGGCCATCAGGGCCAGACTGCGGGCCTTGCCGGCGTCGATCATGGCGCGGGCTTCCGGCACCGAGCAGGTGGTGAAGTCGATGCCGCCGGCCGCCAGATCCTGCATCGCTGGGGCGGCGCCGTTGGACGGCACCCAGGTGACGTGATTGGCCGGCAGTTTCATGGCCTGCAGCCAGCCGACCATGGCCAGATGCCAGATACCGCCCTGACCGGTACCGGACGCCTTCATCTTGCCGGCCGGCGCCTTCTTGATTGCCTCGGCAAGATCCTTGACCGTTTTGTATTCGCTGTCGGCTTTGACCTGGATGCCCGGCGGATCCTCGTTCATCAGCGCGAGCGGCGTGTAATCCTTCGGAGTCAACTGGGTGAGGCCGGCCCAGTGCATCATGGCGATTTCAACCGTGATGATGCCGAGCGTATAGCCGTCCGGCGCCGCGGTCGCGATCGCCGAATGGCCGACGACGCCGGAACCGCCCGTGCGGTTGACGACGTTGATCGGCTGGCCGAGGTCTTTCTCCAGCAGCGCTGCGACAATACGCGCGGTGGCGTCGGTGCCGCCGCCGGCGCCCCATGGGCAGATCAACTGAATTGGCCGGTTCGGATAATTCTGGGCAAAAGAAGGTTTGGCTCCGGCCACGAGGCCAGCGCCGGCCACGGCGGTTGCCGCAACAAAATCGCGTCGTGTCAGCTTGGTCATGCGTCGCTCCCATGTGCGCCGGTCGTTGCGCCGGCTTTGTATGATGACCTGATGTTAGGTCCGGCCGGTGCGCAAGGTCAATCGCGGCGGCGCGGTCGCCATGACGCAATGCAAACTGGAGACGATTTGCGGGACTTCAGTGCAGACCGTGCATTGAACTTGACGGCGCGATTGCTCGCGCGGCGGTCAATCGTTCTTGTCGTCGCCTTCCGGCCGAGCACCGCCGAACAGAGTCGCGCCCTGCGGTGAAAGCGCGGTCGCAAACGCCTTGTAGGGAACGAATACGACGTATTCGCCTTCGACATAGGGGCCGACGGCGTAGGGTGAGAAATAGGCGATCAGACCGGCGCTCTTGCCGGTTTCGGTCGACGGCGCCAAGGCAATGCCGCCGATGTCGGTGATTTTCGGTTTCACACCGGACAGCCACTGGTCGGTATCGGGATCGCCGACCTCGATGTCGCGCGACTTCTTCTCGGCCGCCAGCGCCACGCGGATCAGACGCGCGAGCTGCCTGAGCGTCGGCCCGCCATCGGCCATCTCCTTGAAGAACGGCTTGATGTTCATGAAGCGACGGGTCTGCTCGTTCCACAGCAAGGTATCGACGACATGATTGGGATGCGCACCGCCTTCGTAGGTGTCGTCGCCGCGCACGATGCTGATATAGGGGGCGATCGCGCTGCGCAGCCGGTCGGTGCGTTTGTAGAAAAACTTGCGTCCGTCGCTGAACATTTCGGACGTCGACTTGAACTCGGCCGCCGCCCCGGCGCGGGCTTTGTCGTATTCGCGCTTGCCGCTGGCGACGAGTCGCTCATAGAGCTCGGGATAGACCTTCAGTGCTGGGTCGATGACGACGCTGGCCTCGATGGTCTTGTCGTTAACCGAAGCGATCGGCTTCGCCTTGTCGGCGGCGACGGCCGAGGCCGCAAGAACGAGAAAAGCGAGAAACGCTGTTGGCGCTCTCATAGTCGCCTCGCCTCGAACTATTCCGCCGCCTGCTGGTCGTGCCCGAGACGATGGTGCAGCGTCTTCAGGAGCTTGAGCGCCGCTTCCGAGATCACGGTGCCGGGCGGGAAGATGGCTTCGCATCCCGATTTCATCAGTGCATCGTAATCCTGCGGCGGCACGACGCCGCCGACCACGATCATGATGTCCTCGCGGCCCTGCGCGGCTAGTGCTTTCTTTAATTCGGGCACCAGGGTCAGATGCGCGGCGGCAAGCGACGACACGCCGAGAATGTGCACGTCGTTCTCCACGGCCTGGCGCGCGGCTTCCTCGGGCGTCGCGAACAGCGGCCCGATATCGACGTCGAAGCCGAGATCGGCGAAGGCCGAGGCGATCACCTTCTGGCCGCGGTCGTGGCCGTCCTGGCCGATCTTGGCGACGAGCAGGCGAGGGCGCCGGCCTTCGGCGGCCTCAAAGGCTTCTACCGCTTCGCGGACTTTATCGACCGTCGGAGTCATGCCGACCTCCCGCTTGTAGACGCCGGTGATCGACTTGATCGAGGCGACGTGGCGGCCAAAGATCTTTTCCAGGGCGTCTGAAATCTCGCCCACCGTGGCCTTGGCCCGGGCAGCATCGACGGCGAGTTCGAGCAGGTTGCCGTTGCCGGTGGCGGCGCGGGTCAGCGCATCGAGCGCTTCCTTAAGCGCGGCCGGATCGCGCTCGGCTTTGAGCCGCGCGAGCTTGTCGAGCTGCTTTTGCCGCACCTCGGCATTGTTGACCTTGAGCACCTCGATCGGGTCTTCCTCGACTGGCTGGTATTTGTTGACGCCGATGACGGACTGCACGCCGGCGTCGATGCGGGCCTGGGTCTTGGCGGAGGCCTCCTCGATGCGCAGCTTCGGGATGCCGGCCTCGATGGCCTTCGCCATACCGCCGAGCGCTTCGACTTCCTCGATATGCGCCCATGCCTTGGTGGCGAGATCGGCGGTCAGCTTCTCCACGAAGTAGGAGCCGCCCCATGGATCGACGATGCGCGTGGTACCGCTTTCCTGCTGCAGCAGGATCTGGGTGTTGCGGGCGATGCGTGCCGAAAAGTCGGTCGGCAGCGCCAAAGCTTCGTCGAGCGAATTGGTGTGCAGCGATTGGGTGTGGCCTTGCGTCGCTGCCATCGCCTCAATCATGGTACGGGCGACGTTGTTGAACACGTCCTGTGCGGCCAAGGACCAGCCCGAGGTCTGCGAATGCGTGCGCAGCGACAGCGAACGGGCGTCCTCCGGCTTGAATGGCTTCATCAGCTTCGCCCAGATCATGCGCGCGGCGCGCAGCTTGGCAATCTCCATGAAGTAGTTCATGCCGATCGCCCAGAAGAACGACACTCTGGGGGCAAATTGGTCGATCGTCAGCCCGGCCTTGATGCCGGCGCGAACATATTCGAGGCCGTCGGCCAGCGTATAAGCGAGCTCCAGATCCTGCGTCGCACCGGCTTCCTGCATGTGATAGCCGGACACGGAAATCGAATTGAACTTCGGCATCTCGGCTGACGTGTAAGCGAAGATGTCGGAGATGATGCGCAAGCTGGGACCGGGCGGATAAATATAGGTGTTGCGCACCATGAATTCTTTGAGGATGTCGTTCTGGATCGTGCCCGACAATTTGTTGTGCGGCACGCCTTGCTCTTCGGCGGCGACGATATAGAGCGCCAGCACCGGCAACACGGCGCCGTTCATGGTCATCGACACGCTCATCTGGTCGAGCGGGATGCCGGAGAACAGTGTGCGCATGTCGTAGATGGAGTCGATCGCGACGCCGGCCATGCCGACGTCGCCGGCAACGCGCGGATGATCGGAATCATAGCCGCGATGGGTGGCGAGATCGAAGGCGATCGACAGGCCCTTCTGGCCGGCGGCGAGATTGCGCCGGTAGAAGGCGTTGGAATCTTCCGCGGTCGAGAAGCCGGCGTACTGGCGGATGGTCCAGGGCTGCGCCGCGTACATGGCCGGGTACGGACCGCGCAGGAACGGCGGCTTGCCGGGATAGGTCTCGAGGAAGTCGAGCCCGGCGACGTCGTTCTCGCCATAAACCGGCTTCACGGCGATGCCTTCCGGCGTCATCCACGGCGTGGCGTTGTCGTCGGTCGCGGCGAGCTTCGGCTCGGCAAAATCGACATTGGCGAAGTTCGGGATCTGGGTCATGACGCCCTCAGACTATCATACGCGGTCCGTAGCGTCGAAAGCACGTCGCAGCCGACGTAAATGAACGACGTAACGCCGGCGTCCTTCAACGCCGCTTCCAAATCACCGGGCCGGCCGGCCATGTGGACGATGGCGCCGGCGGCGGCGAGTTCCTTGGCGGCAGCGACCGCCTCGGCCGCATACACCGTGTCCGACGAACAGAGGCAGGCGAGCTTCGTTCCCGATTTCCGGAACGCCGCCTGCAATTCGGCGCGGTCCTTGTAACCGTCGGAGCCAATCGCCTCGATGCCGCCTGTCTCATAGAAATTCTTGGCGAAGGTCGCACGCGCGGTAAATTCCGACAGTTTACCGAGATTGGCGAGAAATACCTTTGGCCGCGCACCTGACTTTCGCGCGAGTTCGTCCGACTTGTCGCGCAGCGCCTCGAATGGCGCCGCCAGCCGCATCTCGGCCAGGGCGTCGAACGTCATCGCCGCCGGCACCGACGCGATTTTGACGCGCGGCACGTCGAGCACCTTGACGTCGGCCTCGCCGAGATTGGGGAATTCGCTGGCGCCGGTGAGCGGATCCTTGCGCCGCGCGACATTCGCCTCGCGCGCCTTGCTCGTCTCCGCGACTTTTTTCTGCATCAGGCCTTGCGCGATGGCGTCCGCCGCGCCGCCGGCTTTCTCGATGTCCTGAAACAGCGACCACGCAGCCTGCGCCAACTGCGTCGTCAGCGCTTCGATGCCGCCCGAACCCGCCGCCGGATCGGCGACACGATAGAGGTTCGACTCCTCCAGCAGGATGAGCTGCTGGTTTCGCGCGACGCGCCGGGCAAAAGCATCGGGCAGACCGCGCGCGGCCGTGAAGGGCAGCACGCTGATCGCATCGGCGCCGCCGAGGCCGGCGGCGGTGATGGCAATCGTCGTGCGCAGCATGTTCACGTAAGGATCGCGCTGCGTCATCATCCGCCATGCCGTCTCCGCCGAGATGAACGCCGGCTTCGGCGTCAGGCCGCTCGCTTCCTCGACACGCGCCCACAGTTTTCGGATGGCGCGGAATTTGGCGATAGTCATGAACTCGTCGGCATCCGCGGCGAGCCGGAAGAAAACCATCTCGCGCGCGCGGTCGAGCGGCACGCCGCTGTCGACGAACATGCGCAGATAGGCGACGGCATTGCCGAGCGCGAAGGCGAGTTCCTGCGCTTCCGAGCCGCCCGCGGCATGGACGGCGCGGCCGTCGGCGACCGCGAACGGCCCCTTGAATCCTTGGCTCGCGAGATCGGCGGCAAAGCCCGCCAGCAACTTGGCCGTTTCGGCCCAGGGCCGCGGCGCCGCGGCGTTGCGCGCCATCAGCCCGAGCGGGTCGTGGGCGAACCGGATGTGCGTCTTCGCCGGATCGATGCCGCGCGCCTTTACCGCTTTGGCGAGGTTGAGGCCGGCTTCCTTCTGCTGGGCGCTGAAATCGGTTTCGATGGCGACCGCGTCGAGCCAGACATTATCGAGCGCACGGGCGATCGACGCCTCCGCGCCGTCCAGGCCGTAGCCGTAGCCGCCGATGCTGCCGCCAAACACGAGCGCGATACCAGTCGCGCCGTTCTCGAGGTCGAGGAGGGCCTGTTTATTGGCTTCCGCCGGATCGGGATGCTCGACCCGCTGCAGGATGGTCCAGGGCTCTCCCGGAGCGCGACCGGCGACCGCATGGGCGCCCTTGGCCCGCCGATAGAGCGGCTCCACGCGCAGACCGTCATAGCTGCGGCTGACAAGACGCTTGTCGAAGTCGGCGCCCTTAAGGGCGGTATCGACCAGCTTCCGCCACGCATCGGCGTCAGTGGGCGGGAATTCGGCGGCGAAGGAAAGGTCGCTCATGGGGCCTGAACTCATAGGGGCCAAACTGCCACAGAAGCCGGGCGCTCGCCATTGCGATAAAGCAAGGCGCGTGCCCGTCAGCGGCGCGGTTGTAAGCGTTCGATACCAGTGGTGTCGAGCCTCGCCAGCGCGGCGCGCGGGGTCTGGCCAGCGATCTCGGCGTCGCCAGCGATCTCGGCGAGCGGCATCAGCACGAAGGCTCGCTCGTAAAGGCGCGGGTGCGGAAGGATGAGGCCCGGCTCATCAAGGGTCAGGTCGTCATAGGCCAGGATGTCGATATCGACGGTGCGCGGGCCCCAGCGTTCCTCTTGGGCGCGGTCGCGGCCGAGGCTCCTTTCGATCTCGTGAATGCATGCCAGGAGCTCGCGTGGCGACAGCGTCGTGTCGATAACGAGGCACAGGTTGATGAACGGCGGCTGATCGGTCACGCCCCAAGGCGGCGTCCGGTAGTCCGAGGAGCGGGCAAATAAATGGACGCCGGCGGTATCGGATAGCGCGAGGACGGCGCGGTCGAGCGTCGCTCGGCTGTCGCCGACATTGCCGCCGAGCGCGAGATAAGCGCGCGTCGCCGCCGGCTTGACGCTCATGATCTGGCTTTGCCGCGGCTGCGGACGATGGTGACGCCGACGTCGCTGAAGGTGGCGGCGATCGGCGCATGCGGCTTGTGGATGGTCACGGCTATCGCGGTCGCGCGCGGATATGCCGCGAGCACCGCCTCGGCTACGGCGCCGGCAGCGGCTTCGATGAGCCGGAAGCGTTTGCCGGTAAAGGCCTTGGCCGCGCAATCGGCGACCTGATCGTAGGACGCGGTATCCTTGACCTTGTCGGAGCGCGCGGCGTCGGTCAGGTCGATGTCGAGGTCGATGTCTAGCGTGAAGGTCTGGCCGACCTTGCCCTCATGCGGCATGACGCCGTGGTAGGCGTGCAGCGCCAGGCCGCGAATGAATATCCGGTCGGTCATGTTGCGGTCTTCTCGATGGCGGCCAGCTCGATTGAAGCCATGACGCGCAGCGCCTGGACGGTTTCGGCGACGTCGTGGACGCGCACGATGGCCGCGCCCTGACGCACCACGTAGAGGTGGCTGGCCAGCGAGCCGCCAATGCGCTGATCGGGCGGGGCGGGGCTGACCGAATTGATGAAACGTTTGCGTGAAGCGCCGATTAGCAAGGGCAGGCCGAAGGCCTTGAACGCCGCGGTGTGCGCCAGCGTAACGATGCTCTGTTCCGGCGTCTTGCCGAATCCAATGCCGGGATCGAGCACGATATTCTCGCGGGCGATGCCGGCGGCGGAGGCAATCTGGATCGAGCGTGAGAAGAAAGCGGCCACATCGGCGACGATGTCGATCGCCGGATCGACTTCGGTGCGGTTATGCATGGCGATGACGGGCGCGCCGCGTGCCGCCACCACCGACGCCATCGCCGGATCGCCCTGCAAACCCCAGACGTCATTGGCGATTGTCGCGCCGTTGTCGAGTGCCCAGGCGACGACGTCGGCTTTGAGACTATCGATCGAGACCGGCAGGCCGAGTTTGACGACTGCCGGCAACACCGGCTTCAGCCGCTCCAGTTCGTCGTCGGCGGTGACCGGCCGCATGCCGCCATAGGGCCGCGTCGATTCCGCGCCGATATCGAGGATGTCGGCGCCCTGCGCTGCCATCTCCTCGGCATGGGCAACGGCGCGCCCGGGATCGAGGAACTGGCCGCCATCCGAAAAAGAATCCGGCGTGACGTTGAGGATGCCCATCACCAGCGCGCGGCCGCGCCCGAGCAGCGCTGCGAGCGGCTTCGGCGCCGCGGGCGGCGCGAGATCGCGGGGGGGCGCGGTGGTGGTGAAAGGCTCCATCGGCTTTGGCATGGCGCGCCGGGGCGGAGCCTGTCAAGGCGGAGGGGTGCCGCTCGTGGCGGAGGTCAACGGTACGAAATCTTGAGCGGCAGCTTCTTGGCGTGCTCAATCCAGCGTTCGACAACCTTCTCGGAGGGGAGAATGCGGACGACACTATGCTTCTCGTTCGCCTGCGCCAGCGCGGCGGCGAGATTGCGCGGGTTGCGGTAGGACAGTTCCTTTACGGTATCGACGCCGGCATATTGCAGGAGCAGGGCGTATTCCTTGCTGACGCCCCGGACACGCATGCGGTCGGCGCCGTTGGCCCAGCACAGCAACTGTTTTTCGTCGAACTGGGTTTTCTCGGCGAGCAGTCTGCGGCCTCTCGCAGTGCGCGCCTTTTCGAGCAGCGTCCCTGTCGAGCGGATGCCCGCCGAGCGAAGGGCCGCGACGGCGTCGCCATCGATCCCCTGCAGATCGGTTATAGGATAGGACATCCGTCGCTCCGGACCGCTCTAGAAATGTGCTGATGATAGAATGTTGGAGCGTCAGACGAACTGACTCAGCCCGGGGATCGAGCCGACGATCTCGCCGATCGTGTCCTCGCCGACTTTTTCGCGGGCGAATGCGATCGTTTCCTTGGTCACGGCCTGAACCTGGCCCATGGTGAGGCCCGCCGCCATCATGCGGCTGCCGGCACCCATTAGGCCGCCCATGGAAAACATGCCGCCGCCCGACTCCTGAGCGGCCTTCATCAGCGTGGCCCCATCGGGAAGGCTGTCGATCAGGGCCTGGACCTTATCGGCCGGCCCTTCCTTCTGCAGGAAGTCGAGAATGATACCGAGAGCTTTTTCCGCCGTCGGCTGATCAATGCCAACATTGGAGACAAACCGGGCGACGAGTTCGTTCATGTTCCCCTCACATCCTCGTACTGACGGCGAGGTTGCAAATTATAATGAACGTTTTGGCGGGGTTGACAAGCACGATGCAAGGCACGCCGCAACGTCATTCTGCACTTCCTGATGTCCCGCAATCGGTAGGGCACGGGATACCATGTTGCTGTGACGACCGTCACACATTCAGTCAAGGCCGCGTGCCCCTTTGCCGTCAACACTTTTCCGATTGTCAATTGCGTTGATGTCGGACGGGGCTGATATTCGGTTGGACCCGGCGATGGAAGTTTTTTTATGCCGGATTTAGAGGTTATTGCGCGGTCTTGACCGACATGGCTTAAAAGTATCTGAATGTCGCGATGTAAACGCATGACGTCCAGGTCTGCTGCATCGCGGTTGGCGGCGTTTGAATGGAATTCGACTAAAAGGATGGTAGCCGATGAGCACTTTGGAGGCCGTTCTCGCCCAGATCGACCATGATCTCGACAACAGCATCGAGCGGCTGTTCGCGCTGCTGCGGATCCCGTCGGTTTCGACCGATCCCGCGTTCCAGGAACAGTGCCGCGCCGCCGCCGAATTCGTCGCCGCGGACCTGAAATCGATCGGATTCGAGGCCGGCGTACGGCCGACCGCCGGACACCCCGTGGTCATCGGAAAGATCAACGGTGCCAACGGACCCACTGTGCTGTTTTACGGGCATTACGATGTCCAGCCGGTCGATCCACTCAATCTCTGGAAGGCCCCGCCATTCGAGCCCCGCATCGAGACCCTGCCGGACGGCCGCAAGATCATCGTCGCCCGCGGCGCCTGCGACGATAAGGGCCAATTCATGACGTTCGTCGAGGCGTGCCGTGCCTACAAATCGGTCACCGGCAAGCTGCCGCTGAACATCACCGCGATGATTGAAGGCGAAGAGGAGTGCGGGTCGCGAAATCTACCGGCCTTCGTCCGCGACAATGCCGGCGAACTCAAGGCCGATCTTGCTCTGGTGTGCGACACGGCGATGTGGGACGGCAACACCCCGGCGATCACGACGTCGCTGCGCGGTCTCATCTATGAAGAGGTGAAGATCACCTGCGCCGACCGCGATCTGCACTCTGGTCAATTCGGCGGTGCGGCGCAAAATCCGATCCGTCTTCTCGCCAGGATTCTGGGCGCGATGTGGGATGACGATAATCGCGTCACCATTCCCGGGTTTTACGACGGCGTTGACGACCTGCCGGCCGACATAAAGGCCGACCTCGCCGGATTGGGTCTGACAGAAGAGTCGTTCCTCGGACCGATCGGTCTCAAGCATTCGGCCGGCGAAAAGGGACGCCTGCTGATCGAGCAAATTACGACGCGGCCGACCGCCGAGATCAACGGCATCATCGGCGGCTATACCGGCGAGGGCGCCAAGACCGTTATTCCGGGCGAGGCATCGGCCAAGGTCTCGTTCCGTCTTGTCGGCCGGCAGGATCCAGCCAAGATCAAGGAGGCCTTCCGCAAGTTCGTTTGCGACCGCCTGCCCGACGATTGCAAAGTCGAGTTCGGCAATTTCGGCGCCGGCGCCGCGCTGCAACTGTCATTTGATAATCCGGCGCTGACCAAGGCGCGGGAAGTGCTGGGCGAGGAGTGGGGCCACAAGGCCGTCACCGTTGGTGCCGGCGGCTCGATCCCGATCGTCTCGGATTTCAAGAACGTGCTCGGCATGGACGCGCTGATGGTAGGCTTCGCGCTCGACGACGACCGGGTGCATTCGCCGAACGAGAAATTCGACCTCAAGTGCTTCCACAAGGGTATCCGCTCCTGGGCGCGGATCATTCACGCGCTGGCGCAGGGCTAATCGCCGCTGCGGCAGACGCGCCCCAGCATCGTCATGAAACTGTCTTGAGGCGGCGGCATTGTCCGCCGCCATGACCGATAAAGACGAACTGAATGCCGCCACGCTTAATGGCGAGGACTGGCTGGAGGCCGAACTCGCCGACACGCTCGACGAGGATTACGAGCTCGAGCTGTCCGAGCCGGCGCTCTCCGAAGAGCTGCGCAAGATCTACCGCCGTACGCATCCGCCGACCATCGAGCGGCAGGCCTATTTCCGCGGCCTGCTACGGCTGCAGGCCGAGCTGATCAAGCTGCAGGACTGGGTCGTGCACACCCGGCAGAAGATCGTCGTCGTCTTCGAGGGTCGCGATTCCGCCGGCAAGGGCGGCGTGATCAAGCGCATTACCCAGCGCCTCAATCCGCGCGTCTGCCGCGCGGTGGCGCTGCCGGCGCCGACCGACCGCGAAAAGACGCAATGGTACTTCCAGCGTTACGTGCCGCATCTGCCGGCCGGCGGCGAAATCGTGCTTTTTGACCGCTCCTGGTACAACCGCGCTGGCGTCGAACGCGTTATGGGCTTTGCCACGCCAGACGAGGTCGAGCAGTTCTTCAAGGACGTGCCGGAGTTCGAGCGCATGCTGGTGCGGTCCGGCATCAAACTGATCAAATACTGGTTCTCGATCACCGACGAGGAGCAGCAGATGCGCTTCCTGATGCGCATCCACGATCCGCTGAAGCAGTGGAAGCTGTCACCGATGGACCTGCAGTCGCGGGTGCGTTGGGAGGACTATACGCGGGCGAAGGAGCAGATGTTCACCCGGACCAATATTCCGGAAGCGCCGTGGTACATCGTCGAAGGTAACGACAAAAAGCGGGCGCGGCTCAACTGCATCGACCACTTGCTGCAGCAGATGCCGTACGAACCGGTGCCACATCAGGACATCACGCTGCCGGACCGGGTCTTCGATCCGAATTACGAGCGCAAGACCCTACCGCCCGAACTCTACGTGCCGCCGAAGTATTGAGCGCCTAGGGCTACGACAAGGCCACAAGTTGGCGGAAAGCATCCGGATCGGAGAGCACTGATCGCGTTTCGCGGGCATTGAGAAGGGTCAGCGCCTGAGCGAGGCTGTCGAATTCGGTGAGTTTCGCCCGCGCGACGACCAGCTCTTTGTCGATCTCGCCGGGGGCGTGCGGCGGGGGCGGCGCGAGTTGGCTCAGATGCGCCTGCGCCAGATAGGTGTCGTGCAAGGCGCCGTCGAGCGTCGTGTCGGCTGAAACGAGTTCGTTACCGAGTTCATTCGCCCGGGTCAGCACGGCGGGCGGAATACGGCCCTCGGGTGCGACCAGCAGGCTGCGCCAACCGGTCTTGGTAGTGAGCGCGGCCAGCGGCATCGCCAGCGACAGGCCGATGGTGACGGGCGTCATCCACAGGAACAGCGACAACGACACCGCATAGGCCGCGGCGGCCAGCACGAGGCCAACAAAAGTCAGCGGGCCGTAGCGGCGCATGAGTTCTGCGAAGGGTAGAGAGCCGTCATCACGCCGCTGCACGTTCCAGCCGGAGTCGTGCCCGAGCAGCACGCTGGCGACCGCGTGCGACTGGAACACCATCATCGATGGGGCGATCAGGGCAGAGAGTACGATCTCGACTATCGTGCTTGTGATCATGCGTAATCCGCCGCCGAAGCCGCGCCGTTCGCCGTCGTTGAACAACGCCGCGATCAGCGCCAATAGTTTCGGTGAGATTAGCATCGCCATGGTGGCGCCGAACACGTAAGCCGCGCGGATCGGGTCTTCCTCCGGCCACACCGGAAACAGTGTGAAGCCTTTGGCGAAGTATTCCGGGCGGATGAAATGCGCCTGCAGCGAGATCATGATGCCGACGATCAGGAAGACGAACCACAGTGGTGCGGTGACGTAGGCACCGATACCGACGAGGAAGTGTAGCCGCGAGATGAAGTGCAGGCCGCGCGCCGGCAGGATCTTCAGGTGCTGCAGGTTGCCCTGGCACCAGCGCCGGTCGCGCGCAGCGAATTCGGTGATCGACGGCGGCGTCTCCTCGTAGCTGCCGCGCAGGCTCGGCGCCATCATGATCGCCCAACCGGCGCGGCGTATCAGTGCCGCCTCGACGAAGTCGTGCGATAGGATGTGGCCGCCGAGGGGCTTGCGGCCGGAAAGTTCGGGAAGACCGGCATGGGCGGCAAAAGCCTTGACGCGGATCGCGGCGTTGTGGCCCCAGTAATTGCTCTCGGTGCCGAACCACCAGGCGATGCCGCGCGCCAGCATCGGGCCATAGAGCCGGCCGGCGAATTGCTGCAATCGCGCGAACACCGTGCCGCCGTTGACGATGATCGGCAGCGTCTGCACCAGCGCGACGTCCGGGTGCCGTTCGATCGCCGCGGCGAGGCGAACGACGGCGTCGCCGGTCATCAGGCTGTCGGCGTCGAGAATGATCATGCTGTCGTACTGGCCGCCGAAGCGTGTCACCCAGTCGCCGATGTTGCCGGCCTTGCGGGCGACATTGTCGCGGCGATGGCGATAGAACAGCCGCTTGCTGCCGGTGCGCTCGAGCAGCGCCAGATATTGCTTCTCCTCGTTGAGCCAGGTCGCCGGATCGGTGGTGTCGCTGAGGACGAAGACATCGAAGCTATCGCGGCGGCCGGTATCGACGATCGACTCGTAAGTCGCCTGCAGGCGGGCGAACAGCCGCCCCGGCTCCTCGTTGTAGGTCGGCACCAGCAGCGCATGGCGCTGGCGTAACTCCGGCAGCGGCTGTTCCGGATCGATGTCCAGCGTGCGGTCGTATCCGGACAAGGTCAGGACAAAGCCGACGGCCGCATTGGCGAAGGAAAACGCGATCCAGGCAAATAGAATGACGAACAACACCAGTACTGCACATTCGAGCAAGGTCAGCGACGATACCGATAGCACCAAATACATCTGTTCGGCGGCGATGCCGGTCATCGCGAGCGTGGCGAGCACGATGAAGGCGCGTCGCAGCCCGAGCCCCGGCGGCCGCAGGCGATCCGGGGACAACGGCCGCCCCACGGCATGCAAGGACTGGCCTGGCATCGCAACCGGCGCTTCAGGCGGCAGGAAGGGCGGGGCGTCGCGCCGCGAGACCTGCGGCGGCGCAGCCGGCGCGCGGGCTTGCGTTATGGCGTCCATCGGTAGACCCAGGCCTCCGACAATGGTTCGTCGTTCTGCAGGAGACGTGCGCGCAGTTCGACGACAGTCTCGTTGCCTGGCTCCAGGTTGAAGGACAGCCGCCAGCCGCCCGTCTGCGGATTAGGTTGCGTCACGACGTTCTTGATCTTGCCGACATTGGCGGTGACGTCGCCACGTATCGCCTCGGGCTTGACGCTATTCAGCGCTTTGCCGGCGATGTCGCAGACGAACAGCCGGTACTGGTCACCGGCGGCGCCGCACATCGTCTTCATGAAACGGGCCAGCCCCTCGTTGGCTTTGCCTTCGCCCCAGTGCAGGCGATAGGTGTAGTTGTATTCGCCCTTGGCCTTGAGCGGGTCCTTCGGACGCCAGAAGGCGACGATATTGTCGTGGATCTCGGTCTTGGTCGGAATCTCGATGAGGCGGACGTCGCCATTGCCCCAGTCGCCGATCGGCTCGACGCGCAGACTGGGCCGCGTCTCGAAATGCGATTCCAGGTCCTGATAGGCGGCGAAGTCGCGCTGGCGCTGCAGCAGGCCGAAATTGCGCGGATTGGTGTCGGCAAAGCTCGAAATCTGCAGATCCTGCGGGTTGGTCAGCACGCGCCATAGCACCTCGCCGTGGCCGTTGTGCATGGCCAGCCCATCGGAATCGTGCACCGCCGGCCGGAAGTCGTCGATGCCGGCACGGTCGTTGGCGTCGAAATAGAACATGCTGGTCATCGGTGCGATGCCGGGTTCGGCAATGTCGGCGCGCGGATAGACCGTCATTTCGACGTCGTAAATCGTGGTCGCGCCGGGCCGGATGGTGAAGCGATAGGCGGCGGTGGCGCTCTTGGAATCGAGCAGGGCGTGGACGACAATCGAACTGGTGCCGGGCTGTGGCTTCTCGATCCAGAACGTCTTGAACGCGGGAAATTCCTCGCCCTTCGGATCGGCAGTGTTGATCGCCAGCCCGCGCGCCGAGATGCCGTAAGTCTCACCTTTGGCAACGGCGCGGAAATAGCTGGCGCCGAGAAACACGCCGACCTCGTCGTAGTAATCGGGCCGGTTGATCGGCGCGTGGATGCGAAAGCCTGCAAAACCGAGATCGTTGCCGGGGTCCGGCGCCTTGATATCGTCGAACGTGAACAGGTCGGGCGAATAGACGATGGCGCTTGCCTTGCCGTCGACCACTTCGAACAGGTCGACCCGGTTGGAATAAAAGAAGCCGCGGTGAAACAGCTGCAACTGGAAGGGCAGGTTTTCACCGCGCCAGATGGCGCGATCCGGCTTGAAGCGGATCTTGCGATACTCGTCGTAATTCAATTCCTTGAGATTGCCGGGCAACTTTTGATCGGGCGCCTGGAACGGCTTCTGCGCCAGTTCCTTCGCCATCTGCCGCACATTCGCTGGGTCGAACGGGACCGGTGGCCGGCGCGGCACGGATGTGGTCGCCGCCGGCTGCGGCGCGCCGATACTTGCGCGCGGCAACGGCCCCACCGCCGCAACCGACACGATAGCCGAGGTCGCCAGGAACTGCCGACGATTCACGAAGATGTCTCTCCCATTGCCTAGCGCCGCCGCAGGCGATGCCTCCGTCACAAATGCGCACGGTCAATGCCGGGGAGGGACGAGAGTTCCAACGGTCGTGGTGGTGCCGTTTGGCTCCACGACCGCTGGCCAGCCTTATCGGCTGCTACTTTTTCAGGCGGTATCCGGTGCGGAATATCCACCACACGGTAACGAGGCACACCACCAGGAACACCAGCGTCATGCCGAGGCTGATCGCCGGCGAGACGTCGGCGATCTCGAAGAAGCTCCACCGAAAACCGCTGATCAGATAGACCACCGGGTTGAACAGCGCGATCTTCTGCCAGAGCGGCGGCAGCACATGCGTCGAGTAGAACGTGCCGCCGAGGAAGGTGAGTGGCGTGATGATCAGGAGCGGAATGATCTGCAACTGTTCGAAGCCGTCGGCCCAGATGCCGATGATGAAGCCGAGCAGGCTGAAGGTCACCGCGGTCAGCACCAGGAAGGCGACCATCCAGAACGGGTGCATGATCTGCAGCGGCACGAACAGCCACGACGTCGCCAGGATGATGAGGCCGAGGATCACTGACTTGGTCGCCGCCGCGCCGACATAACCGCAGGCGATCTCGAAGGACGACACCGGCGCCGACAGTAGTTCGTAGATCGTGCCGGTGAAGCGGGGGAAATAGATGCCGAACGAGGCGTTCATCGTGCTCTGCGTCAACAGCGTCAGCATGATCAAGCCGGGCACGATGAAGGCGCCATAGGCGATGCCTTCGATTTCGGTGATGCGCGAGCCGATCGCCGCGCCGAACACGACGAAATAAAGCGACGTCGAGATGACCGGCGAAACGATGCTCTGCCAGATGGTGCGCAAAGTGCGCGCCATTTCGAACCGGTAGATGGCGAGGATGGCGCGGCCGTTCATGACTGCGCTCCCGCATTGGCACGTTCGTTCTCGCTGACGAGACCGATGAAGATCTCCTCGAGCGAACTTTGCCGGGTTTCCAGGTCGCGCAGGCGGATATCGAGCCGATTGAGATCGGTCAGCAGGCGAGTCACGCCGGTACGATCGCTTTGCGTGTCGTAGGTGAAGGTCAATTCCTTGCCGCCATCGCCGAGCGTCAGATTGGCGAGGCCGAAAATATCGGACGGGATCTGCGTCAGCGGCTTTTGCAGATGCAGCACGAGCTGCTTCTTGCCGAGTTTACGCATCAACTCGGCCTTCTGCTCGACCAAAATGATCTCGCCCTTGGAGATGACGCCGACGCGGTCGGCCATGTCTTCGGCTTCCTCGATGTAATGCGTGGTCAGGATGATGGTGACGCCGGAGGCGCGCAGGTCGCGCACCACCTGCCACATGTCCTTGCGCAACTCGACGTCGACGCCGGCGGTCGGCTCGTCGAGGAACAGAACCTTGGGTTCGTGCGACAGCGCCTTGGCGATCAGGACGCGTCGCTTCATGCCGCCCGATAGTGTGCGGATCTTGTTGTCCTTCTTGTCCCACAGCGACAGCGCTTTGAGGACCTTCTCGATATGGGCCGGATTCTTCGGCTTGCCGAACAAGCCGCGGGAAAAGCTCACCGTGTCCCACACCGATTCGAAGGCGTCGGTGGTCAATTCCTGGGGCACCAGACCGATCATGGAGCGGGCGGCGCGATAATCCCTGATGATGTCATGGCCATCGACCGTCACGGTGCCGGTCGACGCATTCAAGATTCCGCAAATGATGCCGATCAAGGTGGTCTTGCCGGCGCCATTGGGGCCGAGCAGGGCGAAGATTTCGCCGCGCTCGATGTCGAGATTGATGGTCTTCAGCGCCGTGAAGCCGGACGCATAGGTTTTCGATAGATTTTTGACGGAAATGATCGATGGCATGAATGAATCGCGCGGAGGAGGTGCCGAGTGGCCGATATAAGGAGGCGGAATTGCTCCCGCCAGCCCTCCGCGCAGAAAAAGGTTCTCAGGCCAGTGTCAGCATCTCCGTGAGGCTGCTCAGGACTTTCTGCGGTGCGAAGTCGGCATACTCATCCGGCATTCCAGCGCGATTGATCCAGAGGCCGCGGAAGCCAACCGAAACGCTCGCCATCACGTCCCAGCGGTTCGACGATACGAAGGTCACGTCGCCGGGCTTGCACTGGAAGTGATCGGTCACCAGCGCGTAAACCTCGGGGCGGGGCTTGAACATCTTCAGCGCGTCGACGGACAGAACGGCATCGAGTTGGTTGCGCATCTTGGCGCCATCGACGGCCCCGTCGAGCATGTTCGGCGAACCGTTCGACAGGATGCCGGTCTTGTGTCCCTTGGCCTTCAGCGCCTGCAGTGTAGTACGTGCATCGGCAAAGGCGTCGAGCTCGAAATACGAATTCAGCAGCCGCGGTTTCAGCGCCTTGGGTACGCTGGGGACCCGCGCCAACGCATAATCGAGCGCGCGCTCGGTCAACGTCCAGAATTCGGTGTAGTGGCCGGCCATGGTGAGCGTCCACGAATATTCGAGCTGCTTGGTGCGCCATATCTCCGACATGCGCGCGATGTCGGGGCCGGCTTCCTTTTCGAAACGCGCGATGCAGGCGTGCACGTCGAACAAGGTGCCATAGGCGTCGAACACAAATATGGACGGCATGATTTCCTCCGCAATCGATTTTCTAAGGCGCTCTGGAAACCACAATGTCGCCGACGGGGGAAATCACGATTTCCGGCGCTGTGCGAGAACGCAGTCGGCGGCTTCGCTGCCGGTGATGAAAGCGCCATGTGCGGTGGAGAAATCGTGGCGCGAGCAGGCTTCGCCGGCAAAGAACAGGCGATCGTCGACCGGCGCGGCGAGCACGGCGCGCTGATCGGCGGCGCCGGGGATGGCGTAAGAGTATGAGCCGCGGGCAAAGGGGTCGGCGCCCCATTTGTGTAGTTGCAACGGCTTGAGGCGGCGCGCAAAGTCGGCGCCGAACAGCGCCGTCAGCTCCGCGACGGCGAAATCGAAGAAGGCCCGGTCGCCACCTGACTCCAGTTCGTGCGCCCAGCGCCCGGCGAAATAGCATTCGATCATTGGGCGGCCGAACGGCCGGAAATGATAATTGCCGGTGGCGGCGCGGTCGGTGCGGCCGAACACGCGGCTTTCCGGTTCGAACTCGTCGGCCTTGTCGAGTGCGATGAACAACTTGTCGTCGAGACCCAGCGGCAGGCCGAGCGCGGCCTCGGTCTTTTGCGGCAGCGCCGGCAGGAAGAGCTCTTCGTGTGCGCCGATGATGCTGGTTGGCAGCGTCACGATCACGCGATCGGCCTCGATCGTGCCTTTCGCCGTCTCGATCTTGATGCGCCGGTCGCGATGGTCGATGCATGTCACCGGGCAATCGAAGGCGGTGGGAATGCCCTCGGCGGATGCCGCAATCATGGCGCCGTAACCGTCCACCAGGCGCCAGTTCAATTCGGTGTCTTCGTAACGATCGAGGTCGATGGTCGACATGCGATCGAGCTCGGCGCCGGCGATATAGGTCATCACGGCGTTGAGCATGCCGGTCCAGCGCCCGTTGGCCGGCACCAGTTCGGCAATCGGGCGATCATGGCCGGTGGCGGCGGCTGCCGAGACGCGCTCGAACAATTCGCCGAGCGCCGCGCGAAAGGCGCGCTGCTGCTCAAGCGGCATGATTTGCGTCATGGTGGCGCGGCCCCAGGGCGGCGTCGCCTTGCTGAAAGTGCGGCCTTGCGCAGTCGCTATCGCGACCCACGGATTGCAGTCGGCAGAGTGCAGCCAGCCGCAGCCCATGTCGAGCGCAAAGCCGGATGGGTTCTCGACCGTGAAGGCGCGTCCGCCGAGCCGCGACCGCGCCTCGACGATGAGGCAATCGACCTGGTGCGCTGCCAATTTGCGCGCGGCGGCGATGCCGGCCGCGCCGCCGCCGATCACGGCCACTTCGACGCTACGATGGGTCATGGTGTTGGCCATTCAGACAGGAAAAAGGGCGGCGCCTCGCCGACGCCGCCGCCCTTTATCATCCGTATTGCCGCGCTTTACTTGGTCGCGGCGAGATACATCTCTTCGACGTGATCCCAGTTCACCAGGTGATCGATGAACGCCTTGAGATAGTCGGGACGGCGGTTGCGATAGTCGATGTAGTAGGAGTGCTCCCAGACGTCGCAGCCGAGGATCGGCGTTGCGCCGTTGACCAGCGGGTTCTCACCGTTAGGTGTCTTGGAGATGGCGAGCTTGCCGCCCTTGACCTCGATCCAGCACCAGCCCGAACCGAACTGCGTGGCGCCCGCGGCCGCGAAATCAGCCTTCATCTTCTCGACGCCGCCGAGGTCGGAATCGATCGCCGCCTTGAGCTTGCCCGGGATCTTGTCGCCGCCGCCGTTCGGCTTCATCCATTGCCAGAAGTGGATGTGGTTGTAGTGCTGGCCGGCATTGTTGAAGAGGCCGGCATTCTTGCCATGCGAGCCCTTCACGATCTCTTCGAGCGACTTGCCCTCGAGCCCCGAGCCTTCCAGCAGCTTGTTGCCGTTGTCGACATACGCCTTGTGGTGTTTGTCGTGGTGATATTCGAGCGTCTCGCGCGACATGTAGGGCGCGAGCGCGTCATAGGCGTAAGGCAGCTCGGGCAGCTTGAAAGACATCAGATCCTCCTCGGTCCACAACGTTTGAACACGAAATTTCACCAGCCCCAGGTTGGCAACCGGCACATCGCGTTCGAGTTCCTCAAGGACGTTAATTAGGCCGTGCGGGTGCCCGGGGCAACGCCTGCGCCCGCTTCATTTGCGCGCTCGCCATGCATGGCAGCACGCGGAGGTTTCAACAAAGTTTGCCGGCCCTCTTGCCCCGGCAAGCCAAAAAGGCGAGAATTTCCCTTTGAAATAATGGCTTAGCTCCGGAAAGGGCTGGCGCCAGGCTTGATTTCGCGGTGGCAGCGACCCGATGCGCACGGGTCGCGAATTTTCGAGGATCGATTCGAACATGCCGATTCTGCTTTATGGCGTCGGTGCCGTTGCTTTTGCGATGGGCGCGGCTGCGATCGGTTATGGCATTCCGATCAACGAATTTAGCTTCGGCAATACGCTGATCATCTGCGGCACCGTGCTGGCGTCCGCTGGTCTCGTCGTGCTCGCGCTTGGGGTGGTGGTCGGCAAACTCCAGCAATTGTCCGAGGTGCTGGGCCGGCCGGCCGGGCTGCGGCCGGGCCGGGTCGAGGCGGAGATGCCGGTGCCGCTGCGGGCCGGCGTCCAGCCGGCGCGTATGCCGTTTCCGCCGAAGCCGAAGGCGCCGCCACCTCGTCCCGATTCGGCTCCTGAGGCTGCGCCGCCGCCGGAGCCGATGCCTGCCGAGAGCAAGGCGGAGATGCCGCCTGTACCGGCGCGGCCATTTGCCATGCCGCCGCTGCCCAAGCGGCCTTTCCGCGAGCCGGAGGATCTGGCGGCTGCGCCATCGCCGCTTTTGCCGAATCCCGAGCTGGGGGCCGAACCGGAACCGGATGAGGGCGCGGAACGGTCCTCCGAGGCTCCGGCCGACGAGGCGCCGCGGCCGGACGTCGAGCCATCACTGCGTTTCCCGCCCTTCCGGCCGGATGAGCTTCAGGCCGCCAGCGAAGGCGAGGCCGAGGCCGCCGAGCCCGCCGAACCGGAGCGAACGGAGACGCCCATCGCTGAACCCGCGGAGCGGGAATTTCGTCGCCCCGAGCCAATGGGGCTGGAGCCTTTCCGGGGCGCGGCGCCGGTTAAGGCCGAGCCCGGCTCGTTCGACGCCATGTGGCCGGCATCCGGCAAGCCGGCGGATGCCAATCCGCCCAAGCCGGGTGAGGCCGCCCCGGATCAACCGCACCAGGAGCCCGATCTGGGAGAACGTCCGCGCGACGAGCCGCGAGCGGTCGCTATCCTCAAGTCGGGTGTTGTCGACGGCATGGGCTACACGCTGTATGTCGACGGCTCGATCGAGGCCGAGCTGCCGCAGGGCACGTTGCGTTTTGCCTCGATCAACGAACTCCGGGCCCATCTGGAAAAGACCGGCTAGCGCCGTGTCCCCGCGGCGCCCCGCCGGCCGGCGGTCCGGCACGGCGTTGCCGGCTGGGGGCGGCCGTCCGCCCGCCGTATAATGCGCTCATATATTTAATAACCTCGGCCAATATTCTTCAATATAACAGCAAGCATCAGCCGCTCGTCTTGCATTGCTTAAGTATCGCTAGTATTCTCCAAATATAGGCCGGCGTGCATTTGTTCGAGTTGCCGGTTTGACGGCTTGGCACGCCTCACCGCTCGATCAGCGATTGAGCCTGGACGCGACCGATCATGTGGCTGCCGGCCGAACTGACGCGGGTGAGGAACGGGCGATGAACGATACCACCACTTCGGGAAATTTTATCGAACTGACGGCGTCAATCGTCTCGGCTTACGTCAGCAACAACAGCGTTGCGGCCGCTGATATTCCGGCGTTGATCAACCAGGTGCACGCGGCGCTGACGAGCGTTTCGGGTGGCGGCATCGAGTCGGCAAGCGAGCCCTTAAAACCGGCCATCGCCGTGAAGAAGTCGATCACGCCTGAGTACATCGTCTGTCTCGAGGACGGCAAGAAATTCAAGTCGCTCAAGCGTCACCTGCGAACGCAATACAACATGACGCCCGAGCAATATCGGGAGAAATGGAACCTGGGTCCCGATTATCCAATGGTCGCGCCGAATTATGCGGCTGCCCGGTCACAACTGGCCAAAGACATGGGGCTCGGCCAGCAACGGCGCCGGCGGACGAAATAGTCGCACGGGCGGGAGCGGCCTCGATCGTCACCCTTTCGGCCGATCTGCCGGCGAACAAGGCCGCTGTGACGCCCTTTGTGACTTTGACGGAATTTATTTCTTTTTTGAGAAATTAGTCCTTGAACGGCGACGGCTCTCTTGCTATGGGGATGTGATCCTAGCGAGGTGAATATGCCCGACGCGGCCCGAAATGCCCCCAGAACCAAAGTCGACGCCGGCGCGCTTGCGGCACCGCCGGCTGCCGAAACGCCGCATGTCGAGGTGCCTGGCGCGCCGAAGCCTGAGGTCGGCTCTTGGCGGGCCCGTCATTTGGCGATCACGGAGCGCATGGTCGACACCGGCACCGGCGTCCGCCGCGTTACCGTCGACGCTGATGAAAGCCCGCTCGTCTGGCTCGCCCGGCGCCGCGGCCGCGACGGCCGCGCACTCATTGCCCCGCATCAGTGGCAGGCCGGCGAGCGACTGCGCGCCGACTTCACGCGCGGCCAGATGATGCCACGAACGACGTCAGACTGGTCGAGCGGGGTCGCATCCGAACGTCGCGGTCCGTCGAACGCGGCCGCCAATTTCACCGACGCGACACTCGCCGCGCGCCAGCGTGTCAGCGCCGCGCTCGAGGCGGTGGGGCCGGAATTCTCCGGTCTGCTCCTCGACCTTTGCTGTTTTCTGAAGGGACTCGAAGACCTCGAGCGCGACCGAGGCTGGCCGGCGCGCTCCGCCAAGGTGGTACTGCAACTGGCGCTCGATCGCCTGGCGCGGCACTACGGCTATATGTCCGAGGCACGCGGTAAACCGCATGCGGCGGTGCGCACCTGGCTCGCGGAGGATGCCGGCTTTCGCGTCGAGTGAAGGGATCAGGCGGCAGCTTGCGCCGCCGCGGCCTCGGCGCGGATACGCTCGACCATCGAACGCAGGCCATTCGATCGCTGTGGCGTCAAATTTTCGCGCAAGCCGATGCGGTCGAACAGCACAAGCGCATCGGTCGCCAGGATGTCGCGCGCGGTCTTGCCGGAATAGAGCGCAATGAGAATGGCGACGAGGCCGCGGACGATGTGGGCGTCGCTGTCACCCTGAAACGTCAAAACGGGGCCGTCAGGGCCCCCGCGCTCGACGTGGCTCGTCAGCCAGACCTGGCTGGCGCAGCCCTGCACTTTGTTGGCTTCGGTGCGATCCGCGTCCGCCATGGCCGGCAATTCGCGGCCAAGTTCGATCACATAGCGATAGCGGTCGTCCCACTCATCGAGCAGCGTAAAGTTTTCAACGATATCGTCGATGGCGGTCATTCGGTCGCGGTCACATGATCTCTTGAGATATCCGCGAAGCTTCTGGGCCGTACGCGACCGCAGAGCTCCGTGTGACCGGTATATAGGCTTGGGCGGCCAATCGCCAAATGCCGCCGTTACGGTGGTCGCCGGCGGATCAAATGATCTGATCCGCCGGCAATTCAGACCGAAGAGCGGCCGGCGCGAGCTTCACGGCGCGGCGGCAGCGGCACCGGCGCATGGAATGCCGGCCTGAGATCGGCCGGGGTCAGGGTACCCTTGGCAGCATTGTCTTTGATCGAGCCAGTGGCGGAGACGCCGATGGTCCGGGTCGGCTCATCGGCCGGTGCAGCCTTGACGTCGGCGAGCTTGGTGCTGACGAACTCGAAGATCGTACGGGCGCCAGCCTCGGCGCGATGGCCGATCGCGGTCGCGACCTTGCCGCCGACTACGCAGGCGGTCGGATTGCGGTCGCAGAAACCGCGCATGTCGGACACCGCGGCGCTGGCCAGCGTCACCGCTTGCACCGCATCGATCTGCGCATCCGGCGTCGCGGCCTTCTCGCCGCTACCCGGCAGAAGCACGCATACAACCGTCAGCCAGAAGGCCATTCGAAGCAGAAAGAACATGACCCACCCATTATCGTCCCCGACGGCTTTTTCGCCGCCTTGTATTCAAAACTAGCAGACAGCCTTGAAGCTGTCGTTCGCAATGAAGCGCGCATTTGCAGCAAACTTGACGCGACTTTGGCGCAAATTCGATGAGAATTTTAAATGCCGGCAATTGACTAAAGTTTTAGCGATCAGGCGCCTTGCACTATGCCGCCGCCGTTACGCGATATTGGCCCATGGTTACCGCTGAGGTAACGATTGGACGGCGCGGCTGCCTGATCCGCATTTCGGCAACCGAAATTTCACCATGACCTGCAAATGGCGCCCGCAATTTGGCCTGTTTCGGCACCGCCGTAGCGCCGCGACCGCTCCCCCTTAGCTTTCGCTTAAGCGACCGCCCCCTAATGTCCGTGCCTGAATAAGGGGCGCGTCTGGTCTGGCGTGATAATGGGACAGTGAGTTTCCTCACACCACTGTGGCACTATGTCGATGCTTTGGTGTATCCGGCCGCCCGGCAGGATGCGCTGACGGCGGCCCGCCATCGCGCCTTCATCGCACCGCGGCTGATTGGCAGCTTCGCCGCGCTGGCCAGCTTTCCGGTCTTCGTCGCCGTTCGCGGCGTCCCGAGCATTCTCGAAGTCGGCGTCTTTGCCTGGCTGGTGGCGCCGATCCTGATTGCCTATTTCCTGTCACGCACCGGCCGTTATGAAGCGGCGCATGTGCTGTCGTCGCTGGCGCTGACCGGGCTCGTCCTCGCCGTTGCCTTTTGCACCGGAGGCATCGCCTCCTTCGCGGCGATCTGGCTGGTCGTCGTTCCGCTCGAAGCTTCGCTCTCGGCGTCACGCCGCGTCGTGGCGCTAGCGTCGATCTTTGCTCTCGTGGCCGCAGGCGTGTTGTTGATTGCCAGCGCGTCGGGCCTGCTGCCGCCGGTGCATTCGACCGCCAATGAACATGGCGCGCTTGCGGCGCTCGGTGTCGTTTCGGCTGCTCTCTACGCGACCGGTCTCGCTCTCGGCGCCGAATCTCTTGCCCGCACCAGTGTCTGGCTGCTCTATGCCGAGGAAGACCGTTATCGTCTGCTGGCGCGCAACATGACGGATGTTATCACGCGTCACGGGAAGAACGGCGAGGTATTGTTCGTCTCGCCCGCCGCCGAATCGCTGTTCTGTGTGAAGCCGGCGGCGCTGGCCGGCCACGGCCTGTTTGATCACGTCCACGTCGCCGATCGTCCGGCTTTCCTCACTGCGCTGGCCGATGCCTCGGTGCATGGCGAGGGGCGCTCCGTTGAATTTCGCATTCGCCGCGGTGACGACAGCGGCCAGAGTGGTCGGTTTGTCTGGGTCGAAATGCGGTGCCGGCCGTTGAACGAAGCAGACGCCGAAGCGGCGACCGGCGAGAGCGAAGTCGTCGCCGTGCTGCGCGACATCAGCGAACGCAAGGCGCATGAGCAGGCGATCGAAGTCGCTCGTGCCGAGCAGGAACGCGCCAGCCTGTCAAAGAGCCGGTTTCTCGCGACTATGAGTCACGAACTGCGCACGCCGCTCAACGCCATCATCGGCTTCTCCGAGATGCTGACCAAGGATAATCTGGTGGTGCAGCCGGAGCGGCGACTGGAATATGCGCGCCTGATCAACGAATCCGGTCACCATTTGCTGTCGGTCGTAAACGGCATCCTCGACATGTCGAAGATGGAGACCGGCAACTTCGAAATCACCCCCGAACCATTCGCGCCGGCGCCGGTCGTCGCCGGCTGTTGCGATTTGCTGGCGCTCAAAGCGCGCGACGCCGGCGTCGAGATCAAGTCGCGCGTCCAGATCGATCTACCGGAAATCGTCGGCGATCGCCGCGCCTTCAACCAGATACTGATCAATCTGATGTCGAACGCCATCAAGTTCACGCCGCGGGGCGGGTGCGTGACGGTCAGCGCGCAGCGCAATGGCAGCAAGATCGACGTTGCCGTCGAGGATAACGGTGTCGGTATCGGTGAAGCCGATCTGCCGCGCCTCGGCGAAGCATTCTTCCAGGCCCGCGGCACTTACGATCGCCGTCATGACGGCACCGGACTCGGTCTCTCGATCGTCAAGGGACTTGTGAAACTGCATTACGGTGATATCGATATCCGCAGTCGGTTGGGCGAGGGAACGCGGGTGACCGTGAGCCTGCCGATCGATTGCGAAAATCATAAAGTCCCGGCCGATCCGATCCGGCTGGTGACGGAGCGGGCGGGGGAACTCGCCGCGGCCGCCAATGTTCCGGTGAAGAAAAGTGCCTAAGCGTAAGTCCAAAGCAGCCGCCATCGCGATCGATGACACTGAAGCCGGCGGGCTCGGTAGCTTTATCGCTTCTCATCCGCGCGAATGCGTCGCCGCGCTGCTCGGCACCGCCGCCGTAACCATCATTTTCGTCAACGCGCTGTATCTGCAGAAGGGGCCGCACCCGGCGCCGATCTTCGCCACAAGGCCGGCTGCGATCACCGCGGCGCAAAAGCCGGTGGTCGTGCCGCCGGCGCCATCGTCGGCGCTGTTGCCACCGCCAGCCATGCAGGCACCGGTCGTCGCGCCTTCAGCTTCCCAACCGCTTAATCGCGTCCAGGTTATCGCCGAAATACAGCGCGAATTGACGCGACGCGGATATTACGACGGCACGGCCGACGGTATCTGGGGCGCGAAAACCGATGCCGGCGCGCGCGACTTCGCGCAGGCCGCCGGCGTGAAGGTCGATCCGAATGCGCCTGACGACTTGCTGCGTGCCTTGACGGCATCGAAGGCATCGAAGGTTTCTGCGGCCCCGGTGCCGCAGCCCGCGCATCGCGACCAGATCGCCGAGCTGCTGGCGCCATCGCCACGCGTCCAGGCCATCCAGCGTGCGCTGGCGGATTTCGGTTACGGCCAGATCAAGCCGACCGGCACCTTCGACGCCGCGACACGCACGGCGATCGAGAAGTTCGAGCGCGATCATCGTATGCCGGTGACCGGGCAGATTTCGGATCGCTTCGTGCGCGAACTGTCGTCGATGGCCGGGCGGCCGCTCGACTAATCAACAGCGCCGATTGGCCGCCAACGGGCGCTCCGTGCTAGCAGGGTCCGATGCGGCTGAAATCGAGCATCTGGGTCGCGGCCTATGTGCGCCGCTGCAACGTCGAAGGCGCCTTCGCCGCAGTGCGCAAGCGCGGCGCCGACGAAGCGGGTGCCATTTTCATCGTCATCAATCGCCTCGACGGCACGGCGGTGCTTTTTGGCCCGGCGCCGCAAGCCAGCTTCGACGACGAGGCGCCCACCGACCGCAGCTTCAGCATCGTTGCGGGGCGTGACGGTCCCGTGCCCGAGGCCGATGTCGAGGCGCGCCTGCAGAAGGAAATACGCTTCGATCCCGATCTCTGGATCGTCGAATGCGAAGATCGCGCCGGTCGGCACTTTCTCGACCGGGTCGTCGCCTGACGTTAGCGCGTGGCCTTCTGGGCCGTGCCGATATCGCGGGCGTCGCTGCGTCGAGCCTCACGCGCCAGCGGTCGGCGCACGGTTCGGGCGTCGTCCTGATACACCGGTTCGTGACGCGATCGGGCCACCAGCGCCGGCGCGAGTTCGCGCCAGATCGATACCATGTGAGCCGCCGCCATGACCGAGATCTCGTCGAAAAGAATGGCGAGATCGAACACCCGTTCGACCGATTGGCCGATCGCTGGGTTGAGAAATAACAGAATGCGCTGCAGCACCGCAGCCTTGATACCCAGCGCCTTGGCGATAACGACGAGCGGCTCGCCGGATGGGTCCTGGACAATGCGATCGGCGAGTTCCCGGCGGATCCGCAACACGCCGGCGAGCAGCCGTGCAAATTCGGCCTGATGACGTTTGAGTGCGGCGGTTTCCAGTTGCCCGACGATATCAGGAGAAACCGTCGGGGAAAGCGCGCGGTCCGCAACGACGTCGAGATTGAGCATGATCAGCCGTCGCTCATCGCGGCTGGCGGTGAAGAACACCTCGATCAGGTCGTCATCCGCCTGGGTTTCGGCGGGCTCGGGTGCCGGCCGTGGCTGCCGGATGTCTTCGCCGAAGGCCACGGCGGGCAGAGCCAGGCTGGCGTGGGGCGTTGCGTTCGCCGTTTTGAGCTTGCTCACGACGGCTTCCGGGGCGGCTGGGTAGCGCGATAGGGTCGCCGCGACCACGGCGCGCGTCGGTTCGTCGACCGCGTCGATCAGGCCGAGCGCCAGTTCGACGTACTGGGTCGTTTCGTCGTCGCTGTGCGACGGCTTTTGGACATAGAGATCGGTAATCACGCGCAGCAGGGTCGGCCGGACGTCGACGCCGTCACGGCAGGCAAGATCGACGAGGCTGTCGATCGGCGAAATGTCGGGCTGCTGGCTCATGCTACTTTGGACAAAACCTTGCGCGCGACGGCACTTTAGAAGGGCCGCGTTAGCAGAGCGTTAACCTTGCGGCCCCTTTAATTGAAGCACCGACCCGGCAGGTCCGTGAGCAGCATGTACCGTTCGTCAAGCAAGGAAGTGAGTTTCAGAGACGTGTTCATGCGTTGAGCGATGCGGTTGAGGCCGGGACGGAAAGGGGACTGAAATGGGCGAAGTCATCCGTTTTCCCGAAAACGCCGGCCTTGGACGGGGCCGCTATATCGACGCGAGCGCGGAACCAGCGACGGTGATCATTCTTCCGGTAATTCGTATCGATCGCGGTCCAGACGGGCAGGAGCCGGACACCGGTAGCAGCCCGGGCCGCCGCCGCCGCCGCCGTCTCGCGCGCTGACCTTCGAAAGCGAGCGGACGATGCGAGCTTCGCCGCGGCTATCGCCGCTTTTCCCGGCCTTCTGCCTTGCTCTTTTGCTGGCCGGCTGCGGCGTCAATGGTGATTTCGGTGAGGTCAATCCGTCGCTGGTGCGCGACGATATCCACGATTGGGTCGGGCGCGACGATGCCAAGGGCCGGCCGATCTCGCCTTCCAGCTTCGAACTCACCGACGACGAGCGGCAATTGCGCGACCTCGGCTATCCGCTGCTCGAGCCGCCCTACAACCGGCAGAAGGCCCATTCGGTCCTCAGCGAATACGGCATGACGCCGTGGATTCTCAAACAATCGGCCAACCCGGCCGCCTATTACGATCACATGATGGAGCGGGGGGTGTTCTCCCAGAACGTGCGATCGCCATCTTCGCGATACGCCGTGCTGATCGACGACATCCGCAACGACAGCGAACGGCTGCCGCAATTCTTCGCCACCGCCGGCCGTGTGGTCGACATGGACATCAAGCGCAAGAAGAGCCTCGCATTCATCCGGTCCCTGACGCAGGCCGAGCGCACCAACACCCTCAATCGCATTCGCGAGAACGACCGGGTCATCATGCTGGTGCGCACGAGCCTCGAGCGCCGCGTCGCCAGCTATCGTTATGCCCTGGAGCGGCTGGTGATCTCGTCGCCGTCGAACGACGCGGTGACGGCCGAGCAGATGCTCAACCAGCTTGCCACCCAGGTCGGCTATTTCCAGAATCGCACCGCGCCGACCTATCAGCGCGGCCCGAGCCTCGCCTATCAGCGCTGATCAGCGCGCGGCGGCCGTCGGCATCGTTTGCGGCGTACAGCGGGCATTGGCGATCGTCGCCTGCGCCATCGGTAGCAATCCGGGTTCCGGCGCCAGTGCGCGGATCGCAATCAGCCCCGTCGTCGTCGGCGATTCCACGATCAGACGGTCGGCGGCGGTGATGTCTTCGTCTTCCGGCATCTGGCTTTTCTGGTCGGGCGTCATCAGATCGAGCTCGATGATGCGGCGGCCGGCCGCGCGGTCGTTGATGGCGTAATAAGCGACGTCGTAGCGCGTATAGAACGACACCGACGTGTAGGCGAGGCTCACCGGCACGCTGAGTTTGATCGGTCCCTTCGATAGATCGTAGCGGCAGATGCCGGCGGCGAAGGCGGGGTCCATATACGGCATCACGGCGCTCGCCGGTTTCGGTTCGGGCAGCGCGGTCACCGTGTTGACCGGCGCCTTGTCGATCAGACGGGCATAGGCATCCTGCGTCGCCGTGCGCGGCAACAGGATAATGGTGCCGAGATGAACGACGCCGCCGAGTAGCGCGCCGCCGAACAAGAGGAGCATCCAGCGGATCACGGGCAGCTCCTGGTTTCGATGCTCGGCATCGGCACCTCGCGGCCGGCCTTGGTGGCGACGCCGACGGCGGTGTCGTACAACCTCAGCACCAGCGAATAGCGCTCGATGCCGGCGGTTGGAAGCCAGTTGCCCGGACTGGCCCGCGGCGAAACGGTAATCTCGAAACTGCCGTCGGCGCGGCGAACGATCTCCTGGCTGGTGAAGCCAAATCGTTCGATGGAGTTGGCGACCAGCTCGCCGTCGCGGCTGTAGAGCGTCAACGTCCAGAAACGGGCAGCCGGCGTCACACCGAACAGAACGACATTGCAGCGGCCGTCGAGCGGCTTTCCATCATCATCGGAGCGGGCGGTGAATGACACGCCGTCGCCGAGCGCGATCGGCAACTGTCCCGTCCGCGCGAAGGTCGCGCGCGCGTAAGGATCAGCGTCGGCCGTTCCGGTTTTTGGCCAAGCGGTCCAACTGCCAATCGTGAGTGCGCCAAACGCGGCGCCACGCGTCAGCGCAAGATAGGTCAGTCCAAGGCCGACAACGGCGGCGACCAAAAGAGCAAATAGCGTTGATGTCAGAAGCCGCACGATCGATCCGCTGGCGGAATGGGAAGCTTGAGTCGCATGGACAGCAGATTACGCCAGCCAGGCCGTTGCGGCTATGGCGAGGGGATACTTCAGTTGCTCGATCCGAAAGCGTGGCCTTCCAGCGCGGCGGCGAGCGCATCGCCGCTTTCCGGCACGCCGAAGGAGTCGGACTTCGAAAGATTCGCCTGCTTTTTCGTCCCGCTCGAAACAGTCGGACGAAGCGGCGCCATAGTCCGGCTGGCCTCATCGAGGAGCTTTTCAACATGCACCAACGCTTCCGCACCGCGCTTCGACAGCAGCGTGGGCCGGCGTGGCGCCGCGTTGTCGTCCCGTTTGTTCGATCGCGCGGCGACTTCGCGCGGGCGCTCCGGCACGGTGACGCCCGGCAGTTGTTTCACTTCGATGCCCTGATGGGCGTATTCCATGATGGTGTGCCAGGTCATCGCCGGCAGCGAACCGCCGGTCATGCGGTTGGTCGAGGTATAGTCGTCGTTGCCAAACCAGACGCCGCAGACGAAATTGCCTGTGTAGCCCATGAACCAGGCGTCGCGATAATCGTTGGTGGTGCCGGTCTTGCCGGCGGCGGCGATGCCGTCGAGGCGCGCGCGCCGCGCGGTACCGTTTTCAACGACGCTGTTCATCATCTTGATCATGCCGGCCGCCACGTTGACCGGCAGTGCGCGATGCGGCTTTGGTCCGTCGCGGTCGTAGCGCCAGATCAGTTTTCCATCGCCGGTGCGGACTTCGAGAATGGCATGTGGTTTCACTACCATGCCGAGGTTGGGGAAGGTCGCATAGGCGCCAACGTGCTCGATCATGGTGACCGCGTCGGCACCGATCGGCAGCGACGGCGTATCGGGAAGGGGCGTCGTAATGCCCATGTCGCGCGCCGTCTTGATGATGCGTGAACGGCCGAGCTTGGCATTGCCGTCGCCGATGGCGACCGAGAGGCGCACCGCGACGGTGTTGATCGAATGCGTGAGGGCGGTGATGAGCGTCATTGAGCCGCGATAGCCGCCACCGTAGTTATGCGGGCACCAGTTGCCCAGACAGATCGGGGCATCGACAACGATTGAGTCCGGTTTGAAGCCGTGCTCCAGAGCCGTCGAATAAACATAGGGCTTGAACGAAGATCCCGGCTGACGCATCGCGTCAGTGGCGCGATTGAACTGACTGGCGCCGTAGTCGCGGCCGCCGACCATCGCGCGTACCGCACCATCGACGTCCATGACCACCGTATTCGCCTGGCCGGCGTGATATTCCTGACCGTACTGGCGCAGCATGGTCTCGACTGCGTTGTCAGCCACGTTTTGAATGCCGGTGTCGAGCGCGGTGCGTACGACGAAAACGCGCTCGGTCATCGACTTCGGGAATTTGTCGACGAGCTTTTTCATCTCGTCGAACGCGTAGTCGAGATAGTAATTCGGCGCGCGGTCGGCGCGGCGGTCGACGGGCGTGGCGGGGTGGCGGCGGGCGCCGAACACCTGACCCTCGGTCATGAAGCCGGTGTCGACGAGATTATCCAAGACGACATTGGCGCGGGCGCGCGCCGCCGGCAGGTTGTTGGCCGGCGAATATTTGCTGGGCGCCTTGAACAGGCCGGCCAGCATCGCGGCTTCCGCCAGGTTCACGTCGCGCGCCGACTTGTTGAAGTAATACTGCGCCGCCGCATCGACGCCGAAGGCGCCGCCGCCCATATAGGCGCGGTCGAGATACAGCTTCAGGATCTCGTTCTTGGTCAGCCGCGATTCCAGCCACAGCGCCAGGAACGCTTCCTTGATCTTGCGGTCGAGCGTGCGCTCGTTCGACAGAAACAGGTTCTTGGCGAGCTGCTGCGTCAGCGACGAGCCGCCCTGGCGCACGCCGCCGGCCTGCGCGTTGGTGACCAAGGCGCGCAAGGTGCCCGGCACGTCGATGCCGAAATGGTCGTAGAAGCGGCGGTCCTCGGTCGCCAGCACCGCCTTGATCAGGTGATCGGGGAACTGGTCGAGCGGGATCGAATCGTTGTGGCGGATGCCGCGGGTGCCGATCTCGTTGCCGTAGCGGTCGAGAAACGTGACGGCGAGCTCGGACTTCTTCAGCCAGTCGCCGTCCTGCGTCATCTGGAAGGCCGGCGTCGCCAAGGCCAGCATGACGATGCCGCCGGCGAGGCCCAAGGTGGCGCCTTCGGAGGCCAGTTCCGCCGCCCAGCGCTTCCAGCCGGCGGCATGGAAGCGGTCCATGAAGGTGGAAAAGCGCTCGTAGCTCTCGCGCAGGCCCGTGGCCGAGCGGAACACGCTGAAATCCACCCAGGCGTCGAAGCCCAGGAGGATGCGTTTCAGCCATTGTCGCCGGGATTCGGGGGGCAGCTCGTCCAAGGCCAATCCGCCTTATATTTCAGCCAGTTAAGATCAATTCCGGGTGGCGGGTCCGGGCCCAAGGCCGGCCGGTCCGCCGCCGCCACGGCAAAGCGCCCCATAATCTAGTCGATCGGGTCGGTTTTCGCTAATGCGGCCGGGCGCTTATTGGCGGAACGGTGAACGGCAATTGGGGAGAAATTGGGGGCGGAACGCGCTTCTCGCGCCGCCCGGGCGGGCGGGGGGTATAAGGGGCCTTCCCGACTCGAAGGCCGACATTGACGATGCGTGACGACAAGCCGCCATTCTGGCGCGCCAAGAAGCTCTCCGAGATGACCGCCAAGGAGTGGGAGAGCCTGTGCGACGGCTGCGGCCGCTGCTGCCTCAACAAACTGACCGACGAGGACACCGGCGAGACGGTCTATACCGACGTCGGCTGCAAGCTGCTCGACGGCGAGACCTGCCGCTGCACCGACTACAAGAACCGGCAGAAGAAGGTGCACGACTGCGTGCGGCTGACCTGGCGCAACATCCGAAGGCTGACCTGGCTGCCGCCGACCTGCGGCTATGTGCTGGTAGCGAACGGGCAGGACCTGCCGTGGTGGCACCCCTTGATCTCCGGCAGCCAGGAGACGGTGCACGACGCCGGCATCTCGGTGCGGGGCAAGGTGAGCGAGAGCGAAGTCAATGTGCCGGACCGCGACCTCGTCGATTACATCGTGAAGTGGCCGCAGAAGTGGCCGAAGGGGTCAAGAGGGACGAGGCGGAAGTAGCCGCGCAGTGTCGTCATTGGCGACGCAAATATTTCGCTCCGGTTCCCATGCCGCTGCCATGGCAGGGGCGCTTGCTCCATGACTCGCCTCCCGGTAGCGTCCGAATCGGGGGACACGTGCAATGCCCGACAAAAACATCTTCGACCGCTACCTCTTGGCGCTGCGTAAGACGCCAATAGACGAGAAGACGGAGCATACCGATCGTGGAGCCCTTCAAGCTTTGCTTCAGGGCCTTGCCGATGAAAGTGCATCTGGAACAGTCATCCAGCATGAGCCGAAACGGGTCGCGGACAAGGGTGCCCCCGACTTCAAAGTCACTCGGAAAGGGCTGATCCTCGGCTATGTCGAGAACAAGACGATCGGCGAAGGTCTCGACAAGATACTTAAGTCGGACCAGATCAAGCGCTACAAGTCTCTCTCCCAGAACATCATTCTCACTGACTATCTTCATTTCATCTGGATCAGCAAGGATGGTATCCAGCGCGAGACGCTGTGCCATGCCACCGATCTCGAAAGCCCAAAGTTTCGGTTGAAGGACGAAAGCGTCGCGGCGGTTACAAGGCTGCTGCAGGGCTTCTTCTCGTCGGCCCCGGAAGGCATTGGACGCGCGCAGCAACTGGCACTGGCTTTGGCGACGCGCAGCAAGTTGCTGCACGATTATCTCGGCGAGGAACTGGTTCGTCAGCAACGCGAGCACAAGGAAGGCCGCCTCTACGGCCTTTTCCAGATTTTTCGCGATCAGGTGTTTCACGATCTGACATTGAATGAGTTTGCCGACGCCTTCGCCCAGATGCTGGCTTATGGACTATTCCTGGCGAGGCTTAATTCCGGGACAGAAGCGATTACGCTGCACAACGCGCGTGAATATGTGCCGGGATCATTTCGTCTCATCCGTGAACTGGTGGACTTTCTCACGGAACTTGACAAGAAAGATTACACAGAAGTTCGCTGGGTCGTCGAGGAGGTGCTGTCCATCGTCAATGCGCTTGATCTCGACGCGATCCATGAGGACTTGTCATTCCGGCAACGCAAGGCCATCAGTCGCAAAGTTCGCGCCGGCGACGAGGAAGAACATCGCCTGTTCGAGCGCGACCCGTTTATCTATTTTTATGAAGACTATTTGAAGGCTTACGACAAGGATACACGCAAGGGGCGTGGCGTTTACTACACGCCGCCGCCGATCGTGAATTTCATCGTACGTGCCATCGACGATATATTGAAAGACAATTTCGGCATTCGAGGCGGCCTTGCGGATAACAAGCGGGTTACGATACTAGATTTTTCATGCGGCACTGGCACGTTCTTGTTGGAGGTTTTTCAGCGAATATTCGACAACATTGGTGGCCCGGATGAGGGGCGCGCCGGCCTTATCGTCCGTGACCACTTTCTGAAGAATGTGTTTGGGTTTGAGTATCTAATTGCGCCCTACACAATTGCCCATTTGAAATTGTCGCAATACCTCAATGATCAGGGGCATCCTTTAAGAGATGATCAGCGACTCCAAATATTCTTAACCAATACGCTGGAGCCAATTCATTCAGAGCCAAATTTTCTTTTGCCTGCCATCACTGCGGAAGCCGAGGCAGCGCAAGCTGTAAAAGACCAGCCAATACTCGTGATTACAGGTAACCCGCCTTACTCCGCTCATTCACGAAACAAAGGTGAATGGATCACAGCGGCGATCGACGCCTACAAGATGGTCGACGGAAAGCATTTTGGAGAGAAGAAGCACTGGCTCCACGACGACTACGTGAAATTCATTCGCTTTGCTCAAATGAAGATGGATGCGGTCGTGGAAGGCGTTGTCGGGATAATAACTAATCATTCTTGGCTTGATAATCCAACTTTCAGAGGCATGCGCCAATCGCTGATGAATTCTTTCGAGCAGATTTATGTTCTCGATTTGCACGGAAACTTGAAGAAGAAAGAGAAGGCTCCTGATGGCTCTATAGATGAGAATGTATTCGATATTGAGCAGGGCGTGGCGATCAGCCTTTTTATAAAGAAGCCGGGATTGGAGCGGGGCATCTGGCGAGGAGACATTTGGGGAGGTCGCCTTGAGAAGTATAAGGCTGCTAGTGCGAGTTCATTCAAGTCTTTTCAGTGGAAAAGGATCGAGGTCGAGCCGCCACAATACCTTTTTAAAATGGTGGGCAGCAACGAAGTTGCCCAAATATACAATAGTTACTGGTCTGTTCCCGAAATTTTGACACAAGCCTCGCCGGGAATAATTACGGCGAGAGACCGTTTTGCGATCGCTTTTTCTCGCGATGAACTTAAAGAGCGGGTTGCTAAGCTGATTGATCCAAGAAATTCTGAACAATCTTTGCGGAGCGACTACGGTCTTCGAGACACGCGAAGTTGGTCGCTGCCCTCGGTGCGCGAATTGCTTAGAAAACCGCCCGATTGGAGCAACAGTATTCGGCCTGTCCTCCAGGCTCCTTTTGATCTTCGAGTAGTGGGCTTTGATATTAGGCTAATTGATTGGGGGCGATGGGACTTCAACGAAAGGCTCGGGGCGAATAGACTCGGCTTATGCCTCCCTCGAAAGATTGATATTCAGCGTCCTTGGGATCACGTCATTGTGGCCGATGAATTAATTTCGCATCACGCGCTCTCAATGAAAGAAGTTAATTACATCTTTCCGCTGGCTATTGATGGTCGAGAAAATCTTTCGTCGGAATTTCGCTCATTTATCGATCCTCGCTACAGGTGGCACTATGCGGCGGAGGAAGTTTTTGGATATATATGCTGTTCTCCACTCGCCGACTTATCGAACGCAATACGCGGAATTTATTCGAATAGATTTTCCTCGTATCCCGTTTCCGGATGCTGCAGAAGAATTTGAGCTGCTATCGGGACTCGGTTGGGCGCTGGTTCAAGCGCATCTCCTGCGCGAGCTGCCGCGTGGGAAGTTCGCCGCCTATCATGGCAAGGGCGACCACACCGTCGAAGCCGTCCGCTATTCGCCCGAGGACCAGTCGGTGGCCATCAACAAGACTCAGTTCTTCAAACCGATGCCAGAGGATGTCTGGAACTTCCACATCGGCGGATACCAGGTGATCGATAAGTACCTGAAGTCACGCAAAGGCCGCACGCTCTCACTCGACGAGATCAATCATGTCGGGGCGATCGCAGACAGCCTCGCCTTTACCATCGAGCAAATGGCGAAAATCGATGTGGCCTACAAGAAGGCTTTTGCACAGCGGGGATAAGCCAGCCTCGACGCTCGTTCATGCGGCCGCGTTGGCGCATGATGTCCATGATTCGTCACTTCCAGTGCGGCAGTTCCATGGCAAATAGCGGCAAATCGGACGATTCCGATACGGAAATGCAGTCCGACCTCTTTGGGGCGGACCCCGTTCCCGCCTATCGGCCCGACCCGGACAAGGTGCGGTCGCGGCTGCAAAAGATTTTGGCCGAGGCGCGCGCCGCCAATCAACTGCCGTGGGAGCCGACGACCGTCTCGCTTTACCGCACCATTTTTCCGCAGATGACGAATTGGCTACCCGACGATGAAGGCGCACAATTGCGCTTTGAATTCGAAGCGGAACTAGAGCGGCTGAAAGCTGCCTAGGCTAGGCAGAATAAAGTCCTTGACAGCGTGACGCTGGTCCGCTAGCTTTCGCGCATCCTCCACAATTGCATCCTGACACTTTGGGGCTTGGCCTTCGGGGCCTTGCCCCACGAGGTTTTGCCATGACGCCACGGACATCGTCGCGTGCGGCGACACGCGCCATTTATTCCAAGATGCGCGGGCGCGAACTGGTGTTCGGCTTGGCGCCGGAGGCGGGGAAGGGCGCGCCGAGGAAGGTGGATGTGGCGGGTGGTCTTGAGGCGATGGCCGTTACCCCCACCCCTAACCCCTCCCTACGAGGGGGAGGGGAACATTCAGAGCAAGGGGAGAGGGGACAGGCAGAGATTGGGGAGGGCCATCAGGCTCAAACGCCCGACCTCATGGCCCGCGTGCGTGCGCTGTATGAGGAGTCGGCCGTGCCGGTGCGCGAGATCGCGCGGCTGTGCGGCGTCACCGAGCGCACGCTGTACAAATATGTCGCCAAAGGTGAATGGCGGCGGCGCTATGTCGTCAAGCCGCGCGGGCAAGCGGCGGCCGCCGGAAATCGCGGCCGGCATTGGCAGCGCGCCGCGGGCCACGAAGGCGTCAAGGGCGCCGGCGGCCGTTTCATCCCGCGCGAGGACGCGGACGAGCCGGTCGCGCAAGGCCTTCAGGCCCTCGACCCGGCGGCGCGGTCGCGCGCCGCAGCCGCCTGCGCCGCCGCGTCCGCCCGCCATGCCGAGGCCAGGGCGAAGGCCGATGCCGCGCAGGTGTGGGAGGCGCGCCGCCGCGCCATCGACGCGGTGTCGTCGGCCATGGCGGTCTATAACCGTTTCCGCGCCACGCGCTCGCCGGGCCGTTCGCCGGCCGAGCGGGCCCATGACGAGGCGATGGAGGGGCTGTTCGTGCAGCAGATCGAGACCGCGGTCGCCTGTGTGAAAGGCCTCAAGCTGGCGAAAAGCCGCAGGGACTGAGGCGCGCGGCGGCGGCCCCGCGCCGCGCCCGAGATCGGCATGGCACCCGCGCGCCGAACCCGCTTGCGTGCGCCCCGCCGGCAAGGCATGTCCGGCGCCTCATGGCAAACCACGAATCCTCCGCCGAACAGGAACCGCGCCCGGCCGCTCATGCCGCGCCGCGGGCTCTGACGCATGCCCAGATCACCCAGATCGTGCTCGGCATCGCGCTCGCCATGTTCCTCGGCGCGCTCGACCAGACCATCGTCGCCACCGCGCTGCCGACCATCGGCCGGCATTTCGGCAATCTCGACGACCTCGCCTGGGTGGTGACCGCTTATCTGCTGACCGGCACGGCGACGACGCCGCTGCTCGGCAAACTGTCCGACATTCACGGCCGCCGCGTCGTCATGCTCGGCGCCATCGCCGTGTTCGTCATCGGCTCGATCGCCTGCGCGCTGGCGCCCAGCATGACGGCGCTGATCGTCGCCCGCGGCGTGCAGGGCTTCGGCGGCGGCGGCCTGATCGCGCTGGCGCAGACCATCATCGCCGACATCGTCTCGCCGCGTGAGCGCGGCCGCTATCAGGGCTATATCGGCGCGGTGTTCGCCGTGTCGTCGGTCGGCGGCCCGGTGCTCGGCGGCTTCCTCACCGAACATCTTAACTGGTCGCTGATCTTCTGGATCAACCTGCCGCTGGGGATCGCGGCGCTGGCGATGTCCTGGCGCATGCTGAAGCTGGTGCCGTTCCATCGCCGCGATCACCGCCTCGACGTCGCCGGCGCGGTGCTGATGATGCTGGCGTCGATGGCGCTGCTGCTGGCGCTGTCGTGGGGCGGGCGGCGTTATCCGTGGCTCTCGGCCGAAATCGGCGGGCTCATCGCGCTGTCGGTGGTGCTGTGGCTGGGCTTTGCCTGGCGGCTCAGGACCGCGGCGGAGCCGTTCCTGCCGCTCGCCGTGCTCGGCAACAAGGTGGTGCGCGCCGCGGCGCTGGCCGGCGCCTGCAACATGTCGACATTGGTCGGCATGACGATCTTCGTGCCGCTCTATTTCGAAGTCGTGCTGCATCTGTCGGCGACGCAATCCGGCCTCGGCCTCATCCCGATGATGACGGCGGTGGTGGTCGGCGCCACCTTGACCGGGCGGGCGCTCGCGCGCGTCGAACGCTACAAGCGCATTCCGATGACCGGCACCTTGTGCGGCATCGCCGCGCTCATCCCGCTGGCGATCTGGCCGGCGAGCCTGCCGCTGCCGCTCGTCATCCTTTTGCAGACCATCCTCGGCCTGAGCATCGGCACCGTGTTCCCGATTTCGACGGTGTGCATGCAGAACGCGGTCGAGCGTTCGCAGATGGGCGTCGCCACCGGCGCGGCGAACTTCTTCCGCGCGCTGTTCTCCTCGCTGGTGGTGGCGATCCTCGGCGCCATCGTGCTCGGCGGCCTCAACGGCTCGACCGGTATGGCGGTGGAGATGCTGGCGCGCTCGGCTTCGGCGCCGGCGCTCGAATACGCGTTCCGTCTGGTCTTCGTCGCCTGCGCGCTGGTGCTGGCGCTCGGCTTCGTCTTTCTCGTCATCCTGGAAGAGCGGCCGCTGCGCGGACCGGGCACGGCGCCGCCGGCGATCGAGGCTTAGTTCGCCAGCGCGGCTTCGAGCGCCTGACCCAGGCTCAGGGTGTGGAACGGCTTTTCCAGGAAGCCGATGTTCTGCTGGCCGAGCCATTTGCGCTGCTTCTGCGACGGCTCGTAGCCTGACATGCATAAAACGCCGATCCGCGGCCGCGACAGCATCGCCTCCTTGATCAGCGATACGCCGTCGAGCCCGCCCGGCAGCACGATGTCGGTGAGCACAAGGTCGATCCGGGCCGGCGAGGCGACGAGGTCGATGGCCTCCATGCCGTTGGCGGCGGTCTGCACGCGATAACCGAGATGGCGCAGCTGCGCGGCGACGACGGTGCGGACGTCGGCGTCGTCCTCGACCAGCAGGACGGTCTTCTCGCGATTGGGCCCGGCGCCGCTCAACGTTCCGTCGCCGTGCTCGACCGGCGGGCTGGCGGCGGCGATGCGCGGCAGCAGGAGCGTTACGGCGGTGCCGTCCTCCGGCGCGCTGTCGATCGCGAGCAGGCCGCCGGACTGTTCGACGAAGCCCTGTACCATGCTCAAGCCAAGGCCGCTGCCGAGACCGTCGGTCTTGGTCGTGAAGAAAGGCTCGGTGGCGCGGCGGCATACGTCTTCGGTCATGCCGACGCCGGTGTCGCGGATGACGATGCAGACTTCCTCGCCGGTCGGCCAGCGCGACGATTTCGCTCGTGCCGGATCGCAGGGCCGGCACTCGGTGGCGATCGTCATTTGACCGCCGTCCGGCATGGCGTCGCGCGCGTTGAGCGCGAGATTGAGCAGCGCGTTGGCGAACTGGTTGCGGTCGACCGAAATCACCGCGCCACCGGCATCGAGCTGGGTGACGATATCGATGTTGTGGCCGAGCGTGCGTTGCAGGAGCCGCAGCGTGTCGAGCACCATCTGATCGATCGGCGTCGCCTGAGCGCGCTGCGGCGCCTGCCGGGAAAACGCGAGCAACCGTCGAACCAGCTCGCGGCCGCGCCGGGTGGCGCGCAGCGCGGCGTCGAGCAAATCCGGGTCGGCGGTCAGGCCGCGCGCGGCGGAGCGGTCGACGAATTCGAGGCTGCCGCCGATGACCGCTAACAGATTGTTGAAATCGTGGGCGACACCGGCGGTCAACTGGCCCACGGATTCCATCTTCTGCATTTGCCCGAGCGTCATCTGCGCCTCTTCGCGGCGGCGCATTTCATGCGCCAGCTCGTTGGTGCGCTCGCTGACGCGGGCTTCCAGTTCCTCGTTGGCTCGCGCCAGCAGCTCTTCGGCGCGACGGCGCAAAGTTACGTCCTGAATCGTGCCGAACAGGCCGGTGATGGCGCCAGCTTCGCCGTGAACCGCGGTGATCCACAATTCGAGGTCGATGATCGCTCCGTCCGAGCGGCGCATATGGATGACGAAGTTTGGAACTTCCCGACCGGCAACGGCGTCTTCGACCGCGCGCTTGAGCGTCGGCCGGTCCTGCGGCAGCACCATCTGCACGAAAGCGCGTTCGCTCGGCGCGTAGGAGTCAGGCGAAAAGCCGAAGATGGAGTAGACGCCCTCTGACCAGGTCAGCGTGTTCGCCCGAAGCCCGCTCTTGAAGTGGCCGAGCAGCGCCAATCGCTCGGCGCGCGCGAGATTGTCGCGGCTTTCCTTCAGATCGAGCTCCGCGAGCTTGCGTGCGGTTACGTCTTGGATCGACCCAAACATCCCGGTCACGGCGCCGTCGCCGGCGCGCGTCGCCTCCAGCCAAGTCTCGATATAGATCATCCGGCCGTCGTCGCGAATGGCGCGCAGGGTGACTGCGTAGGGCGCACCACCGGACAAGGTATCAGCGCGATGCTGCAGCAAGATCGGGCGGTCTTCCGGGGTGATGAAATCGGGCACCGCCTCGTATGTCACCGTGAAGGTCGCAGGCGATTTGCCGAATATGCGATACAGTCCTTCGGACCAGGTATATTCGCCGGTTTCCTTGACGTACTTGAAATGCCCGAGTTGGGCGGTCATTTCCGCCCGCGCCAGATTGGCATGACTCTCCTCGAGCGAGGCCTCGGCCTTCTTGCGCTCCGTAATATCGGTCAGGGTGCCGAGCATGCGCGTCGGCCTCCCGTCGGCGTCGCGGCGCGCCTTGCCGCGGCTTTGTACCCAGCGGTATTCGCCGTTCTTGGCCTGCAGCCTGAACTCAATCGAGTAGGGGGCTTTGCCCGCGAGATGTGCCCGCAGAGCTTCGTCGACCGCGATCCGCTCATCCGGATGAATTAAGGTCTTCAACGCCGTCATGCTGGTCGGTGCATCGCTCTCGCCGTAGCCCAGGATGTGCTTCCAGTGAGGCGACCGATAGCAAACGTCGGTCTCTATATTCCAGTCCCAGATGCCTTCATTCACGGCGTCTTCGACAAGGCGATAGCGTTCCTCGCTGTTGCGAAGGTCGTCTTTGGCGCCGAGTATCCTTGCCGAAGCGGCGCTGAGCTTGTGGTCACGCGCCGCGCCCCATTTGATGACGAAGAAAATGACGACCGTGCTGATGAGCGCGATCATCCAGTAGATCTCCGCCTGCGTGTTGGCGTGCCTGAATATCTCGGCTTCGGTCATCGTGACGGTCGCGATCATCGGATAACCGCCAATCACGCGAAACGATATGAGGCGGCGCGTATCGTCGATCATCCCAGGTGTATTCCAGAAATGCCCGCTAGACGCCTTGGGCGCGTGGGCCATAACTCCGGTGCCGCTGGCAAAATGCTTTCCGATGGCAGCGAGGTCGACCTTGCCGTCGACCGCGCGAGCTCGCATCACGCCGTCAAATCCGATCAAACCGAAAGAGCCGAGCGGTCCGAGATCGAGATCCGCGCCGACACGCGTCAGCGCGCGTGAATCGAAAACCGCGGCAACGACGCCGGCGAAGCTGCCGTCCGCGGCTGTCAGCCGCCGCGTGAGGAAGACGTCGAGACGCCGGGTCGAATCCAGCCTGAGCGGCGGGCTTATGAACAACTCGTCAGTGCGCGCGTTCTTTTGGCGCTGGAATGCTTCATTGCCTGAAAAATCATGACCGACGAGACCGCTGTCGGAATATGTCGTCGCGGCGACGATACGACCTTGGGTATTCGTGACGATATAGCGATGATCCATATCGTTTCGCATCGCGGGGTCGTCGAACAGGTTTTGGAGACCGGCCGCCGAGGGGGCGGATGCATGGACTCGGCGCACAAATCGCAGAGTCGAGTCCGCGCTTTGTAGAATATGCGCGTAGGCCTGGTCGATGATGCGGACGAGATTGTCACTGTGCTTGACTGCGTTCGCCATTGCCTCCTTTCGGTCATTGAAGAGGAGGAAAGTCACCAACGCATAGACGGCAAGAAGCATGCCGAGGCCGAGATACGTGATCGGCCGCGCCCACGCACGCAGGCGCACCCGGCTCGAGATGCGATCGAGAAACCTGCGAATTCCCTTTTGGCGTGCGACAGGCGTGTTCGAGACGGCCCCAAGTGCCATCGGCTGATCGGTCACGGCATTGGGTCTCCGGTGAGGCAAATCATCGGCCCGCAGGAGTAGTTTTATCGGGATGACTCCAGTGCGGTAACGTCAGCCGCAAGTTATGCACACTCTTTACGTAATATTATCGTCGGCCGGTGAGGACCCTCAAATACATTCGGGTTGAATAATGTCTGAATAAAATTCGGCGGCGAGCAGTTTGGAAATTTACTGCACCGCCGCCGAATTATTGGTGTTATTTTGCTGTGAGCTTGCCTGCGAATACCGCAAACTTCTCGATAAAAGCTTTTAGGAAGTCGTGAACACCCGAATCCGGTACGTTGTGTTCGGCGTCGATGAGTTCCGGCTTGAACAAGATGTAGGCCTCGCCGCCCATGAGATGCAGGCCCTGATCGCCGAGCACGGCGCGCAGGTGTTGCTGGGCGATGGCAGTCGAGATGACGCCGCCCGAGGTGCCGGTGACGGCGGCCGGCTTGTTCGGCCAGGACGTCTTGCCCCAGGGACGGGCGCCCCAATCAATGGCGTTCTTCAAGATGGCCGGGATCGAGCGGCTGTGCTCGGGCGAGACAAAAAGCAGCGCGTCGGACGCCTCGACGTCGGCCTTGAAGCGGGCGACTGCCGCCGGCACCGGCTGCTCAAGATCCTGATTGTACATCGGCAGGTCGTCGATCTGAATGAGCGTGGTGTCGAAAGCCTGGCCGCCGAGTTTGGCCAAGGCCAAGGCCAGTTTGCGATTGATCGATTCCTTGCGATTCGAGCCGACGATGACCCCGAGCTTGAGCTTTGGCATTGAAACCCCTATGTATTAGACTTAGTAACGATAAGTGACCGAGGATAAATAGATGACTGCTCTGAAGGTGCAAGAAGGCACAAACGGCATACCGGGTAACCTCCATGTGGCCGAGGACTGCCGCGCCGTGAGCGAGGTATTGGCAAGAGTGGGCGACAAGTGGACGGTGCTGGTGGTTTCGACGCTGGGCGACGGGCCGAAGCGCTTCAACGAATTGCGGCGCGCGCTCGGCTCGATCTCGCAGCGCATGCTGACGCTGACCCTGCGCGGCCTCGAGCGCGACGGCCTGGTGTCGCGCACGGTATTTCCGACCATCCCGCCGCGCGTCGACTACGAATTGACCACGCTCGGTCGCTCGCTGCTCGAGCCGGTGAGCGAGCTCGGCCTGTGGGCGCGGCGCAACCGCATCGCGATTCAATCGGCGCGGTCGCGCTTCGATGCCGCGGCCGTGCGGCCTGACGCATAAGTTGCCGTCGACGATCTGTATAATTTTAACACGAATCGAGGTGAACCGTTTGCCGCGACACGCATGGCGTGTTGCGACAATCAGCGGTCGCGGTCATGGTTCGGACACCTAGCCAGTCTAGACGCCACGTGCTGGTATCACGCAGATGCCGACGACCGAATTCGCCTTGGGGGGCGCGATCTGTGCGTCGGCTGCGACCGGTACCATCTGCTTTCGTGAGAGAGTCAACGTGCCGCGTTACTTCTTTCATTTTTCGGACGGCCAGAGGCGGTTTTCCGACGACACGGGACAGGACCTCAGCGGCCTGTCGGCGGTGCGCGCTCACGCCGTACGCCAGGTGCGCGATCTCAAGGCGGCGATGTGCGATCCCGGCATTCAGGATCTGTCCGGCTGGACCATGACCGTGGTCGACACGTCCGACCGCACCGTGTTCGAGATCGGCTTCGACCTCAAGCCGCACCGTACCGAAGCCTAGCGCGCGCGGCGACGCCGCGCTCAGCCGAGCAGCACGGCGGCGATCATCGCCGCACAACTGACGAGCCCCGCGACCGGCATCCATAGCGGCACGCGCACATGCGGACCCGCCGCGCGGATGCGCCGGTGGCGCACGCGCAGCAGCGACAGATTGACCAAAACGAACACCACGAGCGTTGCGACCGAGGTGCTTTCCGCCAACCGCTCGAACGGCACGGTGAGCGCCAGCGCGATGGTGGCGGTGACGATCAGCGCGGTGGCGACGAGCGGCGTCGCGGTCCTGGCATGTACATGGCCGGCATGGCGCGGCAGATCGCCCTGGCGCGCCATGCCATAGACGACGCGCGCCGCCATGGTCATCTGCGCCAGAATGGTGTTGAGCGTGGCGACGATGGCGATGACGCTGATCGTCGCCGGGCTTAAGCCGGCGACAGCGCGGAACACCAGGCTGAGTGGCGCCGATGATCGCGCCAGCTCGGCCGGCGGCACCGCGGTGACGGCGATCGCGGCGACCGCGAGATACAGCGCGGTCGAGATCGTCAGCGTCAACATCATCGCCCGCGGGATGTTGCGTTCCGGCGCCTTGGCTTCCTCGACCACGTTGGCGAGATCCTCGAAGCCGATGAAGGCGAAGAAGGCGAGCAGGCTGGCGTAGAACACGCCGGATAAAGCCCGCGGTTCGAGCGGCGGCAAGGTGACGAGCGCATCGAGAAACGGCACGCCGCCATGGAGCGCGGCGGCGATGATGACGATCAGGCCGCCGGCTTCGATCAGCGTGAACAGGCTGGCGAGCAGCACCGACTCCAGGATGCCCCAGGCGGCGACGACGCCGAGCACGGTGATCACGGCGGTGGCGATGACGCCGCGCGGCCAGTCGACGAACTGGCCGATATAGCCGGCGGCGCCGAGCGCCACGGTGGCCGACGAGACGATGCCGATCGCGATGGTGATGAGGCCGGTGAGTGTCGAGGCGGGCCGCGAGTTGAAGGCGGCGCGCACATAGGCGGCTTCACCGGCGCTGACCGGATAGCGCGTGGCGAGTTCGGCATAGGAGCCGACGGTGAACGCCATGGCGAGGCCGGCGATGACGAAGGACCACGGCGCCGCGCGCCCGGCATGGCCGGCGACCGCGCCGATCAGCACATAGATGCCGGCGCCGATGGTGATGCCGACGCCGTAAAGCGTCAGCAGCGGCAGGCCGAGGCGGCGGCGCAGCACGGCGTGGGGCGAGGTGATCGACATGCGCCGCAGGATACCGGCGGCGGAGACGCCGGTGTTGCGCGAGGTCAATCGCCGCGCGAGGGCGGACGGCGGCGCGCTAGAACTGAGGCCGGACGAATTCGACGCCGAGCTCGCCGCCGAGGCGCCAGACCACGCGGCATTCGCGCCGGGCATCGACGCCGTCGCCGGTGAGCGACAACAGGAAGGTGTCCGGCATGGCGCTGTCGCTATAGAGCCGGGCGCCGCTGTCGGAAATATCGGTGATCATGCAGGAACGCGGCAGCGCGCCGGGCCCGGTATGAAACTGCGCGACGCGGTTGATGGCGCGGCGCGGCGTCTTGCGTCGTTCTTTGAGCTTCGGTCGGAGCATCAGCCACCCCAGGATCGGGCGAGCTTAGCGGCCGTTTACTTGAAAGATTTTAAGCGGTTCCAGCGCATTTGAAGTAATTCACGGGGGTGTCGTGGATATTGCCGTCAGCGGTACCGGCGAGGCGGGCGGCTAGCCGGATGGCCGGGATTCGGCTAGGCTTGCGCCATGACGCACCGGCTTTTCGCCCTCATGTGCCTCATCGCGCTCGGCCTGTCGCTCGGCGGCTGCACCAAATGCGGCTGGATCTGGGATGACTGGCAGCACGCCTGTTACAACGAGCGCACGCGGTAGGATTTCCCGATCGCTGTTTAAAAACGGCGTGGTTCGCCGGGACCGGCGGCGGCCGACAAATATTTTTCGGACACGCGGCTGAATATTTTTTGCGGGCGACCGCCGTCACGCTGGCGCGCAACGCTTCTAAG